>NZ_BAABHG010000018.1:0-202950 GCF_039541975.1 Amycolatopsis samaneae
CTCCGCCAACTCCGCGTTATCCACCACAATCTGCCGGAACCGAGGATCACCCCAATCCGGCACCCCCACACTGCCGTCCCACTCCCGATACGGATCCGGCGGCATCGGCCGCGACACCGGATCCTCCGCAACCACACGAGCAACCGGGGCCGGCGCGGCCAGCACAACCGACGGCTGAACCAACCCAGCAAACACCGCCACAGCAAGGAAAACGGACAACAATCTTCGGATACCCACCGCGTTCACGCAGCACCTTCCCTCAGCACTTCAAGCCAGGAATCAGCGAAAAGACAGAAAATTCACAGCGAAAATGCTGTCGCGAACATCGGTGTCCTCAACGAAAGACAGACAGCACTCATCACCACGCGCTCGCGCACGGAGGTCCCTCCCCAAAAACTGCCCGACACAGGTAATCGGACCGTAGCGAGAGTGCCAGCACCGGGCAATGGTGCCGGGAGTCACCCACCGATCATCGGGAACGCCCGTAACGATTCACCGAGTTTCACGATGGGGTGTTAACAAAGCACCGAAAATTAGCCCGATCAGCGGCATGAACTACGAGCTTCGCAATGCCTCGCCGTTGCCGAACCGCAACCAACGAACACACGAACAGACGAACCCGCGGTGACGCGGACAACTGCCGAAATTGTGGCTAGCCACGTTTCGGCGTGACCAGGCCGGATTCGTAGGCGAGGACGACGAGCTGGGCGCGGTCCCGTGCGCCGATCTTGGTCATGATGCGGCTGACGTGGGTGCGCGCGGTCGCGGTCGAGATCACCAGGTGCGCGGCGATCTCGTCGTTCGACAGACCGCCGGCGACCAGGCCGAGCACCTCGCGCTCGCGGTCGGTGATCTCGCGGACGGCGCTGGTGTCGATCCGCCGGTTCTCCGGACGGCCGACGAACTCCGCGATCAGCCTGCGGGTCACCGTCGGCGCGAGCAGCGCCTCACCGGCGGCGACGACACGCAGCGCGCGCAGCAGCTCGACCGGGTCGGTGTCCTTCAGCAGGAATCCGCTCGCCCCGGACCGCAGTGCCTCGTAGACGTACTCGTCGACGTCGAAGGTGGTCAGCACCAGCACCTTGACCCCGGCCAGCTCGGGGTTCGCGGTGATCCGCCGGGTGGCTTCGAGGCCGTCGGTGCCGGGCATCCGGACGTCCATCACCACGATGTCCGGCTTGTGCTCGACGGCCCGCGCCACGGCCTCCTCGCCGTCGCCCGCCTCACCGCAGACCTCGAAACCGTCCTCGGTCTCCAGCAGTACCCGGAACCCGGCACGCACCAGCGCCTGGTCGTCGGCGAGAACCACCCGGATCGTCATGATTCCCCTTCCACAGGTAGCTCCGCGCGGACTTCGAAGCCTCCGGGGACGACGCCCGCGGTGACCTGGCCGCCGAGCGCCGCGGCCCGCTCGCACATGCCCCGCAGCCCGTGTCCCGGTGTCGGTTCCGCCGTGGTCCGGCCATCATCCCGCACGGTCAGCGTCAGTGCGTCCGCGCGCCGTTCGAACCGGACGTCGACGGCACGCGCGCCCTCGGCATGGCGGACGATGTTGGTCAGCGATTCCTGGAGGATCCGGTAGGCGGCGCCGTCGACGGGGGCGGGCAGCTCGCCGTGGTCGCCGTGCACGCGGATGTCCAGGCCCGCCGCCTCGACACGACAGACCAGCTCGTCCAGGTTCGCGAGGCTCGGCGCAGGCGCCTTGTCCTCGCCGGACCGCAGCACGGCCAGCGTCGCCCGAAGGTCCTTCAACGCCGACGCGCTGGCCGCCTTGATGTTCAGCAGGGCCTCCTTCGCCTGCTCCGGCCGCCGGTCCGCGACGTGCGCGGCGACCCCGGCCTGCACGTTGATCATCGCGAGGCTGTGCGCGACGACGTCGTGCACCTCGCGCGCGATCCGCAGCCGCTCCTGCTCGGCCATCCGGTGCCGGTGTTCGGCGGCCTGCTCGCGCCGGGCCTGCACCGCGGCCCACTGGTACCGCACCGCCGTGCCGACGCCGATCACCGCGGCGATCCACACCACGGCGAGTCCCCCGCCCGCGGTGAACTCCAGCGAACGACGGCTGACGAAGAACGCGGTGAACCCGGCGGCCAGCACCGCGGCGCCGGTGATCCCCGCCGTCAGCGGACCGCGCAGGCGGGTGAGCATGAACAACGCGATCGTCGGGACGATGATCACCGGACCACCGGGCAGGTCACTGGAGTAGTAGAGGTAGGCCGAGGCCACGGTCAGCAGGAAGATCGTGAGCGGGAAACGGTGGACCACCAGCAGCGTCAGCACCGTCGCGGCCAGCCACGCGAACCCGGCCGCGGTGAGCGGCTGCCCGTGCCGCTGCCAGTGCGACGCGCCGGAGGTCGCGCCGAGCACGAGAACCAGCACGAGCACGGTGCGCACGACGCGGCCCACCCACGGGTTCCGCGCCTGCCACCAGTCCGGTCTCATGCAGCGAAAACTACCCGTCGCGGGCCGCGCGCGCGTCCGTCCGCAAGCGACTGCCCGCCTACGCCGTACGCGGTATCCGCCGCAGCAGCGCGGCCATCGCCAGCACGCCGACCGTCACCTGGACGGCGTAGACGGCGGCCTGCACCAGCGTCGCGCCCTCGGCGAGCGGGCCGCCGAGGACCGTGGTGAACAGCATCCAGCCACCCCAGCCGGCCATCGAGCCCGCGCCGGTCCAGATCACGACCAAGCGCGGCCACAGCCGTCCGCGGTGCAGCGTCAGCAGCGCGGCGACGATGAGCAGGGTCAGTACGCCCACCACAACGTCGAGAAAGCGTGCCGAAAGGCCCACGGTCCGCCCGGGGACCAGCGCGAACGTCGATCCGGCCGCCCAGGCGAAGTGCAGCGCGGCGGTCCCGATCGAGGCGACACCGACGAGCCCGCCCAGCGGGCCGACGGGCCGGGCATGGGCGGTGGTCAGCACGGGCCAGCGGTCCCTGGCGTAGAGCACGAACGCGGTCAGCAACGCGACGCCCTGCCAGGTGAACCCGCCGTAGACCACGGCCCAGACCCAGTCCTCCAGCGGCAGAGCGCTGGAGGACGCGCTGAGCAGGTCGACGCCGATGACGGGGCTGCTCAGCACGATCGGGGCGAGCAGCCCGGTCGCGACCCAGGCCGGGAACAGCACCAGCGGCGCCGGGATCCGGCGGCCCCACCCGTAGGTGAGCGCGAAGGCCAGCGCGATCGCCGCCGCGTCCATCCCGGCGGTGAGCAGATTCGCGAACCGCATCGTCGAAGTGTCCACAAAGGACGGATCACGCAGGCCGATCGTGCCGCCGGTGACCCAGGAGATCTTCAGTGTCAGGTAAGGAAAAGTGCCGAGAATCGCCGCGTAGCAGGCGACGAGGCGGGCATGCGGGATCGACGTCCTGGCCCGGAGAGCGACTGTGCTGGTCATGCCTTCAGCGTCGTCCGCGCGGCGACGGATCGGGTCCCTCCGCAGCGCCGCCCTGCTCCCCCTCGGGAGGGAACGGGCCAGGTCAGGGTCGAAACGACTTCGGCAGCTTCGCCGCCGTCTCCTCGTCGTCCGGGGTGTAGGCCGACAACGTGATCTCCGAGTGCCGCCCGAAGTAGAGGTAGGTGAAGTTGAACTTGAGCAGCCCGACCTCGGGATGCAGGTACCGCTTGCACTGGATCGGCTCGGCGTTGACGTCGTGCTGGGTCCACAGCTGCGCGAACAGCGGCGACTCCGCCTTCAGCCGCTTGACCAGCGACTTCCACGCCGGTTCGGCGACATGCTCGGCCATCGCCGCGCGGAACTTGGCGACCACCCTCGGGACGTTGCTCTCCCAGTCGAGCATCCGCGCCTGCCACTCCGGATTCGTCAGGCACTGCACCAGGGTGTTGCGGTCCTCGAACGGAATCGAATCGACCTCACCCATCAGCCAGGTGTAGCCGCGGTTGTAGGCGAGCAGATCGCAGCGGGCGTTGCGCACCACCACCGGGTAGGGCTCCAGCTTTTCCATCATGGTGAGCACGGTCGTCGAGATCGAGTTGCATTCCTTTTCGAAGGCGGGTTCGGGTGCGCCGGCGAGGGTGAACAGGTGCTTGTGCTCGTGTGGGTCCAGCTTGAGCGTGCGCGAGATCGCGGCGAGCACCTGCTCGGAGGCGTTGATGTCGCGGCCCTGCTCGAGCCAGGTGTACCAGGTGACCCCGACGCCGGCGAGCTGCGCGACCTCCTCGCGGCGCAGCCCCGGCGTCCGGCGCCGCCCGGCTGTCGGCAGGCCGACCTGCTCGGGTGTGATGCGTTCACGGCGGCTGCGCAGGAACGCGGCCAGCTCGTCGCGCCGCACGCGCTCTTCGACGGCGGTGGTCATGGTGCCAGGCTCCCATACCCTCGATGCTGTTACCAGGTAGTCCCAATACCCGGATAAACGGTATCTGGTACCAGGTTACGGAACCGTTGATCGTAGTACCCATGACCACGACCGAAACCGTCTCGACGGTGCGCACCCGCGCCACCGAGGCATCCGTCAGGCCGGGCCTCACCCCTGCCGGCCTGGTCACCGTGCTGCTGGGGGCGGCACTGACCATCATCGACTTCTTCATCGTCAACGTCGCGCTGCCCACCATCGACGCCGACCTCAAGGCGTCCACCGCGACCCTGGAGCTGGTGGTCGCCGGGTACGGCATCGCCTACGCCGTGCTGCTGGTCGTCGGCGGCCGCCTCGGCGACACGTTCGGCAGGCGCCGGATGTACACGATCGGACTGGCGCTGTTCACCCTGACGTCGCTGGCCTGCGGAATCGCCCCGAACGCGGGGACGCTGGTGATCGCCAGGGTCGCGCAGGGCGCGGCCGCGGCCATGCTGCTGCCGCAGGTGCTCTCGATCATCCAGGCCAGCACCGACGGCGAACACCGCTCGCGCGCGCTCGGCATGTACGGCGCGACCGGCGGCATCGCGACCGTGATCGGCCAGCTGCTCGGCGGCGCGCTCGTCGCGGCGAACGTCTGGGACCTGTCCTGGCGGCCGATCTTCCTGGTCAACGTCCCGATCGGCGTCGTCGGCCTGCTCATGGCCCGCAAGCTGCCGGAGACCCGCGCGCACAACCCGCTCGGCGTCGACCGCTGGGGCACCGTGCTGCTGGGCGTTTCCCTGTTCTCGCTGCTCGTCCCGCTGATGGAGGGCCGCGCCCTCGGCTGGCCACTGTGGACGGTCGCGTTGCTCGTGCTGTTCCCGTTCGCCGCGTTCGCGTTCGCCAGGGTGGAGCGACGTCTGGAGCGGCGCGGCGGGCACCCGCTGCTGCCGCCGTCGGTGATGCGGATGCCGAGCGTGCGGCTCGGACTGCTCGTCGGGGTGCCGTTCTTCAGCGGCTTCGGGGCGTTCATGTTCGTCTACGCCATGACCCTGCAGGGCGGGCTGCACCTCGGCCCGATGGGCGCCGGGCTCGCGCTGACACCGATGGCGATCGGCTTCTTCACGATGTCGCTGATCAGCAGCCGGCTGGTCGCGCGGTACGGCCAGAAGGTCGTCGTGACCGGCGGGATCCTGCTGCTGCTCGGCGTGCTCACCCTGATCGGCTCGACGATGCTGGCGTGGCCGGACCTGAACGTCTTCGACCTCGCGCCCGCGATGCTGCTCATCGGCGTCGGCAACGGGCTCGCGATGACCACGCTGTTCCGCATCGTGCTCTCGAAGGTCCCGACCGACCTGGCCGGGATGGGCAGCGGTGTGATGACGACGAACCAGCAGACTTCGCTCGCCCTGGGCGTCGCGACGCTGGGGAGCCTGTTCGCGTCGCTGAGCGCGCCGGACTCGCTGGGGATGAAGCACGCGTTCATGCTGGTGATCGGCCTGCAGGCGGTGCTGGTGCTCGCGGTGATCGCGGGCGCGCGCAAGCTGCCCGACCCACGGGGGTGAAAGCGGGGAAGGCCACCGGGACGCCGGTGGCCTTCCCCGGTGGTCGGCGTCAGCCGCAGCGCCAGACGGTCGGCTGCTCGACGTTGTTCACCGTGCGGGACCCGGCGATGACACCGTCGTCGCCGATGGCGTGCGCGACCGTGCCCTTGCCCAGCTTCGCGTCGAGGGCACCGAGCCGCCAAACCGCGGCCTGGTCGTCGGTCGAGGCGCCGACGCTCACGCCGTTGCGGTTGATGTCCTCGGCGGACTGACCGCTCGGCAGCTTGTGCGGCACGCCGTCGGTGTCCCAGAAGATCGCCTCGTCCACGTACTTGCCCGAGGAGTTCTGGTAGTACAGCTTGCCGACGACACGACCGGCGGAGATGGCCTCGCCCTGCAGGTCACCGACCTGGGCGGGCTTGGCCAGCGCGGTGCTCTTGCCGTTCTTCCACAGGAACGGCCGCTGCTGGTAGATGCTGGTCTCCGCGGCTGAGTACAGCACGGTGCCGTCCTCGTCCAGCCCGCCGATGTAGCCGACGTCCGCCAGGCCGTCCAGCTTCTCCACCTTGCCCGACCCGGCGGGCCAGCGAATCCCGGCGATGGGGCTCGACCGGCTGGTGCGGTAGCCGCCGACGATGTCGCCCTTGTCGTTGATGCCGCCGCTGGGGAAGGTCATGGTCGCCCCGTCCGGCGAGGCAAGGTTCTCCAAGCCGTTCGCGGTGATCCGGAAGGCGGAGATCCGCGGCGGAATGCTCGGGCGGCCCACGGTCACCGAACCCACGATCGTCCCGGACCGGTTCTGGTCCTTCACCTGCACCGACGCCAGGCCGGACAGGTAGGAACCGTATTCGGTGGTCTTGCCGTTCTTCCAGTAGACAATGCGCGTCGTCTTGTCGGAGAACTTCACCACGCCCGCGACGCCGCCCGCGTGGTCGGTGGCGCTGGCAACGCCGGAAAGGCCGCCCGAAGGCAGCGGAAGCGCACTCGGCTTCCAGCTGCATCCGGCGGCCGCCGCCGACATCGTGCCTGGTCCGGCCACCACCGCGGTCGCGATGGCAGCACCGAACAACAGACGGAACGTACGTTTCATTACTGTTCCCTTCCCCAATTCGGGAAACGCAAATGAAGTAAATAAAACGGGATATTTCACCCCAGTAAAAGTAAAACTAGCACGTTGTCCGGGGTGGCGACACATCCGACGAACGCCGATGCGTGATGTCTCGCCAGCGGTACGACGAGGGGAAAATTGCCGTCATCCACCCGTAACGTCAGGAGGCTCCGAGACGATCACCGCGCCAGTGACCCACTGGGCCCCTCGACAGCGGCGGGACGCCAAGACGGTGTGCTGAAGGACGCTTTCAGTGCGTTGGCCGCCCTGAAGGACGCCTTCAGTGCACCGAGCGCCCCGAAGGCGTCCTTCAGGGGCCTTGGAGTCACGGACAGCGACGGCCTCCGGCACGAACGCCACCTCGACGCAGTTGCCGTTAATGCCGCCGCTGCAACTGCTCTTCCGCCACACGCCAGCTCACCTGCCCTTCTCGACGATCAGACGCTTGATCAACTCGACGGAGTCGTTCTCATCCAACGCGAACTTCGAGATCATCTTGAACTGCCTCTTGGCCTCACGAACCTCGTTGACGTTCTCAATGAAGTCCGAGCCGAAGGGGAACTCAACGTAGACGAGCCCAAATTCCTCCGGATCGGGGTAATCAAGGACGACAAAACTTGCGTAAAACCCCCCATGAGGAGGCGCAGAAAGCTCCGCCACCTGCACGGTGACATTCGGCAGGGCACTCAACTCGACAAGCTGCTCCAGCTGAGCACGATCACACAACCGCCGAATCAGGGTCGACTCGTCGACGACGAAATGTACAGCCAGCGTCGGCTGCTCGAACAACCGACGCTGGCGCCGTTCTCGAACACTCACCAACTGCTCCACCTCCGACGATGACCACTGCGCACCGGAGAACTCGAACACCCCTCGGGCATAGCTCTTCGTTTGCAAAATGCCCGGTACAAGCCCCGTTTGGTACCCCGATGTCAACGACGCACTGTCCTCCGCGTCCACGTAGCCGAAGTTCCGCCGAGGATTGCTCGGCCACCATCGAGCCTGCTTGGCCAGGTCGTACAGGCGCACGTAGTGGTCGTAATCGCTGGTGAGCACGCCATACCGGTCCAGGAGCGCAAGAAAGTCGTTGTAGCCCGGGATGTGCCCCTGTTCGATCCGGCTCAGCTTCGAGCCCGAGATCCGAATGGGCTCGCCCGCTGCTTCCTGGGTCATTCCGGTCCGCTCACGCAACCGCCGCAATGTTCGCCCTACCTGGCGGCGCGGGAACGATGGCCTACTGAGTCTGGGCATAGTGTCACCTCATGTGATCGATCCAGCACCGATCGTAGGCCGCAAGTCCCGATGTGGGATTCCCAGGTTCAGGGCCCCAGGGTGAGACTCGGAACGCAAATCTGCTGGTCATGGACGTTTGGGGTTATCCGCACGAGATCGAATACCACCGGGAAACCGCCAAGGGCGAACGCGCGCACGAGTACACCGAACTCGTGGACGACATGGGGTTCGTCTTCGAACACCGCGCCGAGCACCGCGAGCGCTGGGCCGTCAGCTACGGCACCGCGTGCGCGCAGGACTTCCTCGCCCGCAAACGCGCCGAGCCCGGCAAGTTCCTCGTGCACATCTACCGGCTCTTCCCGGACGGCCGGACGCATCTCGTGTCACTCCGCACGCGGTGGCCACCGGCCACGCGCACGCCGTAAGTTGCCTACATGAAGGTGTTCGTCACGGGAGCGACCGGCGCGCTCGGCAGTCACGCCGTTCCCGCGCTCCTCGCCGCCGGCCATGCCGTGACCGCGCTCGCTCGCACACCGCGCAAGGCCGCCGCGCTCGCCGAGCAGGGCGCGACACCCGTCCAGCTCTCGCTGTTCGACCGCGGCGCGCTCACCGAGGCCTTCGCCGGGCACGACGCCGTCGCCAATTTCGCGACCGCGCTGCCGTCAATGGCGAAGTTCATGAGCACAAACGCGCACAGCTACAACGAGCACGTCCGCACCGAGGGCTCCGCGGCCGTGGTCGACGCCGCGCTGGCCGCCGGGGTCGGGCGGCTGCTCCAGGAGTCGGTCTGCATGCTCTACCCGGACCGCGGCGCGGAGTGGGTGGACGAGGACGTGCCCGTCGACCGCTATCCGATGACCAAGGGCAATCTCGCCGCGGAGGCGAACGCGCGCCGCTTCACCGAGCGGGGCGGCACCGGCGTCGTGCTGCGGTTCGGCTGGTTCTACGGCCCCGGCGCGGCGCACGCGGAACAGATGCTCGCGCAGGCCCGCTACCACGTCGGCATGATGCCGGGACCGCCCGGCGGCTACCTCTCGGTGATCCACATGGCGGACGCGGGCGCCGCCGTCGCGGCCGCGCTCACCGCGCCCGCGGGTACGTACAACGTCGTCGACGACGAACCGTTGACCAAACGCGAGTTCACCGACGCGCTCGGCGAGGCCGCCGGCAAGAAGCCGTGGCTGCGGGTGCCCGGCCGCGCGGCACTGCTCTTCGGCGACCGGCTCACCTCGCTCAGCCGCTCACTCCGCGTCAGCAACGCCCGCTTCCGCGAGGCCACCGGCTGGGCGCCGCGTTACCCCAGTGCGCGCGAGGGATGGCCCGCGACCGCCGCTGAACTGCGAAAATAGCCGCGGCGCAAAAAAGTTCAAGTTCACCCGTCGGAGAACCGCGGTCCCGAGCGACGATGAGGGTGTGACGGAACCGCGGGTACGACCGGACCCGGCCTTCGCGCTGCTGGAGCTGTACGAGACGGCTCTGCCGGAGGTCTTTGGGTACCTGCTGTCCCGCTGCGGAAACCGCACCATCGCCGAGGAACTGACCTCGGAAACCTTCCTCGGCGCGGTTTCCGCTTGTCGCAAGGAATACGCGCCTCCAGTGAGCACCGGGTGGCTGATCGGCGTCGCCCGGCACAAGCTCGCCGATCACTGGCGGCGCAAAGAACGTGAGGAACGCGGCCTCAGACTGGTCCACGAGGGTGAACCGGACGTCACCGATCCGTGGGACGCACAGGTCGACGCGTTACGGGCCCGGCAAGTGCTCGAAACCCTGGGCGCACATCACCAGGCCGCATTGACCCTGCGTTACGTCGACGGGCTCGGCGTGCCCGAGGTCGCCGCCCACCTGGGTCGCAGCGTGCACGCCACCGAGGCGTTGCTCGTGCGCGCCCGTGCCGCGTTCCGACGCGCCTACGAGGAGAAGGAGGGTCGCGATGTCTGAACCGTTCGATGCGCTTCGCCGTCCCTCGACGCCAGTCGATCCCGATCCCGCCTTCGCCGACGAACTGCGTGACCGCCTGCGTCGCGCGATCCTGAACGGAGCCGATATGACGACCACCGAAACCCCCGCGACCGCCGCGGAAGTGCGCTCGGTGACCCCGTATCTCGTGGTCACCGACGCCCGTGCCGCGCTCGACTTCTACGTCGAGGCGTTCGGCGCCCGGCGCCGGTCGGACCCGATCATCATGGACGACGGCCGCGTCGGGCACGCCGAGGTGGCCATCGGCGACACCGTGCTCATGTTCGCCGAGGAATTCCCCGAAATGGACCTTGTGGTCGCCCCCGTCGGCGGCCCGACCATCCGGGTCGAAGTGTCCGATGTGGACGCCGCGGTGGCACGCGCCGTCGAACTCGGCGCCGAACCGCTCGGCGCGGTCGAGGACCGCGGGCACGGCAAGCACGGGCCGATCAAGGACCCGTTCGGCCAGCGGTGGCTGATCGCCCAAGGCGCGCCCCGGCCCACAGCGGACGCGAAGCCGGTCCGGCACGGCGAAGCCGGGTACTTCACCTTCCAGGTCCCGGACGACGGCGCGGCGAAGGCGTTCTACGGCGCAGTGCTCGGCTGGCAGTTCGCACCGGGACGGGTCGAGGGCGGCTGGGGCATCTCCGGACACGGTCTGGAAGGCGGGCTTTGGGGCGGACCGGGACGGCAGGTCGGCTGGAAACTCATGTTCGCCGTCGACGATCTCGACGCCGCTCTCACCCGGGTGCGTGAACAAGGCGGCCAGGCGGGTGAACCCGAGCACATGCCGTACGGAATCAGCGCGGACTGTGTGGACAACCAGGGCATCGAGTTCTGGCTGTGGCAGCAGCCCGGCTCGTGAGATAGGCCATTCGGAAGGGGGTAAAGCGGGTCGCCCGGGGTCACACTGGATCGCATGGCTGAGTGGATCCCGGGCGATCACGCCGAACTGACCGCGGGGTGGCGGTTGTGGCTCGCGCTGAGCTCGTCGGCCTGGCCGGGCCCGGACTGGGACGGCAGCCCGTCCGACGCGGTCCGCGGCCTGCGGCAGTTCGTCGCTTCCTGTGACGACATCCTGACCGGCTATCTCGCCGAGGGCGGCAAGGACGACGCGACCGTCGTCGGCCTGCTGCGCTCGATGCACCTGGCGGCGAGCTGGATCTTCGAGCTCTGGAGCGACGACACGCTCCCGCTCGACGGCGAGCGCGCCTCGCTGCTGCACGGTGACCTCGCCGGATTCGCCGATCACGCGCAGGGGGTGCGAACACTGCTCGCGGTCGGCGGTGGCTGGAGCGCCCTTCCGCTCTAGGACGTGATCAGAGGCGAAACTCGCGTGATCAGGCGCGCAACTCGCGTGATTGGACGGAGATCTCGCGTGATCAGCGGCCGACGGCGTAGCCCTGCATGCCGCGGGGGTTGGCGGCCGCGCGGAGCAGGCCGTCGCCGGTGCGGGAAACCGCGGAGAGCCTGCCGAGGTTCCACGGGCCGGCGTCGACGACCTGGTGCCCGCGCGCGGTCAGTTCGTCCATTGTGGACTTTCCGAGCCGGGATTCGACTAGGATCTCCCCCGGCGTCCAGGAACGCGGGTAGAACGAGCTGGGGAACGCCGAGGTATGCCAGGCGGGCGCGTCGATGGCCTCCTGGAGGTTCAGCCCGGCGACCGTGTGCGCGAGCCAGAAACAGGTCTGCCACTGGTCCTGCTGATCGCCGCCCGGGGTGCCGAAGGCGACCACCGGTTCGCCGTGCCGCAGCGCCATCGACGGGGAGAGCGTGATGCGCGGGCGTTTGCCGGGCCGCAGCGAGTTCGGCAATCCCTGCTCCAGCCAGAACATCTGACCACGCGAATCGAGGCAGAACCCCAGCTCGGGGATGGTCGGGCTGGACTGGAGCCAGCCGCCCGACGGCGTCAGCGACACCAGGTTGCCCGCCGCGTCGACCACGTCGAGGTGCACGGTGTCGCCGCGGTTCAGGCCGAGTTCTTCGAGTGTCGGTTCGCCGACGGCGCCCGAGCCGGTCCCGCGTCCCTTCAGTTCGTCCAGCATCGCGGGCAGTTTCGCGGCGCCCCCGGCGTCGCCCGGCCGGAGTTCGAAGCTGGCCTCGTCGGTGATCAGCGCGCGGCGCGCGTCGGTGTACGTCTTCGAGAGCAGGACGTCGAGCGGGACTTCGCCGGTGTCGCCGTACCAGGCCTCGCGATCGGCGAAGGCGAGCTTCGCGCACTCCACGGCGAGGTGCACCGTGCGCGCCGTCGGCACTCCATCCACATAGGACAATTGGTCACGGAAACCGTCGAGTAGCAGGACCTGCTGGGCCAGCGCCGGTCCCTGCGTCCAGGCACCCGCCTTGGCCAGGCTCCACTCGCCGACGTCGACGATCAGCGCGTCCTCGTAGGTGGCCGACCAGTTCGCGAGGTCGTCGCCGGTGAGCAGACCGGCGTGCTCGCGCCGCGAGTCGTCGAGGAAAGCCTTGCGGGAGAAGGAATCGACAGCCTCGGCGATGAAACCCTGCGACCACGCGCGGCGTGCGGCGTCGATCTGGGCCTCACGGCCGCGCACCGACTCGGCCTCGGCGAGCAACCGCTCCCAGGTGTCGGCGAGGACGGGATAGCGGTGCAGTTCGCCCGCGACGGGTGGTTTTCCGCCGGGCAGCCACAACTCGGCCGAGGACGTCCAGTGCTCGCGGAAGAGCCGCTCGACGGTCCCGATCTTGTCGACGACCTGCGCGGACAGCGGAATCCCGTTACGCGCGTAGCCGATCGCGTACCGCAGGACTTCGCGCAGCGATTTGGTCCCGTGGTCGCGCAGCAGGAGCAGCCAGCCGTCCCACGCGCCGGGCACGGTGGCCGGGAGCAGACCGCTGCCGGGGATCAGGTCGAGGCCGAGCCCGGCGAAGTGTTCCGGCGTCGCCGCGGCCGGGCTGACGCCCTGCCCGGCGAGCACGCGCGGTGTCCGGTCCTTCGCGGTGACGAAGATGCCGGGCACCTGACCACCGGGGCCGCACATGTGTGGCTCGGCGACCTGGAGCACGAACCCCGCCGCGACCGCCGCGTCGAAGGCGTTGCCGCCGTTTTCCAGTACCGCCATCCCGGCCGAGGAAGCCAGCCAGTGGGTGGACGCCACCATGCCGAACGTGCCCTTGAGCTCGGGCCTCGTCGTGAACATGGATCGATGCTAACCATTGCCCAGTGAATCGAGGTACTGCCGCAGGTACTGATCCTCGGTACGGCCGTGCAGCGGGAACCGGAAACTCGACCCGTCCGGCCAGACCAGCGTGTGCCCGCGGAACCTGATCTCCGGTGCCTGCGGCTTGCGTGCCTGCCAGAGGATCCGCGGGGCAGGCGCGTCGGCCGGGTCACGGAAGGTCGATCCGGTGTCCACCGCCGCGAGGTACGACGGCGAGAAGGCCAACCACGGCCCGCTCACCCCGCGAAGCCGGTCGACGAGGTCGAGCGCCATCGCGTTCGCCGGGCCCCGGACGTGGGCTTCCGGCTTTCCCTTGGGGCCGCCACTGCCGCCCGAGCTGTTGGCCACGGCGAAAACGGCCGCCGCCGCGGTGCCGACGCCCCGCAGCGCGTTCCCGAAGAACCGGCCGACCTGGTTCTCCCCCTCGACCGTGCCGTCCCCACGGCGGCCGGGCACCTCGAACGTCAGCTTGTTGTCGGACAGCCGCAGCGCGATGACCGGCTCACGCCACTGGCCACGCAGGAACCCCTCGACCAGTTCCCGGAACCCCGGGCGCACGAAGAGGCTTTCCTGCTGGGCGTCCAGCTGTTCCTGGTGGGCGAACATCTTCGCCGCCGCCCGCCGACGGGCCTCGCTGGGCGCCCGGTTGACGAAATCCTGTGGTGTGGCGCCTAGATGTCGAGGTTGCCCCGGGTCTCCTCCGGGCTCTTGTCCCCACCGATCTCGCTCTTGTTGAACCACGGCTCGTCTCCCTCGGTGCTGACGGCGTCCTTGCCTTCGTGGAAGGCACCCTTGCCCGCGCCGGTACCGGCCTTGACGCTCGCGCCGACGACTAGCGGCTTGGCGCCGGCCGCCGCCCCCAACTCAGTGGTGAGCGCCCGGTTGCTCTTGGTGAACGCCGCCCCTGCCGTGTTCTCCAGCGTGTCGAGGCCGAACCGCGATTCGCCAGCGTACCGGCCGAGGCGGAACTTCCTGGTCATGGCCACGACCTTCGTCGCGTACTTGGCCATGTACTCGATGAACTTCTCGAGCAGCTTGCCGAACTTGCCGAGGTAGCGGGTGACCTTGGTGAGCACGCTGGCGGCCTTGGCGATCGAGGCGGTCATCGCGGCGGCGACCGAGCTGCCGAAGCTGATCACCGACGCGGCGAGCGCGGGCAGCCAGAGGGTGATCAGCCAGGAGATCAGCTCGGTGATGATGCCCTTGATCAGCTCCTCGATGACCACCATGACCATCGACCACATCTGGAGCACCTCGGCCACCGAACCGGCGGCCGAACCGACCCCGCGGATGCCGGAGGAGAAGTCGCCGAGCGCTTCCTTCGCCGCGTTGCCCGCCTTGTCGACCCATTCGGCGAGCTCGGTGTCACCGGTCTTCTCGAAGTCGTCGGCGAGCGCCACGAAACCCTGCGCGATCGCGGTGAAGTTCTCCGAGGCGTGCCCGATGGCCGGGCCGTCCCCGGTGACCTGGTGCAGCGCGTCCTGCAGCGGCTGGACCAGTTCGAGCAGCATGTTCAGGCCGTGGCTGACCAGCCAGCCGATCGGGTCCATGGCGAAGGTGACCATGTCCACCGCGGCGCCCTGGACGAACTTCGCGCCGTCGCCGACCAGCGCGGCGCCCGCGGAGGCCAGCTCCTGCGGGTTGTCCGCTTCGGCCGCCTGCCTGGCGTGCTCGCCGATCGACTTGCCCGTCTTGTAGGCCGTCCCCGCCACCGGCACGTTCTCCGCCGCGCGGTCGAGGTTGGCGCTCATGCTCTCGTCGTACGGCTGGACGTTCAGCGTGTCGGCGATGCTCTTCTTTTCGTCGGTCATTTGCCCGGCTTCCCCATCGCGTCGATCTCCGCCTCGTACTTGCCGAAGGTGATCTTCCCGGCGTCCTCGGCGCCCCGGTACATGTTGGCGGCCCTGCTCATCTTGTCGGTGAGCGCGTCGACGCCGTCCTTCAGATCGGTCAGCAGCGAACGCAGCTCGGTGAGGCGTTCGGTGTAGCCCTGCTTGGCGAAGATGCCGATGACTCCCCACGCCTCGTTGCTCACGTCGGCGGCGTCGATCTTGGCTCCGAACTTGTCCGCTTCCTGTTCGTAGAAGGGAAGCTTCTTGGAATAGCCGGAGATCGCGTCGATATTCGTCTGGATGTCTGCCATCGGGGAGTCCCTCGGTCGGATCAGTCGCGGCGGAGGATGGAGTTGTCGTCGAAGTAGTCGTCGTCGTCATTGCGCGCGCTCGGCCGTCGCCGCGGTGGCTGTTGCTGAGACGGCTGTTGCTGCGGCGGCTGCTGGTACGACGCGAACCCCGCCGCCGGGGTTCCCGGCTGTTGCAGTGGTTGTTGCTGCTGCTGTTGCTGGGCCGCGGGTGGCTCGGCGACGGCGCCGAACGCCTCGGTCTGTGCCTGGCGGACCTGCGCCGACACGTCGACGTTGAACGCGTCGCCGAACGCGTTGTCCACGATCCCGGCCTGCTGCTGAACGGCGCCGGCCACCGCCCTGCGCAGGGTGGCCATGATGGTGGAGGCGAGCTGGCCCGCCTCGACACGCGTGGCGCCCGCGGTGAGGCGGAGATCGGTGACCGTGCCACCGGCGCCCGCGACGACGGTGACGGTGCCGTCCGGCGAGGTCGCGGTGCTCTGGACCTGCGTGATCCGCTCCTGCATGTCCTCGACCCCGGCGAAGCGGGCCTCGGCCTGCCGCACCTTGGCCTGGAAACTCTCGAACTGGGCGATCAGCTCGTCCATGTGAGCGGACATCGCCTCTCCCTTGCGCGGTAGGTTGACAGGGCCATCTGCCCGGATTATGGCAGGCCCGTGCGCGCATTGTCCGGCTTTCGACGGATCGCGGAACACCGCCACGACAGGCGCCCGCCGCCCCCGCCACGCGCCTCCCCCACTGCGAGGGTGTCCCCCGCCCTCTCCGGGGGGGCGACCCCAAGACCATTCTATCGCCGGGGCACGACGAAGCCCCGGAAAACGGCCCGCACAGCCAAAGTTGTCCACATGCGCGATGCGCTGTGGACAACCCTGGCTCAGCCGCCGGACGCCAAGGATCTACAGCGTCTTTTCGAGAGTTTTCGGGGTCTCACCGGAGAACGCCGGAGTCCGTGAATGCCCCCTTAAGGGACTCAGAGTCCGTGAATGTGGCATTCACGGACCAGACGCGAGAAAAGCCTGGGGCGCAAGGAGAACCGCGAGAATCAGACGTTCGCGGCGGAGACCGGGCGATGGGCGGCGCGCGGGCGGCCGACGCCCTGCCACACCAGGCCCGCGTCGATGATCCGGTGCGGATCGAGGAGGTTCCGGGTGTCCACCACGGTGTCCCCCTCCATCAGCTCGGCGAAGTACGTCCAGTCGAGGCGCTTGAACTCGTTCCACTCCGTCAGCACGACGACGGCGTCCGCGCTCTTCGCGACCTGGTACGGGTCGTCGACCACGACCATCCCGGCGATCTCGCCGCCGACGGCCGGGTCGTAGGCGGTCAGCTCGGCACCGAGCGCGCCCAGCACCGAGGACACCGCCAGCGCGGGCGAGTCGCGCAGGTCGTTCGTGCCCGCCTTGAAGGCGAGGCCCAGCACCCCGATGCGCGCGCCAGCGAGGGTCCCGCCGACGGCGCCCGCGATCTTCGCGACGATCCGGTCCCGCTGGGCGATGTTCTCCTCGATCGCCGAGGTCAGCATCCGGAAGTCGTACTGCACCGACTCGGCGACCCGCACCAGCGCGCTGGTGTCCTTCGGCAGGCAGGAGCCACCCCAGCCCGGCCCCGGTTTGAGGAACGTCCGGCCGATCCGCCGGTCGTGGCCCATACCCTCGGTCACCAGGTCGATGTCCGCGCCCAGCCGCTCGCACAGTTCGGCGATCGAGTTCACGTAGGACAGCTTCATCGCGAGGAAGCAGTTCGCCGCGTACTTCACCAGCTCCGCGCTCGCCGCGTCCGCGACAACGACCGGGGCGTCCAGATCCGCGTAGAGGTCGCCGACCCAGCGGGCGGCGTCGAGGTCGTCCGAGCCGACGACGATGCGGTCCGGGCCGAGGAAGTCCGCCACCGCGGTGCCCTCGCGCAGGAACTCGGGGTTCGACACCACGGGGATGTCGGTGCGGCCGAGCATCGCCCGGATCCGCTGTGCCGTCCCGACCGGCACGGTCGACTTGGTGATCAGGGCGCAGCCGGTGGGCAGGACGTCCCCGATCTCGGACGTCACGGCCTCGACGGCGCGCAGGTCGGCCGATCCGCCCGCCCCCATCGGCGTCGGGACGCACAGGAAGACACCCTCCGCGTCGCGCACGGCCTCCCGCGCGCCGACGACGAACCCGAGTCTCCCGCTCGTGAGCCCGCGGGTGACCAGTTCGGCCAGCCCCGGTTCCAGAATGTCCACCCGTCCGGCGGACAGCCGCGCGATCTTCGTCTGGTCGACGTCCACACAGGTGACGCGATGCCCCAGGCTGGCCAGGCACGCTCCCGTGGTCAGTCCGACGTAACCGGTCCCCACCACCACGATCCGAGCTGCGGTCATGCAGCCGAGGGTGACGGCCGGAGTTGACCACCGCGCTAACGGAAGTGGGCAGCCCCGAATACTCCTCGCGACACTTCCTCAGGACAGTGAGGCAGCACACCCGCGACGCCGATGCGAACGAGCGTTAACCTGTCTCAATCAGTGCGCTGGCCAGAAGGGAACCGGAGAACATGCAGATCACCGACACCGCGGCACTCGTCACGGGTGGCGCGTCCGGGCTCGGCGGGGCGACCGCGAAGGCGCTGGCCGGCAAGGGCGCCAAGGTGTTCGCGCTCGACCTCGCCTCGTCGATCGAGAAGGCCGAGCAGGTCGACGGCGTGACCTACGTCGAGGCCGACGTCACCGACCCGGACCAGGTACGCGTGGCGGTGGAGACCGCGGCGAGCGCGGGCGTGCCGCTGCGGACCGTGGTGAACTGCGCCGGGATCGGCCCGTCCGCGCGGATCCTGTCCAAGAAGGGCCCGCACGATCTCGCGCTGTACGCGAAGGTCATCCAGATCAACCTGATCGGCACGTTCAACGTGCTGACCATCGCGTCGGAGGCGATCGCCAAGACCGCGCCACTGGCCGACGACGCCCGCGGCGTCATCATCAACACCGCGTCGGTCGCGGCCTACGACGGGCAGATCGGCCAGGTCGCCTACGCCTCGTCGAAGGGCGGCGTCGTCGGCATGACCCTGCCCGCGGCGCGTGACCTCGCCTCGCACGGCATCCGCGTGCTGACCATCGCGCCGGGCATCGTGGACACGCCGATGCTCGCGACGGTCAGCGAGGAGTTCCGCGCCGGCCTCGCCGCCGGTGTCCCGTTCCCGAAGCGGCTCGCGCGGCCGGACGAGTACGCGCAGCTCGCGCTGTCGCTGATCGACCACGACTACCTCAACGGCGAGGTCGTCCGCATGGACGGCTCGCTGCGCATGGCCCCGCGCTGACACCTGCCCCATGATCCGTGAATGCCACATTGAGGGATTCAGAGTCCCTCAATGTGGCATTCACGGACCTTCGGCGTCACTTGCGCAGGGTGACCTCCAGGCCGATGCCGACCGTGGTGACCTCGCAGGTCCCGAACGCGCTTTGGGCGACCATCAGCCGGAACCGCTCCGGTGAGTAGGCCCGGCGGCGCAGCATGCCGCCCAGCGTGTGCCGGATGGCGAATCCCGCGACCCGCCCGACGTCCATACTGTCGACCTCGCGGTCGATCTCGGCGGCCGAGGCCTCGGTGTTCATGTCCTGGACG
Source organism: Amycolatopsis samaneae (assembly GCF_039541975.1). Classification (NCBI taxonomy): domain Bacteria; kingdom Bacillati; phylum Actinomycetota; class Actinomycetes; order Pseudonocardiales; family Pseudonocardiaceae; genus Amycolatopsis; species Amycolatopsis samaneae. Next base: position 19,052 of record NZ_BAABHG010000018.1, read on the forward strand.
ACCGCGATCCCGCCCGGCCGCAGCACGCGGTGCATCTCGTCGAGCGCGTCGACCGGGCGCGTGAAGTTCTTGAACGCCGCCTGGCAGACGACGAAGTCGAACGACTCCGCCTCGAACGGCATCGCCGCCACGTCGCCCTGCCGGAAGTCGACGCGCAGCCGTTCCTTCGCCGCGTGCTCGTTCGCCAGCTCGACGAACGTGCGCGCGACGTCCAGCCCGGTGACGGTGAACCGGCCGAGCCGCGCCAGCTCGACGGCGAAATAGCCGGGACCGAACGCGACTTCGAGAAGGTCGGCGCCGTCCGGCAGGTCCGCGGTCAGCTCCGCGGCCTGTTTGCGCCACGCCGCCAGCTGCGGTTCGGTGCCCCGCTGGCGGGCGTACATCCGCGCGACCGGGCCGCCCATCTCGGGCACGAGCTTGCGGCGTTCGCTGGTGGTTTCCTGGTTCTTCATGGGTTTCTCCGGTTTCGGTTCGTGTGCTTCGTCCGAACCGGCCCACGACGGAGCCCCCGGCTATCCTGACGCTGCCACCTCGTGGCCAGGATCCGTACGCGGGTTCGGTTCGAGGTTCCCAGACCCCGGCGCGGTGTGCCAGCACCCGCCGGGGTCGCCCCTTCAGTCCTGTGTGCTCCCCCTCTCCGCCAGTTCGGCCAGGTCGTCCGGTAGTTCCCCGGTGGCGTGCCAGTGCCGCCACGCTTCGACACCCGGCATCGCCCCGGACGTCAGTTCGGCCACGAACGAGCGGACCCAGTTCAGCTCCGCCGTGCGCATCGCGAGGTCGTACTCCGCCTCGGCCAGCAGCAACCGCGGGATCTCCTCCGCCGTCCTGGACAGGGTTTCCCGCATTCCGGCGACCTCGGCCGCCAGCGCGTCGCCCCGGCGGACCAGCAGTTCGATGACCTCGTCCGGCCCGAGCGCCGCCATCACCGACAACCCCGCCTCGAAACGCGGCTGTTCCCGCTCGGGCGTCGCGAGCAGGTCACGGACCCAGTCCTCGTACTCGGCGCGGCCCGCCGGGGTCAGCCGGTAGACCGTCCGCTCCGGGCGACCGCTGTCCCGCACGTTCTCCACCGCGGCGATGAAGCCGTGCTTTTCCAGATTGCCGACGACGGTGTAGAGCGACCCCCACTTGATGTTCATGTCGCGCTCCTTGTTGCGTTCCCGCAGCAGGGAGGCGATTTCGTAGGGATGCATCGGCCGCTCGACCAGCGCCGAAAGCACGGCGAGGCCGAGCAGGTTGCCGACCTTACGCCGCTTCGCCATCGCAAGCTCCTCAACTCGTGGACGAGTACTCGCACACGAGTATGCAGGGCACAGCCTGACCCGTCAAGTATCTCACAAACTAAGAGATCAGAGGTCGAGCGCGAACGGGACTTCGGCCTGCGCGCGGGTGCTCATCCACTCGCGCAGCGCATGGGTCGCGCGGACGTCGTCCTCGTTGTACTGGAGCAACCGCTCGCGCTGGCCGTCGTCCGGCGCGTCGCCGTCCATCCCGACGGCGTCGCGGTACCAGCGCATCGACGCCTCACCGCCTGCCTCCGGATCCCGCCAGGCGAACCCGGCGACCGGCGCGATCACCTTGAGCCCCTTGCCGTGCGAGCACAGGAACTGGTCGGTGACGCTGCGGAAGAGGTCGACCCACTCTTCGGAGTCCACAAAGGACTCGATGTCCTTGCGGCCGGGGATCCCGGGATGTTCGCCGAAGCGTTCCACCGAGCCGAACAGCCAGCGGTTCTCGGCGAGCGCGTTGTAGCAGTAGGCGCGGAAGGTCAGCCCCGCGGCCGCGGCGCGTTCCCGGACCTCGCTCAACCAGGCCCAGAACTCGGCGAACGACCGGGCCTCGTCCTGGGTCGGCAACGGATCCCAGGTCGCGAACGCCCGGTACCCGCGCGGCAGCCCGATGTCGGCGCCGGTGAGCAGACAGCCCCACAGATACGCGCCGGAATCGCCGAAGCTCTCCATGTCGACGTCCACCTCGACGTCCGCGCGCGGCACCTCGACGACGTCGACCCGGCGCACCATGGTGAGGTCGGCCAGCCAGGCGCGGGCGAGCAGGATCGCGTCGGTGAAGGGCCCGCCCGTCCAGTTCAGCGGCGGCGGCTCGTCCGCCGGGTCCAGCGCGGCCAGCTTGTCCACTGTGGACACCCCGGCGCGGCGCAGCTCCATCGCGTCCTCGCCGCGCACCACGAGGCTGACGTCCCTGGTCTCGGTCAGCACCGTCTCGCAGGTGGCCCACCACGGGCACCGGCGGCATTCGAGGATCCGGGACGGGGCCGCCAGCGGTTCGTCGCCGTTCGCGGCCGCGGTGGCGACGGCGACCCGGTCGGCGAACCGGCTCTGGTACTCCGCGAGCGCGCTGCGCCCGCCAGGCCAGGTGCCCGCGGTGAGGTCGTGCCAGACCACGACGTCCGCGTCGAGGCCGATCACCCCGCCGATCGCGCGCGGGTCGGCGTGACCCAGCGTCTGGAGCATCCGGTGCAGATGTGCGAGCTTCAGCTGGTCACGCGGCTGCGAGCGGACCTTGCGCCGCTCGTCCGGCGCCCGGTGCCCGGGATCGAGGTCGGTGGGCGGCGTCGTCTGCGCGCCGGCGCCACGGTCGGTGATGCGGTGGCGCACCACGAGAACCGGCACGTAGCCCTGTCCGGTGTGGACAAGCAGGTCGACGCCGCCGCGCCGGTGCGCCGCGGGATCGACGGGGAACAACGCGCCCCAGACGTGACCGGCACCCTCGGCAAGCGCTTGCTCGGTGCGCCGCACGCGTTCGGCCGCCGGCAGGTCACGCGGGATCGTCACCCAGTTCGCGGCCGGCCCGTTCGCCGCCATGAGCCGCCGCAGGATCTCCTCGCGGTGCGCCGCGGCGTCGGCCATCCGTTGTTGTGCTGTCGGGTCCGGCGGCGGGAGCGGGACGCCGCGCATCGCCGGGTCGTGCTCGAGGTGCACGCGACGACGGCAGCGGCTGACCGCTCCCGCGTCGAGCACTACCTCCTGTTCCATGCTGATCACTTTAGAAGCACATCCCCCGGCCGACATGCCCGCCACCTGGGGGACCAGTAAGTTCGACCTCGACACGTCGCGGAGGTGGCTATGGCGCGCAAGGCCAAGCAGGTCGATGGTGAGGCACGGATCACACCGAAGAAGGCGAAGAACGCCATCGCGGTGGCCAAGGTGATCGGCCCGGCCGTGATCCCGGTGGTAGCGCCCTATGCCGTCCGCGCCGCCGGTGCCGCGCGCGAGCTGTACGACCGCTACCAGGCACGGAAGCTGGGCGTGCCGGTCGACCAGCTCGGCGAGTACACCGGCCGCGGCGCCGCGCTGCACGTCCGGATCGCCGGTCTGGCGCAGGGCCTGGCGGAGTTGCGGAAGTCGTCGAAGGCCTCCGAAGCCGACCTCGCCTTCGCCACCGACGCGCAGGCGACGCTGGAGCAGCTCTCGGCCACGGTCCGCGCCGCCGAGCGCATGCCCACGGTGCGGCGCAAGCCGGCCCACCGCGCCATCGCCGGGGAACTCGACCGGCTCGAAGGGCAGCTCCTGCACCGTCTCGGCCTCTGACCGCGGCTCAGCCTGGCGCCCCCAGGAGCACGCGCCGACGTCCCTCCCGGGGGCCACGCGCCAGGAACGGGACCACCGCCAGCGCGGCGAGCGCGGGCACGCCGACGAGGAGCAGGGCGTCCGAGAACCCGTGGGTCGCCCCTCCGGGGTGCAGGATGTTCCAGCCGTCTCCCGTACCCTCCCGGACGGCCAGCATCGCCGGGGAAACCACCGCGCCGACCGCGCCCCCGAGTGAATAGACGCTCTGGAACAGGCCGAGCCCCGCCCCCGCACCCTTCTTGGTGACCGCGAAGGACGCGGCGGCCTGCGCCGGAACGGTCGTCACCGCGAACCCGACCCCGATTCCCAGCATCCCGAGCGAAACGACCACGGGGGACGCTCCCGCGAAGGTCGACAGGAACACGGCGGAACCACCGGTCACGAGCAGCCCGGTGGTGGCGACCACCCGCGTGCCCGCCCGGTCGAGCCACCGGCCGGCGGGGCCGGAGATCAGGATCATCGCCACGGTCCCCGGTAGCAGGACCAGCCCCACCTGGCCGCTGCCGAGGTCGTTCGCCGACGCGGACAGCAGCGGGATGAGTGTTTCCGTCGCCAGGAAGGCGCAAAGGCCGAGGAAGCCGAGCACGCAAGCGGCCAGAAACCGCTTGTCGGCGAGCAGGGTGGACGGCACGAACGGTTCGGCCGCGGTGAACATCCGCCAGCCGAATCCGGCGAAGAAGAGCAGCGACACGAGGCCGGTGACGAGCGGCACGGCGTCGGCCGCCCCCGTCTGGGCGCCCTGTGTCAGCGCCACCAGCGACAGCGCGACACCGCCCGCGAACATCCCCGCGCCGGCGAGATCGACCCGCCGCCCGCGCCCGCGCGCCGCCGGGTCGCCGGCCGGCAGCGCGCGCAGCGAGCCGAGCAGCACGACCAGGGTGAGCACGGCCGTGACCACGAACATCGCCCGCCAGCCCGCGGCCTGCGCGACGAAGCCGCCCAGCGCCGGACCGGACGCCTGGCCGACCGCCGTCCCGCTCGCGGTCAAGCCGAGCACCCTGCCGCGCCGTCCGGCCGGGACCAGCTGGACGACCGCGACCGACGCGGTCACGATGAGCCCCGCGCCCCCCACCCCCTGGACGGCACGAGCCGCGATCAGGGTGCCCATGCCGGGCGCGAACACCGCGGCCGAAGAGGCCACCGCGAAGGTCAGGCCCGAGGCGCAGAAGACGGCACGGAGGCCGAACACCTCACAAAACCGCCCACAAAGCGGCGTACACACGGCGACGGCGAGAAGCTGCGCGGTCGCGGTCCACCCCAGCGCGGTCAGCGACGCGGAGAATTCGGTCCGAATCTGGGGCAGCACCACGGTCATCATGCTGTTGCCCATCGCGCTCACGAGTGTCGATGTCGCCAGGACGACCAGCAACAGTCGCGACGGGCTCTCCTCGGACATCGACCCGGCACGCGTCCCCACCGAAGCCATTGAGCCCCCTCTGGTCAGCGGCTTTCGGATTCCCACCTCGTCTGTGACAAAGCTACCAGATCAGACTCATCGTCGTTAATTTCACCCAGATGGAAGAGTCGAACCTTCGACCGTCGAGATAGACTACAGCCAGCATAGGGGGCCATACGGTTTTGCCATCAATTTATCGCGAATTGCTCAAAGCCTTGAGAGCGCAAATTGTGACGCAACGAAGGGTGAGGGCCAAAGATGCACGATCCAACAGTGGATCCGGCGATCGAAATTCGCTTCACCGAAAATGACGCGAAAGCAGAACTGCTCAAAGACGTGACCGAAGGCCTGACCGCCCAGCGCAAGCAGCTGCCGCCAAAATGGCGCTGGGACAGTGAAGGAAGCGCTATCTTCGAAAGGATTACTCGCACCCCCGAGTACTATCCTTTCCGAATCGAGCGGGAACTTCTCCGCACCTCGGCGCAGGACATCGCGAAGCACGCGAAAGTGGAAACACTGGTAGAACTCGGCTCAGGGTCCTCGGAAAAGACAAGACTGCTGCTCGACGCCTACGCCGAAATCGGCTCCCCTGTTCGGACCTTCGTCCCGTTCGATGTGTCCTACAGCGCGTTGCACGAAGCCACGGTCCAGCTGGCCCGCGACTACCCAGAACTGGCGATCCACGGCGTGGTCGCGGACTTCTCCCAGGATCTCGCGCCGGTGAGCGTCGGCGACGGCCCGCGGTTGGTCGCCTTCCTCGGCGGCACCATCGGGAACCTGCCACCGGCCGAGCGGGCGGGCTTCCTGACGACGCTCCATGAGGTTCTCGCCCCTGGCGACCTCCTGCTCATCGGCGCCGGCCAGGTCACCGACCCCGAGGTCATCCTCGCGGCCTACGACGACCCCGCCGGCGTGGCGACCGAGTTCAACCGCAATGTCCTGCACATGCTGAACCGGTCCGTGGCCGCCGACTTCGACCCGATGAGCTTCGACCACGTCGTGCGCTGGAACGACACGGAAAACCGGATGGAAGGCTTTCTGCGAGCCACCAAACCGATGACGGTCAAGCTGGCGGGGCTGGATCTGGAAGTGCACTTCTCGGCGGACGAACACTTCCGCACCGATATTTCGGCGAAGTTCCACAAGGACGACTTCTCCCGGGAGCTGGCCGACGCCGGGTTCGAGCCGCGGAAATGGTGGACGGACTCCGAAGACCTCTTCATGCTCGGCTTGTCGTCTCGCTAGCCGACCGGCCAAACAAAGCACCTGGACACGTAAGGGGAGTGTCGTGACCGGGCAGAGCGCACCCGACCTATTCGATGACCGTCAAGGCCGCCCACCCTACCACCGTTCCAGGCATGGCATCCACAATCTGTCGCGGCCGGAGGTCATCGCCGACCCCAATCGGTACATCGATCCGATACGGGAACTCGGGCCGGTCTTCTTCGACGAGGTCAGCCATATCTGGGTGTGTTCCGGCTATCGCGAATCCGTCGAGGTACTGACCGGTTTCCGGAATTTCTCGTCGGCCAGGGCACGCACCGCGGAAGCGCTCGACCACCGCAGGCTCGGCCCCGCCGCCGGTGTCGCGAAGATGACCGTCGAGCAAATGCTGTTCACCGACCCGCCGGACCACACCCGGATCCGGTCCTGCCTGCAAAGCCATTTCACCCCGGGCAAGGTGGCCGAACACGACGAGATCATGCGCGAAATCGCGCAGCGCGCGATACGCGAACTCCCGTCGCACGGCACGATCGAGCTGATCACCGGCTTCGCCGCCAAGCTCTCCTCGCCCCTCGTCTGCGCACTGCTCGGGATTCCCGGGCACGAACCGGACATCACGAAATGGGCGGAGGCCTACGAAACGCTTCTCGGCAGCTTGTCGACCCTCCCGGACATCCAGGACGAGAGCGTCATTCCCGTACTCGACGAGGCGCTGGCTTTCTTCCGGGCGGAAGCCGATGCCCGGATCGCCGCTCCGGGCGACGACATCCTGAGCGCGCTGGCCGTCGGTCTCGCCGAGGGGCCGGCCGCCAGGGAGAACGCCCCGCTCGACCTCATCGCGGCCAACTGCGTCGTGTTGCTTGGCGGCGGCTACCAGACGTTGACGCAGCTCGTCTCCTCCGCGCTGGTGCTGCTCGACGGGCACCCGGACCAGCAACGACGCCTACGTGCGGAGCCCCACCTGATCGACTCGGCCATCAACGAGGTCATGCGGCTGAACGGGTCGAGCCAGTACGTGGCCCGCAGGACGACGACGGACGTGGAGCTGGCAGGCCACCGGATTCCGGCGGACAGCACGATCCTCGTTCACCTCGCCGCCGCCAACCTGGATCCCCGGGAGTTCACCGAGCCGCACAGGCTGGACATCGCGCGCCGGGAGGCCAGGCATCTGGGCTTCGGCCTGGGCAGGCACTACTGCCTTGGCGCCCCGTACGCGGAACGGACCGCGCGCTGGGCGATCCTCGGCTTCCTGGACCGCTACGCCGAATACGGTGTCCAGCCCGGTGCCGACGCGGTCCGCTGGGGTCCCCACCCGAACACGCGGTGCCCGGCCCGGGTGAGCGTTCGGGTCGGGGAGACTCCGCCGGTGCGGGCGCCGCTGCCCGACCACGCCGGCCATCATCTGCTGGTCGACTGGAACGACACCGGAACCCCGATCGGACCGACGGGGCTCTGGCACCAGGTGTTCGAACACCGGGCACGTCTCACCCCCGACGCCGTGGCCGTCGAGGACCCGGCCGGCGAACACACCTATCGTGAGATCGACCAGCGTGCCAACGCCCTCGCGCGGACTCTCCGTGCCCACGAGATCCAGCCGGAGGCCCTGGTCGCGGTGGTGATGGAACGTTCGGCGAACCTCGTCGTGAGCACGCTCGCCATCGCGAAGGCCGGAGGCGCCTTCCTGTTGTGCGACCCCTCCTGTCCGGAAGAACGTCTCGATTCCATGGTGCGCCAGGCCAGGGCCGCGCTGATACTCGCCGACACGGAAACGGCGCCGACGCTCCGGGAAAGCGCGGCGGGCCGATCGGTACCGGTGTTCGTGCCGCACGTCGGTCCGGTGGAGACGCGGGGGCCGCTGACCGGCGTCTCCGCCGGCAACACCGCGTACGTGGTGTTCACCAGCGGAACGACCGGCCGCCCCAAGGGCATCGCCGTCAGCCACGAAGGCGTGGTCAACCTCCATGTGGCGCAGCGGCAGATCTTCCGCCTCGGCCCGCACGACCGCGTCCTGCAGTTCCTCTCGCCGAACTTCGACGGCTGCGTCGCCGACATCATGCTCGCGCTGCTGAGCGGAGCGGTGCTGGTCCTCGCCCCGCGGCCCAGCCTCACCGTGGGACCGCCGCTGGCACGGTTACTGCGCGGGCAGCGCATCACCACCGTCATCCTCACCCCCTCGGTCTGGGCGGCGCTGCCGGAAACGGACCTGCCCGATCTCCGCATCGCCGCGGCCGCGGGCGAGCGGCTCCCCGCCGCGGTACTGGCCAAGTGGAGCGCACCGGGACGTCGCTTCCTCAACCTCTACGGCCCGGCGGAAACGGCGGTGCTGGCGACCTGGCACGAATGCGAGCGATCGGCGCCGGGGGATCCGCCCATCGGCCGTCCGGTGGCCAACAAGCGCACCTACGTACTCGACGAACGGTCGCGCCCGCTGCCGGTCGGTGAGGCCGGTGAGCTGTGCATCGGCGGTCTCGGCATCGGCCGCTACCTGTGGGAACCGGCGCTCATGGAGGAACGGTTCGCGCCCGCCCCGGCGGAAACGGCGCCCGGGCAGCTGGTGTACCGCACCGGCGACATCTGCCGTTGGCTGCCGGACGGTTCGCTGGAGTACCTCGGCCGGCGTGACCGTCAGGTGAAGATCCGGGGCCAACGTATCGAGCTCGAGGAGGTCGAGCGAGTACTCGCGGCCGTCCCCGGCGTCACGTTCGCGAAGGCGGACGTGCGAGAAGGCCGGCTCGAAGCCACCGTCACCACCGCACGCGACATGTTCGACGAGGCGGCCGTACGAGCCCACCTCGCCGAACGGCTGCACAGCGGAATGATCCCGGCGGTGTTCACCGTGGTCGACGACGTTCCGTTGACCACGAACGGGAAGGCCGGACGGCCGGCGGCGCCGTCCGACGCCCCCGCGCGACCGGCGGAGACCGTCGTCCGGCACCACGACGAACGTGGCGATCTTCGGGAGCATTCACGGCTCACCTGGCGGATCTCGCGGCTGTTCGCCGACTGCCTCGGCGTGCCACAGCAGCGGGTGAAGGCGGATTCGGACTTCTTCTCGCTCGGCGGCGATTCCCTGACCACCGCGACGCTGCTCTCCGGCCTGGAGAGCCAGATGACCACCGAGATCGACGTCGAAGTACTCCTGGACCACCCCACGCCCGCCGAAATGTCCCACCACATCGCCGGGCGACGCCCGGCGGGCTGACCATCGGATCACCGGGGAGGACTGTCGTGAGCACCCGTTCCGTACGCAACCGGCCATCGATCACCAGACGGGTGGCTGTCCAGGCCGCGAGGGGAACTGTCGTCTTCGTCCACGGCTCGATGGACCGGGCGGCCAGCTTCCGGCAGACCGCCGACCGTCTTTCCGAGTGGAGCGTGATCGGCTACGACCGACGAGGATGGGGCCGGTCCCGCACGCTCGGCGACCGGCGGACCACGCTCGCCGATCACGTGGGTGACCTGATCGAGATCGCCGAGACGGTGCGTGAACCGATCCTGGTCGGCCACAGCTACGGCGGACTCGTCGCACTCGCCGCGGCCGCCGCCCGGCCGGAGCTGACCCGGGGCGTCGTGGCCTTCGAGCCGCCGGTGCGCTGGTTACCGTGGTGGCCGGACGAGGCTCCGTGGGAACGCGTGGTCCGGGAGTCGGCCGCGGAAGGCGATCCGGCGGCGGTCGCGAACGCGCTCCACCGCGCGGTGGCGGGCCGTCCACGGCTACCGTCAGGGTCCGGCCGGGCGGACCTCGCCGCCGACGGAACGGCGCTGCTGACCGAAATGCTGGACACGACGCTCGACGAACCGAGCTTCGATCCGCTCGACTTCGACGTTCCGCTGGTCACCGCCGCCGGTGCCGAATCCTTGCCCCATCACCACGAAACCGCCCGGCGCCTGGCCGATCTGGTCCAGGCCGGACGGTTCGTCGAGGTTCCGCGCGGCAGGCACGTGGCGCACGTGACCCATCCGGCCCGGTTCGCGGAACTGGTCGGCCACGTCGAGCAGCTCTCCCGTTCGGCCGGGACACGGAGCGCCCAGGCGTCCCGGCCGAACGGCGAGAACCACGGCTCTACTTGATGAAGCCCTTGGAGATCATCCAGTTGCGGGCGACCTGCCCCGCGTCCCGGCCGTCGACGTCCACCTGCTTGCACAGCTCGATCATCTGCTTGTTGTCGAGCGCCGCGGCCACCGCCTCCAGCGGACCGCGCACCTCGGGGTGGTCGTTCAGGAAGGACAGGCGCATCGTCGGCACCGCGTTGTACTGCGGGAACGCCTTCTTGTCGTCTTCCAGCACCCGCAGGTTCAGCCCCGAGATCCGGCCGTCGGTGGTGAACACCTCACCGATCGGGCAGGTCCCGTTGGCCACCGCCGAATAGATGGTCCCGGTGCCGAAGTTCTTCACCGTCGGGTTCGGGAAACCGTACGCCTTGAGCGCCGCCGGGAATCCGTCCTGCCTGCTGGTGAACTCCGGCTCCAGGCAGAACACCGCCTGATCCGGCTTCTGCTTGAGGAACGCCGTCAGATCCGACGTCGTCTTCAAGTTGTGCTGTGCGCCGTAGGCCTCGGTCACCGCGAAGGCGTACTGGTCGTTCAGCGGCGAGTAGTTCAGCCAGGTGATGCCGAACTTCTTTTCGTCGGCGGCCTTGGTCGCGTCGTACTGCGCCTTTTCCCCGCCCGGCACCGGCAGTTCGTTGCCCTGGTAGTTGATCCATCCGGTGCCGGTGTACTCCCACGAGATGTCGGTCTGCCCGTTGAGCAGGGCCTGCCTCGCCGAGTTCGAACCCTTGATGTCGGTCAGGTCGGTGACGTCCGCGCCCGCGGCGGACAGCGCCATCTCCGCCATGTACCCGAGCAGGATGTTTTCGGTGAAGTCCTTGGACCCCACCGTCACCTTCAGCCCTTCCAGCGACGGGATCGGCTGGATCGAGCCAGGGTGGATCGTGTACGGCACCCCGGTGTTGACGTCCAGCCCGCACCCGGCCAACGACGCCGAAAGCACCACCGCCCCGGCCAGCGCCGCGACCCGGCGCGCCATCCTGTGCTTCAAGCGCCGCATCAGCGAAGTCCCTTCGGTCCGAAGTACTGCTCGGTGACCGCGCCCAGCCAGTCCACCAGCAGCGCCAGCGCGACGGCCAGCACCGAGCCGGTGATGAGCACCTTCGTCAGGTTGAGCTTGTAGCCGGTGTCGATCAGGAGACCGAACCCGCCCGCGTTGACGAACGTGCCGAACGTCGCGGTCCCCACCGCCAGCACCAACGACGTGCGCAGCCCCGCCAGGATCAGCGGGATGGCCAGCGGGATTTCGACGCGCCACAGCACCCCCGCCCCGGACATCCCGATGCCGCGCCCGGCGTCGACCAGCGACGGGTCGACCTGTTGCAGGCCGACCATGGTGTTCCGCAGCACCGGCAGCAGCGAGTAGAAGGCCAGCGGCAGTGCCGCCACCCAGATCCCGCCGGTGGCACCCGTGACGATGAACCACAGCACCAGCACACCGAGCGCGGGCGCGGCCTGGCCGATGTTCGCGATCGCCAGGAACACCGGCGCCGCCCACTTCGCCCACGGCCGGCTCACCAGGATGCCGAGCGGTACCGCCACCACGAGCACGATCGCGGTGACCACGAGCGTAATGAGGATGTGGTCCTTCAACGCGGTGAGCAGGTACCCCGCGTTGAGCGTCTCCTTCTCCGTCGTGGTCAGCCCGCTGGAGAACACCCAGATCAGCACCGCCGCGACGATCGCGAGCACCACCACGGGCTGGGCGAACAGCCGGACGCGTTCGGCCCGTTTCGAGCTGGACTCGGTGGTGAAACCGGTGTCGACGACGGTCGTCATGCGGGTGCGCCTTCCGACTCGTCCGCCTCGTGGTCGTCGGCGTGCTCGTCCCGCAGCTGCTGGATCGTCGCGATCACCGTCTCCAGGTGGATCGTCCCGGCGTACTCGCCGCGGGAACCGGTGACCGGCACCGCGCCGCCCTCGGCGAGCATCGCTTCGAGCGCGTCCTGCAGCGTCGACTGGAGGCTGACCACGTCACGCAGCGGACGCCCCGCGTTTTCCAGCGACGTCGCCGAGACCAGCTCGCGGCCGTGCACCCAGCGCGCGGGCCGCCGCTTGGCGTCCAGCACGAGCACGAACTGCCTCCGCTGACCCGCGAGCTTTTGCCGGACCTCCGCCGGGGATTCGTCGATCCCGGCGGTGAGCGCTTCCTGCTTCAGTTCCACGTCGCGCACGCGCAGCAGGGTCAGCTGCTTGAGCGACGCGCCCGCGCCGACGAATCCGGCGACCGTGTCGTCGGCCGGGTTGGCGAGGATCGCCTCCGGGGTGTCGTACTGCAGGATCGACGACCTGTTGCCGAGCACCGCGATCTTGTCGCCGAGCTTGACCGCCTCGTCGAAGTCGTGCGTGACGAACACGATCGTCTTCTTCAGCTCGGTCTGCAGCCGCAGCAGCTCGTCCTGCAGGTTGCCCCGGGTGATCGGGTCGACCGCGCCGAACGGCTCGTCCATCAGCAGCACCGGCGGGTCCGCGGCGAGCGCCCGCGCCACCCCGACGCGCTGCTGCTGGCCGCCGGAGAGCTGGCGCGGGAAGCGGTCGCGGAAGTCACGAGGGTCGAGGCCGACCAGGTCCATCATCTCCTCGACCCGGTCGGTGACCTTCTTCTTGTCCCAGCCGAGCAGCCCCGGCACCACGCCGATGTTCTGTGCGACGGTGAAGTGCGGGAACAGCCCGGCCTGCTGGATCGCGTAGCCGATGCCGCGACGCAGCTTGTCGACGTCGAACTTCAGCGCGTCCTCACCGCCGATGGTGATCCGCCCCGACGTCGGCTCGATCAGCCGGTTGATCATCCGCATCGTCGTCGTCTTGCCGCAGCCGGAGGGGCCGACGAACACGACGATCTTGCCCGCGGGCACGACCATCGAGAAGTCGTCGACGGCGGGCTCGCGCGTGCCGGAGTAGCGCTTGGTGACGTGATCCAGCTCGATCTCGACGCCGGAAACCTTCTCGTGCTCAGCCACGGACACCCCTAGAAACGGTGAAACGATTGATCAGGACGTAGATGCCGTCGAGGACGAGCGCGAGGATGACCACCCCGACCGTCCCGGTCAGCGCCTGGTTGAGCGAGTTGGTGCTCCCGGCGTTGGTCAGCCCGGAGAACACCTCGCCGCCGAGACCCGGCCCCTTCGCGTAGGCCGCGATGACCGCGATGCCCATCAGCATCTGGGTAGCGACCCGCATGCCGGCGAGGACCGCGGGCCAGGCCAGTCGCAGCTCGACCCTGGCGAGCACGCCGAGGCGGCTCATCCCGATGCCGCGCGCGGCATCGGAGATGGCGGGGTCGACGGCCGAGAGGCCGACGATGGTGTTCCGGACGATCGGCAGCAGCGCGTACAGGACGAGCGCGATGACCGTCGTGGTCGAACCCAGACCGGAGAGGGGGATCAGCAGACCCAGCAACGCGAAGGAGGGCACCGTCAGGATCGTGCTGGCCAGCGCGGTGGCCACGGCGGACCCGACCGGACTGCGGTAGACCGCCACACCGACCAGTACCCCGATGACCGCCGCCAGGATCGTGCACTGGACCACCACACTGACGTGCAGGAGCGCTTCCAGATAGAGCTTGTCCCACCGGTCCGAGATGTACTCGAAGAGATTCATCCGTGTCTGTTCTCCTGCCGCGTGTGGAGGATCACCGTCACTCGTTCGGAGTAACCCTCTGATCGGCAATGTCACTACCCGGAACAGAGTCGGCTCAAACCCCCTTGACCGCCGTTGGTAAAACACCGTTCCCCATCACTCTGTGTTCGGCAACAGTCAGACCCCCCGTGTCGCCCCGACTTAACCCGAACGAAACCCCTTGACCAGCACAAACGGGTGATTGTCACGAAGCTGTACGGGTTTGTCCCACCAGGTGCGCACCGCGGGCGAGTGCTCGCTCACGTTGGGGTGCTCCTCTAACCTTGTCCGGGTGAACACACCAGGCCGACCTCGCTGCGCGTTACGCGCTGTGCGTGGTGGCCTGCTCGCCGTCAGCTCGGCGGCACTCGCCGTCACCGCGCACGCCCTCGCCGACGGCGGGGTACCGGACGCGGCGCTGACCCTGCTGCTCACCGGACTCATCGGCTGGACGGCCACCGCGCTCGCCGGGAAGGCGCGCGGACCGCTCGCCACCATCGCCCTGCTCGGCGGCGGCCAGCTGGTCATGCACCTGGTGCTCACCACCCTCGCCGGGCACGACCTGCCCGCGGCAGGCGCCGGGGTCACCATGATCGCGGCGCATGTCGTCGCCACGGTGTGCACCGCGCTCCTGCTCGCCCGCGCGGACGCGATGCTGCTCGCGGCCCTTTCCGGACTGCGTGCGGTTCTCCCGCTGCTGTTCGGCACCGTGCCGGTGCCCGCCGCGGCCCCCGCCCCGCTGCCGGTCCGCACCGCGGGACCCGGTCACCTGCTCGACGTCCAGCTCCGCCGCGCGCACGGGCGACGCGGACCGCCGCGGCACTCCTGAACCCGAACCCCCTCCTTCACCGGCGAACTCTCCGAGGTTCCGCCGGTCCCATCCCCTGTTCAGGAGTTTCCATGTCCAAGCACGTCTTCCGGCGCGCCGGTTTCCTGGCCGCCACGATCGGCGTCACCGGCCTGCTCGGCGCCGGCATCGCCTCCGCCCACGTCACCGCGAACGTCTACGGCACCCAGCCCACGAAGGGCGGATACGGCGCCATCTTCTTCCGGGTGCCGAACGAGGACGCCAACGCGGCGACCGTCAAGGTCTCGGTCACCGTCAAGCCCGAATACGGCCTCGCCAGCGTCCGCACCAAGCCGGTCCCCGGCTGGACCGCCCAGGTCGACAAGACCCAGCTGCCCGCCCCGGTGACCACCGCGTCCGGCACGCAGGTCACCCAGGCCGTCACCAAGGTGACCTGGACCGCGCAGCCGGGCACCAAGATCGGCCCCGGCAACACCTCGTTCGAGGAGTTCCAGGTCAGCGCCGGCGCGCTCCCCAACCTCGACCAGATCGAGTTCCCCACCGAGCAGACCTACGACAGCGGCAAGGTCGTCAACTGGAACCAGCCGACGCCTCCGGGTGGCGGGGAGCCCGAGCACCCGGCCCCGGTCGTGAAGCTGGCCGCGAAGGGCGCGAGCGGGGACGCGCACGGCGGGGCGCAGGCGAGCAAGTCCGGCGAGGGTGAGCACGCCGAGGCAGCATCGTCCGCATCGGACAACACCGCACGCTGGCTCGGCGGCGCCGGACTCGTCGTCGGCGCGCTCGGTCTCGGCTTCGGGATCGGCGCGATCGCGCGCTCCCGCCGTCCGGCCGCCACCACCGGCACCACGCAGCACGAGCAGAACGAAGAGGGAACGAAGTAATGCGCAAAGCGCTCGCCGCGCTCGCGATCACCGGGGTGGCCCTGCTCGCCACGGCCACCCCGGCGCTGGCGCACAACGTGCTGATCTCCTCCGACCCGGCGAAGGACGCCTCGGTCGCGACGGGGCCGTCCCAGGTCAAGCTGACCTTCGACCAGTACGTGCAGAACGCCGACGTCAACCAGATCGCGGTCACCGGCCCGAACGGCGGACAATGGGCCGAGGGCCCGGTCAAGGTCGAGAACAACGTCGTCAGCGCCCCGCTACGCGCGCTCGGCCCTGCCGGGAAGTACACCATCGGCTACCGCATCCTCTCCGCGGACGGGCACGCGGTGACCGGGGAGATCCCGTTCACCCTCACCGCCGCGGGCACCGGCACGCCGGCGAGCGTCGACGCGGCGCGCTCCGGCGGGACGGGTCAGCCCGCAGGGGCGGCGCAGCCCGCGTCCTCGGGCGGCGGCGTACCGATCTGGGTGTGGATCGCGGGCGCCGTCGTGCTGCTCGCGATCGGGCTGACCGTCGCGCTCCGCACCGGCGGCACCAAGGAGAAGAGCGACTGATGACACAGGCCGGGACCACCGGGGGCGTCCGCTACGCCACGCTGGTGAGCGCCGTGGCGGCGGGCCTCGTCGGCGCCCTCGTCGGCGTCGCGCTGACCGCGACCGCCCCGGTGCCCGGGGTGGCACAGGTCAGCCCGGTGGTCTCGGCCGCCATCCCGGTCGTGCGGGTCCTGCTGGACCTCGCCGCGGTGACCACGATCGGGCTGGCGCTGCTCTCCGTGCTGGTCGGCTACGACCGGCCGAAACTCACCGAGCCGATCATGCGGCTCGCCCGCCCCGCCGGCGTCGCCGCGGCGCTGGTGTGGGCGGCGACCGCGATCGTCACGCTCATCCTGCAGACCGCCGAGTTCAAACCGGGATCGCCGAGGCTGTCCATGGCCGACATCGGCAGCTACATCGCCGAGGTCGGCGCCGGGAAGGCACTCGTCATCGTGGCCGCCCTCGCGCTGCTGCACGCCGGGCTCGGCGTGCTTTCGTTGCGGCACGGCGAAAAAGTGCCCGCCGAGGTGCGGGTCGGGCTGGGCCTGTTCGCGCTGCTGCCGCTGCCGGTCACCGGGCACGCGTCGAACTGGAACTTCCACGACTACACGATGATCTCGATGGAGCTGCACGTCATGAGCGCCGTCGCCTGGACCGGCGGGCTCGGCGCGATGGGTGTGCTGCTGATCGGCAACCGGACGCTGCTCGCGCACGCGCTGCCGCGGTTTTCGAAGCTGGCGACGTTGTGCCTGATCCTCTCTGCGGCCACCGGGCTGTTCAACGGGATCATCGAGATTTCGCTCAACCCGACCATCGGCTTCTGGGCCGGGGTGTTCACCACGCCCTACGGTCAGCTGGTGTTGCTGAAGCTGGTCTGCACCGGTGCGATCGCGCTGCTCGGCGCGCACGCGCGCTGGCGGCTGATGCCGCTGATCATCCGGCACAACCGGACCGCGTTCGCCGCGTGGGCGGCGCTGGAGCTGACCGTGATGGGGCTGGCGTTCGGGTTCGCGGTGGTGCTGACCCGCGCCCCGGTCGCGCTCTCCTAAGCGGACCCGGCTAGGCCATCCGGCCGCATTTCCGGGGATTCCCTTGTCCTGATCGATTCACCGTGGATGCTCTCCTCGTCGGTTTGGATTTCCTACGGAGGAAAACGCGGCCATGGGCGACCAGCAGCAGGGCGACGGCGAGGTGGGCACGGTACGGGTGCCCCGGCCACGGCAGGGCACGGCCACGGTCTCGCCGTCCGACGGGTCACCCCGTCAGCTGCCCCGCGTGCCGCGGAACTTCACCAACCGGTCGGCCGAACTCGACCTGCTGGACCGGTCGCTGGCCGAGGACCGGCAGGACGGACCGGCGATCCGGCTGATCAGCGGCCCAGCCGGGGTCGGCAAGAGCGCGCTCGCGCGCGTCTGGGGACACCGGGTCAGCCACCACTTCCCGCAGGGCCAGCTTTCGGTCGACCTCGGCGGCTTCAGCACCACCGGACCACTCACCCCGGCGGAGGTGCTCGGCCGGTTCCTCCGCGCGCTGGGCGTCCCGCAGCAGAGCCTCCCCGCCGACGTCGAGGAGCTCGCGGCGCTCTACCGCACGGTGACCACCGACCGGCCGCTGCTCGTCCTGCTCGACAACGCGGGCACCTTCGCGCAGCTCGACCCGCTCCTGCCCGCGTCCGCGGGCAGCCTGGTGATCGTGACCTCCCGCAGACGGCTGGGCGTGCTCCAGACCGAGCACCGCGCGCGGATCGTCGAACTCGCCCCGCTGACCAGCGCGCACAGCACGGAACTGCTCGTCAGGACGGTCGGCGAGGCCAGGGTGGCCGCGGAGGCGGAGCAGGCGCGGGACATCGTCGGCGCGTGCGGCGGGTTGCCGGTCGCGCTGAGCGTGGTCACCGCGAAACTGGCCGAACGCCCTAAGTTGTCCCTCACCAAGGTGGTGATCGAACTACGCGAGCGGCCGCTGGCGATCGCGGCGGAAGGGATGGCTCCGGTGGACGGCGTCTTCAACTGGTCCTACGAGGCACTCCCGCCGGACGCAGCCGCCCTCTACGGAGCGCTCGGGCTGCACCCCGGCGCCGAGTTCGGCAGCGGGGTGGCCGCCGCGTCGATCGGCAAAACCGTCGAAGCGACCGAAGAGCTGCTCCACCGGCTCGTCGCCGACGGACTGCTGGAGGACCGCGGCGACGACCGGTACACCTTCCACGACCTGATCAGGAAGCACGCCGCGGAGAAGACGTCGGCGAAGGACCGGGAAACCGTCGTCCGGCGCATGCTGGAGTGGTACCTCCACACGGCGAGCGAGACCGCCGCCCTCACCACACCCGACCAGAGCCCGATCCCCTACGCCTACGCGCACCGGCCGGCGAGCCGGGTGTCCTTCGAGACCAGGGAGGCCGCGCTCGGATGGCTGGAGCTCGAACGCGCGAACCTCATCGCCGCGATCGAACTCGCGCACGAGTACGAGATGTACGAGCTCGGCTGGCAGCTCGCGGCCGCGATGTGGCCGTTGTTCCTGCTGCACAAGCACTATCCGAACTTCCTCCAGGTCAGCCAGCTCGGGGTGCGGCACGCCCGGCGGTGGGGAAACCGCTCGGCCGAGGCGCTGATGCACAACCGCAGCGGCGCGGCGACGAGGGCGACCGGGAAGTACGACGAGGCGGAGGGCCACTACCGGCGCGGCCACGAGGTCGCGCTCGCGGGCGACGACCCGGTGATCGCGATCCGCTCGGTCGAGGGACTCGGCCTGGTCGCCCTGCGACGTGGCCGGATCGACGCGGCACTCGACGCGTTCACCGAGGACCTGCGGATCAGCGAACGCCTCGACCGGCCGCACGACGTCGGACTCGCGCTGATCAACCTCGGCGCCACGCTGGTCAGGGCGGGCCGGGTGGCCGAAGCCGTCGAGCACCTCGTGCGGGCGCGGGATTCGCTCGCGGCGCAGGGCGACGGCTACAACGCGGCGCGGGCGCGGATCGAACTCGGCCGGGCGCTGGGTGCCTCCGGCGACTTCGCGACCGCCCGTGCGGAACTCGCCCTCGCCCAGGAGGCGATGCACGAGAGCGGTTCGCCGTTCGAGGAGGCGCGGACGCTACAGGCGCTGGGTGAGGTGGCCGAGGCCGAAGGCGACGTCGAGGCGGCGCAACGGCTGTACAACCAGGCGTTGCCCATCTTCGTCGGGCTCGGCCGTCCGGAAGCTGACGAACTGCGTCGGCGGATCGAGGGGCTTTGACCGTCCCCAAAGAGGGACGCCCGGAAAATTGGTCACCCCCCGTAGCTGCAACTTGCACAATTGGGGGAAGCGTGATCCATTGGAGGTGACCTGTCGGGCAGAATTCTCTACTCTCCGAAGACGATTATTCGAATGCGGCGAGCGGTCTTTTGTCATCGCCGAATGCACGTGCATTTGGCGCATTGCGCGAGGTCAGCGATACCGCGTCCAGCGCGTTCCGGTGCGGCCGTGCCGCAGATCGTCCAGCCGCCGGTACAACTCGGGCCGTACCTGCGGGTGACTCCGCAGAATGGGCAGCACACTGGTCGTCAGCTTCAGTTCCCGCACGGCCCTGAGCACCGAAAACCCGGGCCAGGCGGTGACGTCGAAGCCGTACGCGGCGGTGAACGCCCGATATTGCCCGGACGGGTCACCGAACCGCTCACGGCCCACGGCGAGCGGCGTCAGGTCCCACTCCGGCGGCCCGACCCCGGCGGAGTCGAAGTCGCACAGCACCGGGCCGTCCGGCCCGGGGATGAGGTTGCCGGGGTAGGCGTCGCCGTGCACCAGCCCGCGCGGCAGGGCGAAGTCCAGCGAGGCCAGCGCGTCGTCCAGCTCGGCGCAGCGGTCCAGCAGGAAGTTCCGGTCGCCCTCGGCGAGTTCCTCGGCGTCGGACACCCTCGCCCGCACGGCGGCGAGCGGCGCCCACGCGGCGAGGCCGTCCGGCGGTTCGAGCGCGTGCACCCGGCGCAGCAGCAGGGCCAGATCGGCGACGGTCGCCGGGCGGCCGGTGCTCGGCACCTCGTGCCAGACGGTCACCAGGTGCTCGCCGACGTGCAGCGGCTGCTCGACGCCGTCGAGCAGGCGGATCGCCGGAACTCCGTGCCGTTCGAAGTGCTTCGCGACCCGGACCACGGTACCGACGCGATGCCTCAGCCGGGTCGAACCGACGATCCGGACCACGACCGGGGCCGTGGCCAGCGCGTACACCGCGTTGTTCGTGAAGCGCAGCAGCCGTGCTCCGGCGGGATCGAGACCGAGCGACGCGCACGTCGACGTCAGCGCGCCGTAGAGTTTTTCGGGCGTGAACCGGCCGTCCAAGACGGTCCCAGCGACTCCTGGCTCAGGCCGCGTAGAAGTCGTGCAGGCGGCCGGCGAGGTCACGGGCGTCGGGGTTGTTGCTGCGTCGTTCGGCTTCCTCCCGCAGCGGCCGCATCCGGTCCTTGACCCGCTCGGACTTGAGGCTCTCCGCGCAGTCGACGGCCTTGCCTCCGACCTTCGCGCCGTGGTCGATATCGCCTTCGAGCAGGTGATTCGTGGCCAGCGCGCTGAGCATGAACGCCTTGCTGCGTGCCATGCCGTCGTCGTAGGAGTCGACCGCGCGGGTCAGCGCCGGGATGGCGTACTTGGTGTGCTCGGCGTTCTTCTGCGCGAGCACAGTGTGCACGGTGCCGACCATGGCGTAGACGTCGGTCTCGGTGAAGAACTTGAAGAAGGACTCCGCCTCGGCGAGGTTGGCCCGCTCGAACTTGTCCTTGCTCCGGCCGAGCAGCTTCACCGCCTGCTCCTCGTTGCCCATCATCGCGTAGGCCCACGCCTCGTTGGCGCACAACACGGCGACCGCCAGCTCGGAACCGGATTCCTGCGCGGCGATCTGGCCGAGCTGGAACAGCTTGAGCGCGTCGTTCGCCGCGTCCTGGTGCAGGTAGACCCGGCCCATCCGGTAGAGCACGTTCGCGACGAGCGGGTGGTTCTCGCCCTGTTTCGCCAGGTCGAGCGCGTTGGCGAAGTGACCGCGGGCGGAGTCGAGCAGACCGGTGTCGAACGAGGTCCAGCCGGCGAGACTGTGCAGGTCGGCGAGCGCGGTGTAGAGCCGGGTCTTGACCGGATCGGCGCCGGTGGCCTCCAGCATCTGCTGTCCCCAGGACAGCTGCGCCACCACGGCGTCCCGGCAGAAGCCGCCGCCGTACTGGTAGTCCAGCGCCCGCAGTGCCCTGGTCGCGGCCTCCACCTGGCGGACGTCGGTCATCCCGATCCGGCCGGGCGCCGGTGTCCGTGCCGGCCCGGCCGCCCACGTCCCCGATTCCGCTCCGAACACCGCCGCGCCCATCGTGACCTGGGCGGCGTGCGCGAGGAACCTCCGTCGCTTCACGGATTCGTCCTCCTCAGCCTGCTGGCCGCCGACGGAGCCGACGACCCGTATCGCTGTCGCCTCGTCGTAGGCGAGGCCCATGTATCCACGTTGGACACCCAGGCCGTCGGCGATCCTCGTGAGCACGTCGTAGGCCATGACCTGCCGACCCTTGAGGATCTCCGACACCTCGGACTGTGACTGCCCGGTCATCGCGGCGATCTGGCGCTGCGAGATCCCGTGCTTGCGCAACAACCGGTAGACCGCACTCACGTCCCGGACGGACAGCGCCTCCCGCATGTCGACCTGCTCCCAGGCCTCGGGGGGAACCGTCTGACCCTGCCGGGCCTCGGAACCAGGTCCGTTGCCGCCTTTACCGGCGTCCATTGCGACCCCTCACCGTCCATCGGGCGTCTGGGAAACAGCGTAGGCAAAGCTCTTGAACCGTGTGAAACAGCGAAACCGCACCCTGATCGGTCGGGGCGAAGTTCCTTGACCGCTTACCGTGGAACCTCGCCCGGTCACCGCTATGACGCCGTTTCGACCTTCTATCGCACCCGGTTTCACTTCACTGTAGTTGTCAGATCTCCGTCACCGTCCGGATACCGGCAGCGATTACGGAGAGCTACGAAAACCGGTCGAGAGGACAGTGTCGACCCAAACACGGGAGCCGGCCCGAACACGGGAGTCGACCCGGACACAGGAGCCGGACAGCGCGGCACGACAGAGCGGAGAAGAGCCAGTGGAGTTCGTGGACTCGATCGCGGCCAGGCACGCCGGTACCGCCACACGACCTGTGCGGCAGGCGGCGATCACGCAGGCGGCGACCATGAACACGACACCAGGGCCCCGCCCCGTCACCTCCGCGCCCGTCGACCCCCGCACCGCGAGCCTGCGCCGCTACGAAGGCGGGCAGCTGGTCTGGCGTGTGCAGTGCGGCGACCTGATCAGCCGCGAACGCGCGGTCACGGTTTTCGTCGAAGACAACCAGGTGGTCCTCGTGTCGCCTCCCGGCGAGACGGCGCGACTGACCTCCGGCCAGCTCGGCCAGCTCAGGGCCGCGCTCAACGAAGCCGCCAAGATGGCGGAAAGGTAACGGTGAGCTCTCGATGGATCAGGTACTAGGCCAGGTCCTGCGCAACGCGGTCTGGGAACGCCTCGACATGCTGGCGGACCTCGCGGACCGGGCGGACGCGCAGTCGCTGGTGTCGGTGGCCCGCTCCGAACTGCCCCGGCTGACCGAGGGCTGGCGCGCGATGCTGAAGGCGCACGAGCCCGACGAGCGCGGTGACTGCCCAACCTGCTCGACCCGGTGGCACCGCTGCAAGGCGCCGTGCTCGGTCTGGCAGGCCGCGCACGAGCACCTCGTCGCGGGCGGTCTCGCGCCGCAGCAGACGGCGTCGGCCGCGAGCAGGCTGCGTCCCGGTCGGCGCCGGGCCGCCGTGCCCGGCCAGCCGTCCCCCGCCGAGACCACCGGACGGCACGCGCTGGTTCCCCCGCGGCGCGCCACCGCCCCGGCCTGACCCGACGGGCACGACGGCGCTCCGACCCCGCCCCCTCGGCGCGCCGTCGTGTTCGTCCCGGCCGACGCGGGTTTGTCCGGCTCCCCGACCGTGACAGACCGACGCTCGGCAACCATCCCGGTCCCCACCGCGATTAATCGAAAAATTTCCGCGAAAAACCTAGCGGAGGGCATAATCCGACCGCTAGATTATGAAGATCATCAGCCGCAGGGTGCGGTTTTCGTAGCTCACACCCTGCGCCCCGCCCACGAGTGGCCCCCTGATTCCGCGGGCCGGTGCCGTTGCACTCCCCTCCCCCGACCGGCACCGGCCCGCGGTTCCATACCGATCAGCCGACCGACCGCACCCGGGTGACCAGTACCCCGGCGATCACGGTCGCCACCGCCGACGCGGTGAACAGGGCCGGGTAGCCCCCGAACGACGCGAGGATGACGGTCGTCAGCAGCGGCGCGACGACCTGCGGCAGCGAGTTCGCGATGTTGACGACGCCGAGGTCCTTCGCCCGGTCCCGCGCGGCGGGCAGCACCTGCGTGAGCATCGCCAGCGCGACCGCCATGTACGTGCCGAAACCGACGCCCAGCAGCGGGGACGCCACGAGCGCGACCGGCCAGGTCTGCCACACCACCAGCAGGAGCGCGGCGAGCGCCATCACCGCCGACGCCCCGAGGACGTAGGGCTTGCGGCGGCCTGACCGGTCGGAGAAGTGCCCGGCCAGCACCGCGCCGATCACCAGCGCGACACCGTAGAGGCCCATCATGATCAGCAGCCCGGTGTCCGGATCGGCGTAGTGCACCGCGTCCTTGAGGAAGAACAACAGGTACAGCGTCCCGAACGCGTTCCCGAGGTTGATCATGAAGTGACAGGCCCACGCCCACGCGAAGTCCGGGTGACGTCGCGGCGAGACCCACAGCTCGGCCAGCACCTCGCGCAGCCGGGTGGAGGGCCGGAACGCCACCGGCAGCCGCGCGTCCGGGGTGCGCAGCACGAACGCCGCCGCGCCCGCGAGGACGATCGCCGCGCAGACGGCGTAGGCCGGTGGCAGCCCGGCGAGGTCGAGCATGACCACGACCACCGCCGCGCCGAGCACCGTGCCGAGCATCTGCGCGATACCGATCAGCCCGCCGACCTGGGCGCGCTGGCCGACCGGCACCCGATCGGCCATGCCCGACATCAACGTCGCGAGCATCCCGTTCAGCCCGGCCTGCACGAGGCACCAGCCGATGATCATCACCGCGACGTTCGGGGCGATCGCCAGCGTGAGCAGCCCGAGCGCGGCGACCGTCGCGCCCGCGACCGTCCACGGGTGACGACGGCCGAAGCGGGAGCAGGTGCGATCCGACAGCAACCCGATCGCCGGATTCGTCACCATCGCGACGACCGCACCGACCCCGGTGACGAGACCGAACACGAACTCCTTGTCCGTCGCGGCGAGCAGTTCCGCCTGCTTCGGCAGCAGCACCTGGATCGGCGCGTAGATCCCGAGCCAGAGCGCGATGTTGGCGAAGAACAGCAGGCTCATCCACCCGGCGCGGACCGGGACGACGGGTTCGGCCAGTGCCTCCGGGGTGGCGGGGTCGGCGGCGGTCTCACTCATGACGCACCAGCTTCCGGTACCAGTGGAAGGAATCCTTGGGCGTGCGGCGCTGCGTCTCGTAGTCGACGTGCACCAGCCCGAAGCGCGGCGCGTAGCCCTTGGACCATTCGAAGTTGTCCAACAGGGACCAGACGAAGTAGCCGCGGACGTCCACCCCGGCGTCCATCGCCTCGCGCACGGCGCCGAGGTGCCCGGCGAGGAAGTCGACGCGTTCGGGGTCGCGCACCGTGCCGTCCGCGTCGACCTCGTCAGCGAAACTGCACCCGTTTTCGGTGATGTGAACCGGCGGAAGCCTGTCACGGTAGCGCTCGTGGAAGGACACCAGCAGCTCGCGTAATCCGTGCGGGACGATCGGCGAATCGTTGGTGGTCATCGGATAGCCCTCGATCGGGCGAAGCTCGAACGGCAGCGGATTGCCCTCGCCGGGCGCGGCGACGCCCTGCGGCTCGTAGTAGTTGACGCCGTAGAAGTCGAGCGGCTGCGCGATGGCCGGCAGGTCGTCGGCGAACCCCTCTGGCAGATACGGGTGCAGTTCCTCCGGGTAGCTGCCCAGCAGGACAGGGTCGGCGTAGAGGCGGTTGATCAAGGCGTCGAGCCACGCGCCCGCGGCGCGATCGGCGGGCGTGTCGGCTGCGGGCCAGACCGGCGAGTGGTTGTTCGCGGTGCCGACGCCGGTGGCGCCCGCGGCCCGCAGCGCCTGGACGGCCTTGCCGTGCGCGAGTGCCTGGTGATGCGCGGTCGGGATGGCGTCGAGCAACAAGGTCTTCCCTGGCGCGTACTCGCCGATCGCGTAGCCATAAATCGACATGACCATCGGCTCGTTGAGCGGAATCCACAATTTCACCCGATCGGCGAATCGTGCTCCGAGGATCGCGGCGTACTCTGCGAACCGGTCGGCGGTGCCCCGGGAAAGCCAGCCACCGTCGTCCTCGATCACCTGTGGACTGTCCCAGTGGTACAGCGTGACCACGGGGGCGATCCCGGCCTCGCACACTGCGTCGATCAGCTTGTCGTAGAAGGAAAGTCCGGCCGGATTGGGCCTGCCGCTGCCGGTGGGCTGAATACGCGGCCAGGCGATGGAAAGGCGGTAGGCATCGACGCCGAGTTCGGCCATCAACGCGATGTCTTCCGGATACCGGTGATAATGATCAGCCGCGACGTCCGCGTTTTCCCCGCGTGCTACCTTGCCCTCGGTCGCGGTAAAAGTGTCCCAAATGGACGGTCCGCGGCCGCCCTCCTTGGTGGCTCCCTCGATCTGGAAGGCCGAAGTCGAAACTCCCCAGAGGAAATCGGGCGGGAAGGTCGGAAACTCCACCGGCTACGCACCTTTCGTCCTGCCACCCGTGCGGGTGAACGTGAAAAGTTCTCATATACTAGGTCGTCGGCCGGGCCTGGGGAAGCCCGTCGGCACGGTAATGTCCCAGAGCGAAAAATGGAGGAGGAGCTCAGTGCCCGACGTCGAGGCCTCGAAGATGCCGGCCGACACCACCCCCCTCCGGCGGCAGCCGGTGCAGCAGCGCAGCGCGAAGCGCGTGGAGCAGATGCTCGACGCGAGCGCCGCGCTGATCGACGAGCTCGGCTACGACGCACTGACCACGACGCTCATCGCCAAGCGGGCCGGCGTCGCCGTCGGCTCGCTGTACCAGTTCTTCCCGGACAAGCGGGCCGTGGTCCAGGCACTGACCCAGCGCAACATGGAGCGCTTCGTCGCCGCGGTGAACGAGCGGCTGACCGAACTCAGCCCGGAGCACTGGTGGGACGTCGTCGACTCGATCCTCGACATCTACCTGCGGATGCACCGCGAGGTACCCGGCTTCTCCAAGGTCCACTTCGGCGACGTGGTCGACCGGCAGCTGCTCGACGAGGACCGGGACAACAACGCCGTGCTCGTCGACTCGCTGACCGATCTGCTCAGCGTGCGGGTGGACCGGCCCGTGGAGGACCTGCGCTTCGCCATCACCATCGCCAACGAGGCCGCCGACGCACTGCTCAAGCTCGCCTTCCGCCGCGAGGCGAGCGGTGACGAGAAGATCGTCACGGAGACGAAGTACCTGGTGAAGGGCTACCTGGCGAGCAAGTTCGGCGAATGACCCCGATCGGGTAAGCGCCTTCGCCGCCAGTAGGACCGGATCTGACCTAAACGCTCCCTACGCTCGGCCGGGTCACCGAACGAGGGAGCACACGATGAGCCGAGTCGACCACAACCAGCCGCTGGGCACGCCGACCTGGATCGAACTGGACGTCGCGGATCCGGCCGGGACGCGGGAGTTCTACGGATCCGTTTTCGGCTGGGAGTTCGCCGAGGAGGAGAACGGCGCCACCTGCCTGCTGCGCGGCCTCCCGGTCGCGGGCCTGCGGGAGGCCGTGACCTCGGGCGGCGGCTGGACCGTCCACCTGGCCACGGACGACTGCGACGGCGCCGCGAAGAACGTGGTCGCCGCGGGCGGCACGCTGCTCGACGAGCCGCACGACGTCGGCGACCAGGCCCGCGTCGCCTACGCCCTCGACCCGACCGGTGCGCGGTTCGGGCTCTGGCAGGGCCGGACGCGGCCGGGCTGCCGGCTGGTCAACGAGCCGGGCACGTTGGTGCGCAACGACCTGGTCACTCCCGCCGCCGAGCGGGCACGGGCCTTCTACACCGCGGTTTTCGACTTCACGCTGGACGGCAACGACGATCTGCCCGGCGTCGACTTCACCTTCCTCCGCAGGCCGGACGGCCACGAGATCGGCGGCATCATGGGCTCGGCGGACGCCAGGGTGTCGAACTGGGGAACGCTGATCGAGGTCGCCGACGCCGACGAAACCGTGGCGCGGGTCAGGGCCGCGGGTGGGACGGCCACCGCACCCGAGGACACGCGGTACGCCCGCATGGCCACGGTCACCGACCCGTGGGGCACCGAGTTCTCGGTCGGCTCACGCCCCTGATCAGCCGAAGTTCCGCTGCTCGCCACGGTAGGTCGGCACGGTGCGCTCCACCTGGTCACCGGAGAGCAGGTGGTAGTGCGTGAACCGTTCGGCGAGTTCGCCCGCCTTCGCGTGACGCATCCAGACGCGGTCGCCGAGCTTCAGCGACCGGGCGGCTTCGCCGGTGACCGGCGTCTGGACTTCACCCGCGCCCTCGAAACTCAACAGCGAAAGCCCTTCAGGCAGGTACGGCGTCGGAACGCGCGAAGGCCCTGTCGGGCCCGAAGCGATGTAACCGCCGGAGTAGAGCGTCGCGACGTTGCGCGTCGGACGGCGAACCACCGGCAGCGCGAACAACGCGGCGGGGCGCGGGCTGAAGTGGGCGTAGCCGTCGAAGAGGGTCGGGCCGATGAGCCCCGAACCCGCCGCGACCTCGGTGACCGCGCCCTCGGCGACGGTGGACTCGACGCTGCCGCTGCCGCCGCCGTTCACGAACTCCAGTTCCGCGATCGCGCGTACGGCCCGCACCGCGGCCCCGCGCCGCCGGGCCAGCTCCGCCGCGGACCGGCGCTGCATCCAGCCGATCAGCGCGTTCTTCGGGCGGGCGCCGTCCGCGTCGCCCAGCCCGGCGATCTGCCCCTCGTACGCCATCATCCCGGCCAGCCGGAAACCCTTGCGCGCCACGATGATCCGCGCCAGTTCGGCGGCCTGCTTCGGGGTGAAAACCGGCGACCGGCGGGTGCCGACGTGCACGCCGGGCAGCGGCCGCCACGACGCGTCCAGCTCCAGGCACACGCGGATCTCCGGATGTCCGTCGCCGAGCGCGGCGTCCACCAGGTCCAGATGCGCGGTCGAATCGACCATGATCGTGATCGCCGCCCGCGCGCGCTCGTTCGCGGCGAGGCCGCGCAGCGCGCCATGATCGGCCGTCGGGTACGCGACGACGATGTCGTCGGTGGTGCCCTGCTCGACGTGCCAGACGGCCTCGGCCAGCGAGTAGCACATCAGCCCGGTGAAGCCCGGTTTCGCGAGCACCCGCTCCAACAGCGCACGGCAGCGCACGGACTTGCTGACCACGCGGATCGGCTTGCCCGCGGCGCGGCGCACCAGATCGTCGGCGTTCGCGTCGAACGCCGCCAGATCGACGACCGCGAACGGAGGATCGAGGTCCTTGGTCGCCGCGTCGTACACCGTCGCACTGGTCACCGCTCTAAAGTACGACAACAAGCCTTGAAACGCGAATACTATTCACTTACTGTTTCGGCACGCACATCCCTTGACGACGACGACAAGGTGTAGACGCATGACACGGTGGAGCAACTGGGCCGGAACCGCGCACGCCGCACCGCTGCGCGTCCATCGGCCGCGCAGCGTGGCCGAGATCGCGGAAACCGTGTCCACCGTGTCCGCTTCGGGGCACCGCGTCCGTGCCTGGGGCAGCGGCCACTCCTTTACCGCGATCGCCGTCGCGGACTCCGACGCGCTCGACCTGACCCACTGGACCGGCATCGAAAAGGCCGACGTCACCACGGGTCTGGTCACCGTCCGCGCCGGCACGACGTTGCGGCAGCTCAACGCCGAACTCGACGCGCTCGGCCTCGCGATGACCAACCTCGGCGACATCGACGCGCAGACCGTCGCGGGCGCGATCTCCACCGGTACCCACGGCACCGGCGCGAAGTTCGGCGGGATCGCCACCCAGATCGCCGCGCTCGAACTCGTCCTCGCCGACGGGTCGATCGTCACCTGCTCGGCCGGCGAACGCCCGGACCTCTTCGCCGCCGCCAGGGTCGGGCTCGGCGCGCTCGGCGTCATCACCACCGTCACCCTCCGGTGCGAGCCGTCGTTCGTGCTCGCGGCGCAGGAACGACCGGAACCACTGGAACAGGTCCTCGAAGGCTTCGACGAGTTCGCCGCCACCAACGACCATTTCGAGTTCTACTGGTTCCCCTACGGCCGCGACGCGCTGGTCAAGCGCAACAACCGGCTCCCTGCCGACGCCGAACGCAGGCCGCTGAGCAGGCTCAAGCAGTACATCGACTACGACCTCACCGAGAACCTCGCCTTCGGCGGACTGTGCCGCCTCGGCCGCACGGTCCCGAAACTCGTCAAGCCACTGGGCGGTTTCGCCTCGCGGGTACTGTCCGAACGCGACTACAGCGACCTCTCCCACCGCGTGTTCGTCACGCACCGCGGAGTCCGGTTCACCGAGTCCGAGTTCGCCGTGCCCCGCGAATCCGTTCTCGACGTGCTCGCCGAACTGCGCGCGCTCGTGCCGAGGCTGGAGAACCCGGTGATGTTCCCGGTCGAGGTCCGCGTCGCCGCCGGTGACGACATCTGGCTGTCCACCGCGCACGGCCGCGACTCCGCCTACATCGCGATCCACCAGTTCGCCGGCATGCCCTACCGCGAGTACTTCACCGCCTTCGCCGACATCGCCGGCCAGGTCGGCGGCCGCCCGCACTGGGGCAAGATGCACGATCTCGACGTGCACACCCTGCGTGCGCGCTACCCGCGCTTCGACGACTTCCTCCGTGTCCGCAAGGAGGTCGACCCCGCGGGCGTGTTCACCAACACCCACCTGGACCGCGTGCTCGGACCACTGTGCTGATGGGGTCTCAGCGGCAAGAAGTACTTCGACCCGTCTAGTCCCTTGCCCGGCACGCGCCCGCATGATCACATCGGCGGGTGAGCAGCACGAACACCGAAGCGCCGTCGCGCCGCCGGATCGCGACCGCCAGCTTCATCGGCACCGCGATCGAGTTCTACGACTTCTACATCTACGGCACCGCCGCCGCGCTGGTGTTCGGCACGGTCTTCTTCCCGCAGTTCTCCGCGCTCGCCGGCACGCTGGCCTCGTTCGCGACCTTCGCCGTCGGGTTCGTCGCCCGGCCGCTCGGCTCCGTCCTTTTCGGACATTTTGGCGATCGACTCGGCCGCAAGCGCATGCTCATCGTCTCGCTGCTGCTGATGGGCGGGGCGACCGTGGCCATCGGGCTCATCCCGTCCTATCAGGACATCGGCGTCGCCGCGCCGATCCTGCTGGTGATCACGAGGTTCCTGCAGGGCATCGGCCTCGGCGGGGAGTGGGGCGGCGCGGTGCTGCTCGCCACCGAGTACGCGCCGCCGGGCAAGCGCGGGCTGTACTCGGCGTTCCCGCAGCTCGGTCCCGCGATCGGGTTCGTGCTCGGCAACGCGTTGTTCCTGCTGCTCAACGCGACGATGTCGGCCGAGACCTTCCGCGCGATCGGCTGGCGCATCCCGTTCCTGGCCTCGGCCATCCTGCTGGCCGTCGGCTACTACATCCGGATGCGGATCGCCGAGACGCCGATCTTCCAGGCCGCGCTCGACAAACAGGAGCGATCCCGCGTCCCGTTCCTCGACCTGCTGCGCCGTCAGCCCGGCGTGCTCGCGCTCGCCACGCTGTCGTTCATCCTGGCGCACACGCTGTTCTACACGGTCACCACGTTCGTGCTCTCCTACGGCACCGGCACGCTCAAGATCAGCCGGACGATGATGCTGGTCGCGGCCATGATCGCGGTGTCGGTGATGGGTCTGCTGACGTTGGTCTTCGCGGTGTACTCCGACCGGATCGGCCGCAAACGGCTGTGTGTCGCGTCGGCGGTGCTCGCCGCGCTGTGGGCGTTCCCGATGTTCTGGCTCATCGAAACCCGGGACCCACTGCTGATCACGCTCGGCATGACCGGCGGCCTGTTGTGCTTCGCGATGCTCTACGGGCCGATGGGCGCGTTCCTGCCCGAGCTGTTCCGGGTGCGGTTCCGCTACTCCGGCGCGTCCTTCGCCTACAGCGCGGCGGGCGTGGTCGGCGGCGGGGTCAGCCCGATCATCGCGACCGACCTGCTGGCCAGGACCGGATCTTCCACGCCGATCTCGCTCTACCTGATCGGCATCGCGGTGATCTGCGTGGTCTCGCTGCTGCTGCTTCGCGAGACCAAGGACGCCGACTTCACCGACGGCCTGGCGCCCTGATGTCCGCGCTCGACGGCGTGGCCGCGGTCGTCACCGGCGCCGCCCGCGGGATCGGCCTGGCGACCGCGGCCACGCTGGCCGCTCGCGGCGCCGAGGTCACGCTGATCGACCGCGACGCCGCCGCACTGTCCGCAGTGGATGGTCCATATCGGACGGTCGCGCTGGACGTCACCGACCACGACGCGCTGGCCGAAGCCGTCCGGACGGCGCTGGCGGCAGGGCCGGGACACGCCGTGCTGGTCAACAACGCGGCGGTGCTGGACACGACGCCGCTGGCCGAACTGACGCCCGAACGCTGGGAACACGTGCACGCGGTCAACCTGACCGCGGCGCTCACCGCGATCCGCGCCGCGATCGCGCCGATGCGGGCCCGCGGTGGCCGGATCGTGAACGTCGCGTCGGTCGCGGGACGGCAGGGCGGCGGGCTGATCGGCACCGCCGCGTACGCGAGTTCCAAGGCGGGACTGATCTCGCTGACCCGCAGCGCAGCGCGCGAACTCGCAGTCGACGGCGTCACTGTGAACGCCGTCGCGCCCGGCCCGGTCGACACCGGCCTCATCACCGGCCGGGACCCCGAACTGCTGCGTCGCGTCCTCGCCGCCGTTCCGGTCGGACGCCTCGGCACCGCCGAGGACGTCGCGGCCGCGGTCGGGTTCCTCGCCTCCGGGGAAGCGGGCTGGATCACCGGCGCCGTCCTCGACGTCAACGGCGGCGCCCTGATGGCCTAAACGGACTCGAAGAGCGCGCTGACGGACTCGCCGTTGTGGATGCGGCGGATCGCTTCGGCCATCGCCGGGGCGATCGAGAGGATCTTGAGCTTGTCCGAGCGTTCGTCCTTCGGGATCGGCACCGTGTTGGTGCAGACGATCTCCAGCACGTCCTCCTGCGCGCCGATGCGCTCGATCGCCTTGGCGGCGAAGAGCCCGTGCGTGCAGGCGACCCGGATCGACCGCGGCTTCAGCTCGCGAAGGCGGTCCAGGAGTTCGAGCACCGTGCTGCCCTTGGCGATCTCGTCGTCGAGGACGATCACGTCGCGGCCGGTGATCTCGCCGATCACCGAGCTGATCTGGACGCGGTCGTCGGCGAAACGCTGCTTCGCCCCGGCCGCGACCTGCGCCCCGAGCAGCCGCGCGAAATGCGCCGCCTCCTTGGCGTTGCCCAGATCCGGGGACACCACGGTGGTCTTCGACAGGTCGTACTGCCGGAAGTACCGGGCCAGCTCCCGCAGCGCGTGCAGGTGATCGACCGGGATGTCGAAGAATCCGTGCACCTGCGGCGAGTGCAACGTCATCGCCAGCACCCGGTTCGCCCCCGCGGTGACCAGCAGGTCGGCGACCAGTTTTCCGCCGATCGAGATCCGCGGCGCGTCCTTCTTGTCCGAGCGCGCGTAGGAGTAGTGCGGGATGACCGCAGTGATCCTGGCGGCCGAGGCACCGCGCGCGGCGTCGAGCATCAGCAACAGCTCGACGAGGTTCTCCTGCACCGGGCGGACCAGCGGCTGGATGATGAAGACGTCGCGTTCGCGGCAGTTCGCCTGCAACTGCACCTCGAGGCAGTCGTTCGCGAACCGCTGCACCTGGGTGGGTAGCAGGGGGACGCCGAGTTGCGCGCAGATCTCCGCCGCGAGCTCGGGATGGGCACTTCCGCTGAAGACTGCGATCTCGCGTGCGCTCACTCCCGACAGGGTAACGATCCTTCGTTCAGAGCACCGCGAGGGCGTCGGCGACCGACAGGTCACCGGCGATCAGCTCCAGCGTGCGGCCCGCGGTGCCCGGCGTGTCGAGCAGACCGACGAGGCCGAGCGCGACGTCGTCACGCGGGATCTTGCCGCGGCCGGTGGATTCGGCGAAGTACACCAGCCCGGTGCCGGGGTCGTCGGTCAGCTGGCCCGGCCGCAGGATCGTCCAGTCGAGGTCGCGGGCCTTCAGGTCGTCCTCGGCGGCCTTCTTGGCCTCCAGGTAGACGCGGAACTCGGGGCTGAACGCGGGCGAGTCGAGCTGGTCGGTGCCCATCGAGCCGACCTGGATGTGCCTGCGGACCCCGGCCTGTTCGGCCGCCGCGCCGAACAACGCGGCGGCGCCACGGTCCACTGTGTCCTTGCGGGCGGCACCGCTGCCCGGCCCGGCGCCCGCGGCGAAGATCGCCGCGTCGGCGCCGTCGAGCACCGCGGCCACCGCGTCCACATCGGACTTTTCCAGGTCGAGGAGGGCGGCGCGGGCGCCGACCGCTTCGAGATCGGCGACGTGC
Source organism: Amycolatopsis samaneae (assembly GCF_039541975.1). Taxonomy (NCBI): domain Bacteria; kingdom Bacillati; phylum Actinomycetota; class Actinomycetes; order Pseudonocardiales; family Pseudonocardiaceae; genus Amycolatopsis; species Amycolatopsis samaneae. The sequence continues at coordinate 52,748 of NZ_BAABHG010000018.1, forward strand.
CCGGGATTGCGGACGATCCCGACCGCTTCGTCTCCGCGCGCGGCAAGCAGCTTCTCCAGCCGCAGCGCGATCTGACCGTGTCCACCGGCGATGACGACTCGCATACCGGTGACCCTAGCCTGCCTAGTCGACGTCCGCCGGGACCTCGGTGGCGCGCAGCAGCTGGTCGTAGACGTGCTCGTTGACGAAGCGGGACACCGGGTCCTCGTCGAGCAGGATCCGCTCGGCGCGGCCCTCCAGGTCGAGGTCGATCATCGCGTTCGGGTCGGCGGAGACGACGGCGAGGCCGTACGCGCGGGCACGCGGGAGGCAGTTGCCGACGTAGTCCTCCGTCAGTACGGCTGGCGATGGGAGAACCATCGCGGCCTCGCCGTAGCGTGCGAACGGAACCGCGGAGGCCATCGCGGTGCGCCAGTGCCGGGCGACCGCGAGGACGCCGATGATCTCGGCGGCCGGCGCGGGTGCGGTCGCGGCCAGCTCCGGCCAGGTCCAGGTGTCGACGGTGGCGCGGTCGGCGACGGGACCGACACCCATCGCGATCCGCTCGGCGTGCACGTCGGTGCGCAGGCGCGCGACCACGCAGACCTTGCGGCCGAGCACGGTCGTCTCGGGCAGCACGACGCCGTGCCAGCCCAGCAGCGCGGCGGCCTTGCGGGCCAGCTCCCCGGTACTCGCCGGAAGCTCGATCGGCGGCACCACACGGCTGGGCAGCGACCGGCTGCGCTTCGCGCTTCCGGTGACCGCCGAGCTCTCGGTGTTCTGAGGTGTAGCCGCCACGAGTCCGCCTCCTTCAACCCTGTACCGCTCGTGCCAGCGAAAACCGGCACAGGTACTTGAGTACCAGTCTGGCGACGCGGGGTCTCCGGCTAGCGCGAGTGGCTGCGATCGACGGCGCTCAGCGGTCGGTGACCGGTCGACGGGCGGTCGACGGACTTCGGTCCGACCGTGCCGCCAACCGAGTGAGTGCGAGGTGAGTGGCATTACTGTGCGCCCACGTACCGCTACCGAAGGCACAGAACCACGGTAGAGCAAAGGATTCAACGCGCTAGACCATTCGGCCCAATCGCTTGAGGATCCACTGTGGACGCCGGAGCACTGACCAGCGGCCACACCCCCGGTTGCCCCGTTCGGGTTCCCTCACCCGGTTGGAGGTGACTTGCGCCGCAGCGTCCGGGCACCGCCCGGGTTTATGGTTACTCGTCGGTATACGACCGTGCATGGAGGATCGATGCGCTCGCCGAAGGACTTCTTCGCCCCGCTCGCGCTGGGCGCGCCGGAACCGCTCCGCCAGATCCCGGTGCGGCCGTCGCGGATGATCCACTTCTTCGACCCCGGCAACGAGAAGATGGCCGCCAAGGTGCCGGACATCGCGAAGAAGGTCGACGTCCTGCTCGGCAACCTCGAGGACGCCGTGCGCGCCGACCGCAAGGAGGCCGCGCGCGCCGGGCTGGTGGCGATCGCCAAGGCGAGCGACTTCGGGGGCACCCAGCTGTGGACGCGGGTCAACAGCCTCGACTCGCCGTGGGTGCTGGACGACCTGGTCACGCTGGTCACCGAGATCGGCGACAAGCTCGACGTCATCATGGTGCCGAAGGTCGAGGGCGCGCAGGACATCCACTACGTCGACCGGCTGCTCGCCCAGCTGGAGGCCCGCGCCGGGCTGACGAAGCCGCTGCTCGTGCACGCGATCCTGGAGACCGCGAGCGGCGTGGCCAACGTCGAGGAGATCGCCGGCGCGAGCCCGCGCATGCAGGGCATCTCGCTCGGCCCGGCCGACCTGGCCGCGAGCCGCCGGATGAAGACCACCCGGGTGGGTGGCGGGCACCCCGGCTACCTGGTGCGCACCGACCCCGTCGGCGACGACCTGACCGCCGGGCGCACGACGTACCAGCAGGACCTGTGGCACTACACGGTGGCGCGGATGGTCGACGCGTGCGCGATGCACGGGATCCTGCCGTACTACGGGCCGTTCGGGGACATCCGTGACGTCGTGGCCTGTGAGGACCAGTTCCGCAACGCGTTCCTGCTCGGCTGTGTCGGGGCGTGGAGCCTGCACCCGGTGCAGATCGACATCGCGAAGAAGGTGTTCTCGCCGTCGCCGTCCGACGTGGCCTGGGCGCGCCGGGTCATCGCCGAAATGGGTGACGGTACGGGCGCGGTCATGATCGACGGGAAGATGCAGGACGACGCGTCGGTGAAGCAGTGCCGGGTGGTCGCCGAGCTGGCCGACGAGCTGGCCGCGAACGACGCGGAACTGGCCGCCGCCTATGCCGCGGCCACCAAGGAGGCCCTGTCGTGAGTGAAGTGAAGCCGCGCCGCTCGGTGCTGTACATGCCGGGCGCGAACGAGCGCGCGCTGGAGAAGGCGAAGACGCTGCCCGCCGACGCGCTGATCCTCGACCTGGAGGACGCCGTCGCCCCGGACGCGAAGGAGGCCGCACGCGAACGCGTCTGCGCTGCCGCTTCGTCCGGCGACTACGGCTCTCGCGAGGTGACCATCCGGGTCAACGGCCTCGACACCGAATGGCACGACGCCGACCTGCGGGCGGCCGCGGCGGCCGGACCCGCGGCGGTGGTGGTGCCGAAGGTGAACTCGGCGGCCGAGGTGCACAACATCGAGCGCGCGCTGGAGCTGGGCGGCGCCCCGGAGCACACGAAGATCTGGGCGATGGTCGAAACCCCGGTCGCGATGCTGCGCGCGGCGGAGATCGCGGGCGCGTCGGAGCGGCTGACCGTGCTGGTGATGGGCACGAACGACCTGGCCAAGGAGCTGCACGCGGAGTTCGTGCCGGGCCGGGCGCCGCTGCTCGGCGGGCTGTCGCTGGCGCTGCTCGCGGCGCGCGCGACCGGCAAGGTCATCCTCGACGGCGTCTACAACGACGTGAAGGACCTCTCCGGGTTCGAGGCGGAGTGCCTGCAGGGCCGCCAGTTCGGCTTCGACGGCAAGACGCTCATCCACCCCGGACAGGTCGAGCCGTGCAACCGGATCTTCGCCCCGTCCGCCGAGGAGATCGACCGCTCGCGCCGGATCATCGCGGCGTTCGAGGAGGCACAGGCGGCGGGCAAGGGCGTCGTGACGGTGGACGGCCGGATGATCGAGAACCTGCACGTCGACAACGCCCGCCGAGTCCTCGCGCTGGCCGACGCCATCGGCGAGCCCGCGAGCTAGTCACAAGCCGTAAGGTGAGCCCTATGGCTGACCAGCGGCTGACGTCGATCGAGATCGAGGGTTTCACCTCGATCCGATCGGCGCGCGTCGAGCTGCGCGACCTCAACATCCTGGTCGGCGCGAACGGTGCCGGGAAGAGCAACCTCATCCGGGTTTTCGAGCTGTTGGGCCGGATGGTCGACGGCGAACTCGGGCTCTACGTCGGGCTCAACGGTGGTGCCTCGGCACTGCTGAACGCCACCACGTCTCAGATCCGACTGGCGGTGACCACCGAAACGTCGCGATACCACGCCCTTCTCAGGCAATCAGCGGGAGACAAGTTCATCTTCGCTGCAGAGAGCATCGGCTTCACTGGAGATGGCATCGACCAGGAATCTTTAGGGCGAGGGCACAAAGAATCCGAGCTGTCTTCTCTTCACGGACCGGGACCGTATGGTGATGCTCCCGCTCGACAGTTCGTTGGCTTCGTCAAGGGATGCCGGGTCTACCATTTCGACAACACCGGCGCCGACGCACCAGTAAAGCGGCAAGTCCCCACCGGCGACAACCTTGCCTTGCGCGATGACGCGGAGAATCTCGCGGCGGTGCTGCTACGCCTGAAAGTCAGCAATCGTGTAGAGGACAGGGCCGCATACCGACGCATCACCGGAGCCGTCCGACTGGCCGCTCCGTTCTTTCGTGACTTCGTCCTGGCAGACGAGTTCGGCAGTGACCGGGTCAGGTTGAGGTGGAAGCACCGAGACTTCGACCGGGTGTTCTCGGCCAACCAACTGTCGGACGGGACATTGCGCTTCATCTGCCTCACGACACTGCTCCTGCAACCGCGGCTACCCGGGCTCGTTGTACTCGATGAGCCCGAGTTGGGCTTGCACCCCTACGCCATCGTGCTGCTGGCGGACATGCTGCGTCAGGCCTCGAAGCGCAGCCAGGTCCTGCTCGCGACGCAGTCGGTCACCTTGATGAACCAGTTCACCATCGAGGACCTGATCGTGGTCGAACAACGAAACGGGAACTCCGAGTTCAACCGCCCCGATCCGGAAACACTGCGTTCCTGGCTGGAGGCGTACTCGCTCGGCGAGTTGTGGGAGAAGAACCTGATCGGCGGTCAGCCCGGCTCGACGGGCAGCGTCCTCGATGGCTGAACGCCGCCTCCACCTGCTCCTCGAAGGGCAGACGGAACTCACGGTCGCGCGAGACCTCCTACTGGATCATCTTCGGCAGCGCGGCTGGACCGTCACCTTTTCGATCGTCCGAACCCAGACGACTTCCGTCACTCACCGAGGTGGCGTGTCGTCCTGGCCGAAGCTCGCCCGGGAGATCAAGGAACTGCTGGGGCAAAAGAGCCTGGTTCTGCTGACCACGCTCTTCGACTACTACGGATTCCCGGACACCGCGCCGGGGATGGACAGCCGCCCTGCCGGTTCGGCAAGAGTCGCTGTCGAGCACGTCGAAAAGGCGATCAGCGAAGCTGTCGGCGACCGGCGGTTCCTCCCGCATCTCGTGCTCCACGAACTCGAGACCTGGGTTTTCGCGGCGGCGGATCAGCTGGGCGAGCTGCGCGGCGACGAGACCCTCGCCGCGCGGCTACGCCAGGACTCGACCGCGGCGGGCGGGGCGGAGCTCGTGAACGACGGCCCGAAGACAGCTCCGTCCAAACGGCTGGCCCAGTACTGCACCGACTACGCCAAGACCATCGACGGACCGATCGCCATCACCGAACTCGGCGTCGATCGGCTCAAAGAACGGTGCCCTCACTTCGCCGCGTGGCTGAACGAGATCGAACGACGCTAGCCGGTCACGGCCAGGGATGTTGGGCCGGGCGGAGGAGTTCGAAGGCGGCGCCTGCGCGCAGCACGGCGACGTCGGCGAAACGGGGGCCGGTGATCTGCAGGCCGATGGGCAGGCCGTCGGCGGTATAGCCGCAGTTGACGGCGAGCGCGGGCTGGCCGGACATGTTGTACGGCACGGTGAACGCGATGTGCTCCAGCGCGCGGGCCGGGTCGTTGGTGGGCGAGGCCCAGTCGGCGGGCGGCGGGCCGACCGGGCTGGTCGGGGAGAGCACCAGGTCGAACGGGGCGGTCGCGCGCAGGGCGGCGACGCTCACCGCGTCCATCTGGGCGAAGGCGCGGTAGGTGTCCACACCGGACACTTCGGCGCCGCCCTCGGCCCACGCGGCGATGTAGGGCAGGACCTTCGCGCGACGCTCGGCGGGCAGCGCGGTCAGGTCGGACCAGGACCGGACGCGCCAGAAGCGGTCGAGACCGGCGAGCATTTCCTGGGTGGTGAACGCGGCCACCGGTTCCACCACGGCTCCCGCGGCCTCGAACAGGCGCGCGGCCTCGGTGACGGCGGCGGTGATCTCCGGCTCGACCGGGAGACCGGCGCCGGGATCGAGGTGGAGGCCGACGCGCAGGCCGCGGACCGAAGCGTCCACAGTGGACCAGTCGAGGTCGGCGGGCGGGAGGCACAGGTGGTCGCGCGGGTCGGGGGCGGACAACACGCTCATCAGCAGCGCGGCGTCGGCCACCGTGCGGGTCATCGGCCCGGCGACACGGCCGAGGAACGGCGGGTCCACCGGGACGCGGCCGAAGCTCGGCTTGAGCCCGGCCAGTCCGCACCAGCCGGCGGGCAGCCGGATCGAACCGCCGATGTCGGTGCCCACGTGCAGCGGGCCGTACCCGGCGGCGGCCGCGGAGCCCGCGCCCGCGCTGGAGCCACCCGGGGTGCGTGACGGGTCCCACGGGTTGCGCGACGCGGTGTGGAAGCTCGACAGGCCCGAGGTCAGCATGCCGTAGTCCGGCATGGTCGTCTTCGCCAGCAGGACACCGCCGGATTCGCGGACCCGGGCGGCGGCCGGGGCGTCCGCGGTGGCCGGGGCCAGCTCGGTGGCGGCGGTGCCGAGCGGGACGGGGGTGCCCCGCGTGGCGATGTTCTCCTTGAGCGTCAACGGGACGCCGTCGATCGGGCCCAGCGGCTCCCTCGCCTGCCAGCGCGCCTCGGACGCCTTCGCGTCCTCCCGCGCGCCTGCCGGGTCGTAAGCGTAGAGCGCGTGCAGTTCGGGCTCGCGCGCCTCGATGCGGGCGAGGACGTTCTCGGTGACTTCGACCGGCGAGAGCGTGCCCTCGCGGTACGCGGTCACCAGCTCGACGGCGGTCAGATCGGCCAACTCGGGCATGGCGTTCCTCCTCAACGTCGGTCCGTGGGGGCCTCCTTGAGGGACCTGGAGTCCCTCGGGGAGGCCCCCACGGAACATCAGGCAGGTGGGGTGAAGCGGCCGTCGACGGCGGTCCAGCCACCGTCCACGGCGAGCACGGACCCGGTCACGAAGCTCGACGCGTCCGAGGCCAGGTAGACCACGGCGCCGGCGAGTTCGTCCGGACGCGCCCAGCGGCCCAGCGCGCCCTTGGCCGCGTAGGCGTCGTACCACTCCGGGTTCGCCTTGATCTGCGTGGTCAGCGGGGTTTCGACGACGCCGGGTGCGATCGCGTTGACCCGCACCCCGGCCGGGCCGAACTCCGCGGCAGCCGTGCGGAACAGCTGGACCAGCCCGGCCTTCGTGGCCGCGTAGGGCCCCTGACCGGGCTCGACGGTGGTCCCGCGAATCGACGAGAACCCGATGACGCTGCCCCGCCCGCGCTCGACCATACCGGCGCCGAACGCTCGCACGACGTCGAAGGTCGCGCCGAGGTTCAGCGCGATCACCCGGTCGAACTCCGCACGGGTGTAGTCGAGCAAACGTTTGCGTACGTTGGTCGCGGCGGTCAGGACGACGATGTCGACCTCGCCGAGATCGGACACGGCACGCGAAATCGCGCCCGGCGCGAGGATGTCGATCTCGTACGGCTCGCCGACATCCGTCTCGCGCGCGGCGGCGACATCCCGGTCCGCGCAGATCACCGACGCGCCGTGCGCGGCCAGCGCCCGCGCGGATTCCCGGCCGATCCCGCTGCCACCACCGAGCACGACCGCGCGCTTCCCGTCGAGCCGGAAGAGCTTCTCGTAGTTCACGGACGTCATGGGCGCAGCACCGCCATCCTCGTCACCGTCAGTTCCTCGACCGCGAACCGCGGCCCCTCCCGGCCGATCCCGGAGTCCTTGACCCCGCCGTAGGGCATGGTGTCGGACCGGAAGCCGGGCACCTCGTTGACCACGACGCCGCCCACCTCCAGCTCGTCCAGCGCCCGGAACGCGGTGCGCAGCGAGCGGCTGAACACGCTCGCGTGCAGGCCGTAGCGCGACGCGTTGACCGCGGCGAACGCACTGTCCACGTCGGACACCGTGCGCAGGCAGACGACCGGACCGAAGATCTCCTCGTCCCAGCAGTCGACGCCGTCGGGCACGTCGGCGAGCACGGTCGGACGGATGACCGGACCGTCCGTGCCACCACCCGCGAGCAGCCGCGCACCCGCCGATGTCGCTTTGTCGACCCAGTCCAGGACACGGCGGGTGGATCGTTCGTCGATCAGCGCCGAGACCCGCGTCTTCTCGTCTCGCGGATCGCCGACGACGACCTCGCCGAGCCGGGCTAACACTCGTTCGGTGAACTCCGCCGCGACCGCGTCCACCACCAGCAGCCGCTGTACCGAGATGCACGCCTGCCCGGAGGCGTAGAACCCGCCACGCACCACCGCGTCCGCCGCGGCGTCGAGATCGGCGTCCTCGGCGACGACGAGCGCGGCGTTGGATCCCAGTTCCAGCAACGTCTTCGTCGGTGCGGCGTCGCGGGCGATCCGGTGCCCGACCGCGGCCGAGCCGGTGAACGAGACCGCGCCGATCCGCCGGTCGGTGACCAGCGCCGAACCGACCGCCGCGTCCCCGGTGACCAGCTGGACCATCGCCGGAATCTCCGTCACCGAGCGGACCAGATGGACCAGCCACAACGTGGCCAGCGGCGTCTGCGGCGCGGGTTTCACCACGACCGGGCAGCCGGCGGCGATGGCGGGCGCGATCTTGTGCGACGCCAGCAGCAGCGGGTAGTTGAACCCGGCGATCCCGACCACGACACCGATCGGCTTGCGCTTCCAGAACCCGACCAGCCCGTCCCCCGAGGGCAGCAGGTCGAGCGGCACGGTCTCGCCGTGCAGCCGCGAGACCTCCTCGGCCGCGGCCTGCCAGGTGACGATCGTGCGCGCGACCTCGACCCGGCAGTCCACCAGCGGTTTTCCGGTCTCCAGGACCAGCAGCCGCTCGAACTCTTCGCGGCGGGCCTCCAGCGCGGCGGCGACGTCGTTGAGGATCGCGCGCCGGGTCCGCGAAGGCAGCGCGGCCACCTCGCGGGCGACCGCGACCGCTTCGTCGATCGCCCGGCGCGCCAGCTCCGGCGACCCGACCGGGGCCTGACCGACGACGCTGCCGTCGTACGGGAAAACCACCGGCGTGGTGTCTACTGTGGACACCCAAGCGCCGCCGATCGGCAGGCCGTCCGGGTAGTCAGTCACCCTCGTTCCCTTCGCTCAGCCGGGCGAGGGCGGCACGCAGGCTGGGCGCGGCCGCGAGCAGTTCCCGGGTGTATTCGTGCCGGGGCGCGTCGTAGACCTGGTCGACATCGCCCAGCTCGACGATCTCGCCGCGCCGCATCACCGCGACGCGATCGCACACGTGCCGCACCACGCCGAGGTCGTGCGAGACGAACACCAGCGTCAGCGAGAACGTGTCCACCAGCGAAGCGAGCAGGTCGAGGATCTGGGCACGCACCGACACGTCCAGCGCGCTGACCGGTTCGTCCGCGATGAGCACGCTCGGGTTCGGAGCCAGCGCACGAGCGATCGAGATCCGCTGGCGCTGCCCGCCGGAGAACTGGTGCGGGTACCGCTCCGCCGCGTCGGCGGGCAGCCCGACCGCGGCGAGCATCTCGATGACGCGCTCGCGCCGTCCGGACGCGCGGCCGAGCGGCTCGGCCACGATGTCGCGGACACGCATGCGCGGATCGAGCGAGCCCATCGGGTCCTGGAACACGATCTGCAGTTCCGACCGCAGGAAGCCGAGCCTGCGCTCCGGCAGCGTGTCGACGCGCGTACCCCGGAACGTCACCGAGCCCGCCGTCGGCCGGTCGAGCGCGGCGAGCAGTCTGACCAAAGTGGACTTCCCGGACCCGGACTCGCCGACGATCCCGAACCGCTGCCCGGCCTCGACGGCGAAGGACACCCCGCGCAGCGCGTGGACGTCGCGCCGGGCGTATCGGCGCTCCAGCCCCTCGACCTCGATGATCGGCGTCATCGGCGGGCCTCCAGATCCGACGCGGCCAGCAGCTCGCGGGTGTACTCGTGCTTCGGCGCCGTCAGGACTTCGCGCGTGGTACCGGCTTCGACGAGCTCGCCGTCCAGCATCACCAGCACGCGTTCGCACACCTCCGCGACCACGGCGAGGTCGTGCGTGATGAACAGCAGCGCGCTCCGCTCGGCGAGCCGCGTCCGGATCAGGCCGAGGATCTGCGCCTGGACGGTGACGTCGAGCGCGGTGGTCGGCTCGTCGCAGATGAGCAGCTTCGGGTTGTTCGCCAGCGCGATGGCCAGCACGACACGCTGCCGCTGGCCACCGGAGAGCTGGTGCGGGTACGCGCGCGACGTCCCGGGCAGCCCGACGGAGTCGAGCAGTTCTTCGGCCGCTTTACGCGGTTCCCGGTGCGTGCCGTGGATCCGGATCGGCTCGGCGACCTGCCTGCCGACGCGCATCGCCGGGTTGAGCGCGGTCATCGGCTCCTGGAACACCATCGCCAGCTCGTTGCCGCGCAGCCGCGACATGTCCTTTTCGGACACTCCGAGCAGCTCGCGGCCGTCGAGCCGGATCGAGCCCGACGCGGTCAGCTCCTCGGGCAGCAGGCCCATGACCGACAACGCCGTCAGCGACTTCCCCGACCCGGACTCGCCGATCAGCCCGACCCGCTCCCCCGCCCCGATCTCGAACGACACGTCCCGCACGAGGTCACGTATCCCCAGCCCCCGCACCTCCAGCATCGGTGGCCTCTGAAGGCCACCTTGAGGGACTTGAGTGCCCTCAAGGTGGCCTTCAGAGGCTTTGACCTCGCTCATAGCCGGGCCGCCAATCGGGGATCGAGGCGGTCGCGCAGGCCGTCGCCGAGCAGGTTGAACCCGAGGACGGCCACCGCGATCGCGAGGCCGGGGACGAGCGCGAGTCGCGGGTAGGACGTCAGCAGCTCCTGCGACTCCTGGAGCATCCGGCCCCACGACGGCGTCGGCGGCCGGGTGCCGAACCCGAGGAACGACAGCGCGGCCTCGGCGAGCACGGCGATCGCGAACGACACCGACGCCTGCACGATCAGCAGCCCGGAGATGTTCGGGACCACGTGCCGGACGGCGATGGTCAGCCGTGACCGGCCCGCCGAGCGCGCCGCCAGCACGAACTCGCTGCTCAGGATCTGCAACGCGCCGGACCGCGCGATCCGCGCGAAGGACGGGATGGTCGCGATGCCGATCGCGACCATCGCGGTGAGCGTGTCCGCGCCGAACACCGCGCCGAACATGATCGCCAGCAGCAGCGCGGGGAACGCGAGCACGAGGTCGTTGACCCGCATGACGAACTCGCCGAGCCACCGCGGCGTCATCGCGGCGAGAATGCCGAGCGGGGTACCGATCACCGCCGCGATGCCGACCGCGACCACGCCGACGTACAGCGTGGTACGGGCGCCGACCATGAGCTGGCTGACCACGTCGCGGCCGAACTTGTCGGTACCGAACAGGTTCGCCCCGCCGGGCCCGAGCAACCGGTGCGCCGCGTCGACCTTGACCGGATCGTGCGGCGTCCACAGGAACGACACCAGCGCCGCGAGCACGACCAGCCCGACGAGCACCAGCCCGACGACCAGTCCGGTGTTGCGGGGACGGGCAGCCATCACGAACCCCGCAATCTCGGGTCGAGCACCGTGTACAGCACGTCGACCACGAAGTTCACCAGCAGCACACCCACCACCAGCACCAGCACGATCCCCTGCACGGTCAGCAGATCCCGCGCCGAAACCGCGTCGAGCAACATGCTGCCGAGGCCGGGCAGGACGAACACCCGCTCGACCACGACCGCGCCGATCAGCAGCGTCGCGAGTTGCAGGCCCAGCACGGTGACCACCGGGACGGCGGCGTTGCGCAGCCCGTGCCGGTACAGCGCCTGCCCCGGCCGCAGCCCCTTCGACCGCGCGGTGCGCAGGTAGTCCTGCCCCAGCGTGTCGAGCACGGCCGAGCGGACGTAGCGCGTCACGACCGCGCCCTGCACCAGCCCGAGCGACAACGCCGGCAGTACGAGGCCGCGCAGGAAGTCGCCGAAGTCCTGGTCCGGCGGCGTCCAACCGCCCGAGGGCAGCCAGCGCAGCCGCACCGCGAAGATCTGCACGAGAATGATCCCGGCGAGGAACGCGGGGATGGCGACGCCGAGCTGGGCCAGCCCGGACACCCCGGCGCCGGACGGCTTCCGGTGCCGCACCGCGGCGAACGTCCCGAGCGGTATCGCGAGCACGACCGCGATCAGCATTCCGGCACCGACCAGCCACAACGTCACGCCGAGCCGGTCGAGCAGTTGCGGGCCGATCGCTTCGCGCGTGACGTAGGAGCGGCCGAAGTCGCCGCGCAGGACGCCACCGATCCAGTCGAAGTACTGCGTGACCAGCGGCCGGTCGATGCCGAACTCCGCGCGGGTCTTCGCGATCAGCTCCGGCGTCGCGTTGACACCGAGCGCGACCTGCGCCGGATCGCCGGGCAACACGGCCATGAAGAGAAAGACCACGATGGACGCCGCGAACACGCTGACCAGCAGGATCGCGAGGCGTCGCAGCACCTTGACGCTCATCGCGGCGCCAGTCCGGTGAGGTCGAAGGACTCGCTGACCTGGTTGCGCACGAACCCGGTCACCTTCGACTTCGCCACGATGATGTTGGGGAACAGGAAAAGCCAGTCCGCCGCGGCGTCCTCGGTGAGCCGCTTCGCGACCTGGCGCATGTCCGCGACCTGCTGGTCCGGCGTCCCGCTGTCCGCCTCGGCCAGTAACCGCTGGACGTCCTTATTGTCGTATCCCCAGTAGTACTTCGGCTTCCCGAACGTCGCGATGTCGCGCGCCTCGACGTGCTGGATGATCGACAGGTCGTAGTCGTGGTCGGTGAAGACCTGCTTGAGCCACACCGCGGGGAAGTCGAGCGGCTCGATGGTCACGCGCACGCCGACGTCGGCCAGTTGCGAGGCGACGACCTGCGCGGCCGAGGTCGCGTAGGGCAGGTTCGGGATCCGCAGGCGCAGGCTCAGGTTCGTCACACCCGCCTCGGCGAGCAGGGACTTCGCCTTCGCCGGATCGAACGGGTAGTACCCCGAAAGGTCCTCGTACCAGGGGTCGGTCGGCGGGACCATACTGCCGATCAGCGTGCCGCGACCACCCCAGGCGGTGTCGAGCAGCGCCCTGCGATCGATCGCGGACATCAGCGCCCGCCGCACCCGCACGTCGTTCAGCGGGGCACGCGCGTTGTTCATCGCCATCGTGACCTCGCTGTTCGTGCTGCCCTGCACGACGGTGAACCGGTCGTCACCGGTGAACTGCGGGATCGAGTCCGGCGCGGTGATCGCCGAAATGACGTCGATGCCGTTGGACAGCAGGGCGTTGTTGAGCGCGGTCGGGTCCTTGATGTACTTGAGCACCACGGTCCGGTACGCCGGTTTCCGGCCCCAGTAGGCCGGATTCGCCCGAAGCACGACGGAATCGCCGCGCTTGCGGGAGGCCACGACGTAGGGCCCGGTGCCGATCGGCCTGTTCGCCAGGTCGCCGACACCGGTGCGGCTGAACATCGCGCCGATCCGGCTGGTGAGGCCGAACAGCCACCCGTTGCTCGGCTTGCCCAGCACCACCCGCGCGTGATCCGGCGCCACCACGTCGACGTGGTCCACAACGTCCATTGTGGACTTCACGGAGATCGTCCACGCCGTTTTCACCCGCATCAGCGAGAACCTGACGTCGTCCGCGGTGAACTCCGCGCCGTTGCCGAACTTCACGCCCGTGCGCAATTTGAAGTCGTAGGTCTTCCGGTCCGGGCTGATCGTCCACGACTCGGCCAGCAGCGGGACGATCCGGCTCTCCGAGTCGAGCTTCACCAGACCTTCGTAGACGTTGTAGAGCAGCGCCTGCGGGATCGCGGCGCCGTCGCTGGTGGTGAAGTCGAAGTTCGCGGGCTCGGCGGTGAACCCGACGGACAGCGTGTCCGGCCCGCCGGACACGCTCGCGGTGGAGCCCGCCGAGCAGCCGGACGTCACCAGCAGCAGCGCGAGCGCCGCGGCGGGCAGTCGGCTCTTCATACGCCCTCCACCGTGCCGTTCCTGGCGGTACACTGGTCTGACCAGTAACCTTCGCACCGCAGGACGCGGTGGTCAAGGGGGTACAGCGGGATGAGATTCGAGCCGGTCGCCCCGGTCCGTGCCTACGAACGCGTCGTCGAGCAGATCGAGGAGGCGGTGTTCAGCGGGCGGCTGAAACCGGGGGAACGGCTGCCCAGCGAGCGCGAGCTGATGACGCAGTTCGGCGTCGGCCGCTCGACCGTGCGTGAGGCGCTCCGGGTGTTGCAGGCGGCGGAGATGATCCGCTCCCGGCCGGGCGACCCGCGCGGGCCGGAGGTGCTGGCCGCGTCCCCGGCCGCGTTGCAGCGCTCGATGCAGCGGCTCGCCCGCGCCGAACACCTCGGGCTCGCGGAGCTGCTGCAGTTCCGGATGACGCTCGACGGTTCGGCGCATCTGCTCGCCGCCCAGCTGCGCACCGAGGACGACCTGGCCGAGCTGGACACCGCGCTCACCGCGATGCGCACGGGCGCCGAGGCGGGATTCCCCGAGTTCAGCCGCGCCGACGTCGCGTTCCACGAGATCATCGCGCGGGCGTCGGGGAATCCGCTGCTGGTGATCAGCAGCGAGGTCGTGCGCGGCGTCGTCCTCGAACTCATCGAGGACAAACTGGCGCACGCGCGGAACCGGACCTCGCTGATGCGGTCCTGGCTGACGCATCACGCCGACGTCCTCGAAGCGATCCGCGACGCGGACGGCGGCCTCGCCGCCCAGCTGGTCAAGCACGCGCTGTACGACAACTACGCCGAGTACGTGCCCACGGAGGATCACCGGCTGCTCACTCCGCTGCTGGATTGATCCGCCTGCGCCGTCCGGCGGACAATCCACTCCGGGTAACAGCGCCCGGGGTCCCTGCGACTCCCCCTACAATCCGGCGCACGGGGGGATGCCATGGATACGAACACGTTCCGGCGACAGGGTGTCGGACTCGCCCTTTCGGGCGGCGGATACCGCGCGATGCTGTTCCACACCGGGGCGTTGTGGCGGCTCAACGAACTCGGCTGGCTGTCGAAACTCACCACGGTGTCCAGCGTTTCCGGCGGCTCGATCGCCGCCGGCGTACTGGCACACGCCTGGCACCGGCTCCGTTTCACCGACGGCGTCGCGGAAAACCTCGACACCGAGTTCGTGCGGACGGTCCGGAAGCTCGCGCGGACCAAGCTCGACCTCCCGGTGGTGCTGACCGCGATGGCGATCCCCTGGCGCAGCGTCGGCGAGCAGCTGGCCCGCGCGTACGCCCGGCATCTGTTCGGGGACTGCCGCCTCGACGAGCTCAGCCCGGACGGCCCGAACTTCGTGTTCACCGCGACCAACATGCAGGACGGCACGCTCTGGTGGTTCTTCCGGCAGCACGGCGCGCACGGGAAGCTGCCACTCGCGACCGCGGTCGCCGCGTCCTCGGCGTTCCCGCCGGTGCTCTCCCCGGTGGTGATCCCGAATCCGCTGGCGGAGGCCGGGAAGCGCAAGATCGTGCTCGGCGACGCCGGCATGTACGACAACCTCGGCCTCGATCCGGTCGGCGGCGAATGCGCGACGGTGCTGGTGAGTGACGCCGGCAAGCGCATGCCCTACGTCGGCAACGTCGGGCGGAGCTGGCCGGTGCAGCTGAAGCGGGTGCTCGACGTGGCCGACAACCAGGTTCGCGAACTGCGCACCGGCTCCCTGCTGAAGTCCTATGTGGACAAGGACTTCGCCGGGACGTACTGGGGCAGCTACAGCGACATCACGAACTTCGAGCTGCCGGACACGTTGCCCGCGCCCGCGGAACGGACGCGCGTGCTCGCCGAGACGCCGACCCGGCTGACCAGGATGCCGGAACTCCTCCAGGACCGGCTGATCAACTGGGGCTACGCCGTGTGCGACGCCGGCATGCGCCGCTGGGTCTGTCCCGACGCGACAGCACCCGCCACGTTCCCGTACCCCGCGGCGGGTGTCGGCTGAGGCCCAGTCGCCGGTCCGTGAATGCCACATTGAGGGACTCTGAATCCCTCAATGTGGCATTCACGGACCTTCGAGCGCGGCCACGAGGTCCTGCCAGAGATCTTCGGGATCCTCCAGCCCGACGCTGAAGCGGAGCAGGCCCGGCGGCACGCGTTCCTCACCGGCGAGCCAGGCCCGCCGCTCGATGAGGCTCTCCACCCCGCCCAGGCTCGTCGCCGCGCGGATGAGCCGCACCGACGCGCAGACCCGGTCGGCGGCCTCGGCGTCCGGCAGCTCGAAGGCGAGCATCATGCCGCTGCCCGGATAACGCACCCGCGTCACGGCGGGATGCCCGGCCAGCCGCTCGGCGAGCAGCGCGGCGGTGGCCGACTGCTCCCGCAGCCGCACCGGCATCGTCCGCAGCCCGCGCAGCGCCAGCCACGCTTCGAGCGTGCCCGGTGTGGAACCGACCCTGGTCCGCGCGTCCCGCAGTTCGCGCGCGAGGTCCTCGTCCGCCGCGACGGTGACCCCGAGCAGCAGATCGCTGTGCCCGCCGATCAGCTTCGTCGCGCTGTGCACGACGATGTCCGCGCCCATGGTCAGCGGCCGCTGCACCAGCGGCGTCGCGAACGTGTTGTCCACGACGACCCGCCCGCGCGTGGCCGCGGCGATGGTGGCGATCTCCATGACGTCCAGCGTCGGGTTGGTCGGCGACTCCAGCCACACCAGATCCGCCCGCGCGGCCTCCTCGACCCACGCGGCGGTGTCGGTCGGCTCCAACTCGGTGACGGTCAGCCTCCCGAGCCGCTGCGCGTGCGCGAGCACCCCGCGGGTCACCGCGTAGCTGAACGTGGGCACGGCGACCCGCGCGCCGACCGGCAGCAGGTCCAGCACCGCGGACAGCGTCGCGACGCCCGAGGCGAACGCCGTCGCGTGCCCGCCTTCGAGCGCGCCGACGGCCTCTTCGAAGGCCACCCAGGTGGGCGTGCCCTCCGACCGGGCGTAGGTGAACTCGCCGCCCGCGCCGAACGAGCTCGCGGGCACGATCGGCGTGTTCAGCGGCTCGCCGGGCCCGTGCGGGCGCCCGGCCGCGATCGCCAGGGTGCGAGGTGACCAGTCGTTCATGCCGGTCACGCTATCCGGGGGTTAGTGCGTGAGCACGCCCGACTTCGTCACAAAGTCCCCGGCCACCTTCGGGTCCACCACCGGGACTCCGGCGGTCGACGGCGCCCTGTCCAGCGACTTCTTCTCCGCGAGCTGGTTCGCGATGATGCTCGCGATGCCGGTCTCGCCCGCCTTGTTCGGGTGATACGGCGCCGCGGCGAAGAGGTCGAGGTCCTTGCCCTGGATCCACGCCGCGCCACCGGTCGCGCAGGCGTCGTGGCCGAGTGACGGGCCGTAGGTGTCGATGTAGGTCGTCCGGCCGTCGGTCTTCGCCGCGTTCGCCAGCGCCTTGTTCAGTGCCCGCTCGACGCCGTCGACCCAGCGCACGTCGCCGTCGGCGAAGGGCAGGATGTCCGGGCAGTAACCGGCCGCCGGGGCGATCCTCGGGTAGCCGACGAGCAGCACCTTCGCCTTCGGGGAGCGCTGGTGGACGCCGCGGAGCACCTCGGTGACCCGCGCCTGGGTGGCGGTCAGCTTGGCCTTGATGGTGTCGACGCCGTCGACGGTGTACTTGTCGCGGCACGGCGTACCGGTCGGGTTCGACGCGGTCACCTTCGGACATTCGCCGACGAGCGTGCCGAACACGCCGAAGTCGTTGCCGCCGATCCCGACCGACACCAGGTCGGTGTCCGGCTTCAGCGCGTCGAACTGCGGCGCGGCCGTCCACAGTGGAATGCTCTGCGGCTTCGTCATGTTCGTGGTGTCCGCGCCACCACAGCTGACGTCCGTGTGCTTGGCGACCTTCAGGTTCGCGGCCAGCCAGGACGGGTAGTTGTTCGTCGAGCGGAAGCAGGTCAGCGGGTCGAGCCGCATCCACGGGACCAGTGGCGCCGAGGTGTAGGAGTCACCGAGCGACACGTAGTGCCGGTAGCCTGCCGACGCGGCCGAGGCCACTCCCGGTACGGCCGCGGCGGCGATCGCCGCGAGCGCGACGGCGGCGAATCTCTTGCGAAACATCGTTGTTTCTCCCCAAGCTTTTCAATGAGCAGAGTTTCAGTGTGCATAGATCTCGAACTCGTACAGCGAATAGCCGTACTTCGTGCCGCGCTGGACGCCGTTCATCCGGACGTACCGCGCGTCGGACGCGGCGAACGCGAGGTTGTCCGTCCCGCCCTTCCCGTTGGTCACCACGACGGCGTCGCGCCAGGTGGTCCCGTCGTCGGACAGCTGGATCTTGTACGCCTTGCCGTAGGCGGCCTCCCAGCGCAGGATTGCCCGCGCCACCCGCTGCACCGACCCGAGGTCGACGGTGATCGACTGGGTGTCGTTCCAGTCGCTCGCCCACCGCGTCGACGGGTTGCCGTCCACGGCGTTGCCGGGCGGGGAGTTGTAGAACCCGGTTTCGTGGCTCGTGGCGCTGACCGGTTTGCGGACGGCGAGATCGGCGACGTTGTCGCCCCGACGCGCCGGGTACTCGACCACCTGCTGGAAGGTGGGCCGGTTCTGGGTGCTGATCTTGTCGTGGGTGATGCCGCCGAGCGGACGCTGGATGATCGAGTCGGCGCACCACTGGTCGCCCGCCTTGCAGTCGCCGTCGCCCGGGTACACGGTGTTCGCGGGCTGCGCGGCCGCCTGGGTCAGCGAGTCGACCAGCATCTGGCGGCACGCGGCGACCTCGCCGCCACCACAGAACTTCGCGCCCAGCGGGCCCGCGACCGGCTGGCCGAGCACGCTCCGGAGGTCCTTGCTGACGTAACCCCACCAGCCCGCCTGGTACGAGGACCCCTGGTGCGGCTGGCCGACGTGCTTGCCCGGCTCCTCGTTCTGGAACCCGGACGGGCTTTCGTTGATCTTGAGGACGTCGGTCATCGGCTTGAACGCGTCACCCATGCTCGGCTTGAACTCGCCCATGACCAGCAGCGGCCACCACGCGTCCATGATCCGGATCGCGTCGGCGTCCGCATAGGTCTTGCTGCCGGGCGTGGTTTCCGAGCGCAGCCCGCCGTTGGCCAGCCACGCCTTCAACTTCGCTTCGGCGTCCGCGGCCGGGCCGGACACCGGGCTCTTGTCGAGCACCTGCAGCAGCAGCGGAAGCACCTTCTCCGCGCGGAGATCGGCGAGCGCCGCCTCCGCCATCGCCTGGGTCAGGTTCACCCTGGTGACCTTGGTACCGCTGGAGATCAGCTTCTTGACCCGCGCGTCGAGCAGGTCGCCTCGGTGCACCGCCGACTTGTCCGCGCCCGCGGCGGCGTAGCCCTTGGCCTGCGCGTTGTTCCAGCTGATGAAGTAGTCCTGGTTGACCGCCTGCGGATGCTGCGCCGCTGGCGTGTACTGGGCGAGGTTCCCGTCCGGGTTCCAGCCCTGCCAGTCGAAGCCCCGGTCGCCCCACACCGGCATCGACGGGTCCACAGTGGACTTACGGACCGGGTTCGCGCCGGAGTTGAAGTACGCGGTGTCCTTCGAGTCGGCGTAGAACCAGTTGAAGGTGAACCCGACGTCGTTCGCGGCGCGCTGGAAGTCCTGCGCGGAGTGGATCGCGTCCGGGTCGTTGAACTCCTGGAACCCGATGAGCGAATCGACCTCGTGGAAGTAGGTCGAGCGCAGCGCGGCGTACGCGACCGGTTTGCCGCCGACCGTCGCGCGGTGCGTCACGGGGCCGTACTTTGTGCGGTAGCTGCGCAGGGTGTAGGAACCGGCCGGGGTGCCGTCGGCGACCGTCGGCGTCCAGGCGTTCTTGCGCTCCACGGTGTCCATCGGGAGGCACCGGCCCTGGTAGCGGTAGTAGTTCGAGTCCTTGGTCGGCGTGCCGCCGCTCGGGTCGCACAGTTCGAGCGCGTAGGTGTCGATGATGTCCTGTGCCGAGGTCGTGGCGCTCCACGAGTAGTCCTGGCCGCGGCCGAGCAGCACGTACAGGCTGATCCCGGCGAACGAGGCACCGCGCGCGCTGATCCCCGGCCCCTGCAGTTCTTCGAGCATCAGCAACTGCGGGGCGAAGTACCCGGTCTGCGGGCCGAACACCGCCACCGGGTGCCCGCTCTCGGTCTTGGCGCCGGACACCACGAGCGCGTTCGACATCCCGTGCTTCTCGCTGAGCATGTTCCCCGGGAGGACACCGCCGTCGAAGATGCCGCGCGCGGACTCCTGGTCCTGGGGTGCCGGGACCTTGGCCTTCGCCGCGTTCGCGTTCGCCGCCGAGCCGGTCGGGTCGAACACGAGTTGCTGGGAGGTCACCGAACCCTTGTCCGGGATCGCCGCGCCCTGCGGGTTCGCCGGGGTGTTGGCGTAGGGGAAGGTCTGGCCGTCGTGCAGCGTCCTGACGGCCTCGGGGTCGTCCTCGGACCGCAAGCTCTTCCAGATCTTCTCGCCCTGTTCGAGTCCGTACTTCTCCTGCAGCGCGAGCTTCGCGATGGCGTTCTGCACCTCGCCACCGCCACCGCCGCCGAACTGGGCGCCGACGAGCGCGGCGAGCACCACCATGTCGGTCAGCTTGAACGGTTCGATCTTCCCGGCGTTGGTGATCGCGTCGATGTGGCCGGTCAGCACGTACTCGCCGGGGAAGTAGCGGCCGTTGTGGGAGTCGGTGATGTACTTGTTGATCCCGTCGAGGTAGGCCTGCGCGTCGGCGAGCCCCTGTTTGCCCCGCGGCCCGGCGTTCGCGACTCGCTCGATCTGCTGCTGCAGTTCGGCCTCGGTGTAGGGCGCCCCGGCGAAGAAGCCCTGCTCCAGCTGCCGGTTCGCGGGCGCGCCACCCGCGTACGGGGTCAGCTGGCCGCGGCCGACCCGGCGCATGATGTCCATGAGCCACAACCGGTCCTGCCCGGCCGCGTACCCCGCGCCGAACTCGGTGCCCGCGCGCGTGGTGCCCTGGATGTGCGGAACGCCGGCGGCCTTGTCCCGGGTGATCGTGACGTCCTCACGGGGTTTGACGACGCTTTCCACCTGGTCGGCGGGCACCCCGAAGGACGAGTCGTTGAAGAACTGGTTGATCGTGCCGGTGGTCAGTCCTTTGTAGCCGGACGCGAGGTTCGCGTACTTCCCGAGCTGATCGGCGGCGTGCGCCGGCCGGGTCCCCAGCGTCTTGTGCGCCAGGATGTCCGCGAGCGTGGCGTTACCGTTCTGTCCCGGCGGCAGGATGTCCCCGCACTGTCCGGCGCAGTAGTCGTTCCCGGGAAGAGCCGGTGCGACGGGCGGCGGGGCGGCGCTCGCGGTGACCTGTGTCAGACCCGCGAGCAGGCCCACCAGCGCGGATACGGTCAAGGTGCGGATGCGTCGTCGCATGCCCCGGACTCCCGTCTTCGTGGAGTGACGGAGAGCACGCTACCGACGGGTACAAGAATTGTGAAGACGATTCGCGTTCTACTCACCCGGGTTCAGCCGGACGTTGTACTCCGTTCGGCGCAGCTCACACGCCGTAGGTACGGTGACCCCCATGACGTTGGAAAAGCCCCAGATCGACCGCCCGGACGGCCCACCGCCCGCGGAGCTTCAGGTCACCGACCTCACCGTTGGCGACGGCCCGGTCGCCGCCGCCAACTCGAATGTGAACGTGCACTACGTCGGCGTTTCGTATTCGACCGGCGAGCAGTTCGACGCGTCCTGGGACCGCGGCGAAGCACTGCAGTTCACCCTCGGCATCGGACAGGTCATCCCCGGCTGGGACCAGGGTGTCACCGGAATGAAGGTCGGCGGCCGTCGCAAGCTGGTCATCCCGCCGCAGTTGGCCTACGGCGAACGCGGCGCCGGCGGCGTCATCAAGCCGAACGAGACACTGATCTTCGTCGTCGACCTCGTCGGCGTGAGCTGAGAGTCAGCATTCATCACCCAGTGTCACCCGAACAGGAACTTACCCCGCGCGGCACGCCGTCGTAGCCTCGGAAGCCGATCATCGGCCGACCGGGCCGATGCCGTGTCGAAGGGGATCGAGTGCGCGTTCGCGCTGTTTTTTCCGCCGGGATTCTCGCACTGGGGTGCGCCACCGCCGGGCTGGCGACAGCCTCGCCCGCCGCGGCGGTGGCCAACGGGTCGGACGTACCGCAGGGCCAGTACGAATTCGCCGCGAAGCTGACGCTGACCGGTGTCCCGCAGCCCGGCGGGGGTACCTACGGCAGCGTCTGCTCGGGCTCGCTCGTCGCCCCGAAATGGGTTCTCACCACCGGGCACTGCTTCCACGACGTCAACCACAACCGCGTCGCGGGCCCCGTCCCGTACCCGACCACGGCCACCCTCGGCACGTCCGACCAGACGGCCAAGCCAGGTGAGACCCGCAAGGTCACCCAGGTCCTCCAGGCCGGCCCCAACGACGTCGCGCTGGCCGAACTCGACCAGCCGGTCACCGGCATCACCCCGCTCACCGTGAACCGGGCGATCCCGGCCGCCGGGCAGCGGCTCACCCTTGCCGGCTGGGGCAGCCTGACCGCCGTGAATCCCAAGCCCTCCACCAAACTCCAGCAGGGCGTGGTCGAGGTCGGCCAGGTCTGGCCCACCACCGTCGGTGTGCACGGGGTCAGCCCCGCCAACACCACCAGCGCCTGCGCCTACGACTCCGGCGCGCCGTACTTCCTGCCCTCCGGCGCGGGCGGCCAGCTCGTCGCCGTCGAGAGCAACGGGCCCGACTGCCCGCACTCGGGACTGGAGACGGCGGCGCGGGTGGACCTGATCGCGGACTGGATCACCAGCCACATCGGCTGATTCGGGCCGCACCGGCTCGGGTATCGGCTACCTTGGGTAGTGCGGCCACCACCGCCCACCGCCACCCCGAGGAGAGCCGATGCCCGAGCCCATCCTGATGGCGGTCGCGACAGCCCTCGCGACCAAGGCCGCCACCGGTCTCGTCGACCTCGTCAAGAAGAAGTTCTCCGGTGACAAGAAGGCTGTCGCCGCGCTGGAAGCAGCCGACGCCGACAAGCCCGAGACCGTCACGGCACTCGCCGAGCGGCTCGAAGCCGCCGAAAGCGCCGACAAGGAATTCGCCGAGGAACTCCGCGCGGAGTGGGAGCGCGTCAACGTCCAGCAGCACGCGGAATCCGGCGGCGTCACCAACCAGGTCTCCGGCAACGTCAGCGGCAAGGTGCTGCAGGCAGGTGACATACACGGCAACGTGAGCTTCTGACCTCGCCCGCTTCCACTGGGTAGCATCGCCCTTCGTGCCCACCCCGTCCCTGCCGACCGCGCTCACCCCGCGCTGGCGGACCGTGCGCACCGAACGCACCGTGCTCGCCGTCGTGCACAACATCACCGCAGCGACCCGGCTGTTCGACGTCATCGCGCTGTACGCCACCGACCACCGGATCCAGACCGTCTTCACCTGCCCGGGATCGAGCGCCTTCACCGCGGGGACCGAGGAGTACCTTCGCAGCCGCGGCGTCACCGTCCTGCCCTGGGCGGAGGCGGTACGCCTGCCCTTCGACTGGGCGATCGCCGCGAGCTGGGGCGGCGACCTGCACGAACTGAGCGCGCCATTGACGGTCATTCCGCACGGAATGGGCTACAATAAATTCTTGGAAACCGGAAACCGGAAACCGGAAACCGGAAACCGGAAACCGGAAACCGGAAACCGGAAACCGGAAACCGGAAACCGGAAACCGGTTTTCGGGTTGTCGTCACCGTGGCTGCTGCACAACGGTGTCCCGGTCGCCAGGCACGTCGTCCTCTCCCATGACGAACAGCTCGACCGGCTACGCCAGTCCTGTCCCGAGGCCGTCGAACGCGCTGTCGTGGCAGGCGATCCCTGTCTCGACCGGCTTCAGTCCGCGCTCGCCCTCCGGGAAAACCACCGCCAGACCTTCGGTGCCAGGCCCGCCCAGCGGCTGATTTTCCTTTCGTCCACCTGGGGCGAAAAATCGTTGTTCGGCCGGAGCCCCGAGCTGCCACGGAAACTCGCCGAACGGCTTCCGCTGGATTCCTACCGGCTCGTCCTGGCCCTGCACCCGAACATCGGCCAGGGCCATTCCCGGTGGCAGCTGGAAATGTGGCTCGCCGACTGCCGGAACGCGGGCGTGCACGTCCTGCCCGCCGAAGACGCCTGGCTGTCCGCACTCGTGGCCGCGGACCTGACGATCGGCGATCACGGCTCGGTGACGTTCTACTCCGCCTGCCTCGGCACCCCGATCCTGCTCGCAGAGGCCCCCGAAGACACCGTCGATCCGGATTCCCCGATCGCCCGGCTGCTTCGCGCCGCCCCGCACTTCACCATGGACGCCGATCCGCTTCCGCAACTGGAACAGACGATCGCCGAGCACGACCCACCTCGTTACACCGAGATCACCGACCTGGCGACCTCCCTGCCCGGCAAGTCCGCGGACACCCTGCGCGCCCTGCTCTACCAGGGCATGGACCTTCCGCAACCCCCACGACCGGCCACTTTTCTCGCGCTGCCCCGGCCTTCGCTTCCCGCGGTCACCCCGTCGGCGCTGTCGGTCCGGGTCACCGTCGAGTCCACCGCGACCACCCTGTCCGGTGTGCTGTCCCGCTATCCGACCGCGACGCCGCCCCGTGCCGACGACGCCCACCTCGTCGTCTACGCCGACGAACCCGGTGCCGGCTCGCTGGAACTCGCCGACGTCGTCATCGGCAACGCCCGCACCGATCCGGTGCACTGGGCCGGAACGACGCTGCGCGCGCTGCCCGGCTGCCGATGGGTCGCGACCCCGGCGACGGCTTCGTCCTGGCTGGCCGTGAGCGCGAGCGGGCTGGTGGTCGAACTGCTCGCCGACGACGTTCCGGACGGCTTCGTCTCCCTGCTCGCCGCGTGGGACGCCGAGCCCCCACCCGAACTGCGTGTCGAACTCGCCGGGCAAGTGCACACCGCGAAGATCAGGACAATCCGTCCAGCCGATTCTTGACGTCGACTGCTTCTTCGGTGAACCCCCGCAGTGCGTAGATGTTCAAGGCGTCCTTGAGATGCACGCGAGCCGCCTCGACGTCGTCGCGGTCCAGCGCGAGATCCGCCAACGCCTCACTCGCCTCCGCCCGCTCCCGATGCCCGGCGTGCGCGGCCAGTTCGCCGAGGATTTCGGCAGCCCGCGCGTGGTCACCAAGTTCGCGGAGCTTCTTACCCCGCCAGAGCGCGACCTTCGCGCGGTTCACCGGTTCCGCGTCCAGCACCTTGGCGGCCTGGTCGAGCAGTGCCAGCGCCGTGTCCGGTTCCTCGGTCTTCGCCAGGTGGAACCGCGCGAGCGCTTGCCGCCGCTCACCTCCGAACTCCTCGGCCAGCTCCAGGTTCCGCCGGAATTCCGCCCGCGCTTCCGTGACCAGGCCCTTGCCCAACAGGACCAGACCCCGCGTCTCGACGATCGTGGCGTCGGCTTCACGTGAAACCACGTTCGCCGCGTGTGCACCCGCAGCGTCCAATAAGGACAGTGCGTCGTCCCAGGCACGGCTTTCGAGCGCGGCGAAAGCTCGCTGTACCGCGAGCACCGTGGCCGCGAGGTCGTTCGACCAGACCACCGCCGACTCGAAGCCGAGCCGGTTGACCTCCGCCATCTCGGCCGCGTAGCCCCGCCGCAGATGGATCGGCCACAGCGCGAGGCACAGCCGGACGACGTCCTCGTGCGCGCCCAGCCGATGCGCCGCCTTCGCCGCCTCGACGAGGTTCACCCGCTCCGTCAGCAGCCACTCCGTGGCCTCGTCCGGAGACCACCGAAGCGCGCTCTCCGGACGATCCGGCCAGATCTGCTTTGTCCAGTCCCGTTTCTGGACCAGCGCCTGCGCCTCCCACCCGCGCCAGGCGTACCAGGCCACGATCTCGCGCAGCAGCCCGTCATCGGCCGCCTTGCTCTTGGCGTGGTCCTTGACCAGCCCGGAAACGAGGTACCGTTCCTCCCGAGTTTCCTGCGCCAGCCGCATCCGCAAAAGCTGCTCGACGTACTCGTCAGTCTCCTCACCGAGCACCGCGGCGAGCGCGGCGCTCGACATGTCACCACCGGGATGCACGCCAAGCGCGAGGTAGCACCGCTGGACAACGGGCGAGAGCCGATCGAAGGCGAGATCGAACACCGCGTCCTGCGGCAACGCTCCTACGACGCCACCACGACGTTCGAGATTGCGCAGCAGCCGAGCGGGCTTCCAGTTCTCGTTCTCGGCGAACATCGACCCGACCACGTTGAGCGCGGCGACCGAACCGTCGCACATCGCGACCAGCTCGTCGACCGCCTCCGGGTCCCCGCCGAGCCGTTCCTCGCCCGCGATCTGTGCCAGCAGCACCCGGGAGGTTTCCGGGCCGAGCGGTTCGAGCGTGACGAGCGCGGCGCCGTGCCGCACCCGCAACCCGCCGAGCCCACTCGCCTCGATCACCAGTACCACTGACGGCCCCGGCCCCGGCAGCAGCGGTTTGACCTGTGCCTCGGACAACGCGTCATCGATGACGAGCGCGAGTTGCCTGCCGTTGCTCCAGTCGCGCCACATCGCCGAGAGACCCTCAACCGTTGCCGGAAGCCTTCCGTCGGCGAACCCCGCACCGCGAAGCAGCCCGGCAAGGACGTCCTTGACCGACATACGACCGAGTGGAGCCGAAAAGTCGCCGTCGGGAAACTCGGCACGATGCCGATGAATCCACTCCCGAGTCAGCTCGGTACGCCCGCTTCCCGGGGTACCGCGAATGATCGCCAAGCAGGGCCTGTCCGGTTTCCGGCCGGCCAGTACACGGTCCAGTTCCAGGAGCTGGACCTCGTTGTTCGTGTAGTACCTCGCGGGCACTTCGTTCTGCCGGGCCACGGTCTTCGGTTCGTCCGGCGCACCGAAACTCAGGCCGCCGTAGATGGTGTGTGCCTGGACGACGATCCGTGCCTCGCCGTCGAACGAATTGCGGTGATCCGTCACCCCTGGCACCCCCTCCCGGCGCGGCCCACGCTACCGCACGATCACGGTCCGTCACACCCCTGAACCGGCCCGACGGCCGCCTGCTCGAAGCCCTCGACCTCCATGACAAAGGCCACACCGCGCACGGGCCGCGCTCCGGAGACCCACTCGATCGCCTTGTGGTCAGGAGTCGAAGGCACTCGGCCAGTCCGCCCGGCCACTCAGCTCGGCGACGACCTGGCGTCGTGGTGCTCGTCGAGTGGTTCGGCCCCGTCCTCGGCGAGGTGACGATTCAGGTCTAGGCGTCACGAAAATCGACGCGCAGTTCGCCCCGAGAAGGCAAGAACCCAAGCCGAACGGGCAAACCGCCACGCAACCCTCCCGAAGGCAAGGGCCGCCAGGCCCAACGCCGAAACCACGCAGCCACGGAATCTCACCAAGGCCAGGGCCGCCAGGCCCGAAGCCGAAGCCACGCGGTCTCGCTTCTCCCGAAGGCCAGGGCCGCCAGGCCCGAGGCCGAACGCCCCCACGCTGGTTCGGGAGCGACCGCACCGTGGGGGTCCGGGGGCTCGGCCCCCGGGAGGGATAAGGACAACGGGAAAGGGCCCCCGGCGAAGCCGGGGGCCCTGAACAGCGTGCGCGAGGAGGGAGTTGAACCCTCACGTCCTTTCGGACACACGGACCTGAACCGTGCGCGTCTGCCATTCCGCCACTCGCGCGAGTCACTTTGACAGCTCGTACAGCTTAGCAGGGGGTTTGAACGGGTTTCACCGGGGGCCGTGTCCAGTCGCGCTTACCCGGATAGGATCGATGCGGAAGCACACGTGTGAGGAGGTTTTGCCCGGTGGGCCGCGTTGAGCGCTTTGACAGGCGCCTCGAGAACCTGGTGGGTAATACCTTCGCGCGCATGTTCGGTGGCAATGTCGTCACTCAGGAAGTGGCGGTTGCGCTTGAGCGAGAGAGCGAGGAGAACGTTCGTGAGCTGGCAGGCGGTCGGCAGCTCGCCCCGAATCACTACATCGTGTCGTTGGGGTCGGCTGATCACGAGCGCATGGCCGGAGACGAGCAGCGAGTCACCAGTGCGCTGGCCAGGGCTGTGGCGGAACATCTCGCCGAGCACGGCTGGGACACCTATGGTGACGTCGTCGTGTCACTCGAGCGCAACGAGGCGCTGCATACTGGACAGTTCAAGACCCGTTCGTCCGTCGATCCCGACGTCAGGCCCTCTGACGCCGCTGGTTCGTCACGGTCGGCACTACCCAGCAACGCAGGAGACCCAGCAATGAGCCAGCCCCCCGGCTACGGCCAAGGCCAATACGACAAGGGTGACCCGTACGGCCAGCAGCAGCACGGCCAGTACGGCTACGGACAGCAGGGTGGCCAGCAACAGCCCGGGTACGACCAGGGCTATGGCCAGCAGGGCGGCTACGACCAGGGCCAGGGTTACGGGCAGCCGCAGCAGCCCGGCTACGACCAGGGCTACGGCGGCCAGCAGCAGCCCGGCTACGACCAGGGCTATGGCGGCCAGCAGCCCGGTTATGACCAGGGCTACGGCGGTCAGCAGCAGCCTGGTTACGACCAGTACGGCGGCCAGCAGCAGCCCGGGTACGACCAGGGTTACGGGCAGCAGGGCGGCGGTTACGACCAGGGTTACGGCGGCCAGCAGCAGCCCGGCTACGACCAGTACGGCGGCCAGCAGGGCGGCTACGACCAGTACGGCCAGCAGCAGGGGTACGGCCAGCCCGCGGGTGACCCGTACGCGCAGCAGGGCGGCGGTTACGGCGGCGGCGGTGCGCGGCAGCTGGCGGCGAGCCTGCAGCTGGACGACGGGTCGAACCGGACGTACTCACTCAAGCAGGGCGGGAACGTGGTCGGCCGGGGTCAGGACGCCGACTTCCGGCTCCCGGACACCGGGGTTTCGCGGCGGCACCTGGAGATCACCTGGGACGGGCAGAGCGCGACGCTCGCCGACATCGGGTCGACCAACGGCACCACGGTGAACGGCACCCCGGTGCAGACGTGGCAGCTCGCCGACGGCGACGTCATCCGCGTCGGTCACTCGTCCCTCGTGTTCCGAACCCAGGGCTGAGCGGCAGGCGCTGAGTAGGTTCGGTGCAGAATTGCCCTTGCGGGCGTACTGCGGCGAACCGGCGTCGCGGGCTGCGTGCAGAGTCGGGAGCGGACACAACAAGTGCCAGAGCTGGTCGTTCAACTCACCAGGGTGGGCTTTCTCGTGCTGCTCTGGCTTTTCGTGTTCGCGGCATTGCGGATCGTGCGGTCGGACCTGTACGCGGCGTCGGGGCTCCGGGTACAGGTGCCGAGCTTCCGTCGCAACAAGGACAACAAGAAGAAACCACGCAGCAGCAAGGCGCCCCAGCAGCTGCTGGTGACCCATGGTGCGCTGGCCGGGACCAGGATCGCGCTCGACGGCAGGCCGATCCTGATCGGCCGTGCCGACGACTCGACGCTCGTGCTCGACGATGACTACGCCTCGACCCGGCATGCCCGGATCGTGCAGCGCGGGGAGGACTGGTACGTGGAAGATCTGGGCTCGACCAACGGGACCTATCTCGACCGGGCTAAGGTCACTGCACCCCTCCGGGTCCCGCTCGGAGTCCCCATCCGGATCGGCAAGACGGTGATCGAGCTTCGCCCATGACTCTCGTCCTCCGCTACGCGGCCCGCAGTGACCGGGGCCTGGTGCGTTCGAGCAACCAGGACTCCGTCTATGCCGGGCCCCGCCTTCTCGCACTCGCCGACGGTATGGGCGGGCACGCCGCCGGTGAGGTGGCCAGCAAGGTCGTCATCGCCTCGCTCGCCCCGCTCGATGACGACGAACCCGGCGACGACCTGCTCGCGCAGCTACGCGACGCGGTGGCCACCGGCAACGGCGCGATCGCCGAACTGGTCTCGCAGGACCCCGACCTCGACGGGATGGGCACGACGCTGACCGCCGTGCTGTTCGCCGGGACCCGGCTGGGTCTGGTGCACGTCGGTGACTCGCGCGCGTACCTGTTGCGGGGCGGGCAGTTCACCCAGATCACCCGGGACGACAGCTTCGTCAACGAGCTGCTCGAACAGGGCCGGATCACCCCGGAGGAGGCCGCGGTCCACCCGCAGCGTTCGCTGCTGCTCAAGGCGTTGACCGGGCACGAGGTGGAGCCGAGCCTGACCGTGCGGGAGGCCCGCGCCGGCGACCGGTACCTGATCTGCTCGGACGGGCTGTCCGGCATGGTCAGCGACGAGACGCTGGCCGAGGCGGTGCAGATCGCCGATCCGCAGGAGTGCGCGGACCGGATGATCGAGCTCGCGCTCAAGGGCGGTGGTACGGACAACGTCACCGTGATCATCGCGGACGTGGTCGACGTCGACTTCGGCGAGGACGCCCCGATCGTCGGCGGCGCCGCCGGGGACGGCAGCGACGAGCGGCATCAGGGCGACTCGCCCGCCGCGCGGGCCAGGGCGCTGACACAGCCGCCACCGCAGCCGAGACCGGAGCTCCCGCAGCCTCAGGAGGATCCGAAGGCCAAGCGCCGGAAACGATTTCGCTGGCTGATCGGTTCGCTGGTGGTGCTGATCGTGCTGGCCGCGGCCGCGATCGCGACCCGGTACTTCGTGCTGAGTCAGTACTACGTCGGCGAGGGAGCGGACGAGGAGGTCGTGATCTTCCGCGGCGTTCCCGGGAGCATCCTCGGCATCCAGCTGCACTCCTACGAGCAGGGCTCCTGCCCGCCGGGGCAGGTCTGCACGGCGAAGCTGCGTGTTCCGCAGTTGCAGGAGGCGGCGCGGATCGCGGTCAAGAACGGCGTCAAGAAGGAAAGCCTCGACGACGCCCGCAAGTACATCGACGACTTCCTGCAGCGTCAGAAGCGGCTCAACGACTGCAAGCCCGTCACGCCGGGTCAGCCGAGCACCACGCCGACCCCGTCGTCCCAGCCGCCGGGTGAGTCCGCGCCCCCCTCGTCGTCGGCGAACCAGCCAGCGGGGAGGGACTGCTCGACGCCGAGTACGGCACCGACGACGGGAGGCGGTAACTGATGAGTCAGCAGCCGCTGGCCGACGTGTCCGCCCAGTTCCAGACCAACCCGCCCCGCGATCTGCCGTCCCGGCGCAACACCGAGTTGCTGTTGCTGGGGTTCGCGGCGGTCATCGTCACGCTCGCGCTGGTGATCGTCGAGGCGAACCAGGAGCAGGAACTCACCCTTTCGATCCTGTGGCTCGGCCTCTCCTATCTCGGCATCCTGACCGGTGCCCACCTCGCCGTCCGCCGCTGGGCACCGTACGCGGACCCGGTGATCCTGCCGTGTGTCGCACTGCTCAACGGCATCGGCCTGGTGATGATCCACCGGCTCGACCTGGCGTACGAGGACCGCGCGACCGAAGCGGGCGACACCTACAGCTCCGCGGTGGCCAACCAGGTGCTGTTCACCGTCGTCTCGCTGGTGCTGTTCGTGATCGTGCTGGTCGTGGTCAACGACCACCGCACGCTGACCCGGTACGGCTACACCGCGGGTCTGGTCGGCATCATCGCGCTGATCCTGCCCGCCCTGCTGCCCGCGAGCATTTCCGAGGCCAACGGCGCGAAGGTGTGGATCCGGCTGCCCGGCTTCTCGATCCAGCCCGGCGAGTTCGCGAAGATCCTGCTGATCATCTTCTTCGCGTCGTTCCTGGTGTCCAAGCGCGACCTGTTCATGGTGGCGGGCAAGAAGATCGTCGGCATCGAGCTGCCGCGCGCCCGCGACCTCGGCCCGCTGCTGATCGCCGCGATCGTCTGCATGGGCGTGTTCGCCTTCGAGAAGGAGCTGGGCGCGGCGCTGCTGCTGTTCGGCATCGTGCTGGTGATGATCTACGTGGCCACCGAACGGGCCATCTGGGTGGTCGTCGGGCTGACCTTCTTCGCGGTGGGCTGCGTGATCGCCTACAACCTGTTCAGCCACGTCCGGGTCCGGGTGGAGAACTGGATCGACCCGTTCGCCGACATCGACAACAAGGGCTACCAGATGGTCCAGAGCCTGTTCGGGCTCGGGACCGGCGGGATCGGCGGCACCGGACTCGGCGCGGGGCGGCCCGACATCGTGCCCGAGGCGAACACCGACTTCATCACCGCGGGCATCGGCGAGGAACTCGGCTTCATCGGGCTCGCCGCGGTGCTGATGCTGTACCTGCTGGTCGCGATGCGCGGGATGCGCAACGCGCTGGCCGTGCGGGACACCTTCGGCAAGCTGCTGGGCTGCGGGCTCGCCTTCACCATCGTCATGCAGATCTTCGTCGTCGTCGGCGGCGTCACGAAACTCATCCCGGAGACCGGTATCACCGCGCCGTTCCTGTCCAAGGGCGGTTCTTCGCTGCTCGCCAACTACATCCTGATCGCCCTGTTGCTCCGGATCTCCGACGCGGCCCGCAGGCCGGCCGCGCGGCCGAAGCCGCAGCAACAGCAGGCCCCGCTGGCCGAGGCGCACACCGTGATGGTGCAGCGCCCGCCCGCCGCCGGTGACGGGAGGACGCAGTGAACACCCCGATGCGCAAGGTCGGCATCGCGATGCTGGTGATGGTGGTGCTGCTGCTGGCGAACGCGACCTACATCCAGGTGGTCAAGGCCGACGACTACCGCACCAACCCGCGTAACCAGCGGGTGCTCTACGACGAGTACGCCCGTGAACGCGGCCAGATCGTGTCCCCGAACGGCACCGTGCTGGCGAAGGTCGAGAAGTCGAACGACAAGTACAAGTTCACCCGTACCTACGCCGACGGTCCGATGTACGCGCCGGTCACCGGCTACTACTCGATCAACTACGGATCGGGCGGGCTGGAACGCGCCGAGGACGAGGTGCTCAACGGCTCGGATCCCCGGCTGTTCGTGCGGCGGCTGTCGGACATGGTCACCGGCCGGGACCCGCGTGGCGGCAACGTGCGGCTGACCATCGACCCGGCGGTGCAGAAGGCCGCCTACGACGGGATGGCCAAGCATGGCTACACCGGCTCGGTGGTCGCGCTGGAGCCGAAGACCGGCCGCATCCTGGCCATGGTGTCGACGCCGTCCTACGACCCGAACAAGCTCGCCACGCACAGCGGCAAGGACCAGATCGCCGCGTGGAACTCGTTCGTCAAGGACGACAAGAACCCGATGCTGAACCGGGCGATCCAGGAGTACTACCCGCCGGGTTCGACGTTCAAGCTGGTCGTCGCGGCGGCCGCGCTGGAGGCCGGCAAGAAGCCGACCGACAAGATCGACACCTCGCCGAACACCACGCTCCCCGGCACCAACGACGTCAAGCTGGAGAACTACGCGGGCGGGGTGTGCCCCGGCAGCACGTTCAAGGACGCGCTCGCCTACTCGTGCAACGTGCCGTTCGCGCAGCTGTCCGGTGAGCTGGGCAAGGACAGGCTGAACAAGACCGCGGCGAACTACGGCATCGGGCAGAACAACCTGACCGTGCCGATGAAGGTCGTTGGCTCGACGCTGGGACCGCTGGACTCGCAGGCCGCGCTGTACCAGAGCGGCATCGGGCAGCGCGACGTCCGGCTCACCCCGCTGCAGGACGCCATGATGGCGGCGACGATCGGCAACGGCGGGATGGCGATGACGCCGCAGCTGGTGCAGTCGGTGCTGGCGCCCGACCTGTCCACGATCGAGGACTACACGCCGAAGGAGCTGACCGGCACGCCGGTGATGTCCAGCGAGAACAACGCGATCCTCAAGGACATGATGCTCGCGTCGGAGGACAACACCAAGGGCGGCGGCAAGAACCCGAAGATCCAGATCGCGTCCAAGACCGGTACCGCCGAGCACGGCGTCAACCCGAAGCAGACCCCGCCGCACGCCTGGTACACCGCGTTCGCGCCGGCCAACGACCCGCAGATCGCCGTCGCCGTCATCGTCGAGAGCGGCGGTAACCGCGGGCTGGCCGCGACCGGTGGTTCGGTCGCCGCCGAGATCGGCCGCGCCGCGATCAACGCCAAGCTCGGGGGTGGATAGCGGATGCTGTCCTCGGGTCAGCTGCTGGCCGAGCGGTACAAGCTGACGAACCGGATCGCCGTCGGCGGGATGGGCGAGGTCTGGCAGGCCAGTGACACCCGGCTCGACCGGACGGTCGCGGTGAAGGTGCTCAAGGCGGAACTCTCCGGTGACGCGGAGTTCCTGCACCGCTTCCGCACCGAAGCCAGGATGACGGCCTCGCTGAACCACCCCGGCATCGCCGCGGTGCACGACTACGGCGAGACGATCGCGGGCGAGCAGGGCACCGGGGACGAGCTGTCCATCGCCTACCTGGTCATGGAGCTGGTCGAGGGCGACCCCCTGGCAGGCCTGCTCGCCAAGCACGGGCGGCTGTCGGCGGACTACACGCTGGACATCCTGGAGCAGGCGGGCAACGCGCTGCAGGCCGCGCACGAACAGGGCCTGGTGCACCGCGACGTCAAACCGGGAAACATCCTGGTGACCCCGAACGGGCAGGTCAAGATCACCGACTTCGGAGTCGCGAAGGCCGCCGACGCGGCGCCGGTGACCCGGTCCGGGATGGTCATGGGCACCGCCCACTACATCGCACCCGAACAGGCGCTCGGGCACGTCGCCGAGCCTGCCAGCGACGTCTATTCGCTCGCCGTGTGCGGCTACGAATGCCTCGCCGGGCACCGGCCGTTCCTGTCCGAAAACGCGGTGACCGTGGCGATGATGCACATCCGCGACCTCCCACCGCCGCTGCCGCCGGACGTGCCGCCGGGAGCGCGGGCGGTGATCGAAGCGACGCTCGTCAAGGACCCCCGTCAGCGTTATTCGGCGGGTGGCGAGTTCGCGAACGCGGTCGCCGCCGTCCGCGCCGGTCACCCGCTGCCGACGCCGTCGGGGCTGGTCCAGGCGTCGTATCCGGCGAACCAGCCGCCGGTGCCGCACGTGCCACCTGCCCCGATGTCTCCACCCAACCCGATGGTCGCGATCGGTCCGCCGTCTCGCCCGGCCATGCACCCGGTCGCCCCGCCGGTACCCCGGCGCCGGAGCCAGTGGGGCTGGTGGGTGCTGCTCGCGGTGATCATCCTCGCCGTCCTCGTGGCGGGCGCGCTGGTCACCATGAAGCTCGTCGGCGCGGGCAACGGTGCCCCGCCGCGGAACGTGGAGACGAATGAACCGGTTCCGGACGGGCACTCCCCCGCGCACTCGCTCGCGCCGAGCATGGACCCCGCGGTCCCGTACGGCAGAGCGCCGGGCCGCACGACATCGGGGTCGCGCGAAAACGACAGCCGGCAAGGCATCATGACCACATCTTGGACGGAATGGACAGGCACCCAGAGATGAGCACACCCAGACTGCTCTCCAACCGGTACGAGCTGGGCGACACGCTCGGCTACGGAGGCATGTCCGAGGTCCATCACGGCCACGACGTGCGGCTCGGCCGGGAAGTCGCGATCAAGATCCTGCGTGCCGACCTGGCCCGTGACCCGCAGTTCCTGGAGCGTTTCCGCAGGGAGGCGCAGAACGCCGCCGCGCTGAACCACCCGGCGATCGTCGCGGTCTACGACACCGGCGAGGCGAACACCGAGTTCGGGCCGCTGCCGTACATCGTGATGGAGTACGTCGAGGGCCGGACGCTGCGGGACATCGTCAAGACCGAGGGCCCGCTGTCGCAGAAGCGCGCGATGGAGGTCATGGCCGACGTCTGCGCCGCGCTGGACTTCTCGCACCGGCACGGCATCGTGCACCGCGACGTCAAGCCGGCGAACGTCATGATCACCAAGAACGGCGCCGTCAAGGTCATGGACTTCGGCATCGCCCGCGCGATGCACGACGGCCAGTCCGCGATGACCCAGACGGCCGCGGTGATCGGCACGGCGCAGTACCTGTCGCCGGAGCAGGCGCGCGGCGAGTCGGTCGACGCCCGTTCGGACGTCTACGCCGCGGGCTGTGTGCTGTACGAACTGGTCACCGGCGAGCCGCCGTTCACCGGTGACTCCCCGGTCGCGGTCGCCTACCAGCACGTCCGGGAGGACCCGAACCCGCCGTCGTCGGTGAACCCGGCGGTGTCGCCGGAGCTGGACGCGATCGTGCTCAAGGCGCTGGCGAAGGGCCCGGCGAACCGCTACCAGTCCGCCGCCGAGATGCGCTCGGACCTGGTGCGCGCGCTGTCCGGGCAGCGGCCGGCGGCGCCGATGGTCATGTCCGAGGACGAGCGCACCCAGGTCATGGACACCGACCGGCGGGCGCCGGCGTACGACGACTACGCCGAGCCGGAGGAGGACCCGAAGGCCAAGCGGCGGCGCCGGATCTGGCTGGCGATCGGCGCGGCGGTGTTCGTCATCGCCGCGGTGTTGGCGGTCATGGCGCTGCTCGGCGTGTTCAACTACAAGGCGGAGTCCAAGGCCGTCCCGCAGATCCTGCACCAGCAGGTGGAGGTCGCCAAGACCAAGCTGCGGGAGAGTGGGTTCAACAACATCGGTGCCGACAAGCAGGTCCCCTGCACCGGTCAGGTCACGGACGGCGGCCTGAGCTGCACCGCCGACGACATCGGCAAGGTCATCAAGGTGGATCCCGCCGAGGGACAGAACGTCCCGGTCGGCCAGCAGATCACCCTGACCGTGGGTGCGAAGCCCGGCGACATCAGCGTGCCGGACCTCAAGGGCAAGACCACCGCGGACGCGGTGAAGGAGCTGACCAACAAGAAACTCCAGCTCGGTAAGACGACCGAGCAGGAGGTCAGCGACCCGAGCCAGGCCGGGACGGTGCTGTCGCAGACCCCGCTCGCGGGCTCCCCGTTGGCGCAGGGCTCTTCGGTGGACATCGTGGTCGGGAAGGCACAGGGGAACAAGCAGGTCGCGGACTACACCGGCCAGCAGTACTCCTCGGCCGCCGCGGCGCTCAAGGGCTCCGGCTTCACGGTCAAGCGGGTGGATCAGCCTTCGGACAAGCCGGAGGGTGAGGTCCTCAGCCAGAGCGCGAGCGGTTCGGTGCCGCCGAACACCACCATCACGCTGTTCGTGTCGGACGGCTCGCAGCAGCAGATCACCCTGCCGGACCTGACCGGGCAGACCCCGGACTCGGCCCGCTCGCTGTTGCAGTCCAAGGGCTGGAAGGGCACCTTCAACCAGCAGACGGACCGCACCGGCAAGGGCGATCCCGGCACGATCGTGAAGTCCAACCCGCAGAGCGGGACGCAGATCGGCAAGACGGCGACGGTCACGATCTTCGTCGCGGACAACAGCGGCGGTAACCCGACGTCGTCGAGTTCGACGTCGTCGGGATTGTTCCCCCCTGGCAGGCCCTGACGGCTTGAAGTCCGGAAACGGGCCCGCACGGCTTTCCGTGCGGGCCCGTTTCCGTTGGTCCGTTCGGTTCACCGATTCGGCTGTTTTCCGAGCAAACGGGCGAATCGGTCTCTAAGGTACGACCGACGGCCGCCTGGGGAGGCCGTCCCGAACGAGGAGGACTTGACATGACGCGAGTACAGCGCATCGCCGCCCGAGCCGTCGCGAGCGTGGCCGTGGTGGCCGGCGCCATGGTCCGAACACCAAGTACGTGATTCACAGCTTCAAGCGCGCCTGACACCGTTCGCTGGGCGTCGCCAAGGTCCGTGAATGCCACATTGAGGGACTCTGAATCCCTCAATGTGGCATTCACGGACTTCTCCCGCGATGACCGCGCCTTTTCGCTCAGGCGCGTCGGCGTAGCAGGTAGCCCACGGCGGTACCGCTCGCGAAGATCGCGACGAGGGCCAGCACCACCGCCAGGACGAGCGGCCCGGTGAGCGGGTGGTCGTTGGTCATCGCGCGCAGCAGCGGATTGGCCAGCGGCAGCCACTTCAGCAGCAGCACCGCGGCGAGCACGAGCACGGCGGCCAGCACGGACCAGCCGACCCGCGGCACGAGCAGCCGGGAGCACGGCAGGCCGATCGCGATCCCGAACACCGCGCAGATCAGGTGCGCGGCGAGTCCCAGCCCGAGCACGGGCAGCGGACCGTGGCCGGACTTGATCGCCGACCACACCACCGACACGCAGCCCAGCACCAGCGCACAACCGAGTACCGCCAGCACCGCACCGCCGAGCACCGCGCGCAGCCGACGGGCGTGGCTGAAGGTGATCAGCCGCTGTACCGGGTCCTCGATGTCCAGCGTGGCGATGGTCAGCCAGCAGGACACGACGAGCAGCGCGCCCGCGCTGACGCCGTACTGCGGGATCAGCGGCGATCGCGGGTCGGAGTACAGGATGACGTTGACCGCGAGGTAGGCCAGCACGGCGGGCAGGTACCGCTGCGAATGGGCCAGCAACGCCAGGTAGTAGCGCGTCATCGCGAGCACGGCGCCACCTCCCGCACCGACCAGCCGCCGTTGAGCGCGCACAACAACACGGCGTCCGCGTTCCCGGCCTCGACCGTCAGCACCACCCCCGCCCCCTCGGCGACGACCTCGCGCACACCCGGCTCCGCGGACAGGTCGCCGCCCGTCCCGTGCAACACCATCCGGACGGCCGGCGATGTGTCCACTGTGGACGACACGGCGGACAGCCTGCCGTGGTCGATCCGGAAGACCTCGTCCGCGTGCTCGTGCACCACCGGCGCGCGATGGTCGGTGAACACGACGCCGGCGCCCCGTTCCTTCGTCTCCGCGACGAGCTCACCGAGCACGGCGTGCGCCTCGACGTCCAATCCGGACCAGGGTTCGTCGAGGATCAGCAGCTCGGGATCGACGAGCACCGCCTGGGCGAGACCGACCTTCTGCGCGTTGCCCTTCGACAACGTCCGCAACGGCGAACGCGGCCCGCCGACCAGCGCGAGCCGCGCGAGCAGCGGATCGATCGCGGACAGGTCGGCCAGCCCGTGGATGCGCGCCATGTGCCGGAGGTAGGCCCGCGCGCTCATCCGCTGCCCGGCGGGGAACCGATCCGGCAGGTAGCCCACCCGGGGCCGCCCGACGACCCGGCCCTCGCTCTCCCGCGAAAGCGCCGCGAGGATCCGCAGCAGCGTGGACTTGCCGGAGCCGTTCGTGCCGAGGATGCCGATGACCCGGCCCGGCGGCACGACCAGGTCGACGCCCTCCAGCACCGGTTCGCCTCGTCCGTACCGCTTGCCGACCCCCTCCAGGCGGATCAGTTCTGCCGTCACGCCACCAGTCTTACCCGAGCTCCGCCTTCTCCGGCGCGAACCTCACAGAGCATCTCTGCATCTCTGCATCATGATGCAGAGATGCTACGATGAGAAGATGAGAACGACCGTCGACCTCCCAGCCGACCTGCACCGCCAGGCGCTGTCGATCGCGCGCGACACCTCACGTTCACTCAGCGAAGTCGTGGCCGAGCTTGTGCGTCGCGGCCTGGGGCAGGGCAAGCCATCCGAGCCGTCACGAAGCTCAAAGACGGGACTGCCAGTCGTAAGCCTCGGCAAGATCATCACCACGGAAGACGTGCGCTCACTTGAGGATGATCAGTGACGACGTTGCTCGACGCGAACGTACTCATCGCCCTTGTGGTCGCCGATCACGTGCACCACGCCGCGGCCGAGGAGTGGTTCACCAGTTCCGACGACGGCTTCGCCACCTGCCCCAGCACCGAAGGAAGCCTGGTGCGGCTGCTGATCCGAGAGGGGCAGACCGCAGACACCGCTCAGGCTGTTCTCAACGCGGTAAAGGGCAGCGAGCGCCATGAGTTCTGGCCGGACTCGATCAGCTACAGCGAGGTGCCCTTGAACGGGGTACTCGGTCATCGGCAGGTAACCGACTCCTACCTCGCGCAGCTCACCCGAGAGCATGGCGGCCGCCTTGTCACCTTCGACCACGGCCTCGCCGAACTACACACCGACATAGCGGATCTCCTGCCGACCATCCCGGTTCAGCCCACGCGTTGAGCTAGCCACACAGGCACGTCACGCGACGGCGGCCTTCTGGAGGGCCTTCGTCGCGCGTTCGAGTTCGTCCACCGTGGCCGCCGGGACCGGGTGTCCCGCCGAGGCCATCCAGTTCGCCAGCATCCGATGCCCGCCCTCGGTGAGCACGGATTCCGGGTGGAACTGGACGCCTTCCAGCGGCAGCTCGCGGTGCCGCATGCCCATCACGATCCCGGACTCGGTGCTCCCGGTGACCTCGAAAACCTCGTCCGGGATCGTGTCGGGCAGCACGGTCAGCGAGTGGTACCGCGTGGCGGTGAACTCCTCGGGCAGGTCGGCGAGCAC
This sequence comes from Amycolatopsis samaneae, assembly GCF_039541975.1. Classification (NCBI taxonomy): domain Bacteria; kingdom Bacillati; phylum Actinomycetota; class Actinomycetes; order Pseudonocardiales; family Pseudonocardiaceae; genus Amycolatopsis; species Amycolatopsis samaneae. Next base: position 92,199 of record NZ_BAABHG010000018.1, read on the forward strand.
GCCGACGCCGCGATGCCGGACCCGGCTCGTCTTGCCGTGCAGCAGCTCGGGCGCGCGGTCGACGGTCGCGCCGAACACGACGCCGAGTGCCTGGTGCCCGAGGCAGACGCCGAGCATCGGGGTCCGCGTCTCGGCGCACCTGCGGATGACGTCCATGCTCTGACCAGCGCGTTCCGGCGTGCCGGGGCCGGGCGAGACGAGCACGGCGTCGAAGTCGGTGATCTTGTCGAGGTCGACGACGTCGTTGCGCCACACCGTGCAGTCGGCGCCGAGCTGCGCCAGGTACTGCACGAGGTTGTAGACGAAGCTGTCGTAGTTGTCGACCACGAGTACACGCATGGGCCCAGCTTAACCGTTCCCAACTGGTGGACCGTACGCCAGATCACATTAAAAATTAGGCTAGCCTAACTTACGCTCGAAGGGTGAGCCGTTCTCTTCGTGTAGCCGTGGTCGGTGCCGGTCCCGCCGGGATCTACGCCGCCGACATCCTCGACAAGTCGGACGCCGACGTGTCCGTCGACATCTTCGAGCGCATGCCGGCGCCGTTCGGGCTGATCCGCTACGGCGTCGCGCCGGATCACCCGCGCATCAAGGGCATCGTCACCGCGCTGCACAAGGTGCTCGACAAGCCGAACATCCGGCTGCTGGGCAACGTCGACTACGGCACCGACATCAAGCTCGACGAGCTGCGCGAGTTCTACGACGCGGTCATCTTCGCCACCGGCGCGACCGCCGACCGGCCGCTCGACATCCCGGGCATCGACCTCGACGGCAGCCACGGCGCCGCCGACTTCGTGTCCTGGTACGACGGTCACCCCGACGTCCCCCGCACCTGGCCGCTGACCGCGACGAGCGTGGCGGTGCTCGGCGTCGGGAACGTCGCTCTCGACGTCGCGCGCATCCTGGCGAAGACCGCAGACGAACTGCTCACCACCGAGATCCCGGACAACGTCCACCAGGGGCTCAAGGCCAGCCCGGTCACCGACGTGCACGTGTTCGGCAGGCGCGGCCCCGCCCAGGCGAAGTTCACGCCGCTGGAGCTGCGCGAGCTCGACCACTCGCCGAACGTCGAGGTCATCGTGTACCCCGAGGACATCGAGTTCGACGAGGGCAGCATCGCCGCGCTGCGCGAGTCGAAGCAGATCGACATGGTGGTCAAGACGCTCCAGGAGTGGGCGATCCGGGACCAGGGAGACCGGCCGAAGCGGCTGCACCTGCACTTCTTCCACTCGCCCACCGAGATCCTCGGCGAGGACGGCAAGGTCGTCGGCCTGCGCACCGAGCGCACCGAGCTGACCGGGGACGGGAACGTCCGCGGCACCGGCGAGTTCCACGACTGGGGCGTCCAGGCGGTGTACCGCGCGGTCGGCTACCTGTCCTCGCATCTGCCCGAGGTCCCGTTCGACCACGTCGACGGCGTGGTGCCGAACCAGGCGGGGCGCGTGCTGGACCTGGACGAGAACCAGGTGCCCGGCGTCTACGTCACCGGCTGGATCAAGCGCGGCCCGGTCGGCCTGATCGGGCACACCAAGGGCGACGCGGCGGAGACCATCGCGAGCCTGCTGGCCGACGCCGACACGCTCCCCGAGCCGCAGCACACGTCCCCCGACGCGATCCTCGGGTTCCTCGCCGCACGCGGGATCGCCTTCACCACCTGGGAAGGCTGGGGCAAGCTCGACACCTACGAAAAGGATCTCGGCACCCCACACGGCCGCGAGCGCATCAAGGTCGTGGAGCGCGACGAGATGCTGCGCGTTTCTCGTTCCTGAACGCTCACGAAAGCTCACGACAGACCCGGCGCACGCAGGCACGCAGCCAGCGGTGCGCCGGGTCCGCGTCGAGCCGAGGGTGCCACGCGAGCGAGATCGGCAGCGCCGGAATCCGCCGCGGCGGCTCCACGATCGCGAGTCCGGCCTGCCCGGCGAACCGCCGGGACATCAGGGCGACGGCGTCGGAGTCCCGCAGCAGGTAGATCGCCGCGGGCGCGGCCGGGACGACCGCCACGACCGTCGCCCCATGCTCACCGGTCCGGCCCCGCCGGGAGATCGAGATGTGCGGGAACTCCGCCAGCCGTTTCCCGGTGACCTGGCCGCGGGTGAGCGGATGGCCCGGCCGGACCGCGAACGCGACGTCGTCGTGGAACAGCGGCTCGACGTGGATCTCCGGCCCGGTCTCGTCGATGACGCCGATGTCCAGGTCGACCGCACCGTCCCGCAGCGACCGCACGTCCTCCTCGCCCTCGGCGACGAACCGCAGCCGCACCGAGGGGGCCTCCTTTCCGATCATCCCGAGCAGCGCTCCGCCGAGCAGCGCGGTGAGCGTTTCGTTGGCGCGCACCGCGAACGTACGCTCTAAAGTGGACAGTTCGACGGCATGGCCGGTGCCAAGCAACGAGGTGGCCTCCTCGACGAGCGTGTGGACGCGCGGTGCCAGCTCCAGCGCGAGCGGACTGAGCACCATGCCACGGCCGGCCCTGGTCAGCACCGGATCCCGCAGCACGCGCCGCAGCCTGCCCAGCGCCCGGCTCATCGCGGGCTTGGACAGTCCGAGCCGCTCGGCCGCGCCGGTCACGCTGCCCTCGCGCAGCAACGCGTCGAAAGCGGTCAGCAGGTTCAGATCCACTGTTCCACCTCGTGCAACTTTGAGTTGTCAAATGTGCCCTGGACGCACCTCTGGCCTGAGCTTAGCGTGAATTCCATGTTCATCAGCTGTCATCAAGGCGCCTCGACGGTCACCGCGCTCGACGACGAATTCGAGCTGATCGCCCGCGTCAAAACCCCGTCCCAGCCACACGTGTGCGCTTTCGACACGAAGCGCGAACTGATTTACGCCACGATCACCTATCGCGACGGTTGGTACAACGAACACGGCGACCATGGCGAGGAAATCGTCGTCGTCGATCCGGCCACCTGGACGATCACCAGGGTCGTCGACATCTCGCCGTACGCCGGGCCGCACGACCTTTCCGTGCAGGGCGACGAACTGCACGTGGTCTGCGAATCGCACGGCGGCTGCCTGCTCACCCTGAACCTCGACACGTTCGAGCCCGCCGGCCACATCCCGATCGGCGTCCCCGGCCCGCACTGGCTCGCCGCGACGTCGGCGAAGGCGTACACCGGCAACAAGGAGCGCGCGTTCGTTTCGGTATTGGACCTCGTCGAACGCCGTCCGCTGAAACGAATTCCGACCCGTACCGGCTCGGAGGACCTCGAACTCAACGCCGATGGTTCGATCCTCTACGCCGCCGACCGCGACGAGCCGCTGCTGTTCGTCATCGACACCGAAACGGACACCGAAATCCGCGCCGTCACCCTGCCCGGCAATCCGCACAACGTGCACGCGCTGGACGACGGGCTCGTCGTGGTTTCGCATTTCCGGCAGTGGGACTACGACAGGCCCCAGGACGGATCGATAAGCGTGACCGATCCCGAAAGCGGGCAAATCGTCGCCAGGGAAATCCCGGTGGGCGCGGCCCCGCTGGGCATCGCTTCGGACGCGGACCACGTCTACGTCAACGCGGGCACGACCATGTCGGTCGTCGACCGGAAGACCTGGCAGGTCGAAACCGTCGTGGACGTAGACGCGGGCGCCCACGAGCTGATCCTGCTCGGCCGCTAGGTCACCCCGGCGCCGAGGTAGGCGAGGACGGCGAGCACCCTGCGGTTGGTGTCGTCGGAGGCGACGATGCCGAGCTTCGCGAAGATGTTCGCGGTGTGCTTGCCGACCGCGCCCTCACTGAAGTGCAGCCGCGCCGCGATCGCGGCGTTGGAACAGCCTTCGGCCATCAACGACAGCACTTCGCGCTCTCGCGGCGTGAGCGCGGCAAGCGGGTCACGGCTGTTGCCCGCCACCAGCTTCGCGATCACCTCCGGGTCCATCACCGTGCCGCCGCTGGCGACCCGGCGCACCGCGTCGACGAACTGTTCGGCGTTGAACACCCGGTCCTTGAGCAGGTAGCCGATCGCGCCGACGCCGTCGGCGAGCAGCTCACGCGCGTACAGCTGCTCGACGTGCTGGGAGAGCACGAGAATCGGCAGTCCGGGGATATCGCGCCGGACGGCGAGGGCGACCTGGAGGCCCTCGTCGGTGTTGGTCGGCGGCATTCGTACGTCCACAATGGACACGTCGGGCCGGTGCGCACGCAGTGCCGCGTCCAGCTCCGGCCCGGAGCCGACCGCGGCGACGACGTCGAATCCGTGCGCCGCGAGCAGGTGCGTGAGTCCGTCACGCAGCAGGTACTGGTCCTCCGCTACGACGGTTCTGGGTCGAGCCGGCACGGGATCTCCACGGTCGCCTTCGTCGGTCCGCCGATGGGACTGGTCAAGCAGAACCTACCGTCGAACGCGCCCAGCCTGCGCTCGATCCCGCGAATCCCCGTCCCGCGGGCGGGCTCCGCGCCGCCCTTCCCGTCATCGGTGACGACGATCCGCAGTAAGCCGTCGAGGTGCTCCAGCGCGATCGACACCGTCGCTGCCTCGCCATGCTTCGCCGCGTTGCCCAGCAGTTCGGACACCGCGAAGTACGCGCACGCCTCCTCGGGCTGTTCCAGCCGCCCGGGCAACGAGCCGGTGACCTCGGTGTCCAGCGGGCTGTCCAGCGCGAGCGCGCGCACCGCGTCCACCAGGCCCCGCTCGGACAGCACGGGAGGATGAATCCCGCGCACGAGCAGCCGCAGTTCGGTCAGCGTCTCCGACGAAGCCGCCCGCACCTCGGCCGCCAGCTTCTTCGCCTGCCCCGGGTCGGTGTCGATCAACGCCTCGACCGCGCCGAGCTTCATCCCCATCGCGACCAGCCTGGCCTGGACACCGTCGTGCAGGTCCCGTTCGATCCGGCGCAGCTCCGCCGCCTGCGCCACCGAGGCTTCGGTGCGAGTCTCCTTCAGCCGCGCGACGCGCAGGGCGAGCCGCGAAGCCTCGGTCGGGGCGAGCAGCAGCCGGGCGAAGCGGGCCTGCTGCCGTGCCAGCCAGGTCGCCGGGATCAGGCCACCGATCATGAACGCCAGCGCGACCGGGGTCAGCTTCAGCGCGTCGAGGGTGGTCGTCGCCGAGGGCAGGCCGATCATGGTGAACCAGTCCGTGCTCCACACCGAGTTCGTGCCCTGCGCGATCGGCCGCCAGATCCAGAGCGCTTGGAGGCCGAGAAAACCCCAGAAGGTCACCGAGACCGATGGGATCATCAGCAGGAAGAAGACCGGCACATTCAGCAGGCCGCTCGCGAGGTCGCGCCAGGTCGCGCGGTCACGCGTGACCCAGCGCATCCGCGCGAGCCGGACCGGCTCCCATGGTTCTTCGTAGAGTTGCTTGCCGACCTGGAACAACCCGTCCGGCCGCGGCACCGGGAGCGACGGCGCGGGCAGGTAGGGCCGGTCGATCCGGACGCCGGTCCAGTTCCCCGCCTCCCGGCGCAGTGTGTTCGTGACGGTCCGCGACAGCAGCACGATCGGTGCCGCCACCGGATACGCGCCGATGAGCAGCACGATCGGCCAGACCGTGAACCCCAGCTGGACGACCGCCAGCACCAGCAGCCCCATCTGGTGCCCGAGCGACTCGAGCCGTCCGCTGACCCAGCGCAGCACACGCCGCGTGGCGCCGATGTCCGGCGGCCCAGCCGCCCGCGGCCCGAGCCAGTGCCGGGTCCATTCGCCGTACCAGCGCAGCGCCCGCGGCCCGCAGAGCAGCACCATCACCGGAAGCGCGAGCGCGACCAGCGGGTTCAGCAGCTGCCAGCCGAGTTCGCGCCGGGTGGCCGGATCGTCGGTGGCCCAGTGGAATCGGCGCATCCAGCGCAACCACCACGCGTGTTTGTAGAGCTGGTTGCCCTCGCGGTACCAGCCGTCGCGTTCCGGCTCCGGTTCCGGCGGCTCCGGCCGATACGGCGACGGGATTTCGGCGCCGCACCAGCGCGCGACCAGTTCCCTGGTCTTCGCCGACCGCCGACGAGCCCAGAGCAACGCCGGACCGAGGAAGAAGATCAGGCCCGTGCACAGCAGGCCGAAGGCGAGCAGCTCGGCCAGCACGTCGACCCAGCTCAGCACTCCGAACCCAGCCAGCGCGAAGGCGCGGCCGACCGAGCGCGGGTACTGGACCATGCGCTCAGTCTCGCCGATCGGACCTCGGCCGCACAGGGGGAGCAGGCCCCGTGACGGGGTGGGCCCAGCCCCACCCCCGGTTCAGCAAAACCCCACCTGAGCTGGGGATTCAGCGTCATTCTGCGAACCGACGCGCGAAAATAGCGTGGTCCGCATGCCACTCATCGAAGTCACCGACCTCACCAAGCGCTACGGCTCCCGGGTCGCGGTCGACGGCGTCTCGTTCACCGTCGACCGCGGCGAGATCTTCGGCATCCTCGGCACCAACGGCGCCGGGAAGACCACCACCGTCGAATGCCTCCAGGGGCTGCGTACCGCCGACTCCGGCACCATCCGCGTGCTCGGGCTGGACCCGGTGAAACAGCGTGACGCGCTACGGCAACGGCTCGGCTCGCAGCTCCAGGAAAGCACCCTGCCCGCGAAACTGAAGGTCCGCGAAGCGCTGGAGCTGTTCGCGTCCTTCTACCCGAGCCCCGCCGACGTCGAGGTCCTGCTCGACCGGCTCGCGCTCACCGAACACGCGGACAGCTACTTCGGAAAGCTTTCCGGAGGCCAGAAACAGCGGGTCTCGATCGCGCTCGCGCTGATCGGCAACCCCGAGGTCGCGGTCCTCGACGAGCTGACCACCGGCCTGGACCCGCACGCGCGGCGCGACACCTGGCAGCTGGTCGAGCGGGTGCGCGACGCCGGCGTCACCGTCCTGCTCGTCACCCACTTCATGGACGAAGCCGAGCGGCTGTGCGACCGCGTCGCGATCTTCGACACCGGACGCGTCGTCGCCACCGGCACCCCGTCCGAACTCCGCGCCACCACGAGTAAATCCACTTTGGACGACGCGTTCGTGACCCTCACCGGGCGCGACTGAGCAGGAGAACGTCATGCACACCTTCGCCAAGATCACCGCCACCGAGGCGAAACTCTTCCTCCGCACGCCGGTCTGGGCGGTGTTCGGGACGCTGTTGCCCGCCGGGATCCTCCTCGGCGTCGGCTTCATCCCCAGCATGTCGAAACCGAGCGAAGCCACCGGCGGGCACCGGTTCATCGAACTCTGGGTACCCTCGGTCATCGTCATGAGCATCGCGATGCTCGCCCTGCAAGCGATTCCGGCGGCCGTCGCGACCTATCGTGAGCAGGGCGTCCTGCGCCGCCTGTCCACCACCCCGGCGCATCCGGCGAACCTGCTCGGCGCGCAGCTGGTGGTGCACGCCGCGGTCGCGGTCGCCGGCATCGCGGTGACGATGGTGGTGTCGAGCGCGGTGTTCGACGTCCCGATGCCGCGCCACCCCGTCACGTTCGCGGTCACCCTGCTGCTCGGCATCGTCTCGGTGTTCGCGCTCGGCCTGATCGCCGGGGCGATCGCCAGGACCAGCAAAAGCGCCAACGTCATCGCGCTGCTCGCGTTCTTCCCGATCATGTTCTTCGGCGGCGTCTACCTGCCGCGCCCCCTGCTGCCGCGCGTGCTCCAGCGGATCAGCGACTACATCCCGCCGGGCGCGCAGCCGTTGCAGGACGCGTGGGTCGGCACCGGGGTACAGCCGCTACAGCTGGCGGTGCTGGCGGCCTTCGCCGTCGTCGGCACCGCGCTGGCGGTGAAGGTGTTTCGCTGGGAGTGACCGGGGTCTCCGCCAAAGTGGTGATGATGATCGTTTTCTCTTGTGGCCGAGGCCGGGGGCGAGTAGCCAGGAGTACGGCCCAGTTCACCTTGGAGGTTCGATGTCTCTGGATGTGTCGCCCACGCTGCTCGAGAAGGCCGAACGCGGGGAGGTCACCGACGCCGAGTTCGTCGCCTGTGTCCGGGATTCCCTGCCGTACGCCTGGGAGGTCATCACCGGCGTCATCGCCGAGGCCGACGGCGCCGTGGACGGGTTCGCCGACAACGAGACCCCGCCGCCGAGCGAGGCCGAACGCGGTCAGCTGCTGCGCGCGCTGGCTTCGGACGCCATCCGCGGCGGCCTGGAACGGCACTTCGGCGTCAAGCTGGCGTTCCAGAACTGCCACCGGGTGGCCGTGTTCAAAACGTCCGAAGTAGACAGTGACCGCTACCGCGCGTTCGTCTCGCCGCGCGGCCAGCTGCTCAACCAGAGCCCGGAGCTGCGCGACTGCTAGTGCGCCGCGCGTAACGCGGGCAGCACCTCGGCGCCGATCCGCGCGATGTTCTCGTACGTACCCTCCGGCGTACCGGACGCCTCCACGAACATGATCACGTGGGAGACGCCGGTGCGCCGGAGGCTCGTCCGCAGCCGATCCACGCAGTACGCGGCGTCGCCGACGGGGTGAATCGCGCACAGGTGATCGGTGTACTCGTCCGGATCGCGGGTCTTCGCCGGCTGCCCGTCGAAGCGCACGTGCGCGGCGAACCCGTCCTTCAGCCAGCCGGGAAGCGCGGCACGGACGGCTTCTCGCGCGTCCTCCCCCACCTGGCACACCACCGTGGACACGTGACCGGCCTCGGCCCCTCCGTACGCCGCCACCGTCGCGGCCTTCTGCTCGTCCCCGTGGTGCATGCCGAGCAGCAGCGGCAATCCGCGTTCCCCGGCCAGCCGGACAGCGGCGGAGTCCGCGCCGCCACAGGCCACGACGATCTTCGGGCGACGCTCCGGCCGCGGTGTCATCGGCACCTCCCGGAACGCGAACCGCGCGCCGTCCGCGCGCACGGTCTCGCGGGTCGCGGCGGCGAGCAGCAGGTCGAGCGATTCGGCGAACCCGGTCTCGAAGCGGTCGAGCCCGGTCCCGAAGACCTCCAGGTCCTGCCACGGCCCCCCGCGCCCGACGCCGAGCCACAGCCGCCCGCCGGAGACCGCGTCGAGCATCGCCCACTGCTCGGCCAGCGCGACCGGATGCGTGGTGGACAGGACGCTCACCGCGGTGCCGACCTCGACACGCGACGTCCGGCCCAGCACGTGGGCCGCGAGCGTGAGCGCCGACGGGCACACGCCGTAGGGCATGAAGTGGTGCTCGGCGAACCAGACGTCGTCGAAGCCTGCCCGCTCGGCGGCCTCCGCCGCCGCCACCGACCGCCGCAGCACGTCGCCGTCCACCTGGCCGGGAAACCGCCCGGAGACCAGGAAGACGCCGAACCGCGGGGTTACTGGACCGAGACGTTGTTGAACCACAGGCGCGGTTCGACCCAGGGGAACACGACGAACATGAGCAGCGCGACGATCCCGAGCAGGAGCACCACCGCGATCGTCAGCTTGACCGCGAACGGCCCGGGCAGATGCCGCCAGATCCAGCCGTACATCAGCGGCCCCCGAGTTTCTTCATGAGGTCGGTGTAGTCCTTGACCTGGGTCTTCGGCACCTGCTGGGTGAGGACCGAGGTGATGATGAGCCGCTCGCGCGCGGAGAACTGCGGATGGCAGGTGGTCAGCGTGAGCAGCTGGACGGTGTTCGAGGCGTCCGGCAGCTTGTCCGGGCGCACGAACGGCACCGGGTTGACCGCGTCGCCCTGGCTGGGCAGGACGACCTTGCGGCCGAAGGTCTTGCTGTACGGTCCGCCGCCGGGTTCGCCCGGCTTGCGCAGCGTCGAGACGCCCTTGCACTTCGGGTCGGCACCCTTGCCGGATTCCCAGTTCGCCATTTCGTCGTCGTACGGGAGGACCTTGTAGACGAAGAAGTCGGTCTGGGTCTCGATGACGACCTGATCGCACGAGGTGAGGCTGTCGAGGTCGTTGAACGGCGCGCCCTTGCCGACGCGGTGCCCGGCGATGGCGAAGTTGCCCCGCTCGCCCGGCATCGCGGTGCCCTTGTAGTGCCCGGGCCCGACCTCCAGGGCGGCGTCGCTGGTGCCCTCCTGGATGGTGAAGTTGAAGTCGGCGCCGAAGGTCGGGATGTGGATGCGCGCGAACGCCTCGCCGTCGGCGGGCCCGGCGTGCGTGGTGCGTTCCTTGGCCCAGTCACCGTCGAGCGTGTTGGACGCCGCGGCCTGCTTCTCCGCGGAGAACAGGTCCGTCACGTACAGCTCGTAGACCATGAACAGCAGCACCACCAGGCCCGCGGTGATGAGCAGCTCGCCGACGGTCCGGACCGCGACGCCGCCCTTGCCCAGCGGCGGCAGGGGTGGTTTGTCCTTGCTCTTCGTCGCGGTGCCCGTTTTCCCGACGGCCTCGAAGATGACGGTCTCCTCGTTGGAGAGGTCCGGGCCGGTGTAGCGACGCCGGTCGACGGGCGGACGCGGCCGCTCTCCGGTGGGGCGGTCGCCAGGGGGACGGGGACGGCGCGGGGGCTGGCCGCCGGGCTGCTGACGCGACATCGGCGGCCGGGGCCGCTCACCGCCCTGGCCGGGGCGCGCACGAGGCCGATACGGATCGCCGGAGTACTGCCGCCGGTCGCCCGGCCCCTCGTGCGTGGCCACACAAGCTCCTCTCCGGCGTACGCCGAAACCTGCCCTGCGTCGTACCGGTCGGTGACGCTATTGTCACAGTCCGGGAATCCGACCGCTCCAGCCCGGTGCTCAGATGCGGTCGTTTACGTTAACGTGTGCACGTGGCGCTGGTTGCGCACCCCGAAGAGCGGGACATCGCCACCAGGAGAGCCCGACAGCACGCGAGGAACCGATGCCGAAGTCCAAGGTCCGCAAGAAGACGGCGTACACCCCGCCCGCCGATCGCCGTACCCCGGTGAAGGTCAAGGCCGCGGGTCCGTCGAACCTGTTCTACAAGATCGTGATGTTCGGTCTGATGGTGATCGGCCTGGTCTGGCTGATCGTGAACTACATCGCCGGGCCGAAGATCCCCTTCATGAGCGACCTCGGCAACTACAACTTCGCGATCGGCTTCGTGCTGATGATCGCCGGTCTGCTCATGACGATGCGCTGGCGGTGACAGTTGCCCCGGATGGCGGCTTGACACCGAATTACACCGGTGTGACTAGTCCCCAGTGTGGATAACTCCTGTGGATAACTACTCCACCTCGTGGGCTCCCCAGTCCGGTCTTGTGGTAGGGGCCTGGCTCGTCACCGCGCTGCTCGTGGTCGGCGCGGTGGTGAACGTGCTGACCGGCGACGGCTCGGGCCTGCTGTTGTTCGCGCTCGCCACGATCGCGGTCGGGGCCTACGCCGTGCACTCCTCGGTGGCCCGGCCCCGGCTGGTCGCCGACGCCGAGGGGCTGCGCGTCCGCACCTTCGGCGGTACTCACCGGCTGCCGTGGGAGGGGACGACCTACCGGCTGCGGACGACGCGGCGGCTCGGACGCGACGGCCTCACGCTGGAGATCGAGCACGAGGACGAGCTGTACGTGCTGGGCAGGCTCGACCTCGGCACCGACCCGCGTGACGTCGCCGAAGCGCTCGACGACCTCCGCGCGCAGGACTAGCTCAACGGCAGGCAGGCGTAGCGCGGCTGGCCGCCGATCTGGACGAAGTGGCAGCTCATGGACGCGATCTGGGTGTCGCGGTACACCAGGAGCCCGAGCAGCGCGAGCACGACGATCGCGATCCCGGCGGCCTGCCACCGCGCCTGGTTGGTTTCCGGCGCGTACAGGATCGCCACCGTCACGAGCGCGCCGACGACCAGGCCGCCGGCGTGGCCGAGGATCGAAATGTGCGCGACGCCGAAGGTGATGTAGGCGTTGAGCGCCAGCGTGATGAGCAGCCAGGTCGGGTTCAGCCGCTGCTTGACCACGATGACCGCGTAGGCGCCGATCAGGCCGAACAGGGCACCCGAGGCGCCCAGAGTGCCCTTGTCGACGTCGTCGAAGAGCAGCACGGCGGTGGAGCCGCCGAGCATCGAGACGAAGTAGAGCGCGAGGAACCGGGTCTTCCCGAACACCAGCTCGAGCGTGCGGCCGACCATCCACAGCGAGAACATGTTCGCCAGGATGTGCAGCGGCCCGTCGTGCAGGAATCCCGAGGTGAAGATCCGCCACCACTCGCCGCCGCCGAGGGTGGCCTGTGTCCACAGCACCCCGGCCTGGGACACCTCGGCCGCCCCGTTGCCGGTCAGGCTCTTCGCCTGCATCACGGTGACCAGGTAGACCAGCAGGTTGACCGCGATGAGCACCGGGACGACGACCGAGGTGCGGCCGAGGCGCGCGCCCGCGATCGTGCGCGTCCCGGGCTGGATCTCCTGGTACTCCCGGTGCTGACGGCGTTGCTCCTGGCGACCGGTGTGGACGCAGTCGGTGCACTGGAAGCCGACCGCCGCCTCACGCAGGCAGTCGGGGCAGGCCGGACGTTCACAGCGCACGCAGCGCAGCCCGGTGGGGCGATTCGGATGCCACCAGCATCCGGGCAGCGCGGCCTGTGGCTGGACGGCTGGGTTCGGTGGTTGGTTCACAACAGGAACCAACCTACCGAAAACCCTCCGGTTCAGCTCAGCGCTGGATGCTGACCCGCTCGATCACGACGTCTTCGAGCGGCTTGTCCGCAGGCCCGGTCGCGGTGTGCGCGATCTTGTCGACCACGGCACGCGAGGCCTGGTCGGCCACCTCGCCGAAGATCGTGTGCTTGAAGTTCAGGTGCGGCGTGTTGGCCACGGTGATGAAGAACTGCGAGCCGTTGGTGCCCGGCCCGGCGTTCGCCATCGCGAGCAGGTACGGCTTGGAGAACTGCAGCTCCGGGTGGAACTCGTCGCCGAACTTGTAGCCGGGGCCGCCGCGGCCGGTGCCAGTCGGGTCGCCGCCCTGGAGCATGAAGCCGTCGATGACCCGGTGGAAGATCGAGCCGTCGTAGAAGGGGCCGGACGCCTCGCCCTTGGCGTTGGGCTGGGTGTAGTCCTTCGTGCCCTCGGCGAGACCGACGAAGTTCGCGACCGTCTTGGGCGCGTGGTCGGGCAGCAGGTTCAGGTGGATGTCACCCTGGTTGGTGTGCAGTGTGGCCTTGAGCGCGCCACCATCGAGGGATCCGTTGCTTTCAGTCACGAGCTTCATCGTGCCATCTGCGGCACGATGCGGGAAAAAGGGGCACGATAGGTTACGGGCAACAAAGCAGATTCAGAACGATTGATGAGGTGAAGGTCATGACCCGGGCCGCACAAGCGGTGAGTGAGCCTGCTGTGAAGGAGGTCGTCACTGAGGGCGCCCGCGAGCTCGTGAAGCAGAGCCGCCGCGCACGCAAGAAGTTGGCGAAAGAGACCGGACTTTCGCGCAAGGAACTCAAGAAGAAGGCCCAGGAAGCCCGCGAAGAAGCGCTGGCGAGGCTGAAGGAGCTGCGCAAGCCGGGCCGCAAGGTCAAGCGGGCGGCGATCAAGGCCGCCAAGTCCGCCGGTGAGTCGAAGCGCAAGGGCAAGAAGGACTTCAAGGCCGCGAAGAAGGACTTCAAGGCGGCCGTGGTCGAGGCTTCGGAGGGTCTCAAGGGCACCCGGCGTCGCCGCCGGTGGCCGTGGGTGCTCGGGCTGGGGGTCGTCGCCGCGGGCGCCGCGTACGCGCTGCGCTCGAAGCAGCAGCCGCCCGTCGCTCCGGCGCCGCCGCGCGTGACGCCGCCAGCTCCCGCGAAGCCCGCCGAAAAGCCGGCCTCGCCGAAGCCCGCCGCCGAGGCGAAGCCCGCGACTCCGGCCCCGAAGGCCCCGTCCTCGCAGTCGGCCAACGGGAAGGCGCCGAGCCCCTCGAACGCCGAGAAGAAGAACTGACTGGGTACGCGAGAGGCCCCCGGACCGGCACGTCCGGGGGCCTCTTCGTGGTGACTGCGAACGGTGTCGACTGCCTTGGTCAGGCAGCCCCCGATCAGGCAGTGGCAGCGTGCTTGTCGATCAGCTGGCCGAGGCGGGGAAGGGCCTCCTCGACGTTCTTCTTGCCGTTCGGGCGCAGCTTGCCGTAGACCTTCTTGATCGCGTCGCGGCTGCTCTGCTCCGCACGCGCGTCGGTGACGCTCAGCAGCGCGTCGGAGGCCTCGTCCGAGCGGCCGACCAGGTAGGTGCCGAAGTCGTTCCCGCCCTTGGCCTTGAAGTCGCCGTAGAACGGCTCCAGCGCGTCGGCGAACTCGTCGAGCAGGCTGTCGACGGCGGAGGGAACGATGCCCGGCTTGATCTTCTTGACGGCCGCGAAACCGGTCTTCACGACGGCACCCGAAACGCCACCCTTGTCCGAGACCTCGCTGTCGACGAGGGTCTCGAAGTCGGTCACGACAGCCGGGCGACGGCTGGAGTCGAGCAGGATTTCCTTGAGGGTGTCAGCCATGAATCTTGTCCTTTTGTCGAGTCGCGATGCGGATGATGCCCCGCCCGGACACCACGCCAAGGGCGGAGGTACCCGGTGCTCTGGTGCGCGTTTCGGCGAATGCCTGCGCTGCTGCACAGGGTAATACAAGATCAACTTCGCTCCCCCGTGTGGAGGCCACTACTCAGAGCTTCAGCGTCGCGATAGCCTTCGTCGTCACTGTGCGCGCTTTCACGCTCTGTTTCTGGTTGGTGGTCACGATGACCGCCGAGTTTCCCTTGGCCACCGCGTACACCGCGCCACCGTCGCCGGTGGGCTGGTAGCCGCCCTTCCAGCCGCTGGGCTCGTCCGCCGGATTGGACGTGTCGACCGGCGCCGCCTTGTTCACCAGCGCGGTCGCCACCGCGGGCTCCCCGACGTACACCCTGGCGGTGAGCTGGAGTTTCCCGTCCAGGCCGTAGTAGAAGCAGGCCGGATGCGGCGCATCGGCGGAGAGCCGGACCTTCGACACCTTCTGCCCGTTGGCGTCGGCGACGAAGTCGGTCTTCAGGTACGGGCAGGTCCCGGTCTCCCCCGGCTCGGGATCCGGGGGCAGCGCGGGCGCGGCGGCGCTGGCCGGAGCGGACGGCTGGCCGCTGGGGGACGGTGCGGGCTGGGCAGGCGCGGAGCACCCGGCGAACACGGCCAGGGCGGGCGCGAGAAGTACGAATCGGCGCATGGCGCGTTCAGTGAACCACGGATCCCCGCGCGGGTCGAAAACCGCGAGCTGAGCACACCCCCGCCACCCGGCGTGGGACGATGACCTTCCCAGCGTCCTCGGTGAGGGAGGTCCGGTCGTGCTCACCCCTGAGCAGTACCTCGGTGCGGTGGCCGAGCGCATCCAACGCAGCGGCGGCAGGCTGAACTCGGTGCAGATCGGGCCGGCGACCGCCGTCGTCGGCCTGTTCACCGAGTCGGTCATGCTGTCCACGATGAACTACGCCGTGGTCGCCGCGGCGGTCCCGGAGATCACCGCGGCCGCGTTGTACGACTTCACCGGCCGGGCCACCCAGCACGCGCGGGCGAACGTCATGGGCACCGTCGGCTGGACGGCGGCGTCGGTGGTGATCGCCGGGCTGATCGGCCAGCGGGTGTACCCCGACGCGGCGCAGGCCGCTTCGGCGAAGTCGGGCAACCAGTTCGGCGGCGAGACCCGGATGGTCGCGGTCGACGTGTCCGCTGGCCAGATGTACGCCTGGGTGGGCGGGAAGCTCTGGGGCGCCGCGGTGCAGGGCTCGGTCAACGCGAAGCTGACGTTCTGCTTCCCCCAGCCCGCCGAGGTGTACCAGCAGGTGCAGTGGCAGCAGGCGCAGGCACCCCAGCAGCAGCCGGTCCAGCAGCAGCCCGTGCCGCAGCAGCCCGTGCCGCAGCAGCCCCCGCCCGGCTGGCAGCACCAGACGCCGGTCGGCCCGCCGCCCGCCGCGGGCCCGCAGGGACCGCAGCCGCCGAACTACCCTTACCCCGCACCGGGATATCCGCCGCAGGCGCCCGGCCCGTACGGTCAGTGACATGATCGCGTTGCGTGGCTGGGCTTCCTTTCCCGCCGAACTCCCGGTGTTCGCCCCGGAAACCGCGCCGTCGGCCCCGCACGAACTCTTCGTCGACTGGCTGAACGAGGCGGGCGAGCACGTGCTGGCACCGCACGCCGTCACGTTGTCCACTGTGGACACTGACGGCACGCCGGACGCGCGGGTGGTGATCCTCAAGGACGTCGGTGCCGAGGGCTGGGCGGTCGCGACCAGTTCGGAGAGCCCGAAAGGCCTACAGCTGCGCAAACATCCGCACGCGGCGTTGACCTTCTTCTGGCCGGGGCGGGGCCGTCAGGTCCGGCTGCGCGGCGCAGTGACCCCGGCGACGCCGGAGGCTTCCGCCGAAGACTTCCTCGCACGCCCGCCCGCTTCGCGGGTCGAAGCGTTCATCGGACGGCAGTCGGAAGTGCTGGTTGATCCGGCGGAGCTGACCGCCGCGGCCCGTGACGCGGAACGCTGGGTCGCGGAAAACCCCGGCGTCGCACCGGAAACCTGGACGCGGTACCTGGTCGCCCCGGACGAGGTCGAGTTCTGGCAGGCCAGCCACGACCGTCGGCACGTCCGGCTGCGGTACCGACGCGAAGGCGACGAGTGGGTGCGCGAACGCCTCTGGCCGTGACGCTCAGCCGGCGCGCAGCGCCGCCAGCCGCGGCGCCCGGCTCTTCACCGAGTCGAGGCTGAAACTCCTGGCGTCACCGAGTTCTTCGCGGACGAACGTCTCGGTTTCCGCGACGGCTTCCCGCAGCGTGTCGTTCTCGCCGACGAACGACTGGTGGACGATCTCGCCCGCGCCGGGATCGAACTCCCAGAGCCCGGCGATCCGGCCGCGGTCGACGATCAGGTGACACGGCGGATCCGCCTCCTCGCCGAGCGTCCCCCGGCCGCCCGGCACGCTTCGCGCGGCATCGGCCGGCTCGAGCAGCCGCCCCATTTCCCGGTGCAGCAGGTGGATGCCGTCGATACCGGCGAGCAGGGCGTACCGTGGCTCGCCCGGCTCGGTGAACTCCGCAAACTCGTCCGTGAGTTCCTTGGGCAGCAGTAGATCCGAGTCGCCCACCGGGACGAGTTCCAGTGCCTCGACGGCCTTCTTCGCGACGGACGCGGTGAACCCGGAAAACCAGCGGAACTGTTTGAGTGAGGCCGGCGCCGCCCAGGCGAAGTACCGGCGGGCGAGCTCCGCCCTCGCCATGTCCACATCGGACAGTGGCGCCGCGTGCCACCGGACGTAGCCGTAGCGCTGCTGGTCGAGCCGCCCGTTGACCGGCACCCGGCGAATGTCGCCCCTGGCCTGGAGGAGTCCCAGCGCGAGCGGCAGCGTCGTCGTCGTTCCGCGTTTGCGCCCGGCCTCGCCGAGGTCGCGGACCGCGGGCCCGGCCGCCGTCTTGAGCGCCGCCGGGTCCAGCGGCGTGTCCGCCGCCTCGAGTGCCCCGATCACCGCCGCGCACAGCTGCTCGACCTCGGCACGCGTGACGCCGAGATGCCGTTCGGCGGATTTCAGCTCGCCTTCCGGTGCCCCCGAACCGACCGCCAGCCCGACCGCGAAATCGGCCGAGGGCAGCACGTACGTACAGCCGCGGGCCGCGGGGAGCTCGTGGATCGCCAGCCGGGCGACCTCGGCGTCGACGGTCTCGCGGCCGAGCCGCGCGCGGGCGAACAATCCCAGGTACGGCGCCGAGCCGCCGACCGAGCGGGCCCAGCCGGTGCGTTCGAGCACCTCGGCGGCCCCCACGCCACGCAGGCCGCCGTCGAGTCCCTGACGATGGGCCCACCACGCCCGCACCCGCGCTGTCGCCATGGCCCCCAGTATGACCGTAAAGCGGTTGTCCGCACTTTCTCCGTCTCGCACACTGGGCTGTATGGGGAGGACATCGCTGGTCACAGCATTCGCGTTGGTGTTGACCGTCGCGCTCGGCGGTTCCGCCGCCGCAGCCACCGGACAGGCGGGCCCGCGGCTGACGAACCCGCACCCGTGCCCCGGCAGGCCGGGGTTCACCTGCTCGACGCTGACCGTGCCGCTCGATCACACCGGCCGGGTGCCGGGCACGCTCGACCTCCAGGTCGCGGCCGCGGACAACGTCACCGCGCCGAAGGGCGTGCTGCTCTACCTGGTGGGCGGGCCCGGCCAGGGCGGTGTCGCGTGGATCGACCGGCTGGCGAACCAGCGGCTGCCCGAGGTCGCGAAGGACTACCGGTTCGTCACGCTCGACCAGCGCGGCACCGGGGAGTTCGGCGCGCTGCGCTGTCCCGGCCTGCAGACGCAGATGGGCAGCTCCAACATCGCGACGCCGACCCGCGAAGCCGTCGCCGAATGCGCGAACCTGCTGGGCGAGCGGGCACCGCTGTACTCGACGGACCAGACGGTGGCCGACCTCGACCTGCTGCGGCAGGCACTCGGTGTGCCGAAGATGGTGGTCGACGGCGTCTCGTACGGGGCGTTCACCGCGGCGCGATACTCGATCGCGCATCCGCGGCACGTCCGCAAGCTCGTGCTGGATTCGGTGCTGCCACACCACGCGACCGCGGCGGATTCGCTGTACCTGACCGGTCTGCGCGCGAACGCCCGCGTGCTGCGAGACGCCTGTTCGGTAGCCCCGGCCTGCGGTTTCGACCCGGCCGAGGATCTCGCGCAGGTCGTGCGCCGACGCGGTGTCGCGGACGGCGTCCGGATCTTCGACGCCATGGTCACCTACGAGTTCGTCGATCCGACCTACCGGAACCCGAATCCGGTCGGCATGCCGCCCGGCAGCGGGGACATCGTCGGCGCGGTGCACGCCGCGCGCGGGGGCGACCCGGCGCGGCTGGACGCGCTGCTGGCGAGGATGGCGCGCGGAAACCAGGCCGACCCGACCGAGTACAGCTCCGGCCTCCAGGCCGGGACGTTGTGCGCCGACCTGCGTTTTCCCTGGGGCTCGGCGTCGACCCCGGTCGAGGTGCGCCAGGCGCGGCTCGACCGCACCGAGGCCGGGCTGCCGGAGCGGGCGACCTGGCCGTACACCGCGCAGGTCGCGGTCACGCAGGGCTTCGTCCAGCTGTGCCTGCCCTGGCCCGCGGAACGCGCGACGTCGAATCCCGCCGGTCACCTGCCGGACGTCCCGACCCTGCTGGTGAACGGGGATCGCGATCTGTCGACCCCGCTCGAATGGGCCGAGCACGAGGCCGCCGTCGCACCGCGCGGCGAACTCGTCGTGGTGAAGGGCGAGTCGCACTCGATCCAGAACCGCGAGCGCGGGCACGCGGGAAGGGACGCCGTGATCGAGTTCCTCGCGGGCTGAGATCAGCAGAACACGGCGGCGACGGCGTCCCGGACCTCGGCGTCGGACGGCACCGGTTTTCCCTGTTCCGCGGCCATTTCCCGCAGGGACGTCATGGTGACGTCCTGCAGCCCGCAGACGGTGAACTGGTCGAACGCGGTCATGTCGGGATCGATGTTGAGTGAGAACCCGTGGCTGGTGACCCCGCCGCGGATGCGCATCCCGATCGACACCAGCTTGCGGTGATCGGGCGTCCACACCCCGACAAGGCTGCTCGCGCCCTTCGGGGTTTCCCGGCGGACCGTGGCGAACCCGAGGCTCGCCAGCGCCTCGATCACACCGTCCTCCAGCCAGCGCACGATGTCGGCCACGCCGCGCGACCGGACGTCGATGACCAGGTACCCGACGAGCTGACCCGGCCCGTGGTAGGTCGCGAACCCACCGCGGTCGACCTGGACCGACGGCAGCGCGGCGGCCGCGGGCGGCAGCTCGTCCGGAGATGTCCGGGCCCCGTAGGTCACCACCGGCGGATGGCTGAGGAAGAACAGCCGGTCACCCGCGACGCCGTCCTGACGTTCCCGCACCCAGCCCAGCATGTCGCGCGTGGCCTGCTCGTAGTCGACGAGCCCGAGGTCCACGCGCTGGATCGGCCACCCCATCCACCCAGGCTAACCCCGTTCCCGGGGTGCTTCGACCAGCCCGGACACCAACGTCCGCACCAGGTCTCCGGCGAAGTCGTCGTCGCCTTGCTGATCGACGAAGTGGCTCAGGAAACCGCGCTGGAAACACGCGCCCAGCAGCAGCCCGGCCGCGGCACGCGGATCGGCGTCCGGCCGGATGCGGCCGAGTTTTCGTTCCGCCGCAAGGTAGTCCGCCAGGACTTCGGTGACATGCTGCGGCCCGACGCCGCGCTCACGCATGGTCTCGCGATGCGCCGCCAGCAACTGTGGCTCGGAGAAGATCGACGCCGCCATCGGGAAGTTGTGGTTGTAGAAGCGAATCGCCTCGCGCGCGACCTCCTCCAGGGTCTCGGAGACGCTGCCTTGCCCGACGCGGTCGTTCAGCCCGCCGAGCAACGTGGTGAGCGAACTCGGCGCCCGCTCGCTCAGCACCGCGAGGAACAGGTCCGTCTTGTCACGGAAGTGCTTGTACAGCGCGGCTTCGGAAAACCCCGCGGCCCTGGCGATCTCCTTGGTCGTCGCGCGGGCGAGCCCACGGGTGCGCATCACGTGCGCGGCAGCGTCGAGCATCTGGTCGCGAGTGCTCACCGGCACCTCCGGTTGACAAGTAAGTGAGTACTCACCCACTATAGTGGTTAGTAAGCACTCACTAACCGGAGGATCGATGAAAATCACCCTGTTCGGCGCGACCGGCGGAACCGGCAAACAGCTCGTCGACCAGGCCTGCGCTGCCGGCCACCAGGTCACCGCCGTCGTCCGCGACCCCGCCCGCCTCACCAGGACGGACCCGAACCTCACCGTGGTCACCGCCGACGTCATGACCCCGGACTCGATCGCCCCGCACGTCGCGGGCGCCGACGCCGTCATCACCGCGATCGGCTCGCCCGATCTGAAGCCGACCACGATCCAGACCGACAGCACGCGGAGCATCATCGAAGCCATGCGGCGACAGGGCACGCGACGACTGCTCGTGGTCAGCAACGGCGGTATGGCCACCGAGGGAGACGGCCCGGTAACCCGCTTCCTCGCGAAGCCGATCCTCAGCCGGGTGCTCCGGAATCCCTGGGGCGACATGCGGGTCATGGAGGAGGCGGTCCGTGCCAGCAACCTGGACTGGACGATCGTGCGCCCGCCGATGCTGACCGACGGCCCGCGTACCGGCACCTACCGGACCGCCGTGGACCGCAACGTCCGCGGCGGCATCCGGCTCTCCCGCGCGAACCTGGCCGACTGCATCCTGCGCCACCTGAACGACCCCGCCGCCCTCCACGTAGCCATCGCGGCAGGAAACTAAGGCACCCGCGAGATCTTCTATCCGCCATTCATTTCCGCAAGTGATTCGTCCACCACTCCAGAAACGAACAATTCTTCGTCACCCCGGACAGCCACCCCAGCGCCCAAGAAACCCCCACCGCAAGATTCCCTGCCACAGCAAGAAAAGGCGACTGGCGAAGAAGAGGACTCGGCCGTCGCCGAGCGCGACAAATCCGCACCGGATCAGTTTCGACAGGAAATCGACGTGTCGCCCGCCCACAGAACGCAACCACAGGTGGGGGTTCGGGGGCTTGCCCCCGAGCGGGGTGTGGGGGCTGCGCCCCCACAAGACACGCGGAAGGCGCAAGGCCCGCGCCCTCCGCGGGCACAAGCCTCCCACGCGTGGAGCTGAGGGGAATCGAACCCCTGACCCCCGCCTTGCAAAGGCGGTGCTCTACCAATTGAGCTACAGCCCCGGATGCGGGCGGCGGCGAGGCCGTCGCCCGTCCGAACTCAGTTGTTGCGGGAAGCGTCCGCGGCCTTGGCGGGCGCGGAGCCGTTGCTCGACGCGGAGCCGAAGGAGCCCTCCGGAGCCGTCGCCTCACGCCAGAGGTCGGCTTCAGCCTTGGCGGCCTTGTTGCGCTTCACGACGAACAGAACGCCGCCCGCGATGACCGCGAGTGCCAACAGCTTCTTCACTGAAGCCCCCTTCTCCAAGTTGCTTCCCTTACCCTGCGATGTTACTGCACCCCGAGTTCCGCCAGTCGCCCGGTTCCCCCACGTTCCACGTGGAACCAGCCCACCGTATCCAACGTCACACCCCCGCAACCGGAACACCGGCCCCGCCCCACGGGTTATACCAACCGGTCGGTGCGCACAGTGCCTCACCGGCTCGCCTCCCGCAGCGAGCCACCACCGACCGCGCCCCCAGAGCCCTGCCGGCCTTCTCTTCCCGGCAGGGCTCACCCGTACCCACACCCCAGGCGCTCCACCACCACGGCTCGCCACGCAAGCTCCGCTAGCAACTCCTCCCACGGACAAGGGCGGCCACGCCCGAAGTCACCCAACGGCAGGCGGCGGAGGGCGGCCACGCCCGAGGCCACGCCGACCACGCCGGGTCGAGAGCTGACGCACCGTGGGGGTCTGGGGGCTCGGCCCCCAGAAACGAAAAACACCCGATCAAGGTCCGTGCTTTCCACGGACATGACCGGGTGAATCGAGTGGGCCTACCTGGACTTGAACCAGGGACCTCTTCGTTATCAGCGAAGCGCTCTAACCGCCTGAGCTATAGGCCCGTCGAACGAGAACTAGATTACCGGACGCCCTCGGGCGCCCGGTAACCGGGTCACTCTCGTTCGGACAACGTGACTTCGAGGCCGCCCGCGAGGTCGGCGGACACGTTGTAGATGAAGGCGCTGACCGTGGCCAGTGCGGAGACGAGGACGATGTTGATCGCGCCGAGGATGGCCGCGATCCCGAAGACGCGACCGGCACTGATGAGGGGTTCCGCGGACGCGTTGGCGCCTTCGCCGCCGACGAGCGACGAGTAGGTGCCGTTGAGTTTGTCCCAGACGCCCATGCCGTCGAGGACGGTGTACAGGACGCCGACGGCGACGAGCCACACGAAGAACATGGCGACGCCGAGGACGAGGGCCAGTTTCAGCACCGACCACGGGTCGAAGCGTTTGATCTGCAGGCTGGCCCGGCGGGGGCCGCGGCCAGGGCGACGGAGCGCGGTGGGGGTGGAGCGGGTGCGGGCGGCCGAAGGCGCCGCCGCGGGCTCTCCTTCGGCCTCGCCGCCGAACAGCCGGCGCGCGGCGCTTCCGCTGACCACGGGGTAGTCGCCGCCTTCGTTCGCTCGCTGTCCGCCCTGCTCGTTCCCCGAGTACAGCACATCGTCCGTGACCAGGCCGCTCGACGCGGGCGCGTCCGGCTCGGCCGCGCCGCTGTCCTTGCCGACCCGCTGCCACGGCGGGCTGGCCGAAGCCCCGTTGGAACCCTGCGCGTCGGGCTTCTCGGATGGTGTCACGAAGAGTCAGTCCTTACCCGTCTGGTGGCGCCGCGGTTACTCCGACGCCGTGTCCGTGGTTTCTTCTCCTTGCTCACTGCTGTCGTCGTTGGCGACGTCCGAGGGCTCGTCCGCGTTGCGTGCGACGGCGAGAAGGGTCGTTCCTTCGCCGAGGTTCATCAGCCGCACCCCCTTCGTCTGCCTGCCCGCCTTCCGGACGTCCCCGGCCGGCGTGCGGATCACCCCGCCGCTGGAGGTGATGGCGTAGAGCTCGTCGTCGGCGTCGACAATGAGTGCGCCTACCAGCCTGCCACGTTTGCGGTCGTGCTGAATGGTGAGCACCCCCTTGCCGCCGCGGCCCTGCACCGGGTAGTCCTCGATCGGGGTGCGTTTGGCGTATCCGCCGTCGGTGGCGACGAGCAGGAACTTCTCCGGCTTGACGACGCTGATGGCGAGCAGTTCGTCACCGTCGTTGAAGCGCATGCCGAGCACACCGGACGTGGCACGTCCCATGGGCCGCAGCGCCTCGTCGGTGGCGTGGAACCGGATGGACTGGCCCTCGGCGGACACGAGCAGCAGGTCGTCCTCCGCGGCGGCGAGCACCGCGCCCACGAGTTCGTCCCCTTCGCGCAGGTTGACGGCGATGAGACCGCCCGCCCGGTTGGAGTCGAAGTCGCCGAGCTTGGTCTTCTTGACCAGGCCGCGGCGGGTGGCGAGCACCAGGTACGGCGCGACCTCGTAGTTCGGGATCTCGATGACCTGGGCGATCTGCTCGTCCGGCTGGAAGGCGAGGAGGTTGGCGACGTGCTGGCCGCGGGCGTTGCGGTTGGCCTCGGGCAGGTCGTAGGCCTTCGCCCGGTACACCCGGCCCTTGTTCGTGAAGAACAGGATCCAGTCGTGCGTGGAGCAGACGAAGAAGTGCTGGACGATGTCGTCCTGCTTCAGCGTCGCGCCCTGGACGCCCTTGCCGCCGCGCTTCTGCGAGCGGTACAGATCGGTTTTCGTCCGCTTGGCGTACCCCGTGCGGGTGATGGTGACCACGACGTCCTCGACGGCGATGAGGTCCTCGATCGAGACGTCACCGCCGAACGGGATGATCTGGGTCTTCCGGTCGTCGCCGTACTTGTCGACGATCTCCATCAGTTCGTCGCGGATGATCTGCCGCTGCCGCTCGGGCTTCGCCAGGATGTCCTTGAGGTCGGCGATCTCGAGTTCGATCTCGGCCAGGGTGTCGATGATGCGCTGACGTTCGAGGGCGGCCAGGCGGCGCAGCTGCATGTCGAGGATCGCGGTGGCCTGGATCTCGTCGATGTCGAGCAGGCTCATCAGTCCGGGCCGGGCCTCGTCGGCCGAGGGCGACCGCCGGATGAGGGCGATGACCTCGTCCAGCATGTCCAGCGCCTTGACCAGACCACGCAGGATGTGGGCGCGTTCCTCGGCCTTGCGCAGCCGGTAGCGGGTGCGCCGGACGATGACGTCCATCTGGTGTTTGACGTAGTGCCGGATGATCTGGTCGAGCCGCAGGGTGCGGGGCACCCCGTCGACCAGCGCGAGCATGTTGACGCCGAAGTTCTGCTGCAGCTGGGTGTGCTTGTAGAGGTTGTTCAGCACGACCTGGGCGACCGCGTCCCGCTTGAGCGTGATCACGATGCGCATGCCGCGGCGGCTGTTGGTCTCGTCGGCGATGTCGGAGATGCCAGTGACCTTGCCGTCGCGGACGAGGTTGGCGATGTTCTCGACGAGGTTGTCCGGGTTGACCTGGTAGGGCAGCTCGGTGACGACCAGGATGGTGCGGCCCTTGGCGTCCTCGTCCACCTCGACCACGGCGCGCATCCGGATGGATCCGCGGCCGGTGCGATAGGCGTCCTCGATCCCGGAGGTGCCGAGGATCAGCCCCTTGGTCGGGAAGTCCGGGCCCTTGACCCGTACCAGCAGCGCGGCGAGCAGCTCGTCGTCGGTGGCCTCGGGGTTCTCCAGGGCCCACACAACGCCGTCGGCGACCTCGCGCAGGTTGTGCGGGGGGATGTTGGTCGCCATGCCGACCGCGATCCCGGTACCGCCGTTGACCAGCAGGTTCGGGAAGCGCGACGGCAGGACGTCCGGCTCCTGCGTGCGGCCGTCGTAGTTGTCGGAGAAGTCGACGGTGTCTTCTTCGATGTCGGCCAGCATGTGCATGGCCAGCGGCGCGAGGCGGGACTCGGTGTACCGCATGGCGGCCGCGGGGTCGTTACCCGGCGAGCCGAAGTTGCCCTGCCCGTCGATGAGCGGATACCGCATCGACCACGGCTGCGCAAGGCGGACCAGCGCGTCGTAGATCGCGGAGTCACCGTGGGGGTGGTAGTTGCCCATCACGTCGCCGACGACGCGGGAGCACTTGTTGTACCCGCGGTCCGGGCGGAAGCCCGAGTCGAACATCGAGTACAGGATCCGGCGCGCGACCGGCTTGAGACCGTCGCGCACGTCCGGCAGCGCACGCGACACGATCACGCTCATCGCGTAGTCGATGTAGGAGCGCTGCATCTCCTGCTGGATGTCGACCGGTTCGATCCGGTCGTGGTCCGGCGCCGGAGGCAAGGTTTCCGTCATGTCGTCCTTCTCGTATGGACAGTCCTAAGAGGACAGAGGCTGGGCGGGCGCTGGCGCCCGGGCTACACGTCGAGGAAGCGCACGTCCTTGGCGTTGCGGGTGATGAACGAGCGGCGGGCCTCGACGTCCTCGCCCATCAGCACGGAGAACAGCTCGTCCGCCTGGGCGGCGTCGTCCATCGTGACCTGGCCCAGCAGCCGGTTCGCCGGGTCCATGGTGGTCTCCCACAGCTCTTCGGCGTTCATTTCGCCGAGACCCTTGTACCGCTGGATCGCGTCGTCCTTCGGCAGCTTCTTGCCGGCCTCGACACCCGCCTGGATGACGGCGTCGCGCTCGCGGTCGGAGTAGGCGTACTCCGGGTCCGTCCGCGGCCACTTGATCTTGTACAGCGGCGGGCGGGAGAGGAACACGTGCCCGTGCTCGATCAGCGGCGCCATGAACCGGAACAGCAGGGTCAGCAGCAGCGTGGTGATGTGCTGGCCGTCGACGTCGGCGTCGGCCATCAGCACGATCTTGTGGTAACGCAGCTTCGAGATGTCGAACTCGTCGTGGATGCCGGTGCCCAGCGCGGTGATCAGCGACTGGACCTCGGTGTTCTTGAGGACGCGGTCGATGCGGGCCTTCTCGACGTTGATGATCTTGCCGCGGATCGGCAGGATCGCCTGGTACATCGAGTCCCGGCCCTCCTTGGCCGAGCCGCCGGCCGAGTCACCCTCGACGATGTAGAGCTCGCACTCCTCCGGCTTGGTGGAGCGGCAGTCCTTGAGCTTGCCCGGCAGCCCGCCGATGTCGAGCGCGCCCTTGCGGCGGACCAGATCCCGCGCCTTGCGCGCGGCCATCCGCGCCTGCGCCGAGGAGATCGACTTGTTGATGACCGTCTTGGCCTCGGTGGGGTTGCGCTCGAACCAGTCGGCCAGCCATTCGTTCGACGTCTGCTGCACGAACGTCTTGGCCTCGCTGTTGCCCAGCTTGGTCTTGGTCTGGCCCTCGAACTGCGGTTCGGAGAGCTTGATCGACACGATCGCGGCGAGGCCCTCGCGGACGTCGTCACCGGTGAGGTTCGCGTCCTTCTCCTTGAGCAGCTTCTTGTCGCGCGCGTAGGAGTTGACGACGCGGGTCAACGCGGCGCGGAAGCCCTCCTCGTGCGTGCCGCCCTCGTGCGTGTTGATCGTGTTGGCGAAGGTGTAGACCGACGGCGTGAACCCGTTGTTCCACTGCATGGCGACCTCGACCTCGAGGCCAGTGCCCTTGGCGTCGAAGGAGATCACCGTCGGGTGAATGGGGTCCTTGCTGCCGTTGATGTGCTTGACGAAGTCCTCGAGCCCACCCGGGTAGCAGTACGTCTTTTCCTTGATCCGGGCCTGCTTGCCCTCGGCGTCCTGCTCGGTTTCCTCGTCGGCGACGCGCTCGTCGCGCAGCGAGAGGGTGAGGCCCTTGTTGAGGAACGCCATCTCCTGCAGCCGCCGGGAGATGGTCTCGAAGTTGTAGGTCGTGGTCTCGAAGATCTCCGGATCGGCCCAGAACGTGATCGTGGTGCCGGTGTCCTCGGCAGGGCCGAGGTCCTGGAGCTCGCCGGGCACCTGGTTGGTGTACTCCTGGCGCCAGTTCCGGCCCCGGTACTTGATCTCCGCGAGCAGCTTGGTCGACAGCGCGTTGACGACCGAAACACCGACGCCGTGCAGACCGCCCGAGACCGCGTAGGAGTCGCTGTCGAACTTGCCACCCGCGTGGAGCACGGTCAGCACGACCTCCAGGGTCGGCTTCTGCTCCTTCGGGTGCATGTCGACCGGGATGCCGCGGCCGTCGTCGACAACACGGACGCCGCCGTCGGCGAGGAGGGTAACCTCGACCTTGGTGGCGTACCCGGCCATCGCCTCGTCGACGGAGTTGTCCACGACCTCCTGCACCAGGTGGTGGAGGCCGCGCTCACCGGTTGAACCGATGTACATACCGGGGCGCTTACGGACCGCTTCGAGGCCTTCGAGCACGGTGATGGACGACGCGTTGTACTCGCTCTTGTTCTCGGTCACCGGCGTGTTGTCTCCTCGTCTCGCGCGAGCGGAATCCCACTCGACACCAGTGTACTTGGCCGCGTCCGCAGACATGCGGCAAGGACACCCCTGGCTTGCTCACAGAGCCACGAAATCGTTCCTAGCAGAGTCTTGACGTTTCAGAGCACTTATGGACGCGTTGTGGGGGAACTCTGAGTGCGTCTCGCAACCGCTGTCAGCCGTACGTGTCACGCGGGCCACGGCCGGGGACGTGCCGGGGCCCCTTCCGCCAGCTGGGCGCCGTCGGCCCCTGGATGCGCATCCGCTTGACGACGCCGTTACCGACACCGGCAGCGATCTTGGCCAGGAGCTGGCGCTGCAGGGTGCGCAGCTGCATCGCCCACGCGGTCGAACTGGCCTGGACGGTCAGTTCGCCGTCCTTGAGCGAGACCGGGTGCGCGTGCTCGGCCACGTTCTCCCCGACCAGCCGGGCCCACTGCCCGAAGACCCGCGCCGAGGAAAGGCGCTCCGACCAGCCACTGTCGGTGATCAGCCGGGAGGTGAGCCTGCCGAGCGGCTGCGGATCGCGCGCGTCGGCGCCGGGCCCGGACCAACGACGGCGCCGCGGGTTCTGCCCGCCACCGGTCAGCCTGCCTGTGCGTAACCCGGGCGGTCCACCCCGCGCCTTCGCCTTGGCCTTCGCGGCTTCGAGAGCCGCGTGAGCCAGGTCACGCCCGTTCGGCGCAGCGCCGTTCTCACGCTGCGTACCAGGAGTTTGCTCGCCACTGGGGCGAACACCGGTCCGAGGGATGTCAAGCCCCTCATCCGGCCGTTCGGTCACGCGGGGCGATAACGCGTTCACGGTGTTATCCACACTGTCCACAGGTTTATCCCCAGAAAGGTGGGTAACCGCTGTGGCGCCGGTCACCCCGCGTGGTCGGCTAGCCGGTGTTTCGGGGTTTTCAGGCACGCTTGACCTCGCCCTCCGCCACGGAGAACCGGCATCCGTCCAGCTCAGCGGGCACGTCCTCGTCGACGGCGGCGGTCACCAGCACCTGTTCGGCGCCCGCCGCCACTTCGGCGAGCCGGGACCGGCGCTTACGGTCCAGCTCGGCGAACACATCATCCAGCAGGAGCACCGGCTCCCCGGCTTCGCCACGCAGGAGTTCGTAACTTCCCAGTCGCAGCGCGAGGGCGAACGACCACGACTCGCCGTGGCTCGCGTACCCCTTCGCCGGCGCCTCACCCAGCACGAGTTCGAGCTCGTCCCGGTGCGGGCCGACCATGCTCACCCCTCGTTCCAGCTCGGCCGTCCTGGCCTCGCCCATCGCGGTGAGCAGCACACCCTTGAGCACTTCCGGATCGGCACGCGCCTCACCCGGTACGCCGTACCCGGCGGGAAGCGCTTCGCCGAGCGAAGACCGGTACGCGATCTTCGCCGGACGCGAATCCGGTGCGACCCCCATGTACGCGGACGCCGCGTATGGCGCCAGGTCAGCGACGAGGTTGAGCCGCGCGGCCAGCAACTCCGCGCCCGCGACCGCGAGGTGGTCATCCCAGACGTCGAGGGTCGACAACGCGTACGGGTCCTCACGGCCGGTACGTCGTTTCCCCGCGGTCTTGAGCAGGGCGTTGCGCTGCTTGAGCACCTTCTCGTAGTCGGCGCGGACACCGGCATACCTCGGTGCGCGCAGCACGAGAAGCTCGTCGAGGAACCGGCGACGCTCGCTCGGGTCACCCCGGACGAGCGACAGGTCCTCCGGCGAGAACAGCACCGTACGCAGGATCCCGAGCACGTCCCTCGGCTTGCCGACCGCGCCGCGGTTGACCCTGGCGCGATTGGCCCGCCCGGCGGTGATCTCCAGCTCGACGGTCAGTTCGCGGTCGTCGTTGACCACCGCGACCCGCACCAGCGCGCGTTCACACCCGTGCCGGATGAGCGGGGCGTCGGTCGCGACGCGGTGCGAGCCCAGCGTCGCGACGTAGCCGATCGCTTCCAGCAGGTTCGTCTTGCCCCGGCCGTTCTGGCCGACCAGCACGGTCGGCCCCGGTTCGAGCGCGAGATCGGCCTGCTCCCAGGACCGGAAGTCGGTGACCTGGAGATGTCTCAGGTACAAAACTCCCCAGACCTAGCCGCCGACCTTCTTCACGGCGTGCCCGCCGAACTGGTTGCGCAGCGCGGCCACGGCCCGCATCGCGGGCGACTGCTGCTGGCGCGAAGCGAAGCGCGCGAACAACGCGGCGGAGAGAACCGGCGCCGGGACGGCGTGGTCGATCGCCTCCTCCAGCGTCCACCGGCCTTCACCGGAATCCTCGACGTAGCCTTCGAGGTCGTCCAGCTCCGGATCCTCGTCGAGCGCGCGGACCAGCAGATCGAGCAGCCACGAGCGGACCACGGTCCCCCGCTGCCAGCCCTTGATCACCGCGGGCACGTCCTCCACGACCTTCGCGGCTTCGAGCAGCTCGAAGCCCTCGGCGAAGGCCTGCATCATGCCGTACTCGATGCCGTTGTGGATCATCTTCGCGTAGTGCCCGGCACCGACCGCACCCGCGTGCGAGAAGCCCTCTTCGCGCGGCCCCTCCGGACGCAGCGAGTCGAAGATCGGCATCGCGCGGGCGACGTCGGCGGCCGCGCCGCCGACCATCAGGCCGTAGCCGTTGTCCTTGCCCCACACGCCACCGGACACCCCGCAGTCGAGGTACCCGATCTTCTTCGCGGCGAGCAGGTCGGCGTTGAGCTTGTCGTCGGTGTACTTCGAGTTGCCGCCGTCGATCACGAGATCGCCCTCGGACAGCAGCTCGCTCAGCTCGGTGATCGTCTGCCGCGTCGGGTCACCGGCTGGCACCATCACCCAGACGATCCTCGGACCGTCCAGTTTGGACACCAGGTCGGCGAGCGACGTCGAGTCGGTCACCTCGGGGTTGCGGTCGTACCCGACCACCTCGTGACCGGCCGTGCGCAGCCGCTCACGCATGTTGAAGCCCATCTTGCCGAGGCCGATCAGACCCAGCTGAACCATGGAGTTCCCCTTACGTACTAACGAAGAAGCGGGTCAGCCGGGCAGGCGGACCGGCATCAGGAGGTAGAGGTAGCCGGGGACGACGTTGCCCTCGGCGTCGGCGGGCTTGATGAGCGCGGGACGGTTCGGCGTGGTGAACGTCAGCTCGGCGCGATCCGCGTGCAGCGCGCCGAGACCGTCGACGAGGTAGCCGGGGTTGAACGCGATGGTGACCGGCTCGCCCTCGTAGTCGACCTGCAGCTCTTCTTCCGCGCTGCCCTCGTCGTCGCCGCCGGCGGACAGCCGCAGCGAGCCGTCCGCGAACTCCAGCCGCACCTGCGTGCCGCGCTCGGCGACGAGCGACACACGCTTGATCGACTCGGCGAGCGCGGAGACCTCGATGATCGCCCGCGAGGAGTGACTGGCCGGAAGCAGCTGGCGGTACGGCGGGAACTCCGCGTCCAGCAGCCGGGTGGTGGTGTAGCGACCGGCACCGGAGAGGCCGAGGAGACCGTCGCCGCTGGCGAGCGCGAGCCGGATCGTGGCGCCGCTCGCGCCGAGCGTCTTGGCGGCCTCGGCGAGGGTCCGCGCGGGGACGAGCACCGCGGCATCGGCGAGGCCCTCGGCGGGCTGCCAGGTGAACTCGCGCATCGCGAGCCGGAAGCGGTCGGTGGCCACCAGCGTGAGCTTGTCGCCGGAGATCTCCAGCCGCATCCCGGTCAGCATCGGCAGGGTGTCGTCCTTGCCGGCCGCGACGACGACCTGGGTGACCGCCTGGCCGAAGGCGTCACCGGCGAGCTCACCGGCGTACGCGGGCTGGGACGGCAGCTGCGGGTAGTCCTCGACCGGCATGGTCGGCAGGCTGAAGCGGGCGCTGCCGCAGGTGATCGTCGCGCGGGCGCCGTCGACCGAGATCTCGACCGGCTGCGCGGGCAGCGCCTTGGTGATGTCGGCCAGGAGGCGGCCGGAGACGAGCAGGCGGCCGCCGTCGGCGATGGTGGCCGGGACCCCGACCGTCGCGGAGACCTCGTAGTCGAAGCCGGAAACCGTGAGCGCGTCCGCCGCCCCGTCCGACCCCGCGTCGAGCAGGACACCGCCCAGCACCGGTACCGGAGGCCGGGACGGGAGGCTTCTCGCCACCCACGCGACGGCGTCGGCGAGCCCGTCGCGCTCGACGCGGATCTTCATGCGCGCATCCTTTCGACAGCCGAGCCCCTGCGGCTCGTGAAGGTCGTCGGGGAACACCTGCGCCCGCGCAGGCGACCTCGCCTCTGCTCCCTACCCCCGCACCGGGACGGCGTTCGACGCGGACCAGGTGCAGGCATCCACGTTAGGCCGTCAGCGGCGTGGCCGTCACCTCGGCCTCCCCTTCGATTTGTCGACAAAGCGACACAGTTCACCGGCTGTCCCCAGATTCGTCCGCCGCCTGTTTTTGTTTTGTTCCCTTCTTAAAAAGATCTAAGGGCAGTAGCAGTAGTAGGCGTTGTGGATTGTGTGGACACAGCTCGTTCGCGCAGGTCGGAGCGAGGGCGAGGGTGTGGAGAGCCCTGGTGGCGGTTCGGTGGATGAATCGGGCGATCGGTGGATGGATTCGAGCGGCCCCCGATTCGTCCACAGCCAGCCCCAGTTGTCCCCAGGTCTATCCCCAGCTGTGCACCGAGTTGTACCCAGGGGATGTGCGCGTGCGGCGTGACCCGAATCGCCCGGATGAGTGGCTGACGCGGGATGTGTATCGAGTGTGGGCAACCTGTGGAATCGGTGTGGGCAACACTGTGGATGCACTGTGGACTGCTTGTGAGTGCATTGTGGACGAAACCCGCGTCGTCGCAGCTGAGAGATTCGTTGGCACTGTGGGCAAAGTGCCCACAGCATGGGGAAACTCCCTTGTGTATCAACGGTTTTGCGTACGTGGCGAAGTGTGCTTCAGATCGCGTCGCTGCTTCGCGCATGTACACGGCCGTACGCGCGTGAAGCAGCGAGAGAAGGCGTACGTCCTTGCGCACACGGCATTCGCGCTCACGACGCTGGATACGTGACAAGAACGGCTTCGGGGCGCCCACCTGAGTCGTGGACGCCCCGAAGCCGTGAGAAGAGCGGGAAGAACTACTGGCGTGCGCGCTGCTTGATCCGCGAGGTCAGTTCCTGGACCTGGTCGTAGATGCGGCGCCGCTCGGCCATCTCCTTGCGGATCTTCTTGTCCGCGTGCATGACCGTCGTGTGGTCGCGGCCGCCGAAGGTCTGCCCGATCTTCGGCAGCGACATCTCGGTCAGCTCGCGGCAGAGGTACATCGCGATCTGCCGCGCGGTGGCGAGCGCCTTCGTCTTGCCGGGGCCGCAGAGGTCGTCGAGCGTCACGTCGAAGAACTCCGCGGTGACGCCCATGATGGTCGGCGCGGTGATCTCCGGCGTGTGCGAGTCCGGGATGAGGTCCCGCAGGACGATCTCGGCGAGACCGACGTCGACCGGCTGCTGGTTCAGCGAGGCGAACGCGGTGACGCGGATCAGCGCCCCTTCGAGCTCGCGGATGTTCGCCTCGACGCGCGAGGCGATGAACTCCAGGACCTCGCCCGGCACCGCGAGCCGGTCCTGTGCGGCCTTCTTGCGCAGGATCGCGATCCGGGTCTCCAGCTCGGGCGGCTGGATGTCGGTGATCAGCCCCCACTCAAACCGCGTGCGAAGCCGGTCCTCCAGGGTCTCCAGCCGCTTGGGCGGCCGGTCGGAGGAGACGACGATCTGCTTGTTCGCGTTGTGGAGGGTGTTGAAGGTGTGGAAGAACTCTTCCTGGGTACCTTCCTTGCCCTCCAGGAACTGGATGTCGTCGACCAGCAGGATGTCGATGTCGCGGTACCGCCGCTGGAACGCGACCTTGCGGTCGTCGCGCAGCGAGTTGATGAAGTCGTTGGTGAACTCTTCGGTCGAGACGTAGCGGACGCGCATGCCGGGGAACAGCCGTTGCGCGTAGTGCCCGACCGCGTGCAGCAGGTGGGTCTTGCCCAGCCCGGACTCGCCCCAGATGAACAGCGGGTTGTACGCGCGGGCCGGCGCCTCGGCGACGGCGACCGCGGCCGCGTGCGCGAAGCGGTTGGAGGCGCCGATGACGAACGTGTCGAAGTTGTACTTCTCGTTCAGCTTCGTCTTCGACGTCTGCGGCTGCGCGGGCGCGGTGTACGGCTGGCCCGCGATCGGCTGACCGGAGAAGGTAGGCCAGATCTCGTGGACGGCGGCGAGTGCCTCGCCTTCCTCGTCCACCTCTTCGTCGTCCGACTCCTCGGCCGCCGCGGCGGGATTCGCCGGTTGCTGGTGCGGAGGCATCGGGGCGGGCATCGGCGGCGGCGTCGGCTCCGGGCGCGCCGGCCGGGCGGGCGCGCGCATCGCGGTGTCGGGCATCGCCGGCTCGGGTGCGGGCCCTGATCCGTTTTCCACCCGAGTGGGTGGCGCGTAGCGGGGCGGCGCGGGAGCCACCGGCTCCGCGCTGTCGACCTTCACCGCGAGGGAGACCGCGCGGCCGAGCCGACGCGAGAGGGCTTCGGTGATCGCGCCACGCAGGGCGCGTTCGATGGCTTCCTTCGCGAAATCACTGGGGGCGGCGAGCAGCGCGGTGCCGTCGAGCAGGCCGATCGGCCGGGTGACGCGCATCCAGGCTCGCTGCTGCGGTGAGAGGGTCCCGTCGGACAGCTCCCGGACCACCTGCTCCCAGATGACGCCTAGATTGTGCTGGTGCTCGGACACCTGTCTGGCTCCCCTCCCCTCGTCGGCGTGTACGGCGAAATCCCCCCAAGCACGCCCCGGTCACTCCATCGAGCGTCATCTTGGACCGGTCTGCTCACCGGCACAGCAAGTATCCACATAGTTGTCCACAGCTGTGCACTAATGTACGGCGGCCCGCGGCCACGCCACCTGCGGGCTCTCCATAACGCCGGTGGGTACCTCCACACCCGGCGGCGCGCTCGCCGTGCACCTCGACCGGTGACCCGAAAGAGGCACGCTAACAAGCCCCGCCCGATGCCACAAG
This sequence comes from Amycolatopsis samaneae, assembly GCF_039541975.1. Taxonomy (NCBI): domain Bacteria; kingdom Bacillati; phylum Actinomycetota; class Actinomycetes; order Pseudonocardiales; family Pseudonocardiaceae; genus Amycolatopsis; species Amycolatopsis samaneae. The sequence goes on from NZ_BAABHG010000018.1 coordinate 126,726, forward strand.
GCATGCTCGGGCGCAAGCATTTCACGGTGTACGGCGTGTTGCCATTCGATGGCGCGTGCCTGCCCCGACCGTACCGGCAGGGGTGATCGCGGTGCGTGGCGAAGGGGGTGCCTGCGGGCCGCCCGGCCGGGGTGCGTACCCTCGTAAGGTCTCCCGTATGCGATGGGTGCGTTTCGCGTGCCCACGTTGTCGTTGCTCGACGTGACGAGGACACACGTTGGTAGGAGACACCAGAGACTGCCGTGCGCCCGCACGACACGCCAGGCGGCGGTGAACAGAAACCGTCGTCCGACGGCCGAGATACAGGAGAAGCAGTGAGCAAGGGTAAGCGCACCTTCCAGCCGAACAACCGCCGACGCGCCCGGGTCCACGGGTTCCGGCTGCGCATGCGGACCCGTGCCGGCCGGGCCATCTTGGCGGCCCGTCGTCGCAAGGGCCGCGCCGAGCTGTCCGCCTGAGACCGCGTCGAGGCACGTCATGCTGCCTGCCGCCGCCCGTTTGCGGCGGAGTGAGGACTTCCGCGTAGTTCTTCGCCGCGGATCCAGGGCAGGCAAGCGTCGCCTCGTCGTCCACGCGTTGACCACGGACCCGTCCGAGGCCGTCACGGCGGCCAGGGCGGGTTTTGTGGTGAGCAAGGCCGTCGGGAATTCGGTGGTGCGCCACCGGGTCACCCGCCGGTTGCGTCATCTCGTCGCTGCCCGGCTCGGAACCCTGCCCGCCGGGAGTGCGTTGGTCGTTAGGGCATTACCTCCGGCGGCGGACGCGTCCAGCGCGGAACTCGGTGCCGATCTCGACGCGGCACTGCGCAGGCTCGGACTGCTGCCGTCCCGCCGGTCGGCCGGGGATGGTGTCCCCAGGCAGACGCGTCCCGAGGACGCGGCCCCCGACCACGAATCAGCGGTGTGAACGGTATGCCAGCGAGTACGCGAACCAGCACTGACGAACGTCCCGGTGGACCCCGTCCCGGACCGGTCGCCTGGGTGCTGCTGCTTCCGATCAAGCTCTATCGGAAGGCGATCTCCCCCTTCTTGCCACCGGCTTGCCGGTTCTATCCGAGCTGCAGCACGTACGCGGTCGAAGCCCTGACCCGGTTCGGTGCCGGGCGCGGCTCCTACCTCGCGCTGCGCCGGCTGCTGCGCTGCGGCCCGTGGACCCCGCCCGGCCGCGATCCGGTGCCCGAGACGTTCTCGTGGCGATACCGCAGACCTGAAACACCGATCGAGGAGTAGCTCAGTGCTCGACTTCATCTACTACCCCGTGTCCTTCATCTTGTGGTGTTGGCACAAGGTCTTCGGGTTCGTCTTCGGGGAAGCCACGGCGATCTCCTGGATCCTCGGCATCATCTTCCTGACGTTCACCGTCCGCGGCATCATGTTCAAGCCGATGGTCAACCAGGTCCGGTCGATGAAGCGCATGCAGGACTTCGCGCCGGAAATGAAGAAGATCCAGAAGAAGTACGCGAACGATCGCCAGCGCCAGGCGATGGAGATGCAGAAGCTCCAGAAGGAGCACGGTGTCAACCCGCTCGGCAGCTGCCTGCCGATGCTGCTGCAGATCCCCGTCTTCATCGGTCTGAACTGGGTCCTCCGCGCGTTCAGCCACATGCCGGCGGACGGCTCGCCGAAGACCGAGAACTACTTCTTCAGCCAGCACGACGTCGAGTCGTACAACCAGGCGAAGCTCTTCGGGGTCAAGCTGGGCGAGGCCATCCACAACGGCGTCACCGCGATCGGCGGCAGTGGCGCGTCGGGCTGGCACTGGAACGTGGCCCCCGTCGCCATCCCGCTGATGATCGTCGCCGGTATCGCCACGCACCTCACCGCGCGGCACTCGGTCTCCCGGCAGAACCCGGAGTCGGCCACCCCGCAGACCGCGATCATGAACAAGCTGACGATGTACATCTTCCCGCTCGGTGTGATCGTCTTCGGTGCGCTGTTCCCGCTCGGCCTCCTCTTCTACTGGCTGGCGAACAACGGCTGGACGCTGATGCAGCAGCGCGTCGTCTACACGAAGATCGACAAGGAAGACGAGCAGCGCAAGACCGAGGCCAAGGAGAAGCGCGCCTCGCTCGGCCCGAAGCCGGGTCAGAAGCCGACCGCTCCCCGCCCGGGCCAGAAGCCGGTCCAGCAGAAGAAGAACCAGGCGAACAACGGCGGCCAGAAGAAGGTCACGAAGGCCGGGTCCCCGCAGGGCTTCGCACAGACCACTTCCGCGACGGAGAAGAACAAGCCGGCCGACACCACACCGGAGGCGGACACCAAGCCCGCGAGTGAGGACGGCGACAGTTCGAACGGCGCGAAGGACAACGGCACCGGCGTGCCGGGCCTCATCAAAGACTCGACCAGGAAGTCGGGCCGGAAGCGTCGCTGACGCCGAGCCGGTTCGGAGAGGAGACGAATGATGTCGGAGACGATCGAGACGATCGACGCCGATCAGGACGACGCGGCCACCGGGGAACCGGAGAACGCGGAGCAGGCGGGAGGTACTGACGACGACGTCCTCGTGCGGGAGGGCGACATCGCCGGTGACTACCTGGAGCGGTTGCTTGACCTGTTGGACTACGACGGGGACATCGATCTCGACGTGGAGGCCGGCCGGGCGATCGTGAGCATCGACGGCGGTGAGGATCTCGAGAAGCTCGTCGGCCCGCGGGGCACGGTGCTCGAGGCGCTCCAGGAGCTGACCCGGCTCGCGGTGCAGCAGGAGACCGGATCGCGTAGCCGGTTGATGCTCGACATCGCGGGGTGGCGCGCGGACCGTCGCGAGGAGCTTCGCGAACTCGGCCGGTCGACCGCGGAGACGGTGTTGTCGAGTGGCGAGCGCGTCCGGCTTCAGCCGATGAGCCCGTTCGAGCGCAAGGTGGTGCACGACGCCGTCGCGACGGTTTCGGGTGTCACGAGCGAGAGTGAGGGCGAAGACCCGAAGCGGCGCGTGGTGATCTTCCCGGTGTCCTGACAGCAGCACTGCTCTTCGAGAAGCGGCCCGCCGGATCCGGCGGGCCGCTTCTCTGTTTTCGGGAGCAGAATTACATCGCTGTGTTTCACGTGAAACTCAGCGTCGACTCCGCTCGCGGAGTGGACTTGTCCACAGTTGCGGTCTGTCGACTCGATTTGGTCGCGGCATCAGGGACAATCAGCCGAGCGCGTTTCACGTGAAACGCGGCAGACAAGGAGTGGATGTAGTGAGCTTGGACGGCGTCGCTTCCGCGGTGCGTACGGCAGCGACTCGGGTGTTCGGCGACCACGTCGACCAAGCGGCGACCTACGTCGAACTCCTGGAGAGCCACGGCGTCGAGCGTGGGCTCATCGGACCCCGGGAGGTCGACCGTCTCTGGGATCGGCACGTCCTCAACTCCGCGGTCATCGACGAGCACGTCCCACAAGGGGCTCGCGTGGTGGACGTCGGATCGGGCGCGGGCTTCCCGGGAGTGCCGCTCGCCATCGCTCGGCCGGACCTGGATATTGTTCTCCTCGAACCGATGGCCCGCCGGACCGACTGGCTGGCCGAGGTCGTCGAGAAGCTGGAACTTCCGATCACCGTCGTCCGAGGACGCGCGGAGGAGCGGGCCGTGCTTCAGGAGCTGAGCGGCGCGGACGTCGTCACGGCTCGTGCGGTCGCCCCGCTTGCCCGGCTCGCCGCCTGGTGCCTCCCTCTCGCTCGTCCCGAAGGATCCCTGGTCGCCCTCAAGGGGGCGAGCGTCGCGGCGGAGATCGAACGGGACCGCGCTGCCGTCCGCAAGCTCGGCGGCGGCGATCCAGTGGTCGCCACCTGTGGTGCCGACGTACTCGACGTCCCCAGCACGGTCGTGATGATCAAACGCCTGCCGCCGAAGCCGTCTCGGTCACGCGGCAGGAGGAGTTAGCGCAGGAGAACAGGCCGCTGTGTTCCACGTGAAACGGTCCACGTGAAACCGTCCACGTGAAGCGACGCGGCGCGAACGTCAACCAGTCGTCTATGCAGAGGAGGTGTCGAGACCGGTGACTCCCCCACCGTCCGACTCCGCGAACACCGGCCACGAACTGGCCTGGACCCCGATCGCCGAGGAAGCCGTCCGTGCCGCGCGAGTCCTGCACCCGGAGGAAGGCGGGCTCCCCCGGCCCACCCACCGGCGCGTGCTGACCGTCGCCAACCAGAAGGGCGGCGTCGGCAAGACCACCAGCACGGTGAACCTGGCCGCGGCGCTGGCCGTGCACGGGCTCAAGACGCTCGTCGTCGATCTCGACCCCCAGGGCAACGCCAGCACCGCGCTGGACGTCGACCATCGATCCGGGACGCCCTCCATCTACGAGGTGCTCATCGGCGAGGTGTCCCTCGCCGAGGCGGCCGCGGTCAGCGAGCAGTCGCCCAATCTCTACTGCGTCCCCGCGACCATCGATCTCGCCGGTGCCGAGATCGAACTGGTGTCGATGGCGTCCCGGGAGTCCCGGCTCAAGGAGGCGATCTCGTCGGAGATCCTCGACGAGATCGGCGTCGACTACGTGTTCATCGACTGCCCGCCCTCGCTCGGCCTGCTGACCGTCAACGCGATGGTGGCAGCCCAGGAAGTTCTCATTCCGATCCAGTGCGAGTACTACGCGCTGGAGGGCCTGGGTCAGTTGCTGAGCAACATCGAGCTCGTCCAGGCGCACCTGAACCGCGAACTCAGCGTCTCGACCATCCTGCTCACCATGTACGACGGCCGCACGAAGCTGGCCGACCAGGTGACGCAGGAGGTGCGTAACCACTTCGGCGACCTCGTGCTGAAGACCGTCATTCCGCGCAGCGTGAAGGTCTCCGAGGCGCCCGGGTACGGCCAGACCGTGCTCGCCTACGACCCCGGTTCACGGGGCGCCATGAGCTATGTCGACGCGGCGCGGGAGATCGCCGAGCGAGGCGCATTGGGTCAAGGAGGAAACGGTTCATGACTGAACGACGCGGAGGACTCGGTCGCGGGCTTGCCGCTCTGATCCCGACCGGGCCGGCGAACACGGGCGGCCCGGCGCCGTCCGCCCCCGCCGACCCGGCGCCCGCCAAGACCCCGGACGGGTCGAAGGAGGACTCGGGCTGGTTCGCGGCGAACGGGGCAGCCGGTTCCCACGGCGGCGCGGTCGCCGGTGCGGTCTACCGCGAGGTGCCGGTCAGTGCGATCAAGCCCAACCCGAAGCAGCCGCGTCAGGTCTTCGACGAAGAGGCACTGGCCGAACTCGAGCACTCGATTCGCGAGTTCGGCCTCATGCAGCCGATCGTCGTCCGCGAGCTCGGCGATGACGAATACGAACTCGTCATGGGCGAGCGGCGGCTCCGTGCGTCGCAGCAGGCCGAACTGGAAGCGATCCCCGCGATCGTCCGGCAGACCGCCGACGAGTCGATGCTGCGGGACGCGCTCCTGGAGAACATCCACCGGGTGCAGTTGAACCCGCTGGAAGAGGCGGCCGCGTATCAACAGCTGCTCGACGAGTTCGCGGTGACCCATGAGGAGCTGGCGAGCCGGATCGGCCGCAGCCGCCCGGTCATCACCAACACCATCCGGCTGTTGAAGCTCCCCCTCCCCGTGCAGCGGCGCGTCGCGGCGGGCGTGCTGTCCGCCGGGCACGCCCGCGCGTTGTTGTCGTTGGACGACGCCGAAAGTCAGGAAGAGCTCGCCGCTCGGATCGTCGCGGAAGGCATGTCGGTCCGGGCGACGGAGGAAGCGGTCACGCTCAAGAAGAGCGAGAAGCCGGCCAAGCCGAAGGCCGCGCCGCGCAAGCCGATGCAGGCTCCCGGTCTCCAGGATCTGGCGAACCGGCTCTCCGACCGGTTCGACACCCGGGTCAAGGTCGACCTCGGCCGCCGCAAGGGCCGGATCGTGCTCGAATTCGGGTCGGTGGACGATCTTGAACGTATCGTCGCGCTGATGGACGAAAATACGACAAAACAGACACCGGAAACCGACTAGGGATCACCCCAGGGTCTTTCGTCACGGTGACAGTTCCTGGCGGTGAAGACGGGATCACCTGAGGTGATCGGGTGTCGGGTCGCGAAAAGTACCGCTCCGAAACCGGGGCGAGCGGTCGCGGAGGCACCAACGACAGAGCCGGGCGGAGGCCGCCCGGCTCATGGTCGTTCAGTATCGGTGGGTGTCAGCTCGCGCGGCGGATGGCGCGGATGACGAGATCGCCGAACACCGAGCCCAGCGAATGCCCGGCCGCTTCCATGGCCATCGGCACCGTGGACGTCTCGGTGAGCCCCGGCGACAGGTTCACCGCGAGGAAGTGCGGGATGCCGTCCTCGGTCACCACAGCGTCGGTACGGGAGATGTCCCGCAGTCCGAGTTGCTGGTGCGTGGACACCGCGAGCTTTCCGACGGCCTCGGTCGCTTCGGGCGAGATCCGCGCGGGGGTGAAGTAGTCGGTGAGCCCGGCCGTGTAGCGCGCGGTGTAGTCGTAGACGCCGTTCTCCGGGACGATCTCGACCGCGGGCAGGGCCTCGGGTCCGTTCTCCCCTTCGACGACCGTCACGGCCACCTCGACACCGCTGACGAACCGTTCCGCGAGCACCGTGTCCCCGTAGGCGAAGCAGCCGACCATGGCGGCCGGCAGCTCGGTGGCGTCGCGGACGACCTGAGCGCCCAGCGCGGAGCCGCCCTGGTCGGGCTTGAGGATCAGCGGCAGACCGAGCCGTTCCACGATCGCGTCCAGCACGGCCTGCGCGCCGAGCTCGCGGAAAGTGGTGTGGGGCAACACGATCCAGTCCGGCGTGGTGAATCCGGCCTTGGCCACCAACGACTTCGCGATCGGCTTGTCCCAGGTACGGCGGCAGCCCTGTGAGCTGGTGCCGACGAACGGGACGTCCAGCATCTCCAGAATCGTTTGCACGGAGCCGTTTTCGCCCTCGCCGCCGTGCAACGCGACGACGACGGCGTCGGGACGATGGGAGCGCAACCGATCCATCAGCCCGCTGTCGGTGTCCCACTCCTCCACGGTGAACCCGTCGGCTCGCAGGGCGGCGGAAAGCCGCCGTCCGGACCGGAGCGAGACGTCGCGTTCGTGCGAAAGCCCACCGGCGAGCACGGCAACGGTGTGGTCGACCACCGTGGAACTCCTTTGACGCTGTTCGTGGACGCGCGGCCGGTCAGACCGTGTCCGGAGATGGGCTCTGCGGCCCCGAGATCGTGCGGCTGTTCACGCTACCGAAGGTGCGCGCGAGGTCCATTTCGGACTCCAGCACCGAGGCGAGCCGGCGCACGCCTTCCCGGATGCGCTCGGGCGTCGGGTAGCAGTACGACAGCCGCATCTGACGGCTGCCGAAACCGTCGGCGTAGAAACCGGTGCCGGACGCGTACGCGACCCTGGCGGTGACCGCGCGCGGCAGCATCGCCTTGGTATCGACGCCTTCCGGGACCGTCACCCACACGTAGAAACCGCCGTCCGGCTTGGTCCAGGTGCACCCGGACGGAAGGTACTGCTCCAGTCCGGAAAGCATCGCGTCGCGGCGTTCGCGGTAGTTCTCCCGGAACTTCTTGATCTGGCCCTTCCAGTCGTGGGTCGCGAGGTAGCGCGACACGATCATCTGGTTGAGGGTGGGCGGGCACAGTGTCGCCGACTCCGCGGCCAGGACGAGCTTTTCGCGCACCGCGTGCGGGGCGAGCACCCAGCCGACGCGCAGGCCCGAGGCGAAGGTCTTGGAGAACGAACCGAGGTACACGACGTTCTCGGGGTCGAGGGACCGCAGCGCGGGATAGGTCTGGCCGTCGAAACCGAGCAGCCCGTACGGGTTGTCCTCGACCACGAGCACCCCGTGCGCGCGGCAGATCTCGAGGATCTCGGCGCGGCGCTCCACGGCCAGCGTGACACCGGCGGGGTTGTGGAAATTCGGGATGGTGTAAAGGAATTTGACGCGCTGACCGGCCTTCTCTGCCTGCTTGAGCGCTTCGCGAAGGCCCTCGGGAACGAGGCCGTCGTCATCCATCGCGACGTGCACGACGTTCGCCTGGTACGCCGTGAAGGAGCCCAGCGCGCCCACGTAGGACGGGCCCTCGGCGATCACGACGTCGCCGGGGTCGCAGAACAGCCGGGTGACCATGTCGAGGCCCATCTGGGAGCCGACGGTCACCACGACGTCGTCCGGATGCGCCTTGATCCCCTCCAGCGCCATGATCTCGCAGATCTGGTCGCGCAGCGCGGGCACGCCGTGCGCGGAACCGTACTGGAGGGCGACCAGCCCGTCCTCGGCGATGATGTCGGCGACCTGGGCGGACAGCGAGTCGAGCGGGAGCGCGGCGAGGTTGGGCATACCACCGGCGAGAGAGACCACCTCGGGCCTGCTGGCCACCGCGAACAACGCTCGGATCTCCGAGGCGGTCATTCCCGCGGTGCGGGCGGCGTATCGCTCCAGGTGCGGGTCGAGGTTGTGGCGGCCGACATGCGGCTTGACGGGGCGGTTCTCGGTCATCGGAGGATTCACCCGGGGCTCGGCGGTCTCGATCTACCTGCTGGTAGATCCAACGAGTGTAACCGGGGTCCGTTCGGGCCCCCTCCCCTTTCCGCCCTCGTCACATCGGCCTATCCTCAGAGGGGGCTCTTTCGGTACTCCCTGCTCTTTCGCAGGTCAGCGGCCGATTGTCAGTCCTTCGGGTGAGGCAATCCAGGGAGGTCGCAGGTGTCGCGTCGCGTTGTGGGCGTCACACTGGACAATCTGGAGCATCTGCCCAAGAGCTGTCGCCGGTGTGTCTACTGGGAGGTCGCGCCGCATCTCACGGCGCAGGCCGAGGAGTACGGCGCCACCGAGGTGGAAAAGGAAGCCTGGGTGTCCAGCGTCCTGCTGGAGTGGGGTTCCTGCGGCCGGATCGTCTACAGCGACACCCTCCCCGTGGGGTTCGTGCTCTATGCCCCGCCGAACGCGGTCCCCCGCGCACTCGCCTTCCCGACGTCGCCGCCGAGCGCGGACGCGGTCCTGCTGACGGCCTTCCACGTGCTGCCGGAGTTCCGCGGCGGCGGGCTCGGCCGGATGCTGGTGCAGGCGGTCGCGAAGGACCTGACGAAACGCGGGGTGCGGGCGATCGAGGCGTTCGGCGACGCCTCGCCGGACGATGAGGACCCGGCGTCGGGCCACGACTGCGTCCTGCCTGCGGGCTTCCTGCAGAGCGTCGGGTTCAAGACCGTCCGCCCGCACAAGAAGTGGCCTCGGCTGCGCCTGGAGCTGCGTTCGGCGATCAGCTGGAAGGAAGACGTCGAGGCGGCGCTGGAGCGACTGCTCGGCCAGGTGACCATCACTACCGCCGAACCGAGCCTCGGGCGCGCGTAGCGCCGCTCAGCCCTGGTTTTCGAGCAACTCCTTGAGCGTGGCCAGCCGCGTTCGCCAGTACTGCTTGAAGTGTTCGGCCTCGTCGGTGTCCGTCAGCCGCTCGTGCACCAGCCCGACCTGCGCGCGGTCACCCTTGTCGACGAATCCGACGTTGACCCGCGTCGATCCGCCGGCCCAGTCGAACCGCGCGGACCGGAGCGGCTGGGCGGTGCGCTCCCGCAGTTCACCGTCCGGCAGCCACTTCGCGCGGAGCTCGCCGTCGGTGAACGCGGCGTAGAGCTGCTGGACGGAGACGTTGACGGTCTTGCTCGCGCTGACGGTGTAGCGGCCGTCGCGCCCGCCTCCGGGTGCGCGGAGTCCACGGGCCCGCTCGTACTCGACGGTGATGGTCTGTGCCCACCAGTTGCCAAGGCCGTGCTCGCCGACGAGCCAGGCCACGATGTCCTTGTGCGGGTGTTCGGTGGCGCCCCAGGCGTCGAGCAGGCCGTTCCATCCGGCCCAGTCGCGGCCGGTCGCCTGCTGGACGGCTTCGGTGGTGGTGAGGGTCTTGCTCATGGTGGCTGTCCTCCGGATTCGAGTGTCTCTCACCGGGGACGTAGAAGCTGCTTCGCGCTTCTCGACATGCCACGCGGAATCTGCCGGAATTTCCGCTCCGCACGGCTTCGGTAGCAGGTCACGAGGGCGCGAAACCCTCGTTCTGGCATGTGTGCACAACTGTGGAAGAAGGGCCGAGTTATCCACAGATTGCTGATGAGGGCCGTGGAAAACCTGTGGATGGGTAGACTGTTGTTGGGGACGCCCCCCGGGAAGGGCGGGGGCTGTCCCTAGGTGTGGTGTGCCGGGCCGGGGTGGGGCGCTAGGTGTTGTGGCGGCGGCTGGTGGATGAAATTTCAGCCACGTTCGGCCCGGTTGTGGGTTACCGAGGGCACGGTGGTGCCGGAGCGGTGTTCTCCGAAAGCGGGTGGGGGCTATTCGGCCTTCGCGAGTTCGTGGGCCAGGACGTCGGCGAAGGTGAACGTGCCGGTCGGCTGGTCGCCCTCGCCGAGCAGGTACAGCCGCTTGACGGCGACCAGGATGCCTTCGGCCACGACATCGCGGAACGCGGGGTCGGCCAGCTTGCCCGAGTCGTCCGGGTTGGTCAGGTAGCCGATCTCGACCCGGACCGCCGGGCAGCGGGTGCGGGTGAAGATCTCCCAGGTCTTGTAGTGCGTGCGGCAGTCCAGCAGCCCTGTCCTGGCGGCCAGCTCGCGCTGGATGAACCCGGCCAGCAGCTCACCCACCGTGGAGGTGGTGCCGTTGCCGGTGCCGAAGTGGAAGCTCGCGACACCCTGCGCCTTCGGCGAGGGGTTGCCGTCGTTGTGCAGCGACAGGAACAGGTCCGCGCCGGCCTCGTTGGCGAACCTCGCCCGCTCCAGCTCGGTCGGGCTCTGGTTCGGGCCGCGGGAGATCAGCGCCTCCATGCCGGTGGCCTTCATCCGGCCCTCCAGGCGGCGCGCCAGATCCCACGCGATGTCGGCCTCGCGCAGGCCGCCCGCGATCACGCCGAGGTCGTCCCCGCCGTGGCCGGGGTCGATGACGATGCGCTTGCCACGCAGCCGCGGCCCGGCCTGGCGCACCTGCTCCTGCTCGCGCAGGAACACCGGGCGGCCGCCGCGGGCCCGCGGCGAGGAGAGGCGGTGCAGCTCGCGGATCGTGGCCGGGCCACAGATCCCGTCCGAGGCCAGCCGCATGTCGCGCTGGAACGTCTTGAGCGCGCGCTCGGTCTGCGGGCCGAAGTACCCGTCCGGGCGCCCCGAGTCGAAACCGAGTTCGGTGAGCCGTTCCTGCAGGGTGAACACGTCGTCGCCGTGCACCGGCGAGGAGAGCATGTACTGCAGCGGCCTGCTGCCCAGGTGGAAGCTGGCTCCCTTGAGCGCCTGGTACGTCGCCGGGCCGACCAGCCCGTCGATGATGAGCCCACGACGCTGCTGGAAGGCCCGCACGGCGTGCTCCACGGACGTGTCGAACACGCCGTACTCCCCGGAATCGGTCACCGGCGGGAGCAGGTCCATCGCGGCAAGGATCGACCTGATCTCGGCGACATCCGGTCCGGCGTCGCCGCGGCGGAGTACCCGCATGCACTCCTCGCTCTTCCTCGGGCACCGAAAAGAACTCGATGCGGGACAGAAATCATCTGCTGGGCGGTACCCAGGGACTCTATTGTGCCCTGTGGACTCTCGGTGAGCGCGCAGGCCCGGGTGGTGCGTCAAGGCGCCGGAGACAGGGTGTGTCCGACACCACATCTTCACGCAGTGATCAGCTACCCACGATGCGCAGGCCCGAAACGGTGAAGAACCCGAACCGGCGGGGGAATTCCCGCTGGCCCGGGTTCTTCGCTGCCGAGATCAGGCGTCGGCGGAGATGACGTCGGCCAGGTCCGAGAGCAGCGCGGCCTTCGGCTTCGCGCCGACGATCTGCTTCACCGGCTTGCCGCCCTGGAAGAGGATCAGCGTCGGGATGGACATCACCTGGTAGTCACGCGCCGTGTTCGGGTTCGCGTCGATGTCGAGCTTGGCGATGGTCAGTTTCTCGCCGTGCTCGGCCGCGATCTCTTCGAGCACCGGGGCGACCATCTTGCACGGGCCGCACCAGGTGGCCCAGAAGTCGACGAGAACCGGCTTCTCGCTGGTCAGGACGTCGTCGACGAAGGTCTTGTCGGTCACCTTCACGGTGTTTTCGGACATGGGTTCTCCTTATCGGGGTGAGCGGCTGGGGAAGGGTGAGTCAGTTCGCGGGCGCGCCGTAGCCGCCGCCGACCAGCTCGGGGGCCTCGTGCGCGGTCTCGGCCTCGCCGTGCTCCGCCAGCCAGCGTTCCGCGTCGATCGCCGCCGCGCAGCCCGAACCGGCCGCGGTGATCGCCTGACGGTAGGTGTGGTCCACCAGGTCGCCGGCGGCGAACACACCGTCGAGATTCGTGTAGGAAGTGCGGCCCTTGGTGAGCACGTAGCCGTTCTCGTCGAGGTCGACCTGGCCGCGCACCAGCTGGCTGCGCGGGTCGTGACCGATCGCGACGAAGAACCCGGTGACGTCCAGCGTGGACTCCTCACCCGTCTTCGTGTCGCGCAGCTGAAGGCCTTCCACCTTGCCGTCGCCGAGCACCCCGGTGATCTGGGAGTTCAGCTGCCACTTGATCTTCTCGTTCGCACGGGCGCGCTCCAGCATGATCTTCGAGGCGCGGAACTCGTCGCGGCGGTGCACGATGGTCACGGACTTGGCGAACTTGGTGAGGAAGGTGGCCTCCTCCATCGCGGAGTCGCCGCCACCCGCGACCACGATGTCGTGATCGCGGAAGAAGAAGCCGTCGCAGGTCGCGCAGGCGGACACGCCGCGGCCGAGCAGCTCCTGCTCACCGGGCACGTGCAGGTACCGCGCCGCGGCACCCATCGACAGGACCACCGCACGCGCCGCGTACCGCACGCCGTTCGCGACGACGTACTTGACGTCCCCGGTCAGCTCCAGCGACTCGACGTCCTCCGCGCGCAGCTCGGCGCCGAACCGCTCGGCCTGCTTGCGCATCTCCTCCATGAGGTCAGGACCCTGGATGCCGTCGCGGAAACCGGGGAAGTTCTCGACCTCGGTCGTCGTCATCAGCGCACCGCCGAACTGGGTTCCTTCGAACACCAGCGGTTCCAGCTGTGCCCGCGCCGCGTAGACGGCGGCGGTGTATCCGGCAGGACCCGATCCGACGATGATCAGGTTCCTGATGTCCTCGGCAGCCACCCGTGACCTCCGCTCGTAGTGACCCGTGTACCAGGCTCAACACGATCGTAGGTGGCGGTGTTCCCGCCCGTGACAGCCGCTACTTCTCCCCGACGACCTTGTCGAACAGCTTGGCCGGATTGCCGGGGCCGCAGTCCGCGCCGAAGGCCACCATGCGGTACTGCGCGAGCTTGCCGGTGGTGTAGACGACCAGCACCCCGGCCTTGCCCTCGACCGTCACCGGCTGCACGCCCACCGGCCGCACGGCCGGGTCGAGCCCGTTGGCGGCCACACACGCGTCGAGCCGTTCTTCGGTCTGCAGCGGGCCGAAGTCCCGGACACCCAGCGCCTTGCCGAGCAGTGCCTGCGAGCCGCTGCCGTCCCCGCCCACGGTCGGCCCGACGGGGCCTCCGGGGCTTGTGGGACCGGATGGCGCGGGCTGGGCGATGCCGCCCGCCGGGCCGCTGCTCTGCTGCGTGGCGGGCACGATGATGGCGACCGCCGCGATGGCCGCGGCGGCGACGGTCACGATTCCGGCGCCCCACCCGATCCGCTTGTTCCGGCGTCTCCGCGCCGATGCCAGGTCGACCACCGGGGCGAGGGCGGGTTCCGCCGGTGCTCCCGGTGCCTGCGCGGGAGGTGCGGCCACTCCGGACCATGGCTGTTCACGAAACTGGGGCGGCCCCTGCGTGGACTGCCTGGCCGAGGCCTCCGCGGCCAGAGCCGCGTCGAGCCTCGCCGCGTACTCCGCGGGCATCGGCTCGACCGGTGCGGTGGCGAGCGCCGCGAGGTCGGACAGGGTCGAGTCGAGCGCTTCGAGGATCGCGACGGCCTCCGGGTCGGCGCGCACCATGGGCCACAGCTCGGCCGAGGTCCGTTCGTCCAGCACCCCGGCGTGGAGGTCGGCGAGTACATCGACAGACCAGGGCGGACCGACGGCCTCGCCGATCCCCCGAGTTTCGTCCGTCATCGTCCCTCCACCTCACCCGGCGTGCCCTGAACCCGCCTGGCACCCCGTCGCTCGCCCGGGGTAGCGCGATCTCGTTTGCTTTCGTTAGTAGGGACGTTCGCAATCGCATCGGGGTTCCGCAGATGTCCGAGAACCTTCGCGAGTTTCGCGCGGCCTCGGGCACACCTGCTCTTGACCGTGCCCTCGGCGATCCCGAGCATCTTCGCCGTCTCCGCGACGGAGTATCCCTCCACGTCGACCAACACGATCGGGCCACGCTGTTCCTCGGGCAGCTGCTCCAGCGCCGCCCTGACCAGCAGGCTCGTCTCGCGCTCGGCCATCGAGTCGCGAGGTGACGCCGGCTCGTTGAACCCGGTTTCGGGCAGCGGGACGGTGGGACGCGCCTGGCGACGGCGGATCCGGTCGAGGCACGCGTTCACCACGATCCGGTGCAGCCAGGTCGTGACCTGGGACTCCGCCCGGAAGTTCCCGGCGGCGCGGAAGGCGGAGATGAACGCGTCCTGCAGTGCGTCGGCGGCTTCCTCCGGATCCCGCACGGTGCGTAGGGCGACCGCCCACATGCGGTCCCGATGCCGGCCGACCAGTTCGCTGAACGCGCGTGGATCCCCCGCGGCGTGCGCCGCTATGAGGTCCGCGTCCGTAGGAGCTGCAGCAGTCACCCGAGGAAGCCTACTGACCTCCCCGGGATGCTCACCCCGCAGGCAGGAAGGTCAGCTCGCCGATCTCGGTCAGGAAGCCGTCGCCGTGGTCGTCGCCCAGGTGGGTGATCCAGACGATGAAGTTCTGACCCTGCTGCGGCTGCGGCAGCGGGATCGTCGTCTCCCCGGCGGTCAGGTCCGCGCTCGCCAGCACCTTCGTGTCGTCCAGCGCCGGGTTCTTGGTCTCGGCCGAGCGGATCTCGACCTTCGTGCCGGGGCTGTTCGAGGTGATCTTCACCTGGGCCAGCTTGATCGCGTCCTTGAACGAGACCGCCAGGCCGACGCCCTTCTTGAGCACCGGCAGCTGCTGCTGGTACTGGTCGGTCTTCCACGTCGTGCCCGGGTCGCCGTCGATCACGGCCTTCGCCTTGCCCGGGTTGTCACCCTTGCCCTGCGGGTTGTAGACGGTCGCCGACTGCGGGGTCACCGGGGCCCCGGCGGCGGGTGGCTGCGAGGCCGGCGGGGCCTGCGACTGCCCCGGCGGCTGCGCGGGCTGGCTGCTCGACGGCGGCGCGGCGACGTTGATGTTCGGCCCGCTCGCCTTCGAGTCACCCTGGAACAGGTTGATCAGCATGAGACCGACCCAGGCCAGGATCGCCACCGTCGCCACCACCAGCACGGTCACGCCGAGCGCCAGCTTGCGCCGCCGCGCCACGTCCTTGACCGGCTTCTTGGTGGTCCAGACCGTGCCGTCGCCCGAGGCCTCCGGCTCGGTGCCGACCGCCTTGATCAGCTGGGTGCGTTCCTCCTCCTCGGCGACCTGGTCCAGCACCCGCAGGATCGCCGCGCTGGTCCGGATGCCGCCGTTGCCACCGTCTTCGATGGTGCGGACCGCCAGCGAGGACAGATCCGCGGGCACGGCGGGGACGAGCGACCGCGGCGGGATGATCCGGCCGTCGGGCGAATGCGGGGCGGCCGGGATGGCCGGCGGGCCGCCCGGTAGCGCCCAGCGTCCGGTGAGCAGCAGGTAGAGCACCGCGCCGAGTGCCTTGACGTCGTCCCGCAGCGTCGCCTCCGGCAGCGGGCCGGGGAACGCGAGCTTCAGCGCGCCGTTCGGCGTCAGCCGCAGCCGCTGGGGGTGATCGAGGCCGAGGACGAGGCCGTTCTGGTGGGCCTGCTCGACCGCCTCGGTCAGCGCCTGCACCATCCGCGCCGCCGCGGCGGGCGCCACCGGACGCTGCGCGACGAGATCGACCAGGTCACTGCCCTTGGTCCACTCCGCGACGACGACGCCGAGCAGTCCTTCGCCCGAGGTCACGCCGCTGCCGAGGCTGAGCACGTCGAGTACGCGGGCGACCCCGCCGTGGCCGAACTTCGACGCGTGGGCGGCGCGCTCCAGGGTGCGCCGCGCCTGTCGCGCGGACTCGGGGTCCGCGGGGTCACCGACCAGCAGCGTCAGCGCGACATCGCGCTTGAGCTGCCCGTCTCGTGCCCGCCACAGATGCGCCCCGGCTCGCTCGTCCACCCCGAACTGGGCGAGCAGACGATATCGGCCGTCACCGACGACCCGACCGGGGGCAAGCGACCCTCCCTGGGCCCGGGTGCCCACCTGGCTCGCACCCCCTGCCTGTTCGCTCCGTCTCGTGTCCACACTCTCTCTCCCGCGTAGCTCCCCATACGAGGTTACCCAGAATACGACGCGTGAATGCTGGCCATCCGTGCATAAATCGTTATCCGCGCTTGATCAGCCGGGTGATTCTTCGTGTGACCGGGTCGAGTTCCGGGATCTTGAGTGCCATCAGCACGCCGAACGAGACACCGAGGCCGACGATGCCCTGCAAGATCAACTTCGCCCAGGCCTGCGCCGTCGCGCCGAACGCGGACGGGACGAGCATGCCGACGATCCACGCCGCGGCCACACCGAGTGCGCTCGCGAACACGGTGAAGAGGATCACGCCGATCACCCGCCTGCTGCGCAGGTTGCCCAGCTGCACCCACAGCCAAACCTGCCCCATCACCGCGGCCACCATGTAGCCGAGCGAGTTGACCATCATCACGCCGATGACGACGTTCTCCGGCGAGAGGATGCCGCCCGCGAGGAACAGCAGGGGGATCCGCACCACGGTCATCACGATCATGATCACGGTCGGGGTGCGGGAGTCCTTCATCGCGTAGAACACCCGCATCTGCAGCAGCATCAGCGCGTAGGGCAGCAGGCCGAACGCGGAGACCGCGAGCGCCTCCCCCAGCCGCTCGGCGGAGTCGAGCGAGCCCTTGCCGACGGTGAACAGTGCCACGCCGATCGAACTGCCCGCGATCACCATCACCGCGGAGATCGGGAGCATGGTCAGTGTCGACAGGCGCGACGCGTAGGACAGGTCGGCGACCAGCTTCTTGTGGTCCCCGTCGGCCGCGGACCGGCTCATCCTCGGCATGATGGCGGTCAGCAGCGACACGCCGATCACGCCGTAGGGCAGCTGGAACAGCAGCCAGGCGTTCGAGAAGATCGTCACGCCGCCCGGTGCGCCCTGGGTCAGCACCCGGGTGTTCACGATGTTGCCGATCTGGCTGACCGCGACGTAGGCCAGGATCCACAGGGCCAGGCTGCCGAACTCCTTGAGGCGGTCGTCGATGCCCCAGCGCCACTTGAACCGGAAACCGGACTTGCGCAGCGCCGGGATCAGATAGAGCGCCTGGACCACCATCGCGACGAGGGTGCCGCCGCCGAGCACGAGCAGCTTCGGGTCGCTCATCTTGAGCGGGTCGATCGTCGGGTCGCCGGGTACCACCACGTACAGCGCGATGGTCACGATGATGACCAGGTTGTTGACCACCGGTGCCCACTGGCCCGGCCCGAAGATCTGTTTCGCGTTCAGGATGCCCGAGAGCACCGCGAACAGGCCGTAGAACAACAGCCCGGGCAGGATCAGGTAGGCGAACGCGGTGGCCAGCTCCAGGTTCGCGTGGCCCTTGTCGTCCATCAGCACCTTGGTGATCCAGGGTGCCCCGATCGTCGAGAGCACGGTGCCGATGCCGAGCACCGTGATCGCCATCGTCAGCAGGCGCTGGGTGTAGGCCTCGCCGCCGTCGGGATCGTCCTGCGAACGCACCAGCAGCGGGACCACGATGCTGGTCAGCACGCCGCCCAGCAGCAGTTCGTTGACGATCAGCGGCAGGCTGTTGGCCACGGTGTACGAGTCGTTCACCACGCCGAGCCCGGCCGCCGCGGCCAGCATGATCTTCCAGGCGAACCCGGTGATCCGGCTGGTCAGCGTCGCGATCGCCATCCGGCCGCTCGCCTTGGCGATCGAGGTGTCCTCGGCCTTGACCGCTTCCTGTTCGGCGGTCGACCCCGGTTTCGGACGCACCAGCGGCGCGTCGGCGATCCGCGGCATGACCTGCGTGGCCAGCGCGTCGTAGGGGCGCAGGACGTCGGGATCGGCGACCGGCCAGCGTGAGCCCATCGGGACGCCGGGGGTGCGCGGGATGAACCGGGTCGCCTCCGCGTCGCGGCGCGGGCCCTCCTCCCACGGCCGGACCGGGGCCGGGCGGCGGGTGCCGCGGCCGCGCACCGGTGGCTGCTGCCTCGGCGGCGCCGACGGCGGCGGGGGCGTCTGCGACATCGGCCGCTGGGCAGGCGGGGGCGCCGGGGGCGGGACGCGCTGCGGGCCGGAGGGCTGGGGCAGCCGGGTCTGCTTGGTCGGCGGTGGTGCCTGTGGTGGCTGCGGCGGCTGGCGCCGGACCGGTGGCGGGCCCTGCGGGGCCGCGCCGGGCGGCGGCGGGGTCTGGCCGGACCGCTCGACCGGGGCCATCCGGCGGGTGCGGTTCTCCGCGGGTGGTACCGGCCTGCCCCGGCCGTTCACCGGTGGCTGCGGTCGCTCCCGGCGTTCCGGGGGCGGGGTGCGCTGCGGGGCGGGCTGGCGACGTTCGTTCGACGCGGGCCGTTCGGTGCGCACCGGACGAGGCGGAGGCTCTCCCCGGTCACTCCGCTCGCGCGGGTGGCCTTCGCGCCGAGGACGACTCGCACGCTCGGGTGGTGTACCCGGCTCATTGTCCACGCGTGCCCAATCCTCGGTTTTCGTTCTGGCGTGCCTGGGCGGGGCAGCCGCCGCGACACCGGTCGAACCAGGGTAATCGGCGACGCCCCGAAACACTCAAACGACGAACGAACCGAAGGTCTCAGCTGGTTCCGCCGCGCTCGGACCTGGCCTCCTTGACCCGCCGGTAGATCCGCCGCGAGGCCAGCAGGAGTAGCGCCCCACCTGCGGTGATGGTGACGATGACGGTGATCGCGCCGTACTCGGTCGAGGTCAGCTCGAACCGGGCGGGTGAACCCAAACGGGTGCCGCCGGGGGTGCTCAACGACACATCGACGCTGAGCCTTCCCGCGCGCAGCGCCTCGACCGGAACGTACTCGTTCTTGCTGCCGCCCGCCGGGTAGAACAGGTTCCGCTTTTCTTCGAGGCGAAGCCCGGAGTTGTTGGCGAAGTCGATCCGGGTCCAGATCCCGACCGGCAGCTCGTTGCTGACGAACACCGGCAGCGGCGAGGCGCCCGAGGCGAGCGCGATCGTCTGCTTCGGCCGTTCGACGGTGATCCGGCCGCTGATCGCGTCGAGGTCACCCTGCGCGTTCGCGGTCACGACCTCGGCCGCCGCGCCGCGCCATGCGGTGGACGCCCCGCGCAGGAGCGCGGCGCGCACCGGTTCGATCACGTCCTCCGGCCGCACCGGCCTCGGCTTGGTCGGGTCCGCCACCATCGCCGACTGGAGCGCGGCGGCCTGGCCGTTGATCCGGGACAGCGTCGAGGTCACGTCGCCGTCGGGGCTCGCCGCGAGGTCGCCCTTGGCGCTCATCGACGCCGAACCGCTCGGCGATGAGGACAGCAGTTGCGCCAGGTCGGCGGTCGTGACCAGCCCCGAGCCGACGTAGTCGCCGAGCCGCTGCAGGAAGCCCGACGCCTCGGACAGCGGCACGGCCCAGTGCCGCGGCGGCGCGACCAGCAGCCGGGCGCCGGGCTGGGACTGGGACTGGGGCTGGCCGACCCCGGCGCGGAAGGCGATCGCGGCGAGGCCGTTCTGCGCCGCGATGGCGGGCAGCGCGCTGGACATGGTCGTGTTGGCCATCGGCGGGTTGGGGTTGGCGACCCCGTTCAACGCGTCGGAGATCAGGGAGTCGATCGGCTGGGCCCGCAGCCCGCTGCCGCCGAGCGTGACCCCGGCGGTGACCAGCTCGTCCGCCTGGAGGTTCGCCGAGCTGGTGAGCACTGTGCGCACCCCGGCGCCCGCCATCGCGGCCAGCGTCTGCTCGTCCTGTGTCCCGTCGGGCCAGAGCACGCCGTTCTTCGGCTGGGCGCCCAGCAGCTGGGTGATCGTGCCGGCGCCGGTGACCGCCTTGGTCAGCAGCCCGGGATCGGCGCTGCCGCTGCCGGACCGGATCCGGTTCAGCGCGCCGAGGTCGGTGTCGGCGAACGGGAGCGTCACCACGCAGCGTCCCGGCCCGGAGACGAGTGCGCGCAGCCCGGCCAGCCAGTCCTGGGCCGCCTGGACACCCCGGCCCTCGACCGTGCCGGCACCGATCCTGACCTGGTAGCCGCGTGTCATCGCGTCGACGGTCGCGATCAGGTCGGGGTCGATCGCGAAGCACAGCGCCTTGGCGAGTTGCTGATCGTCCGTTTCGGCCGTGCGTGCCGCGGTGACCAGCGCGTTCAGCCGTCCGCCCGTGGACAGCTCGTCCGCGAGCCGGTCGTCGGTGAGGGTCAGCGGGCCGCCGAGGGGCGCCGACTGGACGTGCGGGACGTCGTCGGCGATCGGCCAGAGCACGGTCATGCTCGCCGGCTTGGCCGGCTTGTCCGGCGCGGGCTTCCCCGGCGCGCTCACGACCGGCACCAGGGTGCTGACCGCGGCGAGCCGGGCCTGGCCACCGAACTCCGGGGTGCCGTTGACGTTGACCAGCAGCGGGTACACCCCCGGCTTCCCCAGCTGGTAGGCGGCGCGGCCACCGGCGAGGTTGACGGTGATGTTCAGCGGGACGGTGCGCCCGGGGTCGAGCTCCTGGGCGATCACCGCGAAGTCGGTCAGCGACGGGTCGGTGCCGCCCGCCCCGGCCAGCCGGTCGGCGAGCTGCTTGGCGCTGTTCAGCCGTTCGCCGACCTCCAGGCGCACCTTCGGGGTCGAGATCCGCCGGTCGCCGATGTTGGTGATCGTCCCGGCGACGGTCAGCGTGCTGGAGTCGGTGGTGATCACCCGCGGGTTCAGCTGGGTGATGTCCAGCCGCAGCCGGGGCGGCTCCTGCTCCACCTGTGCGTGCGCGCTACCGCCGAAAAGGGCGGAAAACGCGAGCAGCGGGACGACAAGGACGAAGGCGGCGAACCGCTTCACTCGGGGGCTCCCTCGGGGGCGCGATGTTCGTGCGCGAAGAGTTCTTTGGCCTTGCGCACGAGCTTGCGCTCGTCCGCGTAGGCGAGTCGGGACTCCAGCTCGGCGAGTGGTACCCAGGCGACCTCGGTGACTTCGACGTCTTCGTCGGAGAGTTCGCCGCCGTACGACTCGAGCAGGAAGTGGTGCACGGTCTTGTGGACCCGGCGTCGTTCGGCCACGAACCAGTAGTCGATGGTGCCCAGGGGCCGCTGGACGCGCGCGGAGATGCCGGTTTCCTCCTTCACCTCGCGCACCGCGGTCTGTTCCACCGTCTCACCGTCCTCGATGTGACCTTTCGGCAGGGACCAGAGCAGTTTGCCGTGCCGGTCGAGGCGGCCGATCAGCACCGCGTGTTCGCGGGCCGGATCGACGACCAGGCCACCGGCGGACGTCTCGTCGACCGTGGTCAGGCGCCTGCCGCGCTGACGCCTGCGTCGCCTTCGCGGCTTCGAGGCGCCGGTGCGACCGGCTGATCCAGACATGCTGCGATGCTAGAGCAAACGGGTGGCCGGGTACGCTGGCCAACCGTGTCCGTGTCCGGTGGTGCCCAGAGCGAGCACACACCTCGAGTAGTGGGATTCCCGTGAACGACGTGGTCGCCAAGCAGGCCGCCCAGCACAGTACTGCCCAGCACACCGCAGCGATGCAGAACACGGTGGCGGAGCTCATGCGTATCTCCCCGGTGGCGGACGATCTCGCGAAACGGTTCGCCAAGGCGGGACACCGGCTGTACCTGGTCGGGGGCAGCGTGCGCGACGCCATGCTCGGCAGGCTGTCGGCCGACCTCGACTTCACCACCGACGCGCGGCCCGACCAGGTGCTGGCGATCGTCAGTGCCTGGGGCGACGCGGTGTGGGACGTCGGGATCGCGTTCGGCACGGTCGGCGTCACGAAGCAGGGCAAGACGCTCGAGATCACGACGTTCCGGGCGGACTCCTACGACCGCGTCGGCCGCAACCCCGAGGTCACCTTCGGCGACAGCATCGAGGGCGACCTGCTGCGCCGGGACTTCACGGTCAACGCGATGGCGATCGACCTGACCACGCAGACGTTCATCGACCCGCATGACGGGCTGCGCGCGCTGCACGAGCAGGTGCTGGACACCCCGGCGACGCCGCAGGAGTCCTTCGCCGACGACCCGCTGCGGATGCTGCGGGCCGCGCGGTTCGCCGCCCAGCTGGGCTTCACCGCGGCCCCGCGCGTCGTCGACGCGATGACCTCGATGGCGGAGGAGATCGACCGGATCACCGCCGAGCGCGTCCAGGCCGAGCTCTCGAAGCTGATGCTCGCGACCGATCCACGCCCCGGGCTGGAGCTGCTGGTCGACACCGGGCTGGCCGAGCGGGTGCTGCCCGAGGTGCCGGGGATGCGGCTGGCGATCGACGAACACCACCAGCACAAGGACGTCTACCAGCACTCGCTGACCGTGCTCGCCCAGGCGATCGATCTGGAGACCCGGCACGAGCCGACCTCGGAACCGGACCTCGTGCTGCGGCTCGCGGCGCTGCTGCACGACGTCGGGAAGCCGGCCACGCGCGAGTTCCAGCCCGGCGGCGGGGTGAGCTTCCACCACCACGAGGTGGTCGGTGCCCGGATGGTACGCAAACGTTTGCGGGCGCTGAAGTACTCGAAGGAGATCGTCGAGGACGTCTCCCAGCTCGTGTTCCTCCACCTGCGGTTCCACGGGTACGGGAAGGGCGAGTGGACGGATTCGGCGGTCCGCCGGTACGTGACCGACGCCGGACCGTTGCTGACCCGGCTGCACAAGCTGGTCCGCGCCGACTGCACGACCCGCAACCGGCGCAAGGCGGCGGCGCTGCAGGCGACCTACGACGACCTCGAGGCCAGGATCGCGCGGATCAAGGCGCAGGAGGACCTCGACCGCGTCCGACCGGACCTCGACGGCAACGCGATCATGGAGCTGCTGGGCCTGAAGCCGGGTCCGGAGGTCGGCAAGGCGTGGAAGTTCCTCAAGGAACTGCGGCTGGACCGCGGCCCGCTGGAGCACGACGAGGCCGTCGCCGAGCTGAAGCGGTGGGCGGCCGAGAACGGCATCGGCGAACCCTCCTGAGGCCCCGCTGACCTGCGCGGGGAGAGCAAGGGACCTTTGCTCTCGCCGGGCGGGCGGCGGCGTACGGGGGAAAGCTGAGCGAATTTCGCATCACGGATTCGCTGCCGTCCGTTCGGACGCTGGACCGTTTCGCCAACGGTTGGAGATACTCCTCACTCGGCGCGGGGACGGGGCCCACGTGCCGGGCAGGGAGGGTCGATGGCGAGCGAGGCGCCTCAACCGGAGCGTGGCGCCAGTTTCCTGGTGACGTTGTTGCGCCGGGGCGCGCCCGCGCTGGCCACCGCGACGAGCGAGCTGGCCGACGAGGTCGGCGATCCGACGCCGGTGCGCGCGCTGCGCCGGATTTCGAAGATCGCCGGGCCGGTGGACTCGGCACATCGTGACGGACTGCTGCTGCGGGCGGCGCGCTACGTCGCCGTGGTGCCGCTGGTCTACCGGCTGTTCGCGGTGCCCGGCGCGTTCTTCGTCTTCCTCGCTACGCACCACGGGAGCGGGGCGTTCGCGGTGGGCGTCATCGCGCTCCTGTCCGTCGCGTTCAGCGCCTACGGCGTGTGGTGGCTGCTGCGGTCCGCGCCGTTCAAGCCGCGTGGCGCGGCGCGGCTGATCGTCGTCGACGTCGCGTTTACCCTGCTCTCGCCGGTGATCATCGCCCTGAGCGTCTCGCACGAGGCGTACGCCGACGCGTTGCTCGTACCGGCCAAACAGCTCTTCGGCGAGGTCGCGCTGCTCACGCTCGTGCTCGGCATCCCGTCCGGGCTGGCACTCGCGGCGGCCGGCTTCCCCGTCCGGCTGCTGGCGACCTGGCTGGGCACCGGGCACGTCGACGTCTCCGACGCGGTCGGCACGTACCCCGCGATGCTCGGCGTCATGTTCACCGCGGGCGGCGCGCTGGTGATGATCGGGCTCGGCACCCGGCTCGCGCTCGCGTACGGCATTCGTAACGGGCGGCTCGCCGAACGCGCCCAGCAGCACCGCCAGCTGCACGACACCGTGCTGCAGACGCTGGAGGCGATCGCGCTCGGCGGCACCGAGGACCCCGCCCGCAGGCTGACCGAGGTGCGACGGCTCGCGCGGGCGCAGGCGATGGAGGTCCGGCAGCTGATCGAGAACGCCAGCGCCGACCGGGCCGAGGCCGGTTCGCGGCCGCTCGGCGAGAAGCTCGCCGCGCTCGCCGCCGAGATGGCGCGCGACGGGCTCCGCGCGCAGCTCGTGGTCGCCGAACTCGACGAGGACACGCTGTCCGAGGTCCGGCAGATCGCGATCCGCGACGCGGTACGCGAGGCCATGCGCAACACCATGAAACACGCCGGCACCGACAAGGTCGTGGTCCGCGTCGAGGAACGCGACCGCGGCATCGCGGTGATCATCCGCGACCACGGCACCGGGTTCAGCCCGGACACCGCGCCCGCCGGGTTCGGGATCAGCGAGTCCATCACCGCCCGGCTCGGCGAGGTCGGCGGCACCGCACTGGTCGAGTCGAGCCCGGGCAGCGGCACGCGGGTGACTTTGTGGGTGCCCTGCTGAGGCCGGTGCTGCTAGACACGGAGGGGTGAGGAACACCGACTCGCTCGCCGCCGCGCTGGCCGCCTACCGGAACGCCGACCTGCCCGCCGCCACCGCACACGCCGAAGCCGCCGCCGAGGCGGGCTCGGTGCTCGCCGCCGAACTCCGGACCTACCTGGCCGCGGCCACGGGCGGCCCGGTGTACGAGCGGCCGAGCGCCTTCACCACGTTCATCCGGGGCGGCGGGAACGTCGAGCTGTACCGGCGGCTGAGCACCGAGCTGGCCGCGCGGTACGACGCGCTGCGCCCGAAGGCGCTGCTCGACCTCGGCTGCGGGGACGGGCTCGCGGTGGTGCCGGCGCTCGCGCGGGCGCGGCACTCCCCGGAACGGGTCGACCTGGTGGAGCCGTCCGGGGCGTTGCTGGCGGCGGCGCGGAAGCGGCTGGTGCGGGAGGTGCACACCTGGGGCGCGACCGCGCAGAGTTTCCTGGAGCACGAGGACCGCCGCTGGGACCTCACCCAGTCGACGTTCGCGCTCCAGTCGATCCCGCCCGCCGACCGCGCCGAGGTGCTCCGGGTACTGCGGCCGCGCACGGGCACGCTGGTGCTCGCCGAGTTCGACGTCCCCGAGTACGTCGAGGGCTCGCCGGAACACCTCCGCTCGCTGGTTACCCGCTACGAGCGCGGGGTCGCGGAGTACAACGCGGATGCCTCGCTCGTCGCGCAGGGGTTCCTGCTGCCGATCCTGCTCGGCGTCGTCTCCGCGCAGGAACGCACCAACTGGGAACACCCGGCGGCGACGTGGGTGACGCAGCTGACCGAGGCGGGGTACACCGACGTCACCGTCGAGCCGTTCGCCGACTACTGGTGGTCCCCCGCCGTCCTGATCACCGCTACTGGACGCGGCTGAGCGCGCCCGCCTCCAGGTGCTGCGCGATCGGTCGCGGCAGGACGTAGGCGATCGCGCCGCCCGGCATCCCGTTCCACGGCGCGGTCACCCCGGTGAGCACCCGCAGCGTCCGCTGGACCCGGTAGTGCCGTCGCTCGCGTTCGCGGTCGAACGCCAGTGACGTTTCGGCGAACCGCGTGGACTCGGCGTGCACGAGGTTGCCGGTCTCGGTACCGAACCGCAGCACCGTCGTCCCCGCCGGGAGCACGATGATCCGCTTGCCGCGGAAGAAGTTCAGCGGCGGCTCGCCGCGCATCGGCAGGATCGGCCAGTCGGCGGGCTGATCGGACTCCTCCGCGGTGCGCGGCGGGAACAGCTGCACCGTGCCGAGCAGGAAGCGGGCCGCGCCGGCGAGGTTCGCGAACGCGACCGGCGGGTCGGCGGGCGGCCGCGAGACCTCCCAGCCGTTCTCGGCACGGCGCAGCGTCCACACGCCCTCGGCGGGCATCTCGTTCGCACCGATCCGGTACGCCGAGGACGGGACCCCGAGTTCGACGAGCCGCTGGTGCAGCAGGTCGAGCGTCTCGGCGGCACGCAGCTTCCCCACTTCGCCCTCACGGGCGACCCTGGTCAGCAGGCTGTCGTCGGGCAGATCCGCCTCGGACCGCGCCGGGCGCGGGGTGCCGAGGATCTCCGCCTCCGCCGTCGCGCGCACCAGCTCGGGGACGTACGGCGGGCGGAAACCCGCCGTACGGATGTAGTCGACGAGCTCCGGCTCCGGCGGCACGCCGTACTTGCGCAGGTAGTGCGGCACCGCGGCGGGCCAGATCCAGAACCCGTCGGTGTGGAAGGCGTCCGGCACGTCCGGCGGTGCGCCGGGCGGCGCGAAGATGTCCGGCAGCGGGGCCGGGCGGTGTGCCGCGACCGGCGCGCGGAAGAGGTAGTCGAGGAGCCCGCGGACCTGGTCCGGCGGCACCGGCGGCCGGTTCACCACCGGCCGCTCGCCCTCGTTGTGCGCGTCGACGACGAGGGCCCGCCGGAACGTCGTGTCCAGCGGGAGACCGGCCTTCACCGCCAGCCATCCCGGGACGTGCTTCGGCGCGCGAGGGAACGTAGCGAGTTCGACGCCGTAGGGCGCGCTCGACGGGCGGCCGCCGTCGTTCGGGGGAACCCGCCAGTTCGGCTCGGGCTGGTCGTCGAAGTGGAAGTCGTACTTGGCCGGGGCGTCCAGGGTGAAGGTGCCCTGGAACCACGCGCCCTCCTCCGGCTTGCACATCGCCGAGCGCAGCCGCGCGAAGTACGCCGACAGCCGGGGAGGCGCGGGCAGTGAGACCGACACCGGGCCGTTGTCGTCGCCGACCACCCGGATTTCGAGCTCGGCGTAGTCGCCGACCTGGCGGAACTGCGCGGCGACGCGCTGCCAGCCCGCCGGTGCCACGTTCCGCAGGGTGCGGCCGATCGCGCGCAGCAGCGCGTTCTGGTCGCCCGTGCCGGGTTCCGGGGCGTTCTCGAGGCTTTCGACGAAGTCGTTGCGGACCTGCCACAGCGCGGTCACCTGGCGCGGATCGACGTTCGTCGAGAAGTCGACCAGCCCCAGCTGTGCCGCCCGTACCGGATCGTCGCCGGTCCAGCGCAGGGTGAGCCTGCCGTCGCCGGGGGCCACCTCGTACAGCTCGTCGTCGTACTCGCAGAAGGTCCGCAGGGTGAACGTCGCGGGCACCTCGCTCGCGAGCACGACACGGGCCGGGCGCCCCTCGTACTCGCGGTCGAAGTCGGCGGGTGCCTCCTCGCCTTCGGCCGCGGACAACAGGATCGTTCCGTCCGTTGTAGACCGCTGCGCCGAGTACACGCCGTCACCCCACGACGCGTACCGGCCATCCGGGCGATGTGCCGCTTCTACCCGGTAACGCACGTTCGTTCCTCCCCATCCCCAATGCTGGAGGTTAACCTAGTAGTTCGGGTAGCGCTGGTACCAATCGTCGCCCGCGGGAGCGTCGTCGGCGAACTCCGCCAGCGCGTCGTCGGCGAGCCGCTCGATCACCGCGCGCAGTTCGAGCCGGTCGAGCCAGCTCGCGCGCAACGCCTGTTCCCCGTACATCGCGCCGACGAGGTTGCCGCACACCGAGCCGGTCGAGTCGCTGTCGCCGCTGTGGTTGACCGACGCGAGCAGCGCGGAATCCGCGTCCGGCGTGGTCAGCGCGACGTAGACGGACATCGACAACGCGGTCTCGCCGACGTTGCCCTGCCCGAGGCTTTCCAGCTTCTCCGGCGTCGGCGGCCCTTCCCCAGCCAGCGCCAGCGCCTGGTCGAGCGCGACGGACTGCTCCTCGTGCTGCTCGTGCCGTTCCAGTTCGAGCCGGGCGATCGCCACCGCACTGGGCAACGGCTCGCCCCGCAGCAGCAGGTGCATGAGCACCGCGAAGGTGCCCGACGACAAGTACCCGCTCGGGTGACCGTGGGTCAGCGCGGCACTCTCCGCGCCGAGGGTGAACAGCTCGGCGAGGTTCTCCGACCACAGCGCGATCGGCGCGGCGCGCATCACGCCGCCGCAGCCCTTCGAGTTGTTCACCGGGTGGTCCACGCTGCCGCGTTTGCCGGTGCGCCCGTACGCCTCCAGCTCGCCGAAGCAGGTCAGCCCCGGCGCGCGGCGGCTGAACAGTTCCTGGTGTGTGATCAGCCAGCCGTCGGGCGCCGGGGAATCCGACTCCGGGCCGCGCGCCCGCTCCCAGGCGACACCCTGCGTGTGCAGCCACCGCTGGTAGGCCAGCTGCAGCGACTGCACGACGTCCGCCGAGCCCTCGCGGCGCCGCTGCGCGTGTGCCCTGATCAGCGCTTCGAGGGTGAACAGCGTCATCTGCGTGTCGTCGGTGATCCGGCCGACGCCGCCGTAGGCGGGGATGAAGTCGGTGATCCCGTCCGGTCCGGCGATCTCCCGGATCCGGTCGATCGAGTCGAACTCGGTCTTCGCGCCGAGCGCGTCGCCGATCGCCCCGGCGAGCAGGCTGCCCCGCAGCCGGGAACGTACTGCCGGGAAGTGAAGCCAGTCGTGCACTTAGTTTTCTCCCAGTGGGTAGCGCAGGAGCCACTGCTCACGTTCGGCTGGCTCGCGGGCGACGCCGAAGCGGTTGAAGTGCCGGAAGACGTCGCTCGCGGCGTTGTCCAGCAGGCCGAGGTCGGTCAGCGACGAGACGAACGGCAGGCCGGGGACGCCGACGCGGGCGCCGACCAGCGCGCCGGTGAGCGCGGCGCACACCGGGCCGCCCCCGGCGGCCAGTTCCAGCGCGGCCGCGGGGTCGTGCCCGCGCTTGGCGGCGGCGAACAGCGCGCGACCCAGCACGGACTGCGGCTGCCTGCCGTCGCCGATGCCCTCGAACTGGGCGACGTCGTCGGCCGCGCGGTCCTCGCGCAGCGCCAGTACGGACTTCGCGAGGTCGTCGCCGCTCAGCAGATGCTTCAGCAGGATGTGCACGGGCAGCGCGAACGCGTCCTTGGTGAGCAGCGCGCGGAACACCGTCACCAGCAGGTCGACGCCCGCCGAGATCTCCGGCCCCGCCGCGGTGCCGGTCAGCTCGCGAGCGACGGCCTTCGCGTAGCGCTCTCCGTCTACAGTGGACAGTTCGACGCCGCCGGCGAGGGTGGCCGCCAACGCGGTCGCGAACAGACCGGAGAAGTCCGACGGCGGTGGGCCCGCGTGGGCGGTGGCCCGCGCGATCCAGCCGTCCGGGCGGCCACCGGCCGGGAGGGTCGCCGGGACCTCCCCGGTCTCGGTGATCGACGGCAGGCCGCGGAGTACGGACTCGGTGTGGCACAGCAACTGCCGGGTCAGGCCGCCCAGCGGCAGCGGACCGGCCGGGTCGGCGCCGGAGCCGAGGGCGTCTCCGATCGCGAAGCCGACGTACGCGCCGAGGACGCGGTGCCAGGCGAAAGCGTCGCTGGGCGTCCCCGCGGCGAGGAACTTCCCGAACGTCCACGGCACCGGACGCGGCGAACCGTCGTCGGCGAAGTGCGTGATCAGGCCCTCGGCGGCGAGATCGTCGGGCCAGTTCTGGGCCTGTCCGTTGCGCAGGTTCGCGGCGTTGCGGTAGCGCAGCGCGAAGGCACGGAGGTACTCCAGGCACTCCGCGGCGCTCAGCTCGTAGCCGTTCTCCCGCGCGCTTTTCGCGACGTACGCGAGGTGGCGCGACAGCAGGTCGGACGGCGTGAGGCCGAACTCGGCGGTGATCGCGGGCAGCGCGTCGAGTACCTCGGGGCTCGCTTCCGGCGCGAACGCGGTCACCGGCTCCCGCTCCTCGACGCCCGTGGGCACCGGGTCGCGGACCAG
Organism: Amycolatopsis samaneae; assembly: GCF_039541975.1. Classification (NCBI taxonomy): domain Bacteria; kingdom Bacillati; phylum Actinomycetota; class Actinomycetes; order Pseudonocardiales; family Pseudonocardiaceae; genus Amycolatopsis; species Amycolatopsis samaneae. The sequence goes on from NZ_BAABHG010000018.1 coordinate 156,534, forward strand.
GTACAGCTCACGCGAGGTCAGCGAAATCGGCGTCGGGCCGCCGGGGTCGAGCGTCATCGCGTAGGTGCGCCAGCGGTTGAGGATCTGCCGTGGCTGCCCGACGAGCCGCTCGGGGTAGGCGGCGGGCACCTTCGCCGAGGCGCTGAACGCGATCAGCTCACGGGTGTCCCCCGACGGCGCGTCACGCAGCGGCCGGAAGATCGGTTCGCCGTCCTTGAGCGGGACGAAGACGTCGCGGTCGAGCAGCGCGGCGGTGAACTCGGCGCGGCTCAGCCAGTCGACGTTGAGGTACCCGACGAGCTTTTCGACGTCGGTGGCCGGCGCCGGGTAGCCCGTCCACAGTGGACCGGCCCGGTACTCGTCGTTGGCCCGGTACTCGCCGGTGGGCTGGTCGTACAGGGTGTGCCGGGCCCAGCCGCGCACCGCGCGCTTCGGGATCAGCAGGGCGGGGAACGCGGCGGCGTCGAACTCGGGATCGACGTCGGCCTGCCACTCGGTGAAGCCCGTTTCGGCCGTGTCGCCGGTGCTCTGGGCCATCATCGCCAGGTCGTAGGTGATCTCACCGCCGTCGTCGGGCACGAACACCACCGGGCTGGGGAACAGGCCCTTACCGGGATCGGTGCCGTCGAGGTACGCGGCGGCGTTCAGCGTGAAGTTCCAGCCACCGGCGCGGTGCACGGTGTACTCCGGCCGGACGCGCAGCGCGGCCGGGCCGGTGGTGCGGTCGCCGTCCGGTGTGTTCCGCAGCCAGTCCTCGAGGCGCGCGACGGCTTCCTCTGCGTTCATGTTCCCCATCCTTGCGGTCCCGGCCGGTCAGTGCCGGGGATACCGCTGAATCCACTGCTCGCCGAGCGCGCCGAGCGCCGAGTGCCGGTCGAAGTGCCAGTACCCGTCCGAGGCGACGTTCTCCACGAGGTACCGCAGGTCCAGCTGATCGACCCACTTCTGTGGCAGGCCCGGGATTCCGGTGCGCGCGCCGAGCAGCGCCCCGGCGAGCGCCCCGGTGAGCGCGCTGTGCCCGGAGTGGTTGACCGCGCGAAGCAGCGCCTGCTCGGGGTAGTTCTCGAAGCCGGACAGCGCGGCGAAAGCACGCCCCAGCACGGAAAGCGTGCTCTTCCCGTCGCCGATCAGCTCGGGCGCGCGCAGATCGGGCAGGCCGTGCTCGGCGAAGAACGGGACGGACTCCGCCACCATCGCCTTCACCGCGTCCCACTCCGCGCCCTGCTGGTACTGGTTGTCCGGGTTGAGGATCTCCCTGGACAGGTTCCAGATCGGGTAGCTGAACGCGTCCTTCGTCAGCGCCGGTTCGAACAGCCAGGTCAGGTAGGTCGCGGCGGCGAGGTCGGACTCGTTGGGGTGCGTCAGCCCGGCCAGTTCGCGCACGGCCTGCCGCGAGCCGCCGCTGAACCCGCTGCCGGGCCCGGCGACGGTGAGCGCGGCGGGCAGCGCCGGGATCAGCGCGGCGGCCCCGCTCATCGGCGGCGTCTGCGGGTCGTTGCTCACCACCCCGTGATAGGCGTTGAGCAGCGCGTCGTCCGAGGTGCGGCGCACGCGCAGCTCCGGCACCTTGACCAGCCAGCCGTCCGGATCCTCCAGCGGCGCGCCCTGGGTGTGCAGCCAGCGCCGCAGTGCCCCGCGCACGACCTCGCCGAACCGCTGCTCGACCTCGCGGGACTCCGGCTGCTCGCGGTGCGGGCTGCGGATGACGGCCTCGGTGTAGAACAGCAGCCGCTGGGTCAGCGAGCCGATCCGGCCGGGCTGGTCGAAGGCCACCGGGAGATCGGTGACGCCCTCGGGCCCGTACTTGGCGTGGATCTCGTCCAGCCGCATCCGGTCGACGGCAGTGCCGAGTGCCTCGCCGAGCGCGAAACCGACGTACGCGCCGGTGACGCGCTGCCAGCCGTAGCGGTAACCGTCGAGGTTGCGCTCGAAGTACTTGCCGAACGTGTCCAACCGGGGCACGGTGCCGCCGTCGTTGTCGTAGGCCGGGGCCAGCCCGTTCGCACGCAGGTCGTTGGGACGTCCCGGCGGCGGTTCGGGCAGTTCGAGCCGCCGCAGCCAGGACTCGCCGAGGACCGTCTTCTGGCACTCTTCGGCGGTCAGCTCGTAGCCGCGCCGGCGGGCCTTCTCGGCCGCGGAGAGCGGCAGGCCGACCGGCTCGGAGAGACCCATCCGCGTCGCGGTTTCCCGCGCCACGCGCGCCAGGTCCTCCTCGGCCTCCGGGCACTTGCCGTGGGTGTCGAGCCGCGGCTCGCGGCGCGGGAAGCGGCTCGCGATGTCGGCCAGTTCGGGGCCGCTGACGTCCTCGAAGGTCGCCGGGCCGCCGTTGATCACCAGGTTCGGGGGATGCTCGAACTCCGCGAGCGTGGCGAGATCGACCTGCCACCAGCCGTGCTCGCGCGAGGGCAGGTTGCGGGTCGAGCTGAAGACCTTGAGCTCGTTGCGTTCCTCGGTGAAGTAGAACCGGTCGGTCTTGCCGGTCTTGAGGTCGAGCGGGACGAACACCTCGCAGCGCAGCAGGCCGATCAGCAGCTGCTCGCGGGTCAGCCAGCCGACGCTCGCGAAGGACAGCAGCGTTTCGAGGGTGTTCTCCGGCTTCGGGTAGCCGCGGCGGATCGGCCCGGCCTTGTACTCCGGGTTCTCCCGTTCCTCGCCGGTCTGCACGCCGTCGCCGTTGACCTTGACCCAGCCCGCGACCGCGGGCAGCGGCACGCCCAGCTCACCGAGGCCGGACTTGACGTACTCCGGGTCGACGACCTCGCGCCAGTTCTCCTGACCGGGGAACGCGACCGGGACGCTCAGCCCGCCGGGATGCGGATGCGCCTGCCGCAGCTCGCCGTCGGGTTCGCGGACCACGACCGAGGGCGGCGGGAAGATCTCCTTCTCGGCCTTCCCCTCGTCGAGGAAGGCGATGGTGTTGTACGGCACCGACCAGCCTTCGGGGATGCGCCGTACCTTTTCCCGGTCGATCCGCAGCCCGCCGGGACCCGACACGTCGGGGCCGTGTACGGCGCGCAGCCACTCGTCGACCTTGGCAATCGCTTCCGCCGCTTCCACCTACTCGATCCTCTCCAGGCTTCCGTCGGACTCGTGCTCGGCGATCGTCCTGGGCAGCACGTAGGCCACCGCCCCACCCGGCAGGTTCGCCCAGGCGACCGTGATGCCGGTGATCACGTGCAACGGGCGGCGGAGCCGGTAGGCCCGCACGACGCGCTCCCGCTCGAGTGGCAGGGACGTCGTGGCGAACCGTACCCCGTCATGGTGCACGAGGTTCCCGGGTTCCTCACCGAAACGCAGGACGACCGTACCCGCTACCAGCCGCGTTATGCGCTTGTTCCGGAGAAGGGTGAGGGGAGGCTCACCCGCCGCCGCCTGCACGGGCCAGTCCCCCAGCTCCTTCGCGGTCTCCAGCGGCGTTTCGTGCCCGGCGGTCATCCGCGCCGGATGCAGCAGCAACGCGCCGAGCAGCTGCTGTGCCGCGTCCTCCAGCCGGTCGAAGTAGCGCGGGGCGACCGGGGCCCCGTCGGCGTACGCGGCGACCTCCCAGCCGTCCGGGGTGAAGTTGAGGCACCACGTCCCGTCGGCCCGCTCGCCCACGCGGTAGGCCTCCGGCCAGACCCCGTGCTCGCCGAGCCTGCGGACCAGCACGATCAGCAGCTCGTCGTCGGCCAGCCGCGGGTTCGGCGTCGTCTCCAGCTCGGCCGCGACGTCGCCCTCGGTCCGCTTGACGTCCGCGCGCCCCGGTCTCGGTCTCGGGCGCCCGAGCAGATCGGCCTCCGCCGTCCGGCGGACGAGATGCTCGACGTAGGGCGGCTGGAAGGTGTTCGCGCGGATGTGCGCGACCAGGTCGGGCTCCGGTGAGACCCCGTACTTGCGCAGGTAGTGCGGCACGGACGCGTGCCAGACCCAGACGCCGTCGGTGTGGTACCGCTCGGGGACCTCGTCCGGCGCGTCCCCGGCGAAGATGTCCGGCCCCAGCCCGTCCCCGGCGAGCACGACGGCCTCGCGTTCGAGGTACTGGAGCACCAGCGGGACCTCCGCCTCGGGCAGCGGTTCGCGGTCCACCTTCGGCGGTTCGCCCTCGGTGTAGGAGTCGACGACGCGCGCGTGCCGGAACACCACGCCCAGCGGGAGCTGCGCGCGCAGCCGCCACCAGTCCGGGATGTGCGCCTCCTCGCGCGGGAACTCGGCGAGCTCGTCCGGGTAGGCGGTCGAGCCCTGCCCCGGCGGCTCGGTCCACGCCGGTTCGGTGTCGAGGGCGAAGTCGAAGTCGAAGGTGCCCTCGGGGGCGAGGGTGAACCGCGACTGGAGCCAGGTGCCGCGGCCCGCGGTGTACATCCCGGCGCGGAGCCTGGTGAACAGTTCGGCCAGCTCCGGCGCCTTCGCGGTGTTGCGGACCTCCAGCTCGGTGTGTTTCCCGGCCTGTCGGAAGGAGACCTCGACCGGCAGCGCGGCGTCCACGCGGTGGGCACGCGCGAGCTTGCCGATGTCGATCAGCAGGGCGCGCTGTTCTTCGGGGGACAGGGTTTGTTCCACGTGAATCATCGTGCCCTTTGCCGGCGCATCACGTGTCGTCTTCCGGTGATGCCAGCGAGGTGACCTCGAACGAGGGCGGCTCGCCCTCGGCCCGGCGCGCGGCTTCCGCCTCCCACAGGGCGAATGTCCGCTCCGAGAGCGTTTGGACCAGTGCCCGCTCCTCCGGTCGCAGCGAACGCCCCTCCGTCCGAGCCTGCGCGTACAGGCCGTTGATCGTTTCGTAGAGCGCGAAGATCGGTCCGTCACCGCTGAGGAAGTCGCGACGGGCGAACTCGGTCTCCTGGACGAAGCGTTTCTCGGACACCTGGCTGATGTCCGCACTGTCGGTAGCCCAGATGCACTCGCGGATATGGGCGTTGTTCTCCTCGAACAGCCCGGTGTTCAGGTTGAGGATGGTGCCCATCAGACCGCCGTCCGGCGTGGAGTCCACCCGGTAGGTCTGCGCGTAGTAGGTGAAGAACATCGGGGTCCGGAACGCCATCACGCGCCCTCCTCACCGGTCACGGGCGGCAGCCCTTTCTTCAACGCCTCCGTGAACCGGATCTGGGCCTGCTCGGTCAGCGCCGCGTCGAGCATGGCCTCTTCCGGGGTGAGCCGCTTTCCCCGCCCCTCCTGCTCGCTGAGGGTCTCGAAGTCACGGCGGACCTCGTACAGGGCGTGCTCGTAGTCGGCCACGACGTCCATATGCGTCAGATGCAGCCGTAGCTCCGCGACATGGCCGTTGTCGAGCCGTACGTTCAGCTGGAGGTCGCCGTAGCCGCTCTCCTGCCGTGACGCGAACCGGTCATCGAACTTGACGATCTTGAGCGACGGATCCTCCTGTAGCCGCGCCAATGCCGCGTAGGCGTCGGCGACGGTGTCGAACTGAACCTTGGCGCCGACCAGATCGGTCAGCCGGGACGCGTCGCCCTTGTACTTGCCACGGATCTTCGCGAGCGCCCGGTCGTCGTCCTTCGGCTCCGTCCGGTAACCGGCGTGGCCATCGTTCTCCGCGGCGATCCGGTCGGCGATCGCGTTCAGTTTCGCCTGGTTTTCCGGCCACTTCGCCCGTTCGGTGGCCACCCATTCCTCGTCGTACCCGGTCTCCCGCATCCGGTGTCGTTCGAAGCTGGCGTGGTGCCGCTCCTCCGGCAAGGCGTCGACCACGGTTTCGGTCACTCGCTGGGCGAGTTCGTGCTGTTCCGTGGTCAGCGGCGCCGGTTCCGGGCCGTGGTCGTGGACGTCGGAGATGACGTCGTACCCGCGCTCGTGCACCTGGTGAATGGCCTCGCCGAGGATCGGGATCGCCTCGGGATGCTGCATGAGGCTCGCGATCGTTTTCGGGTTGTTCAGCAGCGAACGCGTCAGGTACTCGTTGCCGGGGTCCTGCAGGATGTGCAGCAGCTCCGGGTGCTCGGCCAGATGCGCGCGGATGTAGTCCGCCGACGCGTGGTCGTGCAGCGCCGCCTCGACCTCCGGACGGTCGAGATAACGCTGTGCCTCCTCCCGCGCGTGCGGGTCGGCGTGCTCCTGACTGCCCGCGTGCTCCTCGTGCGGACGCTCGGACATGCCGTAACCGCCGTGTTCGCGATGTCCGGCCACGTGCTCCGGCGCAGCCGGGACGTGCTCGGCGAACGAGGGCACCGGGCGCCCGTCCGGCCCGATCCGCGACGGCCGGACGTCGACGCCGTGCCCGGCACCGTCCCGCGCGTAGGCGATCCGCGGGTCGACCGGTGCTTCCGGCGGCTTCGCGAAGGCGATGCGGGGATCCACCGGCCGGTCCGGTTTCGGCGTGGCCGGTTCCTGGGCCGCCACCGGCTCCTTCGGCGCCTGCTCGTGCGACGGCTGGGTGTGCTGCGGCTGTTCGTGCGAGGCCGTGGCCGGGGTGTGGTGCACGGCGCCCTCGGGGTGCGGGACACCGACGTGCATCAGCCGGATGTCCCTCGGCGGGCGGGGCAGGTTCATCAGGTCGCCGGACTGCGGGTCGACGAACGCCACCCCGTCGCGGGTGTGCACGACCATCGCGACGTGCCCGCGTTCCACGCCGTTCGCGTCCTCGTACTTCACCGCGACCACCGCGTGGTGGTCCTCCGGCATGTCCCGCATTTCGCGGATCACGGCGTCGTAGTCGGCGCGTTCGCCGAACTTCTGGCCGAAGCGTTCCTCGATGTGGTCGAGGGTGCCGCGGCTGTCCATCTCGCCGAACGGGATCGGGTCCGCCACCGCGTCGCCGCCGTGCAGCCGGTCCCAGTACGCCTCGGGCGTGCGCGTGCAGTTCGACATGTAGCCGTTCTCCAGCGCGCCCGGCTCGTGGAAGCCCGGGTTGACCTCGCCGAGGTGTGGATGCCGCTCCCGGACGTAGGCGGCCCGCTGCTCCGGCGACGCGGTGTCGGCGTGGATCGCCGCCTCGTAGGGCGGATTCGTCGCCCGCGCCATGGTCGAGAAGTCCGGCGGCTCGTGGGTGGTCGCGCCGTCGTGGTCCGGCTGGGGCTCGCCGCCCTGTTCGCCGCTGTGCGGCGTGGAATCCTCGCCGTACCCGGTTTCGTGCGCGTTCCCGTCCAGCCGGTCCGAAATGGACTCCGGGGCGGCGGGCTTCGCGGGTGTCTCCGGTGCCTCGACCGGGCCGCCGAGCTTGTCCATCAGCGCGGACTGCCTGCGCTGGGCGTACTCCGGGGCCTCCTGCGCGAACCGTTCCCGCCGCTCGGCCATCTTCTGCCGCGCGTCCTCCGGCCCGAGGTGACGCGGGTCGCCCGGGGTGACCTCCTCGGCGTGGATGACCCACTTCCGCCTGCCCTCGGGCGTGACCACCAGTTCCTTGCTGTGCACGTGGAGCTGGGTGCCCGGCTTGGACAGCGATTCGCGCTCGCCGGGGTTCTCCGCCAGCGCGGAGATGTCCTTGCCCGTCTTGGACTGGATGTGCAGCTCGACGTCGTCGCCGAACTTCGAGCTGGCGAACTCGTCGGTCTTGATCGACGCGCTGGTGAACGTCGTCTCGACGGTCGTCTCGCCCACCACGTAGTGATCCGCGGTCAGCTTCGCCAGGCGCGCGTCGCCCTGCACGTTGATGCCGCGCACCACCTCGCCGACGTGGTCGGGCAGCTGGTTGAGCCCGTCCACGATCGCGCGCGAATTGTGTTGCGCCAGCTCGAAACCGGGGTGGCCAGGACCGGACCGGTTCGCCTCGTTGACGTGGTAGGCGTACTCGCCGCGGGTGTAGCCGTGCACCGCGATCGCGCCCTCGTCGGACAGGTGCCGCAGCGACTCGTGCGCGTCCCGGCGGCTCAGCGCGTTTTCCACGATCTGGTCGTAGATCCGCGGCGTGCCGACCGCCTCGCGGATGCTGCGGTGATCGGCGTCGGTCGCCCGGTGCTCCGGGTCGAACAGGTAGTCCTCGGTGCGCGGCGGGGCTTCCGGGCCCTGTCCGAGGCGCTCGGCGATGACCGACGACGGCGGCTCCGGCTCGTGCCGTGGTTCCCCGGCCGTCGAGCGTTCCGGCTCGCCGTGCTCGTCCGTCCGGTCGTGAGCCGGCTGTTCGTGGGCCGGTCGTTCCGCCGTGTTGTCCTTTGTGGACGGTCCGGGCTCTTCGGTTGTGGCGCGGTGTTCGGGTGCCGCGTGCGTTTCGGTGGTGTGGTGCGGCGTGGGCGCCTCGCCCCCACCGAGCGGCATGGCCTTGATCCCGGTCGCGTCGTGGGGCAGTTCGGCGAGCCGTCCGCTGCGCGGATCGGCGAACACGACGCCGTGCTCGGTCTTCACCGCCGCGACGATCCGGCTCTCCACGTGGGGATGCGCGGCGGGTGAGTCCGCCGGGGCGTGCGGGTCGCCGGGCACGTGGTGCTCGAACGCCACTGCGGTCCGCGCGCCGACCGGGCGTTCGCCCAGCTCACGCGCGATGCCGCCGAAGTCGTTTTGCTCGCTCCACCGGCCGCCGAGCCGTTCGCTGACGTGCTCGAGGCTCTGCTGGTGCGACATCCCGTCGGTCGACGGCGCGGCCTCGCCTGGCTCGCCGTTCATCCGCCGCTCGTAGGCGACCATCGACTCCGCGGAGTTCGTCCGGTAGCCGTTCTCCAGCGCGTTTTCCGCGTAGTAGTGCCGGGTGTTGACCTCTTCGATGCCGCGGAGGTTGTCGCGTAGCAGGCGGGCTTCCTGCTGGGGTGTCTCGACGGAGTCGTGGTGGATCACCGGCTCGCCGCCCGGCTCCAGCGGCTTCGCCAGCTCCGACCAGCCGCCCTCGGGCTCGTGCTTCGCCGGTTCGCGGCGCGGTTCCGGCTCGGGGTGCCCGCCGGGGAGGTCCTCGTCCCCGCCGCCGAACACCTTGAAGATGTCCTTGATGTTGTTCTTGAAGAGCTCGGGGTGCTCTTCCTCGAACTTCCGCTCCTCGGCCTCCTGCTCGCGCTGGAAGCGTTCCTCGTCGGCGACGTTGCGCTCGCGGCGGTCTTCGATCTGCCGCTGTGCTTCCTCGGTGCCCAGGTGCCGAGGGTCGCCGGGGGCGACCTCCTCCGCGTGCACGACCCACTTCGGCTCGTTGTTGATGCTGCCGTCGGGATTGCGGTGGGTGTACTCGGGGTGGTTCGGGTGCCCTCGGCCCATCTCGACGCCGTGCACGAGCAGCTGCGAGCCGGGCTTCATGACGACTTCGCGTTCGTGCTCCAGCGCCGCGAGCTTCGAGACGTCGCGCCCGGTCTTGGACTCGATGCGCATCTCGACTTCGCCGGCGAACTTGCTGCGCGGGTGCTCGGCGTCGATCTTCGAGGTCGACAGGAACGCCGGTTCGGTGACGACGCGGCCCTCGGCGTAGTTCGCCAGGAACGCCTCCATCCGGCCAGGGTGACCGTTGAAGTTCACCATCCGCGAGACCGTGCCGACGTGCTCGGGCATCTCGTTGAGCCCGGAGGTCACCGCCCGCGCCTGCGGGGTCAGGTCGCCGAGCGCCTCGCCGCCCACGCGCTGGGCGTGCGTCAGCGGGTGCACCATCTCGATGCGCGTGTACGAGTGGACGGCGATCGCGCCCGCGTCGGACATGTGCGGGAAGTTCTTGTCCCGCAGGGCAAGCGCGTCGCGGCGGACCTGCTCGTGCCGCAGTTCGCCGGTCTTGGCGTCGACGTGACCCTGTTCGAGCTGGGTCTCCACGATCCGGTCGAGGTCCGCCGGATCGTGGCTGCGGAACTCCGGATCGTGCAGGTAGCTCTCGTCGACCGGCGGGTGGCCCTCGTCGTGCGGACCGGGGGTGTGCTCCTCGCCGACGGGCTGTTCGTCGTGCGGCGCCGGCGATTCGTGCTCCGGCGTGTGATCCCGCGGTTCCGGTGCCGGGGTGTGCTCCTCCGGTGTCTGCTCGCGCGGTGCGTGCTCTTCCGCCGGAGCCTTGTCGCGTGGCTGTGCCGGTGTTTCGCGCGGCTCTTCCGCCGGGGTGTGCGAGGTCTGCTCCCGCGCCGGGGCGTTTTCGTGCGGTGGCTGCTGTTCCGGTGTGCGCTCGCCCAGCGGGTGCTGTTCGGGTGTCTGCGCGCGCGGCGGCTCGCCGGGGGTGTGCTGCTCGCGTGGCGCGTGCTCCGGTGCCGGGGCGTTTTCGTGCTGCGGTCGCTGTCCCGGCGTGTGCTGCTCGGGGGCGCGTTCGCCCGGCATTTCCTGGCGCGGCGCCTGCTGCCCGTTCGGCTGCTGTTCGGGCACGCGCTCCCGCGGCCGCGGCGGCTCACCCGTCGGCTGTCCCGGCGCGCGTTCGCTCGGCCGCTGGTCCATCGGACGCGGCTGTTCGACCGGACGCGGCTGCTCGTGCGGCGCACGCGGCGGCTGCGGGGTGCCCGGCGGCTGGTGCGTGGGCGCGTGGCCGTGCGGCGGCTGACCCGGGCGCGGCTGTTCGGGCACGAACGGCTGCGGCGGGCGCGGGCCGGGGCCCTGCGGCGGCATGCCCGGCGGACGTCCCTGGTGCGGGCCGAATCGCGGGTCGCCGTTCGACGGGCCCATCGGCGGACGGCCCGGCGGGGGCGGCATCGGCGGACGGCCACCCGGATGCGGACCGGGACCGCCGGGGCCCATCGGGCCGCCGGGGCGCGGCTGCCCGGGGTGACCACCGGGGCCACGGCCGGGCGGGCCGCCCTGTGGGTGTCCGGGAGGGCCGGGCGGGCCCGGTGGCCGCGGCGGACCACCCTGGGGCTGGCCGGGACGTCCCCCGAACTGCTCGGGTCCCCGGCGCGGGTCGCCGGGCGGGAAACCGGGGCCACCACGCGGCGGCATCGGCGGTGGCTGGTTCGGGCGCGGGCCACCGGGCGGTGGTCCGGGCGGCCGCGGTGCGCCCTGCGGCGGCATTCCACCGCCGGGAGGCATTCCTCCGGCGGGCGGCATTCCGCCCGGTTGCGGCCCGAAGTTTCCTGGCGGGGGCGGTGGAGGAGCCTGCGGCGGTGTCGGCGGCTGCCCCTGGCCGGGGAAGCCCTCCGGCTGGCCACCGGTGTACCCGGCGGCGGTGACGTTGTCCTGCGGGCGCCTGCCGGGTTCGGGGGTGTGGCCGCCGGGCGGGAAACCGCCGCTCGGCGGAGGCGCCATGCCGTAGCCACCGGAGGACGAACCGCCCGAGGAACCACCGGACGAGGAGTGCGAGCCACCGCCACCGCCGCCCATGCCGCCGGACATCCCGCCACCGCTCATCGGCGGCGCGGAACCGCCCGCGGGCTGGTTCGCCTGCGGCTGCTGCGTGGCGGGCGCCTGCTGCTGCGCCGGGCCGTCGGTGGTCTGGGCCGCCGCGGAACGCGCGGCCTCCTGCGGCGCGGCCGGGTGCTCGGTCTGCTGGACGTGATCGGAACTGGTCGACGTGCCGGTGTCGGCCGGCCGGTGTGCCGGGGTGTCCCCGCCCTGGTGCGCGGGCGCGGGATCCGACGGCTGCTGTGACGCCGGGGCGCTTGGTGTCTCGGCCTGGCGTGGCGTCTCGGTGGTGTGCTGGGTTTCCGGTGCCTGGCGCGGAGCTTCGGTGTGCTCGGCCGCGCGGCTTTCCGGGGCGTGCTGGGTTTCCGCGGTGTGCTGGGTTTCGGGCGCACGCTGCTGTTCGCCCGTGTGGTGCTGACCCTGTCCACCGTCCTGAGTGGACTGAGCGGGCTGGTGGGACTGCTGCTCGGCCGGACCGTTGTTCTCCGAGGAGTGGCTGGGCGCCTGCTCGTGCGCCCGGCTCTGCTCTCCCGACGGCGTGGCTTCCGAATGCTGCGAGGGCTCGGACGACCGCGAGGACGGCTCCGACTCCGAGGACCGGCTGGACGGCTCCGACTCCGACCGCGAGGAAGATTCCGTCGATCGTGAAGACGGCTCGGAATCCGTTGTCCGCGAAGAGGGTTCCGATTCCGAGGACCGCGACGAGGGCTCCGAACCGGTCCGGTTCGACGAGCCGCCGTCGTCACCGGAGTTGCCCGAGTGCCCGCCGCCGGACGGCTCGGCGTGCGGGACGTTGGCCTCCTTGATGTGGCCGATCTGCTCCTTCGCGCCGCCCGCGGCGCCACCGACGGCGCCGCTGGTGGCACCGTGGAGCAGCTGGTCGGGCGTGAGCTCCCCGAGCTTCCCGGTGACCGCGGCCTGGCCGACCGTCTGCGCGACGCCCTCGACCGCGCCCCGCGCGCCCGCGCGCATGGCGGCGTCGGCGACCTGCCCGCCCGCGCTGTGCGAAAGCCCTTCGGTGGCACCACGGCCGATGGACCCGCTCGCCGCGCCGACGACACCGCCGACCGCGCCGCTGATCGCCGAGTCCTTGGTCTTGTTCCAGTCCCATTCCTTGCGGTCGCCCTTGGCCATCTGCAGGCCCTGGATCCCCGCGTCCATCCCGAGGTTCATCGCCTCGTTCTTCAGGACTTCCTTGCCGATCTTCTTGAGACCCTGCTTGAGGAACTTCTCCAGCAGTTCCTTCGCGAGCTTCTTGAACCCCTGCTGCGCGAGCTTCTGCATCAGCTGGCGGAACAGCATCTGGACGGTCATCCGGGTGGCGATCTGGGCGGGCGCGATCCCCGCCGTCGACCCGCCGAAGGTCACCGCCGCCGACGCGATCATCGCCGCGATCTGCGCGGCGAGGATGATCAGCGAGATGATGATCATGTACTTCGTGTACTCGACGTCCAGCGCCGTCTGGTCACACGAGTCGCCGAGTGCCTTGCACGCCTCGGTCAGGTTCTTGAAGTAGGCCTCGTCGCCCTCGACGAACTTCTTCCACTGCTCGCCGAACGCCTGCGCGCCGTCGCCGCTCCAGTCGTTGAGGACGCCGGAGGCCGCGGTGGTCCCGATCTGGGAGGCCTGCGGGATCGCGTTCGACGCGTTGTGCCAGGCGTCGCGCAGTGCGCGGAGCTTGTCCTCGTCACCCTCGGGCCAGCTCTCCCCGACGACGATGGGCAGCAGCCATTTGACCGCGTCGGGCATCTCCATACCCACGGATTACTGCCCCTTGCCCTTCGTCAGGGTGTCCGCGACGGTCTGGTCGGCCCCCTGCAGTGCCTTCATCGACTGGTCGACGTTGCGGTAGAGCCCGCGCAGTCCCTCGACCAGGTTGCCGAAGCCCTCGACGGCGCCCTGCGCACCCGGCACGTAGTCCTTCGCGAACTCCTTGCCGGAATCGTCGTCACCCCAGCACTCTCCCTGCGCGCTCAGCGCGCTCTGGAGTTCCTTCGCCGCGTCCTCAAGGTTGTCCGCGGCTACTTCGAGCCCCCCGGCCGCGGACTTGACCGCTTCCGGATCGGCGGTGAAACCGCGCCCGTCCGGCATCGGTCACTCCCTCCGCAGCCAGGACGAAGGTGGTTCCTCGTCCTCGTCATCCTGGGTGGGACGCACGCGACGCGGTGTCGGTTTCGGTGCGGGCACAGGTGGTGGCGGCGGAGGCGGCGGCGCGGCCTGGTCGTTGCGCATGATCGACCCGGCGTCGGGGTCTTCGAGGGAGTCCGGGCGCGGCGGCGGGGGCGGCTGTTCCTCCTCGGCGAGGAAGTCAGGGATCTGCGGCATGAGGCCCCGCAGCGAGGGCGCGCCCTCCACGAGGTCGGCGAGATCCGGGAGGCCCTCGGTCAGCGGCGCCATCAGATCCGCGACCTTCTGCTTGACCTGCAATGATCCGTGCCGCACGAGGTTCTGGATGGTGTTCGCCAGCTGCGCCGGGGTGGTCCGCTCGAAGGAGTTCGGCGCGAGTTCGAGCTTGGCGAGGGAACCGGTCGAGTCGATCGTCGCGCGGACGAGCCCGTCCGGGGAGGACACCACCGCGGTCGTCTCGGCGGCCGCGGCCTGCGCGTCCCGCAGTTGTTCCGTCTGCCGTTCGAACTGCTCCAGGAGCGTGTCGACCTGGTCCTTCATCGCGGCGTTGCGCGCTTCGAGGCGGGCACGGTCGTCGCCGGCGGTGGTCACGGTGCCCCCGGGGTGGTTCGAGCTGGATCGGACGCGGCCAACACTAGTGCCCGTCGTCCGGTCGTACCGGCCATATGGGTGAACCGGTGGGCAAGGGTTTGCGCCAGCGAATCAGGCTCGGGCCGCGCGGCGGGTGGCCAGCAGGTATCCGGCGCCGCCGAGCAGGTAGCAGATCGTGGCAGCGACCAGCAGGCCCGGCGAATAGCCGTTGTCCGGGACGAACAACGCGGCCAGTGTCACGGCGATCACCTGGGTGAGGTTGAACAACGTGTCGTAGAGCGCGAACACCCGGCCGCGGGCCTCGTCGGCGACGTCGAGCTGGATCGAGGAGTCGACGCAGAGTTTGAGCACCTGTCCGGCGCCGGTGATCAGGAACGACGCGAGCAACGCGGTCGGCAGCAGCATCGGGAGGCCGAGCGCGGACTGCGCGAGCGCGGCGAGCAGGAGCGCGCCCGGCACGACCCGGAGCCTGCCGAACCGCCGGAGCAGCCACGAGGTCAGCAGGCCGGCGAGGAACAGGCCGGCGCCGCCGAGCGCGACCATCTGGCCGAGGCCGGGCAGGCCGGCGCGGAAGACGCCGTCGTTGGTGAAGTAGTTGCGCATCAGCAGCGTCGTCACCAGCAGGGAGGCGCCGAACGACGCCCGGTGCGCGAACAGGGCGATGAACCCGGCGGTGACGCTCGGCGCGCGCCAGGCGTGGCGGGCACCGTCGGCGAAGCCGCGCGCGACGGCGAGGACCGGGTTGGTCGGCTCGTCGACGGTGTCGGGGCCGAGCACGCCTTTCCGGAACCGGGCGGCGACCGCGGCGGCGGCGAGGGTGCCGAGTATCGCGAACGAGGTGGTCCATGCCGATCCGGCGTTGTCGGGGCCGAACAGCGCGCGCAGCCCGATCGCGCAGCCGCCGCCGATGACCGCGATCACGGAGCCGAGTGTGGTGGCGAAGGCGTTGGCGGTGACGACGCCCGCCGGCGGCACCAGGTGGGGCAGGGCGGCGGACATCCCGGAGCCGATGAACCGGCTCATGCCCTCCGCGGCGAGGGCGAGGGCGAACAGCCCGATTCCGCTCGCGCCGAGTCCGACCGCGAGGGCCGCGGCGAGGATGGCGACGCCGCGCAGGAGGTTCGCGAAGATGAGGACGCGGCGGCGGTCCCAGCGGTCGAGCAGTGCGCCGGCGAAGGGGCCGATCACCGAGTACGGCAGGAGCAGTACGGCGAATCCACCGGCGATGGCCAGCGCGTTCGCGCCGCGTTCGGGGTTGAACAACACGGCGCCCGCGAGCCCGGCGCGGAAGACGCCGTCGCCCCACTGCGCGGCGAAGCGGGTGAACAACAGCCTGCGGAACTCGGGATCGCGAACCAGTCCGCGCGGCCCGGCCGCCCCCGTAACCACCCCAGCGCCGCTCGTCACCCCGGAATCCTAATGGCCCCCCATGACCCACCCATGAACACAACCCAGCCACCACATAGATCACCCCGAAGGCAAGGGACACCAAGCCCAAGGTCAATGACTGGACCACGCTGGGTCAGGACAAACAAACCCGAGGCCACACCGGCACGAAGGCCAGGGCCGCCAGGCCCGAAGCCGAACGCGCCCACGCTGGTTCAGGAACCGACCGCACCGTGGGGGTCCGGGGGGCTCGGCCCCCCGGGTAGACACATATGGAGGCATCACCCGGGAAGGGGCGGCAGCCCCGAACAGGAAGGAGGCCGACGCACCCCATCTCGCCTCTCGGCGGCTATGCGCAGTGTGGCTCCGGCCGAACGGTATTCCACAAAGGCGGTTCTTCAGTGAGCCCGGGGGACACGGAGTGCGCCGACCAGTGTGTCCAACGGGGCAGTTGATGCGTTTGTTCCCGGTGCCGGACGAATTCGTGTGCGCCGGAGTGGGATTATGGGCGAGTGCCTGCGGACGCCGAGGTTGAGCCGGGAACGCTCCTGGTCGCCGCCCCCACGATGCTCGACCCGAACTTCCGGCGGACGGTGGTGTTCGTCATCGATCACCGTGACGAGGGCACGCTCGGGGTGGTGCTGAACCGTCCGAGTGACGTCGCCGTGCACGATGTCCTGCCGAACTGGGGCACGCATGTCGCCGAGCCGCAGGCGGTGTTCGTGGGTGGGCCGGTGGAGAAGAAGACGGCGTTGTGCCTGGCCGCGTTGCGGACCGGGGAGACGGCGGCGAGTGTGCCGGGGGTGATCGCGGTGCGCGGGCCGGTGGCGCTGGTCGATCTGGACACCGATCCGGAGGCGTTGGTGCCGAAGGTGCGCGGGGTGCGGGTGTTCGCCGGGTACGCGGGCTGGGATTCCGGTCAGCTGGCCGGGGAGATCGAGCGTGAGGACTGGGTGATCGTGCCCGCGTTGCCGAGCGACATCCTGGCCTCGCCGCACCGGGATCTGTGGGGTCAGGTGCTCCGGCGTCAGGGTGTCCCGCTCGCGCTGCTGGCCACCCACCCCGGCGACCTGCAACGGAACTGATCTCCGGGTCAGTTCTCGGCGCGCTGGAGCACGCCGCAGCCACCGGCGCCGCAGGCGCAGCCGCTGCATCCGGCCGGGGCGGCCGGCGCGGGTGCGGGGATGGTCGCGGCGGCACGGGTGCCGAGTAGTCCACCGCCGATGACCAGCGCGAACATGCCGATGACCCCCGCGACGGCGGCGGCGAGCAGCCCGGCGGTGGTGGGCATGACGATCGCCGCGACACCGGCGAGCACGCCGATCGCGCCGCCGACCAGGATCGGCAGTCCGGCCACCCGGTTCGCCAGCTTGAACGCCTCTTCACTCCGCATCGACGCACGGGTGCGCACGCCCATGCTGCTTTCTCGCGTCAGCCGTTCGCGGAGGCCGAGGAAGCCGGCCCAGCCGACGACGACACCCAGCAGAATCGGGACGAGCGCTGCAGCGATCACCTCACGAGGATAAGCGTGACGTCCCGGCAACCTGCCGGATACCCTGATCGACTGTGCTACAGGCCATGTCCCAGCGTTTGTCACGTCGTGTGTTGATCACTGCCATGGCCGCCGCCCTGCCGCTCACCCTGATGGGGGTTCCCGCCGCCGAAGCGACTCCGGGTCACCGCCCGGTTCGGCTGATCGGGGAACGGACCGTCCCGCACGCTCTGCCGTTCGGGGGAACGACCGTCGGCGGCCTCTCCTCGATCGACTACGACCCCCGCACCGGCGAGTACGCACTGATCTGCGACGACCGGTCCGCGATCAACCCGGCCCGTTTCTACACCGCGAAGTTCCCGGTCGACGCGCGTGGCGTCGGCGAGGTCGCCATCACCGGCACGCATCCGCTGCTGCGCCCGGACGGCACCTCCTACCCGCCGCTCGCGAAGAACGACCCGAAGGCGCCGCAGAACGAGCAGACCGTCGATCCCGAGGAACTGCGCGTCGACCCGTGGACGGGGCACTACTTCTGGGCGCAGGAGGGCGAGCGGACCGGCACGACGTTGATCGATCCGTCGATCCGCGAGGCCCGCCGCGACGGGAAATACGTCCGTGACCTGCCGATTCCCGCCAACGAGAAGATGACCCCGAAGGCGGGGCCCCGGCAGAACCTCGTCCTCGAAGGACTCACCTTCGCCGCGTTCGGCACGCTGGTCGCCAGTTCCGTCGAGGGCCCGCTGCTGCAGGACGGTCCGGAGGCGACCACGACGCACGGCGCGTTGTCCCGCATTACCGTCCAGTCCCGCTTCGGTCCGGTGCTCGCGCAGTACGCGTACCCGCAGGAGAAGGTCTTCGCCTCGCCGAACCCGCCGAACGGCTTCGCGACCACCGGCGTCTCGTCGCTGCTCGCCGTCGACCAGGCCGATCCGACCCGCTACCTGGTGCTGGAGCGCTCGTTCGTCACCGGCGTCGGCAACAAGGTCCGTATTTTCGAGATCGACACCAAGGGCGCCACCAACGTGCGCGACGTCGCGTCGCTCGCGGACAACAACAAGCAGGTCAAGCCGGTCCGCAAACGTTTGCTGGCCGACCTTTCCGACCTCAAGTTGTCCACAGTGGACAACATCGAGGGGATGACGTGGGGGCCGCGGCTGCCCGGCGGCGAGCGCAGCCTCGTGCTCGTCAGCGACGACAACTTCTCGGCGACCCAGGTGACCCAGTTCATCGCACTGGCGGTCCCGTCGGAACGGCTTTGACCAGCCGGTTACGATGGACATCATGAACACGGCTCGGCTGCTCCTTAGCCTGCCGCGCTGACCAGGCCGAACGGCCGATCAGCGCGGCGACCCCTCATGCCCTCGGGCTGGGGGGTCGAGTTGTTTCTGGAGTGGCTCTACGTGGACAGGCACGGAGGAATGCGGCGATGAACCAGAGCGGGACCGACGCGGCTCCCCAGCACCGCTACAACGCGGAGCTGGCGGGCCAGATCGAACAGCGCTGGCAGGGGTACTGGTCCGACCACGGCACCTACCAGGCGCCGAACCCGGTCGGCCCGCTCGCGGTCGACGGGCAGACGGTGTCCTCGGACAAGCTGTTCCTGCTGGACATGTTCCCGTACCCCTCGGGTGCGGGGCTGCACGTCGGGCACCCGCTGGGCTTCATCAGCACCGACGTCTTCGCGCGCTTCCACCGGATGATCGGCCGGAACGTGCTGCACACGATGGGCTTCGACGCCTTCGGCCTGCCCGCCGAGCAGTACGCGGTGCAGACCGGGCAGCACCCGCGCAAGACCACCGAAGAGAACATCCAGACCTACCTGCGTCAGATCCGGCGCCTGGGGCTGGGCCACGACGAGCGGCGCCGCATCTCCACGATCGACCCCGGGTACTACAAGTGGACGCAGTGGATCTTCCTGCAGATCTTCAACTCCTGGTACGACGAGAAGGCGGGCAGGGCACGTCCGATCGTCGAGCTGGAGACGGAGTACGCGCAGGACAAGCGCCGCACGCCCGACGGCCGTAACTGGTGCGAGCTGACCCGTGCGGAGCAGCGCGAGATCATCGACGAACACCGGCTGGTGTACATCTCCGAGGCGCCGGTGAACTGGTGTCCAGGGCTGGGCACCGTGCTGTCCAACGAGGAGGTCACCGCCGAGGGCCGCAGCGAGCGCGGCAACTTCCCGGTGTTCCGGCGCAACCTGCGTCAGTGGATGATGCGCATCACCGCCTACGCCGACCGCCTGGTCGACGACCTGGAACTGCTGGACTGGCCGGAGAAGGTCAAGTCCATGCAACGCAACTGGATCGGCCGCTCGCACGGCGCCAGGGTCACCTTCACCGCCGGTGAGTCCGCGATCGAGGTCTTCACCACCCGCCCGGACACGCTGTTCGGCGCGACGTACATGGTGCTGGCGCCGGAACACCCGCTGGTCGACAAGCTGACCACCGAGGCGTGGCCCGAGGGCACCGACGAGCGCTGGACCTCCGGTGCGAAAACCCCGGCGGAGGCCATCGCGGCCTACCGGGTGGCGGCGTCGCGGAAGTCCGAACTGGACCGTCAGGAGAACAAGGAGAAGACCGGCGTCTTCACCGGCTCCTACGCGGTGAACCCGGTCAACGGCAAGGAAATCCCGGTGTTCGTCGCCGACTACGTGCTGATGGGCTACGGCACCGGCGCGATCATGGCGGTGCCCGGCCAGGACACCCGCGACTGGGACTTCGCGGAGAAGTTCGGCCTGGACATCGTCCGCACCGTACAGCCGGCCGAAGGCTTCGAGGGCAAGGCGTTCACCGGCGACGGACCGGCGATCAACTCTCGCCAGGAAAACGGGCTCAGCCTGGACGGCATGGGCGTCGACGAGGCCAAGAAGACGACCATCGAGTGGCTGGAGGAGCACGGCCACGGCGAAGGCACCGTGCAGTTCAAGCTGCGCGACTGGCTGTTCTCCCGGCAGCGCTACTGGGGCGAGCCGTTCCCGGTGGTCTACGACGAGGACGGCGGGGTGCACGCGCTGCCCGAGTCGATGCTGCCGATCGAGCTGCCCGAGGTCGCGGACTACTCCCCGGTGACCTTCGACCCGGAGGACCGCGAAAGCCAGCCGTCCTCGCCGCTGGCGCGGGCGACCGAATGGGTCGAGGTCGAGCTGGATCTGGGCGAGGGCCCGAAGACCTACCGCCGCGACATCAACACGATGCCGAACTGGGCGGGTTCCTGCTGGTACCAGCTGCGGTACCTGGACCCGACCAACACCGAGGTGTTCGTCGCGCCGGAGAACGAGGCGTACTGGGTCGGCCCCCGGCCCGCCGAGCACGGCGTGGACGACCCGGGCGGCACGGACCTGTACGTCGGCGGTGTCGAGCACGCGGTGCTGCACCTGCTGTACTCGCGGTTCTGGCACAAGGTCCTGTTCGACCTGGGGCACGTCTCCTCCAAGGAGCCGTACCGCAAGCTGTTCAACCAGGGCTACGTGCAGGCCTTCGCCTACACCGACGCGCGCGGTGTGTACGTCCCGGCCGAGAAGGTCGAGGAGAAGGACGGGAAGTTCTTCTTCGAGGGTGCGGAAGTCACCCAGGAGTACGGCAAGATGGGCAAGAGCCTGAAGAACGTCGTCACGCCCGACGAGATGGCGGCGAACTACGGCGCCGACACGTTCCGGTTCTACGAGATGGCCATGGGGCCGCTGGACGTGTCCCGGCCGTGGGCCACCAAGGACGTCGTGGGTGCGCAGCGGTTCCTGCAGCGGCTGTGGCGCCTGGTCGTCGACGAGAACACCGGGGAGACCAGGGTGTCCGCCGACGCCGCGACGGACGAGGACCGCGCGCAGCTGCACCGGACGATCGCCGGGGTCCGCGAGGACTACCAGGAGATGCGGTTCAACACCGCGGGCGCGAAGCTGATCGAGCTGAACAACCACCTGACCAAGACCTACGGCGCGGCCGAGGCCACGCCGCGCGAGCTGGCCGAGCCGCTGGTGCTGATGCTGGCGCCGCTGGCCCCGCACATCGCCGAGGAGCTGTGGCAGCGCATGGGCCACGCGGATTCGCTGGTGCACGGGCCGTTCCCGGTGGTGGACGAGAAGTACCTGGTGGAGAACACCGTCGAGTACCCGATCCAGGTCAACGGCAAGGTCCGGTCGCGGATCACCGTCCCGGCCGACGCGGCGGGCGAGGACGTCCAGAAGGCGGCGCTGGCCGAGGAGAAGATCGCGGCGCTGGTCGGGGACAGGACCCCGCGCAAGGTGATCGTGGTGCCCGGCCGGCTGGTGAACATCGTCCTGTAGCGCGGTTTTCGGACGTGGCGCTGGTGCCCTGACGCGATGGCGGAAAGGCGCCAGCCCCACGCGGCGTAGCCCGATTCGATGAAGCGGTAAGGAAAACCGCACATCGAAGGAGTACGGGGATGACGCTCGACGGCAAGGTGGCGCTGGTGACCGGCGGCAGTCGCGGCATCGGGGCGGCCACCGCGCTGCGGCTCGCCGGGGAGGGCGCCGACGTGGCGCTGACCTACCACAGCAGTGGCGAGAAGGCGGCCGAGATCGTGGACCGGATCAAGGCGCTCGGCCGCCGGGCGCTGGCGATCGAGGCCGACAGCGCAGACGCGGACGCGGTCACCAGGGCGGTCGACGCCACGGTCGCCGAGTTCGGCAGGCTCGACATCCTGGTCAACAACGCGGGTGTCGGGTTCGTCGGCCCGCTGGAGGCGACCGGCATCGACGACGTGGACCGGGTGCTCGCGGTCAACGTCCGCGGCGTGTTCGCGGCGACCAAGGCGGCCGCCGGCCACCTCGGGGACGGCGGCCGGGTGATCACCATCGGCAGCTGTGTCGCCGAGCGCGTGCCCGGTCCCGGCATGGCGCTGTACGCGCTGAGCAAGACGGCGATGGTCGGCCTGACCAAGGCGCTGGCCCGTGAGCTCGGCCCGCGCGGCGTCACGGTCAACCTGGTCCAGCCCGGGCCGACCGACACCGACATGAACCCGGCCGACGGCCCCTACGCCGCCGACCAGCGTTCCCTGACGGTGTTCGACCGGTACGGCGAGGCCGCGGAGGTCGCGGACACCGTGGCGTACCTCGCGGCGCCGGGCAGCGGGTACGTCACAGCCGCGATCCTCTCGGTCGACGGCGGCCACGCCGCCTAGTTTGGAGAAAGCCCGATCTCCCGCGCCAGATCGGCCAGTGTCGAGTCGAACAGGACGTCCGGCTTCGACACCGGGATCGGGTAGTTGCCGAAGACCTCGAGCGTGACGTGCCCGTAGAGCCGGGCCCAGAACTGGATCATCAGGTACGTCACGCCGAGGTCGAGCTTCTCGGCCGGTAGATCGAGACCCGACTCGGCGAGCACGTCGAGGAGTTCACGCTGGAAGGCGGTCAGGTCGTCGCGGATCTCGGGCGGGATGACGTCGGCGGGCGGGGTCATGATGTCGTGGGTGGCCAGCACCCGGCTGGCGGCGGCGAGGAAGATGCGCCCGAACGGCTCGCCGAAGCGGCGCAGCGCGCTCGCCGATCCGGTGCCGACCCCGCCCGTCGGCGACGCGAACACCAGCGTGAACTCCTTGGTGTGTGTCAGCGCCCAGCGCCGGAAGCCCTTGCAGATCGCGAACAGCTGCAGCGTGCCGTCGTCGGGCAGCTCGGCGATCTCGTCGGACAGCTCCGCGGCGAGGTCCGCGCAGACGTCGAGCCGCAGGTTCTCGACGAGGTCGTCCCGTGATTCGTAGTACCGGTACAACGCCGGCGCGGTGATGCCGAGCTCGCGGGCGATCGCCCGCAACGTGACCGCCTCCGGGCCCTGTTCGACCAGCAGCGTCCGGGCGGTCCGCCGGATGTCCTGCTCGGTCGCTGCCCGCGCGCGACCCCGTCGGGTGGGGTGGCTCATCCAGACATTCTAGGTGGTAAGAGACCTGGCCTGATCACCGAACGCGCCGGTTCCCGGCCGGCAATCGCGGCGGCCACGTCGCCAGCGGCCGTGGCGGGGGAACCCGGGGGCGCCGCCGGTGCCGATCACTCGGGGGGCTACGTGATCGGCACCGGCGACCCGATGCCCTGTCCGGTTTCTCAGGCCGGGCGGGGCAACGTCACCGCTTCACGGCGGCAACGCATCAAGAGAGCGGAGAATGGTCATCGAAGTGACGCCTGAGGGTTTGAGTTCCCCCGATCGAGTGAGCCACTGTCCGCTGCACGACTGATTGTCGCACCGTGCGGCGGATAAGTTACAAAAACCTTCATCTTCCCGTATGCGGTGGTTGCCGCTCAACGGGAATGCCCTTCGTGGCAGAGTTGGGCCCATGTGTGCCGACGTACTGATCGTGGGGCCCGCGAACGTCGACCTGGTGGTTCCGGTGGAGCGCAGGCCGGCCGGCGGCGAGACGGTTCTCGGTGGTGACACCGCCGTTTTCCCCGGTGGCAAGGGGGCGAACACGGCGGTCGCGGCCGGCAGGCTCGGTGCGGACGTCGCCTTGCTCGGCGCGGTCGGCGACGATTCCTACGGCACCTTGCTGCTCGATTCGCTGCGCGCCGCCGGAGTGTCCACCGAGCTGGTCCGGACCACCGATCGGCCGACCGGAATCGCGTACATCACCGTGACGCCGGACGGTGAGAACGCGATTCTCGTATCCCCCGGCGCGAATTCCAGCCTGCGTCCGGAAGACGTCGATACCGTTCTCGACGGCGTCAAGGTGCTGGTCGTGTCCCTCGAACTGCCGGTGCCGACGGTCGAGTACGTGGTGGCGGCCGCCGCGGCGAAGGGCGTCCGGGTGCTGCTCAACCTGTCGCCGGTCGCCGAGGTCTCGCCCGCGACGCTCGCCGCGCTCGACGTCCTGCTGGTCAACGAGCACGAGGCCGCCTGGCTGCTCGACACGGAACCGGGTGCGGACCCGCGGCGGCTGCTCGAATCCGGCCCGCGCGCCGCGGTCGTCACCCTGGGCGCGGCCGGGGTGGTCGTGGTCGAGGGCGACGGTGTCACCGAGGTGTCCTCGCCCAAGGTCGAGCCGGTGGACACCACCGGTGCCGGGGACGCCTTCGCCGGCGCGCTCGCCGCGTCCCTCGCGGCCGGGGCGGGGCTGGTCGACGCGGCGCGGCGGGCGGTCGGGGTGGCCGCGATCAGCGTCACCCGGCACGGCGCCCAGCCCTCCTACCCCACCGCGGCCGAACTGGCGGAATGACCGGTGCGGCCGGGGACGTTGAACCTGGTATGGCCGTGGACTCCTTCGGCTCGGCGTGGTGGCGTGGTCACCTCGCCCAGCGCGCGCGACGTCGTGAAGACCTGATGATCATGCCGCTCGACGAGACACTCGCGGCGCTCGGCAGACAGAGCGAAGCCGACGAGGGCGAGCGGGACGTCGTCCTCGACGCCGTCGTGGGCACCGTCGCCAGGACGGGGGACTTCGACCGTGAGTTCCGGCTCCGCAACCGCGCGCTGCGGGAGCGCTGGGAGGCACTGGCCGCGACCTCGGCCGACCTCCCGCCGGTGCGGCTGGTGCGGATCGGCGAGCTGTACTTCGTCGAAGACGGCCACCACCGCGTGTCGATCTCCCGGGTTCGCGGTGCCGCGACGATCCGGGCGCGGGTGCGGAAGATCTGCACGACCGCGTTCCTGGAGCGGTGCATCACCCTGGCGCACCTGCCGCAGAAGCGGGCCGAGCGGGCGTTCCTGGAGCGCGTCCCGCTCGCCGACGACGTCCGCGCCGGGCTGTGGCTCGACGAGTCCGCCGACTGGTTCCGCCTCGCGGACGCGGCCGAGGCGTGGGGATTCCGGCGTTCGCTGGCGGGGAGACCGGTGCGGAGCAGGGAGGAACTCGCCGAGGCCTGGTGGCACGAGGAGGTGCGTCCGGTACTCGACCGGGTGCGATCGGAACAGTGGCGTATGCCACTCCGCGATATCGCGGCCTATGTGAGCTATGGTCTAGACCATGTCGTCTGAGTCGGATGCCGCCTCCGCGGTAGGAAGTACGTCGGCGGGGTCGAGTGTGTCGGCGGGCCAGCCGCTGACCGGGGTCGCCGTCAGCCCCGGGCGTGCCAGTGGCCCCGTCGTCCGCGTCGCCGAGGCGCTGGGCGAACCCGCCGCGACACCCGCCCCCGCCGATCCGGCCGCCGAGGCCGCGCGGATCGCGCCCGCCGCGCAGGCGGTCGCCGCGCGGCTGGAAAAGCAGGCCGAGAGCGCGAGCGGTGAAGCGGAGACGATCCTGATCACCACCGCCGCGATGGCGGCTGACCCGGCGCTCGCCACCCAGGCCGAACAGCTGGTCAAGACGCAGAACCTGCCCGCCTCCCGCGCCGTCTACCAGGCCGCGGAGAAGTTCGCCGAGGCGCTGGCCGCGGCCGGTGGGTACATGGCCGAGCGCGTCCGCGACATCCGCGACGTCCGTGACCGGCTCGTCGCCGAGCTGCTCGGCATCGACCCGCCGGGCGTGCCCGAGCTGACCTCGCCGAGCGTGCTGGTGGCGCGCGACCTCGCGCCCGCCGACACCGCGGGCCTCGACCCGGCGAAGGTGCTCGCCCTCGTCACCGAGGAGGGCGGTCCGACCAGCCACACCGCCATCCTCGCCCGCGCGCTCGGCATCCCCGCGGTGGTCGCCGTGCGTGGGCTGCTGGCACTCGACGCCGCGGCGCTGGCCGTCGACGGCGACGCCGGGACGGTCGCGCCCGCCGACCCGGCCGCGCCGATCGTGACCGCGACCGCGCTCGGCCCGGTCGAGTGGAACGGCACCGGCGCGACCGCCGACGGTCATCGCGTCAAGGTCTACGGCAACGTCGGCTCGGCGGCCGACGCGCAGGCCGCGGCCGACGCGGGTGCCGAGGGCGTCGGCCTGTTCCGTACCGAGTTCTGCTACCTCGACGCGCCGAGCGAACCGTCCGTCGAGGAGCAGCGGAAGGCCTACACCGCGGTGCTCGCGCCGTTCCGGGGCAAGCCCGTCATCGTCCGGACCCTCGACGCCGGCGCCGACAAGCCACTCGCCTTCCTCTCCCCCGAGGCCGAGCCGAACCCGGCGCTCGGCGTGCGGGGCCTGCGGATCGCGTTCGACCGGCCGGACGTGCTCGACCGGCAGCTCGAAGCCATCGCGAGCGCGGCGCGGGATTCCGGCGCCGAGGTGTCGGTCATGGCGCCGATGGTCGCGACGGCCGAAGAGGCGTCCTGGTTCGCCGATCGGGTGCGCGCGGCGGGGATCGCGCGGGCCGGGGTGATGATCGAGATCCCGGCGGCCGCGCTGACCGCCAGGGAAATCCTCGACGCGGTCGATTTCGTCTCGGTCGGCACCAACGACCTCGCGCAGTACACGTTCGCCGCCGACCGGCAGCTGGGCGCGGTCGCGAAGCTCAACGACCCCTGGCAGCCCGGCCTGCTGCGGTTGCTGCGGTTCATCGGCGACGCGGCGAAGGCGACCGGCAAGCCCGCCGGGGTCTGCGGTGAGGCCGCGGCCGACCCGCGCCTGGCGCTCGTGCTCGCCGGGCTGGGCCTGACCAGCCTGTCGATGAACGCGCCCGCCGTGCGCGCGGTCGGCGCCTCGCTCGCGTCGGTGACCCTCGCCGAGTGCGAGACGATCGCCGCCGCCGCGCTGGCCGCCACCGACCCGGCCGCGGCCAGGGCAGCCGCCGCCCGCTGATCCCGGAGGGGAGCAAGGGACCTTTGCTCCCGCTTGCCCGGACGAGCTGAAGGACGCCTTCGGACCCGCTCGTTTGTGGGCGCGTTCCGTGAGTACGGCGCCGCGTCCGAGGGACGCCCTGGGTGCGTTGGATGCACCAAGGGCGTCCCTCGCTGCGCTGGACGCACCGAAGGCGTCCCTCGGCACGACCCCCGGGCGCAGCCGCGGAACGAGGCCGTCAGGCGGGGCTCAGCCGAAGATGCCCCGGCGCGGGTGCCGCACGATCACCGAACCACCGTGCACCCGCCCGCTGAGCACGAACAGCGGATTCCCCTGTCGGCCGTTCGTGTAGGTCTTGTCCTCCAGCGAGCCGAACTTGGCCTCGCCGATGGCGTTCATGTCCACCGCCGCGCCCTCCGGGATGATGATCTCCACCGAACCCCATTTGGAGTCCAGGTGGATCTGCACCACCGGATGCGGGATGTCCGCCTGGCTGAAGTCGAGCTTCGTGCCCCCGTACTTGTTGCGGACGACCAGCTCGGCGGGCACCAGCCACGGGCCGTTGCGCAGGATCGACCCGTACTTCGACTGCAACACCACCGGCTGACCCGATCGCGAGTACGACGCCGCGGGCGGCGCGTACTGACTCGGCACCGAGGCCAGCGCGGCGGCCGGGTGGACAAGGCCGGCCAGATCGGCGAGCACCGCGTTCAGCTCACCGCGGGTCCGGGCGGCGAGTGCGCGGTCGGTCCGCTCGGTGAACTCGTCCAGGTCGAGCATGCCGCGCCCGATCGCCTTCTGCAGCACCTCGACCACGTGCTCCCGCTCGCTGTCGGACACGCGCAGATCGCGCGGGCCCAACGGCTTCGTCTCGGTCACGGTCTCGGCAGCCTCTTCCTCGCCCATGGTCACGATGGTAAAACCCTGAATGACATGGGAGATCGGGGAAAAACCCTGAACGGACCCGTAATCCGCGCCCGCGCCGCGGTTCTCGCGGCGAGTCTCGTGCTGGCCGGGTGCACCGCCGAGTCGGCGTCACCCGCGCCGGAAGCGTCCGCCACACCCCCGACCGGGCTCGCCGGTCTGGCGGCGACGGGCGGGATCGGGGTCCGGCTCGCGCTGCCGACGTCCCCGCCCGCCGTGTTCGACGCCGACACCGGCGAACTCGCTCCGCTGAAGGGCGTGCCGGGCGGTCAGCGGCGGACCTCACTGCTGCGGGTCGGCGCCACCCTGGTCCTGCTGGACGCGCCACTGTGCTCGGCCAGGTGCGAGCCGTCCGACGTGCACGTCTACCCCGATCTCCTTGGCAGGCCGCGTTCGCTGGGCACGACACGCAGCGCGGCACCCGGCGCCGATCGCGACAGCCTGTGGCTGATCCGCGAGGACGGCCAGGACACCTGCCGCCTCCAGCACGTCGCACTGTCCGGGAAACCGTTCGGGCCGGGAACGACGGCCAGCTGTCACACGGTCGTCCGCCAGGAGACCGCCCAGGGTCTGCTGATCAGGGTCAACGGGGACGGTGCGCAGAGCGAGGACGTGCTGATCGATCCGCAAACCGGCCGGACGCTCCAGCAGTTCCCGCGCATCATGGCGATCGCGGGTGATCGGCTGCTCCTCGGCGGGCTGATCGACTTCACCGTGCTCGACCTGCGCGACCGGTCGCGGCGGCAGCTCGCCCGGCCGGTGCCCAACGGCTCGTCGAACGCGCTGCCCAGCCGCGACGGGCGCCTGGTCGCCGTCGAGTTCGTGGACCCGGCGTGGCGGGGATCGAGCACCCAGACCCGCGACCTGTGGCTGCTCGATCTCGACACGGCGACCTGGCGACACCTCCCGGCGACGCCTTACGCGTCGCCCAGCGGGCTCAAGAAGTCCGGGTTGGACTGGACCGACGCGGGTGATCTGGTGCTCGCCGACGCCGTCGTCGGCGCCTGGCATCCCGGTGAAGCCGCCTGGCGGCTCGGCAGGGCCCGCCCGCCCGCCGAGTTCGGCCAGGGTGTCGTGGCGCTCTGACCGCTACTGCTCGTCCAGCCCGTGTTCGATGGCGTACCTGGCCAGCTCGACGCGGTTGTGCAGCTGGAGCTTCCGCAGCGTCGACTGCACGTGGTTCTCGACCGTGCGGTGCGAGAGCACCAGCTTCTCGGCGATCTGCCGCGCCGTCAGTCCCTTCGCGACCAGCCGCAGCACCTCGGTCTCGCGCTCGGTGAGCCGCGGCGGTTCGGCGCCGCCGGAACCGTCCGCCGGGGTGTCGGCCATCCGCCGGTACTCGCCGAGCACCAGCCCGGCCAGCCCGGCGGTGAACACCGGGTCACCCGCGGCGGTCCGGCGCACCGCGTCCACCAGTTCCACCGCGGAGGCCGACTTGACCAGGTACCCGGACGCGCCCGCCTTGACCGCTTCCAGCACGTCGCTGTGCTCACCGCTCGCGGACAGCACCAGCACCTTCGTCCCGGGCAGCACGGAGGTGATCTCCCTGGTCGCGTCGACCCCCGAGGTTTCCCCGAGGTTGAGGTCCATCAGCACGACGTCCGGGCGCACCGCGCGCGCGATCCGCAACGCCGCCGGCGCGTCCGGGGCCGTCGCCCGCACGTCGAACCCGTGCTCGGCCAGATCGCGCGCCACGCCGTCTCGCCAGATCGGGTGATCGTCGACCACCATCACCGACACCTTGCCCGGCTCGTCCGTCATCGTGTACCCCTCCTGGTCGGGACCCTGACTTCCCATTCCGTGCCGCTGCCCGGCGCGGTGTCCAGCGCCGCGCTCCCGCCGAGATCGCGGGCCCTCCCCCGGATGGACTCCAGCACGCCCAGATGTCCCTGCGCCGCCGCGCTTTCCAGCCTGCCGTCCGGAATGCCGGGGCCGTCGTCGCGGACGCTGACCACGACCTCGTCGCCCAGATCCTCCAGCAACACCCACGCGTGCGCGTCCGGCCCCGCGTGTTTCTCCACATTGGACAGTGCCTCGCGGGCGACCGCGACCAGTTCCTCGGTGACGTGCGCGGGCAGCTCGACCTCGCCCGCGGGCGCCGACACCTGTACCGACGGCGTCGCCAGCAGTTGCAGCGCCGCGCGCAGGTCGGTGGTGCCCCGGCCGCTCGGCTTCACCGGCTCCGTGGTCACCAGCGCGCGCAACGCGATCTCCTGCTCACCGGCCAGCCGGGCGAGGTCCGCCGCTTCGCCGCCGAGTTCGCCGCCGCGGCGGCGAACCCTGGCCAGCACCTGCAACACGCTGTCGTGGATCGAGCGGGCCAGCCGCTCCCGCTCGGCGGTCGCCGCCTCCGTCCGCAACGCCCTCGCCAGCACCTCCGCCGAGCGACGCGCCGTCGTCGCGGCCATCCCCACCAGCAGCGCGCTCGCGCACAGCAGCACACCGTCGCGGACGACGTCGAGGTCGAACCGCATCCGCGCGAACCCGGTGCCGACGGCGACGGCCAGCCCGGCCAGCACCCCGCCGGACGCGCCGAACCGCGCGCCCGCGGTGAGCGGCGCGACCGCCACCCACACCGTCGTGATGAGCGGAGCCGTCCGCGCGTACTGGGCGTCCGACAGCACCAACGGCGAGGTCAGCATCAACGCGCAGGTCAACAGCACGTCCGCGATGACGAGCCCGCTCCGGCGCCCGGCCTCGCGGGCGTAGCTCGTGCTCGTCACCAGCGTCCACGCCGCCATCACGCCGAGCACCGTCCACGCCAGCCATGCCCGCTGGTACTCGGCCCGGTGCACGAGCGCCGCGCCGACGGCGAACAGCAACGTCACCACCCGCAGCACGATCACCGCGCGCCACAGCGGGGTCGCCGGGTCGCGGGTGGCCGGGGGCGTCACGACTCGGTTTTCCCCGGATCCGGTTTCTCGTCCGCGGCGTCCGCCCTCTCCGCCGAGGTACCGCCGCCCGGCTTCGCCGCCGCGGTCTTCAGCACGTCGACGGTGCCCGGATCCGTGTCCCCGTCGTGCAGGAACGACCGGATGCCGGAGTTCATCACGGCCAGCAGCGGTACCGCGAGCAGCGCGCCGGCGATGCCGGCCACGACCAGACCCGCGGTGATCGCGAGGACCACGGCCAGCGGGTGCAGCTTCACCGCGCGCCCGAGCAGCAGCGGCTGCAGGATGTGGCTCTCCAGCTGCATCACGCCGACCACGATCGCCAGCACGATGAGCGCGCCGACGAACCCGTTGGTCACCAGCGCGACCAGTACCGCGACCCCGCCGGTGATGACCGCGCCGATGATCGGGATGAACGCGCCGAGGAACACCAGCGTCGCCAGCGGTACGACGAGCGGCACCCCCACGATCGCCAGCCCGATGCCGATGCCCACCGCGTCCACGACGGCGACCGCCGCGGTCGCCCGCACGTAACTGACCAGTGAGGCGAACCCGCGCCGACCGGCGACGTCGAACCGGCGCCGCACCTGCGTGGGGACGCCGCGGGTCAGGAACGTCCAGATCCCCTCGCCGCCGGTGAGGAAGAAGATCAGGATGAACAGCGTCAGCACGAATCCGGTGAGGATCTCGCCGACCGTGCCCGCCGTGGTCAGCGCCGTGGTGGTGATCGACAGCTGGTTCTTCTGCACCAGGTCGATGGCCTGGTTGATGAACTGCTGGATCTGCTCCTGCTTCAGGTGCGGCGGCCCGTTGATGAGCCAGTCCTTGATCTGGTTCAGGCTCTCGGTGAGCTGCCGCTGCAACTGCGGCATGCCGTCGGAGATCTGCGTGATGACGAACGTCAGCAGCCCGCCCAGTACCGCGAGCGCGGCGATGATCATGATTCCGGTGGCCAGCCCGCGCGGGACGCGCCACCTGACCAGCCGGGAGACCGCCGGGCCGAGCAGCGCCGCGAGCAGGAGCGCGATCGACAGCGGGACGATCACCACGCCGAGGTAACCGATCAGCCAGACGACGGCGTAGAGCGCCGCGGCCACGACGATGAACCGCCAGGCCAGCGCGGCGCTCACCCGGAGTCCCCTGGGGACGAGGCCGACGATGTCCTCGCCCTCCGACAGGAACGGTTCTTCGCGCCGCGCGCGCTGAGGCTTGCTCACCGGCCCACCGTATCGGGCGGACGGATCCCCGCCGCTGATTTGGCCCCGTTCGCGGTCGTGCCGTCGCCCGTTTCGCCCGAAGTGACGCAGCCGACACCTCGCCGCCGACAGTGGCCTCACCCGACTGTGCGGTAACCGCCCGCAGCCAGGATCGATCACGGAAAGTCATAGCCGGGTACACGCTGTGCTCATCACACGATGGTGGCATCAAGCCGTGTCAAGGATGCGTGCCGCCCGTGCGGCCTGATTGTCTCAGGTCCGCAACGGCGAGCGGATTTCGAATTCCGCCCCGAAGCGGTCACTCAGATCCGAAATCGGCAAAGGCAGACGAGGAGAAGCACGCGTG
Source organism: Amycolatopsis samaneae (assembly GCF_039541975.1). Classification (NCBI taxonomy): domain Bacteria; kingdom Bacillati; phylum Actinomycetota; class Actinomycetes; order Pseudonocardiales; family Pseudonocardiaceae; genus Amycolatopsis; species Amycolatopsis samaneae. The sequence goes on from NZ_BAABHG010000018.1 coordinate 188,226, forward strand.
GCGAAGGCAGCGGCGAACGAGAGGCGGGGCGCGAAGCGCTTCGGCCGGCTCGCGTCGCGTGCGCTCTTCGTCGTCGGTGGCGCCGTCGCGGGCACCGCCGCCGCGTGGCTCGTCTCCAGCGCCGCCGCCTCCGCGACCGACACCGGGCACACCGGTACCGCCGACGTCACCCCGGTCACCGACGCCACCACCGCCGGGCTCGGCGACGCCACCGGCGGCGCGTCCCGGTTCGTCGGCGACGTCGCGGGTGCCGCGAGCGGTGCCGTCAGTGACTTCTCCTGCCAGCAGGACGCCACCACTTGGTCCGCGCCGGGCCGCACGCACACCGCGTGCACCGTGGACGCCGCCCGTGACGAGGTCACCGGCTCGCTGCGTCAGCACGGCACGCACCGCGCCGTCGAGCAGAAGGTCTCCGACCGCGTCACCGGCGCCGTGTCCGACCTCGCGGACGACGCGGTGGTGCACCCGGCGGAGCGCACGCTCGGCGCGTTCGAGCACATCGCCCGCAAGCCGGAGGACACCCGCCAGGTCCTCGGCGACACCCTCGCCCCGGCGCCCGAGCAGGCCGACTTCGGCCGCAAGGTCTGGGGACTGCTCGACCCGAACGCGCACCACGAACTGACCCCCCAGCTGCCCGAGCTCCCGGTCCTCCCGGCGGTGCCGAGCACGCTCCCCGCCGTCGGCGGCGCTCCCGGCCAGGTCTCCGGTCCGGTCGAGCCCGCCACGGTCCAGCTTCCCGCCGCACTCCAGGCCGCGTATGCGGCGCAGGATGTCCAGCGGCACGTTTCCGATCTCGACGGTTCCGGCACCGAGCGGTCCTCCCGTGACGGGCACCGCGATCTGCCGTCGGCTCCGCTCACGCCGGTGCAGCTCCCGCTCGCGCCGCCGTCCATCCCCACAGCCCCCGGTGGCGGTACTGCCCCCGGTGGTCACCTCGACGGCATGACCTTCGGCGTTCCCGCTTGGGTCGCCGCCGCCGTCGACAACGCCGTCGCGGGTGCCACCCGCTCCGGCCTGCGGCACACGCCGCTCTCCCCGGGCCACCAGCCCGGCGTCACTCCTGACTGATCCACTTTCACCGCGGGGCAGCCGACGCGCCCTTCGCCGCCACCTTCTGTTGTGCCGGTGCCGCGTCCGCTCCTGGTAGTCCCCGCACACGCCGCGGCCGCCCGAGCGCGCCCGCACTGTCTTTCCCCCTATATCGGTGCGTCTTCTTCTCGCGATGAGCCGCACCCCACAAGCCCGCAAGGGACCCCGAAAATAAGGAGAAATACCCCATGCAGACCTGGGCAAAGCGCGGACTCCAGACCGCGTTGGTCACGGGTGGGTTGTTGATGCTGGGTACCGGCATCGCCTCGGCTGACGAGAACCCCGTCAGCCCGGACACCCCTGCCTCGCCGCTCGACCTGAACGTCACCGTCCCGATCCAGGAAGCCGGCAACGCCGTCGGCACGCCGTTCGGGCAGGCCGACCTTCCCGCCGGGCAGACCGAGCTGAGCACCAAGCCGGTCACCAAGGCCGCGAACGAGGCCGCCAAGCAGCTCGACCAGGCCAGCCCCATCAGCCAGAGCACCCTCGGCGGTGCCACCAAGGCGGACGGCGCGGGTGCCTTCACCCCGAGCGGCCACAACCTCAAGGGCAACAAGGTCGTGGGCGACGTCGTCGTCCCGATCCAGGTCGTGGACAACGCGGTCGCGGTCCTCGGCGACGCGAAGGTCGAGGGTGGCAACCACCAGCAGACCTGGACCCACAACCAGGACGTCAACACCACCGGCGAGGGCTCCGGGCTCGCCGGGAACGTCGTCAACCTCGACTGGGCCGCTCCGGTCCAGCTCGCCGGGAACGCCGTCGGGCTCGCGGGCGGCAGCGGCCGCGTGGAGGGTGGCTCGGCCAGCCAGAGCGCGACCGAGACCGGTAACACCACCACCAACGGCAACGACGCCAGCGGGTCCGGCAACGTGGTCGCGCCGCAGTTCGCGACCCCGGTCCAGGTGACCGGGAACGCCGCGTCCTGGATCCTCGGCAACGCGCACAGCCAGTACGACGCCGACACCGCCGCCACCTCCGGCGGCTGGATCATCACCGAGGGCGACGACGGCTCGGTCAGCGGCAACGTCGGCGCGGTGCCGATCGCCCTGCCGGTGAAGTTCAACGGCAACGCGGCGAGCGCGTGGGGCTCCAACGCTCACGCGGACTCGAACTCCACCGCCGACGCCAAGGCCGGGGACAAGACCCCCGGGTTCAAGGACACCCCCGCCTACGTCCAGACGAGCGGCGACCGCTCCTTCGCGGACGGCACCGTGCTCGCCCCGCAGACCGCGGACGTCGCGAACGTCAGCAACGTGGCGGCGGCCTGGATCGGCAACGCGGCCACCGGCAACCCGGCGAGCCTGGAGCGCCAGGCCAGCGGCAACACCACCGGCAGCAACGTCGACGCCGGCGGCTTCGTGCAGAGCACCGGCGACGGTGCCGCGGGTTCGGCGAACGTCGTCGACCCGGCGCTGGCCGCGCCGGTCGAGGTCACCTGCATCGGTGGCTCGCACATCGGTAACGCCAACGCCGCCGGGTGCGTCAACGACGTCACCGCGAACGCCGGCAACGGCAGCCACACCACCGCCGACAACTCGACGCTGACCGGCAACGTGGCCAACACCCAGGCCGCGCTGGCCCCCGAGGTCTACGGCGTCGGCGGCTCGTTCATCGGCCAGGGCACCGCCTCGTCCACCGAGACCAAGAACGTCACGGCGGGCGCGTACGACGGCACCACCGGCAACGACTCCTCCGGCTCGGGCAACATCGTCCAGGTCCCGGCGGCGGCTCCGGTCGAGGTGCTCGGCACCGGTGGCTCGTTCATCGGCCAGGGCTCCGGCTCGGCGCAGGAGACCAAGACCGTCTCCGGTGGCGGCGGCGGGAACACCAACGACGACAACGGTTTCCTCAGCTCGAACCTCGCCACCACGCCGGTTTCCCTGCCGACGCAGGCGTTCGGCATCGGCGGCACCTTCATCGGCCAGGGCCACGGCAAGGCCAGCGGGGACACCACCTCCAACGCGGGTGGCGACGTCCACGCGACCGGGGACAAGGGCGCCGGCGCGGGCAACCTGGTCCACGTGCCGGTTTCGGAGCCCACGCAGGTGCACGGCATCGGTGGTGCCCTCGCGGGCATCGGCACCGGCGCCAGCGACAACCTGACCGACTCCGAGGCCGGTGGCAAGGCCACCGCCGACGGCAAGGACGGCGCGGTCGCCGGCAACATCGTGCAGGGCCCCATCGGCGGGTCCGTGCCGGTCGCCGGGCACGGCGTCGGTGCCGCGGGCATCGGCCGTGGCGTCAGCACGAACGACGTCAACTCGATCGCCGGTGGCGACTCGGCGACCAACGGTGACGGCGGCGCGATCGCCGGGAACATCATCGGCGCCGAGGCGCTGCCGATCGTCCCGGCCGCCAACGACGCGGTCTCCGGCGCGGGCGGCATCGCCCACGGCACCGGCACCGACACCACCAACAGCACCTCCGGTGGGGACCTGTCCACCTCGGGCGTCGAGGGCTCGCTGTCCGGCGACATCCTGGACATCCCGGCCGCCGCGGACCCGAAGGCCTTCGGTGACTCCGTGGCCGCGGTCGGTTCCGTGTCGAAGTCCCAGGCCGACAACCAGACCATCGGCCAGGTCGGCGGCGACGCCGTCACCGACGGTGACTCGGGCTCGCTCTCGGGCGTCAACCTGCACCACCCGCTGATCCTGGTCGTCCCGGCCGACGACCTCGAGGCGCCGGTCCTGGCGAACGCGGACTCGGACACCAAGGACGTCACGTCGATCAACGGCGAGGACTCCTCGCTGCCGCTCGACCTGCCGAACGGTTCCGAGCTGGGCGCCACCACCCTGCCCGCGATGCCGACCGGCCTGCCCACCGGGCTGCCGACCACCGGCCTGCCCGCCACCGGGCTTCCGGGCCTGCCGGGCGCGGCCACCACGATGCCCGCCGCCGAGCGCGCGGACTCGCCGGTGCCCGCCGCTCCGGTTCAGCTCCCCGGACTCTCCTCGGTGCAGCACCAGCTGACCAACCTGGGTGGCCTCGGCGGCAAGCTGGGCAACGTGGGCGGTGGCGCGGCGAAGCTGCCGACCCCGGCCAAGCTGCCGACCCCGGCCCAGCGTGCCGACGAGGTGCCGGGCCTGCCCACCACGCAGGGCCTGCCGGGCATGCCGGAGCTGAAGACCGCCAAGGTGCCGGGCCTGGACGCCGTCCACGCCACCCCGAAGGTGCAGACCCCGGCGCTGGCCGAGGCCGACTCCTCGCCGCTGTCGATGTTCCGCGACCTGGTCGCGAAGCTGACCGGCAAGTTCCGCACCCAGGGCTGAGTCTGATCTCGGACTGATCCCCTGACAGAGGCGGGCCCAGGAGCATCCAGCTCCTGGGCCCGCTTCGTCGTCTCCGCCTCGCGCGGCGACAGCAAAGGTCCCTTGCTCCCACCCCGGCGCGGGTCAGTCGAACTGCAGTGACCGCTTCGCGAGGCCGTGCCAGAAACCGTCGATGACGGTCCGGCCGGTGTCCTCGCCGGTGCTCGCGCCGAGGGACACGAACAGTGGCGCGAAGTGCTCGATCCTCGGGTGCGCGAGCGCGGCGGCCGGGGCCTTGTGCTGGAAGTCCAGCAGCGCGTCGACGTCGCCGTCGCGCAGCACCTCGGCACCCCAGTGGTCGAAATCGCTCGACCACGCGGGCGGGGTGCCGTCGCTGCCCGCGGTCTGGCCCATCGCGCTCAGGTTGTGCGTGAAGAACCCGCTGCCGATGATCAGCACGCCCTCGTCACGCAGCGGCGCGAGCCTGCGGCCGAGGTCGAACAGCTCCTGGGGATCCAGCGACGGCATCGAGATCTGCAGGACCGGAATGTCCGCGTCCGGGAACATCTCCACCAGCGGCACGTAGGCGCCGTGGTCGAGCCCGCGATCGGGCGCCTCGTGCACCGGGGTCCGGTCCGAGCGCAGCAGCTTGCGGACCTTCCCGGCGAGGTCCGGTGCGCCCGGCGCGGCGTACTTCACCTGGTAGTAGCGCTCGGGGAAGCCCCAGAAGTCGTAGACGAGCGGCACCGTCGTGGTGGCGCCGATGGTCAGCGGGGCCTCCTCCCAGTGCGCGGACACGACCAGGATCGCCCGTGGCCGCGCCAGCCCGGCCGACCAGTTCGCCAGCTGGCTGGTCCAGGTGGCGTCGTCCGCGAGCGGCGGCGCGCCGTGGCTCAGGTACAGCACCGGTGTGGTCATCGCGACCTCCAGTATTTGAAAGTTCAACTACCAGAGTAGACGACGTCGCGGCCGTTGGCGATATTCCCGGGGCGGGCAGGAGCGGCGAAAACCGCCGGAAATTTCCGCCGGAGGATGTCGTGCCGCGCCCGCCCGCTCCGACCTCCGCTGCGAAGCGCCCACCGGGGGCGCGTCGAGGAGGATCGTGATGGGACAGCCAGTGGTGCACTTCGAGATCATCGGGAGTGACCCCGGAAAGCTCAGGAACTACTACGGAGCCCTGTTCGACTGGGAGTTCGATACGAGCGGTCAGGCCGCCGAGGGCGTGTCCGAACCGGGTGAGTACGGGTTCGTGGAGCACGACGGCACCGGTGTCGGCATTCCCGGCGGTGTCGCGGGCGGGGAGGGTTTCGAGAGCAAAGTGCTGGTCTACGTGGCCGTCGAGGATGTCGAGGTCGCGCTGCGGAAGGCCGAAAGCCTCGGCGGGAAGCGGGTGCTCGGTCCCGCGCGGGCCCCTGGCGGGACGTTGGTGGTCGGGCACTTCACCGATCCCGCGGGCAACCTCGTCGGCGTTGCCGCCTTGGCGAACTGAAGGGGCGGACGCCATGACGGACACCGTGACCGGCGCGCGCACCGAGGTCGCGCTACTGGTCGAGCTGCCGAAGGAACGGCTGTGGGAGCTGGTCACCGACGTGCCGAGGTACGGCGAGTGGAGCCCGGAGTGCGAGCACACCGAGTGGCTCTACGGGGCGGGACATCCGCCTCGGCCGGGCGACCGCTTCGTCGGCCGCAACCGGTACGCGGACGGCTTCGTGGCTTCGGTGATCTGCGAGGTCACCGAGCTGTCGTTGGGCGAAACCTTCGCCTGGGTCGCCATGGACGAGACCTACGACGCCAAGGAACCCGCGTCGATCTGGCGGTACACGTTCACCGCCGTCGATGCGGACCGGACGCTGCTCCGGCACAGTTTCGAACACGGGCCCGGCGAGACGATGATCCGGGTGCTGGCGGAGCGGGATCCCACCGTGGTGAACAGGCGGCTGGCGGAGCTGAAGGGGAACATGACGAGGTCGCTCGCGGCGATGCTCGACGGTGTCGCGCACCGGGAGGAGACACGGTGAAGTACCTGATCATGATCTACAGCAACCCGAAGAGCTGGGGGCATCCCATTTTTCTCCGGACGCCGGAAGCACTGGCGATGTCCGGCGAAGCGCGGGAGGAGATGGGCCGCGAGTTCGGCGAGCTGCTGCGGGAGATCACCGAATCCGGGGAACTCGTCGGCGGGGAGGCGCTGGCCGATCCGGCGCAGGTCAGGACGGTCCGGGTGCGCGACGGTGTCCCGGCGGCCACGGACGGCCCCTATCTCGAGTCCAAGGAACATCTCGCGGGGTACTTCGTCGTCGACTGCGAGAGCGTGGAACGGGCCACCGAGATCGCGGGCCGTTTCCCGGACGCGCGGTTCGCCGCGGTGGAGGTCCGCCCGATCATGGGCACCTCGGGCCAGGAAATGTGATGGACGGACGGGTCGAGGACCTGCTGCGCCGGTCGGCGCCGCGGGTCCTCGCCGCGCTCCTGCGGCGGTACCGGAACTTCGAGACCGCCGAGGACGCGGTGCAGGAGGCCCTGCTCGCCGCCGCGACGCAGTGGCCACGCGACGGTGTCCCCGACAGTCCGCTCAACTGGCTGGTCACCGTCGCGTCCCGCCGGATGACGGACCTGCTCCGGAGCGAGCTCGCGAGCAGGCGGCGGGAGGATCGGATCGCCGCGGGGATCCCGGCGGACGCGCTGGTCGCGCCCGCCGCCGACGCGGGGACGTCCGGCGAGGACGACACACTGACGCTGCTCCTGCTCTGCTGCCATCCCGGCCTGACCCCGTCGTCGCAGATCGTGCTCACCCTGCGCGCGGTCGGCGGTCTGACCACCGCGGAGATCGCGCACGCGTTCCTGGTCCCCGAAAAGACCATGGCCCAGCGCGTCACCCGCGCCAAACAACGCGTCAAGGCGGCGGGCGCGCGGTTCGAGCCGCCACCGGAGGCCGACCGCGCGGAACGGCTGCGCAGCGTCCTGCACGTGCTGTACCTGATCTTCAACGAGGGCTACACCGCGTCCTCCGGCCCCGAACTCCACCGCGCCGAGCTGACGGCGGAGGCGATCCGCCTCACCCGGACCGTGCACGCGCTGCTGCCGGGGGACGGCGAGGTGGCCGGACTGCTCGCGCTGATGCTGCTCACCGACGCGCGCCGGCCGGCCCGCACCGGGCCGGAGGGCGACCTCGTCCCGCTCGTCGACCAGGATCGTGGCCGGTGGCACCGGGAATCGCTCGACGAGGGCATCGCGCTGATCACACGCACCCTGGCCACCGCGAGGATCGGCCCGTACCAGGTTCAGGCGGCCATCGCCGCCGTGCACGCGGAGGCGGCGCGTGCCGAGGACACCGACTGGACCCAGATCGTCGGGCTCTACCAGCTGCTCGAACGGCTGGACCCCAGCCCGATGGTCACCCTGAACCACGCCGTCGCGGTCGCCATGGTGCACGGTCCGCGGGCCGGGCTCGCGCTGCTCGACCCCCTGGCCGCCGACGACCGGACGGCGCGGCACCACCGGCTCCACGCGGTCCGGGCGCACCTGCTGGAACAGGCGGGCGAACGGGACGCCGCCGAACAGGAGTACCGGTCGGCCGCGCGGCTGACGACCAGCCTCCCCGAACAGCGCTACCTCCACGCCCGCGCGGACGGGCTCGCGCGCTAGGTCAGCTCCGTGGTTCGCGCACGACACCGGCGAGGGCCGAGGTCACCATCTTGTGCACGGCTTCGGTGGTCGGCGGGACGCCGGTCCGGTCGGCGAACAGCAGGTGGCTGGACCCGAGCAGCATGGGCGCGAGCAGGTCGACGTCGGCGTCCGCCGCGACGCGGCCCCGCTCGCGCTCGGCGGCGAGGTAGCCGGCGAGCATCGCCGCGGCCTCGGTCAGCAACGGCACCCCGGCCGGCCGGTCGCGGCGCAGCCGGGCACGCAGCTCGTCCCGGAAGGTGATGAGGCTGATGATCGCCACGGCGACCGAGGAGAACAGCGAGGTCAGCGCCTCGGTGAGATTGTCCGCGACGGTCCGGGTCCCGACGGCTTCGCGGAGCTCGGCGGCCTGCGTTTCGAGCCGCGCGATGCGGTCGAGGACGAGTTCGGCGAGGAAGCCGTCGAAGTCGGTGAAATGCCGGTGCAGGACACCCTTGGCGCAGTCTGCCTCCGTGGTGACCGCGCGGCTGGTCAGCGCGTTCGGCCCGTCGCGGACCAGGATGCGCTCGGCGGCGTCGAACAGCTGTTTGCGCGCGTCACGAAGGTGGATCCCGGTCGGCACCTGCGGGTCGCTCCTTTCGCCCACGGCGAACCGTGGTGGTGAGTGGGCATGTGCCCACTAGGGTGGGCACATGCCCACATTACCCCGGGAACAGACCGGCCCCGCCGGAAACGAACCCCACAAGGCCCGGCAGATCGCGGAGTCGTTCGGTGTGGACGCCGAACGCTACGACCGGGCCCGGCCCCCTTATCCCGACGCACTGGTGGCACGGATCCTCGCTGCCAGCCCCGGGCGCGCGGTACTGGACGTCGGCTGCGGCACCGGAATCGAGGCGCGGCAGTTCGCCGCCGCGGGCTGCGCGGTGCTCGGCGTCGACCCCGACACGCGGATGGCGGAGTTCGCCCGCCGCGGCGGCACCGAGGTCGAGGTGGCGAAGTTCGAGGACTGGGACCCGGTGGGCCGGGTGTTCGACGCGGTCGTCTCCGGACAGGCCTGGCACTGGGTGGACCCGGTCGCGGGCGCGGCCAAGGCGGCGCGGGTGCTGCGCACCGGCGGCAGGCTGGCGGTGTTCGGGCACGTGTACGACCCGCCGTCCGAGGTGACGGCGGCCTACAACGCGGCCTGCCGCCGGGTCGCGCCCGGCTCGATGCTGGTCCCGCCGAGCGGTGGCGGCCCGTCCCGGACCGGGCTGGAGGTCTACCAGGCGATGTTCGCCACCGCGGCCGACGGGATCCGCCAGGCGGGCGGGTTCGGCGAGCCCGAGCAGTGGCGCTTCGACTGGGAACGGCACTACACCCGCGACGAGTGGCTGGACCTGATGCCCACCACCGGCGGACTCACCCGGCTCGAACCGGCGCCGCGGGCGGAGGTGCTGGCCGAGGTCGGTGCCGCGATCGACGCGATGGGCGGCGGGTTCACGATGCCGTACGTCACCCTGGCGGCCACCGCGGCGCGCGGCTGACTGCCGGGCATAGCCTCTTCCGGAGGAAGCGTCCCCGCGATCGATGAGGAATGCACGACATGAACGTCCCCGCCGACCCGACCGTCGTGCATCCCATGCCAGGGCAGGAGCGCGTGGTGCTGCTGAAGCCGCTGGTCACCTCGCCGCTGATCGAGGTCGGGGAGTTCTCCTACTACGACGACCCGGAGGACCCCACCGCATTCGAGACCCGCAACGTGCTCTACCACTATGGGCCGGAGAGGCTGGTCATCGGCAAGTTCTGCGCACTGGGCGAGGGCACGCGGTTCGTCATGAACGGTGCCAACCACCGCATGGACGGCCCGTCGACGTTCCCCTTCCCGATCATGGGCGGTTCCTGGGCCGAGCACTTCGACCTCATCACCGGACTCCCCGGCCGGGGCGACACCGTGGTCGGCAACGACGTCTGGCTGGGCTACCGGTCCCTGGTGATGCCGGGCGTCCGCATCGGCAACGGGGCGATCATCGCCTCCGGTGCCGTCGTGGTCGACGACGTCCCCGACTACGGGATCGTCGGCGGCAACCCGGCCAAGCTCATCCGCCGCCGCTACTCCGACGCGGATGTCGACCGCCTTCTCGCGCTGGCCTGGTGGGACTGGCCGATCCAGCACGTCACCGACCACGTCCGCACGATCATGTCCGGCAGCATCGACGAGCTGGAGGCGGCCGCGGCCGAGTTGACGTGAACAGCCGGGCCGGAAACGAATATCGAGGCGTCGTATCCGGAACAGCGAAAATGCCGTGGGACCGAAATTCCCACGGCATTTTCGCTTTCTACTTCACTACGCTCCGGTCTTTCATTTGCCGGCGCGGACCGCGCCGATGTAGGTGCCGGGGTGGGTGGCGCCGTCCTGCTTGACCAGGTCGAGGCTGTCCACCCAGGGCATGGTCTGGGTGTTGGTGCCGTTGGGCGGGGTCACCGACATGGTGGCGACGTGCCAGCCGGAGCCGTCGCCCGCTCCCTTGCCGGAACCGTCGCCGAGGCCGACGGCGGTGGAGTAGGTGAGGTCGGCGAAGGCGTCCTCACCGGCGCCGAGCCGCACCGGGGTGATGGGGTCGTTCGTGCGGACCAGGTCCCAGGAGGTGCCGTCCTCGCCGGTGAGGCGGACGCCGGGGAAGCCGCGCACGACGCAGGACACGCTGGTCTGGTTGGTCAGCTTGAGCGGGAGCTTCCACTGTGTGCCGCCGTCGTTGACCGGGCTCGGGTTCTGCCACGTCACCTTGAGGTTCGCGCAGTTCGTCTCGCTGCCGGTGGTGACGCCCCTGCCGCCGGCTTCCCCGGCCTGCCGGGGCTCCGCGGGACGGTTGACGTCCGCGTTCTGGTAGGTCCCGCCGTTCGGGGCCGCGCCGATCCCGACCCCTCCCCCGACGCCGCCGGAACCCTGCGGCGCCGCCGCCGCGTTGCCCGGCTGACCGGTCGAGCACGCGCCAAGGGCACCCACCGCCGCCACCGCGGCAATCGCCAGCACGCCCCGCTTGATGACCTTCGCGTTGATGCCCATTTCAATCCCCTTGAATAGTGCTCGTGTATTTCAGCGCGTTTTTCGAACTCGCCAGCAAAGATGTCCGAGAGGGCAATCAGGTGGCGCCGTCGTGATCTGGATCACGGCAAAGCAACGTCTTTATCGGTAATCGCCAATAGATTCTTTTCGCAGGTCGCGTGCCCGACGGGCCGGACGGGTTGCCCGTTTTCGCGCCTGTTCAAGGACGAAAAGGCAGCCGCCGGAGTGCGCACGCGGTCCGCACACGGGGCGGGCGGCGTATCAGCGCGGTGTGCGCTCCGTGCCAGCGGTGCGCGGCAGCCTTGCGTGCATCGGAAACCAGGGAGTGGCCGGAGGGGCGCCCCTGGCCGGATCTCGAAGGAGTCACATGACCACCCACGTCACGATCATCGGTGCCGGGCTCGGCGGCCTCGCGCTGGCCCGCGTGCTGCACGTACACGGAATCCCGGCCACGGTCCACGAAGCGGAGTCCTCACCGATGGCCCGCGCGCAGGGCGGGATGCTCGACATCCACGACTACAACGGGCAACTCGCCCTCGAGGCGGCGGGTCTGCTGGACGAGTTCCGCGCGCTGATCCTGGAAGGCAGACAACAGACCCGGATCGTCGACAGAGACGGCACCGTCCTGCTCGACCTGGCCGACGACGGCACGGGCGGCCGTCCGGAGGTGCAGCGCGGCGAGCTGCGGCAGCTGCTGCTCGACTCGCTCCCGGACGGCACCGTCCACTGGGGACACAAGGTGGACGGCGTGCGCGCGCTCGGCGACGGGCGGCACGAGGTGAGTTTCACCAACGGCACCACCGTCGTCACGAGTCTGCTCGTCGGCGCGGACGGCGCGTGGTCGAAGGTCCGGCCACTGCTGTCCGACGCCACCCCCGAATACACCGGCACGTCAGCCATCGAGCTGTACCTGTTCGACGCCGACACCCGCCGGCCCGCCGCCGTGAAAGCGGTCGGCGGCGGATCGCTGATGGCGCCCGCGCAGGGCAGGATGATCCTGGCGCACCGGGAAGGCGGCGACGTCCTGCACACCTACGTGATGTTCACCCGGCCGCTGGACTGGTTCGGTGACATCGACTTCACCGATTCCGCCGCGGTCATCGCCCGGATCGCGCGGGAGTTCGACGGCTGGGCACCGGAGCTCACCGCGCTGGTCACCGAGAGCGACACCGCCCCGGCCCTCCGCTCCCACTACACCCTGCCGGTCGAGCATCGGTGGGAGCGGGTGCCGGGCGTGACCCTGCTCGGCGACGCCGCCCACCTCACGGCCCCGAACGGTGAAGGCGCCAACCTGGCCCTGCTCGACGGCGCCGAACTCGGCCAGGCCATCGCCGCGCACCCCGGCGACGTCGAGGCCGCCCTCGCCGAGTACGAGCAGGCCATGTTCCCCCGCAGCGCCGAGATCGGTGCCCAGGGCGACGACTTCCTGGACAGGCTCGCCACTGACGACGGCGAGGAGAAGTCCCGGGTGATCGCCGACGCGCTCGCCGAACTCGCCGTGGCCAAGCGGTCTTCGTGAGCGTTCCAGGGTTTCGTCGGTCGTGAGGTCAGGTGTGGCTGCGCCTCGTGGACTCCTTCGTCGTGCCCGCCCATCCGGCGTCGAGCAGGGCGAAGATCTGGTCGAGTGCGGACTCGGCGTCGTCCCGCCCTCGGACGAGGGTGACGGCTTCGAGGGCGAAATGGGCCAGCGCCTGGCAACTGGCATCGCTTTCGGGCAGTCCGGTGTCGGCGGCGATCGCCGCGGCCAAGGCGTTCTCGTGGCGCAGCCACATGCGCCGAAAGTACTCACGCAGTGTGGGAGTGGTGTCGATCAGGCGGAGGAAGTCAGCGAGGCGCGGGTCGGTGCGGACCTGCCGGGAGCGCTCGTCGCGCAGCAGTTGGCGCAGCGCCTGGGGGATGGACTGTCCGGTGGGGCGGTCGCGGACAGCGGCGACGAGCGCGGCCTCGTGGCCGGCGTCCTGGTCGAAGACCAGTGCCTCCTTCCCGTCGGGGAAGTGTTTGAACAGGGTGGCCACCGAGACGTCGGCGGTGTCGGCGATCTCCCGCACGCCGACCGCGTCGTAGCCCCGCTCCAGAAACAGTTCCAGCGCGGCGTCGGCCAAGGCCTGGCGGGTGGCGGCCTTCTTACGCTCGCGGCGTCCTGTCTCGGTCATGTCTCCACCCTAACGCCTGTGTTGAACAGATCAAAACATAGAACCGTTCGGCTTTTCGAACGGTTCTATGTACGGTGTGTGGAGACGGGCTGCCTGGCTCGCACCCATCGGCGACGAACACGCCGCCGCGGCACCCGTGGAAAGGACTCACCTCATGACGAACCCACCTCGCATCGCCATCGTCGGCGGCGGCCCCGCCGGCTTGATGTGCGCCCGTGTCCTGCAGGGACACGGCTTCCGACCGGCGGTATACGACGCGGACACCGCCGTGGACTCCCGAGACCCGGGAGGAACGCTCGACCTGCACGCCGACGCCGGCCAGATCGCGTTGGAGGACGCCGGGCTGATGGACGCGTTCCTGGCGCTGGCCCGGCTGGAGGGCCAGGCCAAGAGCCGCCGCGACCACCACGGCACCGTCCTGGCCGAGTTCACCCCCGCCGAGGGCGACGACGCCGCTCCCGAGATCGACCGTGGCCAGCTGCGGACCATGCTGTACGAACACCTGGCGCCCGGCACGGTCCACTGGGGACACAAACTGGTGCGCGTGGCCCCGCTCGGAGGCGGGGTACACCGCCTGGAGTTCGCCAACGGCGCCAGAGCGGAAGCCGACCTGGTCATCGGCGCCGACGGCGCCTGGTCGCCGGTTCGCCGGCTGCTCACCGACGCGGTGCCGCAGTACCTCGGTGTCCACTTCCTCGACGCCCGATTCGACGACGTGGACACCCGGCATCCCGAGGTCGCCGCGATCGTGGGGGACGGCCACATGTTCTCCTCCGACGGCGACGGCCGCGCGGTGATCGTCCAGCGCAACAGCAACGGAGTGGTCCGCGGCTACCTGGCCTTCCGCGCCGAACTCGACTGGCATGACGCGGCAGGCGTGGACCTCGCCGACCGCGAGGCGGTCCGGTCCTACCTGTTGCGGGAGTTCGGCGGATGGTCCGCGGTCATGCGCCCGCTGATCGCCGACAACGACGGCGACTACGTGCAGCGCAGCTTCTGGGCCCTGCCCGCTCCGCTGACCTGGGACCACGTCCCCGGTGTCACCCTGATCGGCGACGCCGCCCACCTGATGGCGCCCTTCGGCGGCCACGGCACGAACCTCGCGTTGCTCGACGGCGCAGAGCTCGCGCACGCCATCAAGAAGGAGAGCAGTCTCGACGACGCCGTCGCACGCTACGAGACAGCGATGTTCCCGCGCTCCGGGGAACTCGCCGTGAGCTCGAACGCCGCGCTCACGCGGTTCTTCGCCACGACTCCCCCGGACGCGCCGCACCTTCCCCCGGACCACGCGCGGGAACACCGGAACTACCTGACCAGGGCGGCGGAATACCGACGTCGGCAAGCCGAAGACGAGCAGCAGAAGACAGGTGTTGTAGGGTCTCTCCGGCTACGACATGTTGATCTTGTATGACCGGGGCTTTCTCTGCCGTCTCATGTCCGCGTCACCCATGATTAGTCTCAAATCCATGGCACTTCCTCGTCCGGCACCGGCCATGTCAACGGTCGTTCAGCCCATCGGGGATACCACCAGCGCCGCGCACTCGGCCGAGCGTCACGGCTTGAGCGCC
>NZ_BAABHG010000019.1:0-200431 GCF_039541975.1 Amycolatopsis samaneae
GTTCGGTGCGTCCAACGCACCGAACGCCACATTGGGTGCGTGGAATCGGGGCCGGACGCGGAGCGTCTCCGTTGAGGGTGGCGGTGGGGGCAAGGGCGGAGCACCCAATGCCACATTGGGGCGCTCGGGTGAGGGTCAGCGGGTACAGCGGATGGAGGCACTGCCCCAGTAGTAGCCGGGCCCGAGGCGGGACGAATCGGCGAACAGCAGGACGCACTGTTCGTTGGTGAAACCGGCGATCAGCGCCTGGCGGCGAGCGGCCTTTTCCGCTTCGCGCTTGGCTTCCTTGGGGCTGTTCTCGAGTGCCATGTCGTTGAAGACCCGCTCTTCCAGCACGTGCACCGTGCCGGTGGGGGCGGGCGCGGCCTGCGCGGCGGCCGGGACGAGGACGGCACATCCGGCGAACAGCGCGGCGACGGCACCGCGGACGAGGATCGAGGCCATGATCGAGCTCCTTGCTGATTGTCGCGTGACTTCCGCCCGCTCCGGACGGAAGGAGGATCGGGACGGCGGCGCCGTCCTCCGTGGTCAGCCCTGGCAGGCGATGGTCACCGTGCCGTACCAGGTACCCGGGATGTCGCTGGCCCGGACGCTCGAGTTGTTCACGTGGCACTGCGAGCGTCGGTATCCGGCCGCGGCCGCCCGGTCGTAGGCGTAGCCCTCCGCGCGGATGGTCGCGGCCTCCGGGGTCACGTCGAGCGCGGTGGCGGTGAACGAGGCCGCCTGGGTCGCCGAAACCGGTTGTGCCATCGCGATGCCGCCGGACACGGCCACCCCCGTCGCCACGCCTACGGCCACGACCGCGGCGCCGAACATCTTTTTCATCGTGTCTCCCCCTTCGCTCCTGGTCACGCACCGCGAGGTGCCAGCCATTGTGGTCAACACCCTCGCCGGTCATTCATTTCAGCTAACGTGACGAGCACAAGCTATCCACACGCGACGCAGACTGTCAACTGAGATGAATACGAACTACATTCCATTCATCTCCGCTTACGGCCTGTCGCCTACCGGTACCGAGGCGGAGATGACCGACGAGCAGGACCGCGCACCGGCGGAGGGCACCCTCGGCGAACGGATCGACCGGCTGTTCCAGGTGGTCCGCCGTCCCACCGGCGAGCAGCACAGCCACGAGGAGGTGGCCCGAGCCTGTCGCGAGAGCACCGGCGAAAGCTTCTCCTCGGCGTACCTCTGGCAGTTGCGCACCGGACGCCGGACCAATCCGACCAAGCGCCACCTGGAGGCCCTCGCCGGGTTCTTCCAGGTCCCCCCGGCGTACTTCTTCGACGACGAGCGGGGCACGGCGATCGCCGAAGAGCTGGAACTGCTCGGCGCGTTGCGCAACAACGCGGTGCGCGAGGTGGCGCTGCGCGCGGTGAACCTTTCCGAGGAGGGCCTCGGCACGGTCGCCGACATCATCGACGCCATCGAGCGCCGCGAGGCGCGGCGTACCGGCGGCGAGCGGCCGCGCGACCGGAGACCGGGAGAGTGACCGTGCGCCGTTCCCGCGACGCGCTCCTGCGCGCCTGCGAACAGATCGTGTCCACAGTAGACATTCCGGACCCGTTCGACGTCACCGCGTTCGTCGCCGGTGTCGCCGCGGTACGGGGACGGCCGATCGAGCTGGTCCCGCTGGCCGCCAGCCGGGGGACGCCGTGCGGTCTGCTCGCCGCGACCGACCGGGCCGACTACGTCTTCTACCGCACCGACACCAGCCCGCTGCACCAGGAACACATCCTGCTGCACGAGATGGGACACCTGGTGTGCGGCCACACCGGCTCCGGGGAGCTGTCCGAGGCGATCGCGGCCGCGCTCCTGCCGAACCTGTCCGCCGCGCTGGTCCGGCGGGTGCTCGGCCGCACGGTCTACGCGCGGCGGCAGGAGCAGGAGGCGGAGCTGGTCGCCTCGCTGATCATGCACCGGGTCCGGCGGCGGGTGCCCGGCACGCCGGTGAGCGGCGAGCTGGCGCGCCTGCGTTCGGCCTTCGGTTCGGGGGCAGGGCGGTGATCGGCTACTACGGCGCCGCCCTCCTCGTCCTGATCAGCGCAGGCAAGCTGGTCACCGCCCGTCGGGCGCCGATCGGGCCCGGAATGCGCTGTCTGCTGGGTTTCTTCCTCAGCATGGCGGCGGCGCTGGCGATCTCGGCGGACCCGACCATCCGGCTGGTGCTGCCCGGGGATCCGCCACTGGCGGCCCTGCTGTGCCGGCTGGGAAGCAACGCCCTGCAGCTGCTGGCCGTGCACCTGCTGCTCCGGCTGGCCCGTACCGTCGAGGCGCCGGTGCCGAGGACCCGGTGGTGGCCGCTGCCGCTGTGCTGGGCGCTGCTGGCGATGTGCGGCGCGGACATCGCCGCCCACCTCGACCAGGTGGACGCGCCCGGTTTCGGGTTGCTGCCGGGCCTGATCGGCTATCAGGTGACGCTGGTCGGTTACGCGGTCTGCTGCCTGACGGGATTCGTCCGCGTGCTCACCCGGCATGCCCGCCGGTGCCCGAGGGGCAGCTTCCGCACCGGCCTGCGCGTGATCGTGGCGGCCGCGGCGGCGACCGTGGGGTGGGCGCTGTACTCCGGGCTGCCCAGTCTCTGGCTGCCGCTGACCGGGCTGGGCGGGAACTTCCTGCCGCTCAGCCGGATGCTGGGCCTGGTGGTCGTGGCGCTGTGGTTCGCGGGCGTGGTGCTGACCACCTGGCAGGGCGTGGTGGAACGGCCGCTGCGTGGACTGGCCGCGCGGCGCGGGATCCGCGCGGTGACGCCGTTGTGGTCGGTGCTCGTGGCGGCGCTGCCCCAGCTGCACCTCGCCCCCACCGCGTGGCACGGCGCCGAGTTCTCGCTCTACCGCAGGCTGATCGAGATCCGGGACGGTCTGCTGGCGCTACGCGGGCACGTACCGCCGGAACTCGCGGAGTGGGTCCGCGAATCGGCCCGGCGGCACGCCGCCCCGGCGGACGAGCCGACCACGACGGCCGCCGGACTCGCGGCCGCGCTGGTGGCCAGGGAGCACGGCCGCGGCTGGCCGGAACCACCCGCGGCGCCCACCGCCGCGACGCCCAGTATCGCGGCGGAAACCGCGTGGCTGAGCGCGGTCTCGGCGGCGTTCACCCGGTCACCGGTGGTCGCCGAGGTCCGGGACCGTGCCGTGGCGGCCTACGCCACGCCCGCGCGGAACGGCCCGTCTCCTGGGTGAACCGGGCCGGCTCACAGGTCCACGACGAGCCGAGGGGTCAGCGCGCGGGACACGCAGGCGTACATCCGGCCCGCCGGGGCGCCGATGTCGTCCCGGTGCTCGGGTTCCCCGTCGAGGACACGGAGTTCACAGCTGCCGCAGACACCTTCACGGCAGCCGGACGGGACGGGGTACCCGACGTGGGTGAGCGTGTCCAGCAGTGATTCGTCCGCCGGGACCCGCACCGTCCGGCCCGATCGGGCGCACGCCACCTCGAACTCGGTGTCGGGGGCGAAGGTCCGGGCCGCCGGGCGGAAGCGTTCGAGGCGCAGGCGCCCGGCGGGGAACGCGGCTTCGACCGCGTCGAGCATCGACGCGGGGCCACAGCAGTACACCAGCGCACGAGGGCCGGTTTCCGCGGCGAGGGCGGCGAAGTCCGGCCTGCCGCGTTCGTCCGTGGCGAAGACGCGGACGCGGTCGCCGTGGGCGGCGAGGAGTTCGTCCGCGAACGGCATCGTCGCGACGGACTTCCCCACGTACACGAGTTTCGCCGGGACGCCCGCCGCGACGGCGGCCCGCAGCATCGGCAGGATGGGAGTGATGCCGATCCCGCCGGCGAGGAACAGGTACTCCGGGGCGGGCACGAGCGGGAAGTGGTTGCGTGGCAAGGAAACCTGGAGGGGCCTGCCCCGACGCAGGAACAGGTGGACGTACTCCGAGCCGCCCCGGCTGAGCCGGTCGTGCCGGACGGCGACGCGGTAGCTCGCGCGGTCGGCGGGGTCGCCGCACAGCGAGTACTGGCGGGTCAGCCAGTTGGGCAGGTGCAGGTCGATGTGCGCCCCCGGCTCCCAGGGTTCCAGGGGGCCGTCGGCGCCGCGCAGGACGAGGGACACGACGTCCTCGGCGACGCGGTCCACCCGGTCGAGAACGGTTTGCTGCATGGGAAGGATCACCTTGGGCGGGTCAGTAGAGCTTGCGGTAGGCGTCGGCGAGCTTGTCGTCGATGAGCGCCGGGTCGATGTCGAGGCCGAACTGCTCGGCGGCCATCGTGCCCGCCGAGGGGATCTCCTCGGCGAGGGCCTGGCTGGCGGGGTCCCACAGGCGGGAGCGCAGCAGCGCGCGTCCACAGTGGAAGTAGGCCTCCGCGACCTCGACAATGATGGCGAGTTCCGTTTCCTTCGCCTCGGTCCGCATCCGCGCGAGCACGTCGGGTTCGTCGGTGACGTAGCCGCTGCCGTTGACCCGCATGGTCTCCGGCAGGCCAGGGATGAAGAACAGCAGCCCGACGCCGTCGTTCTCGGCGAGGTTGCGGAAGGAGTCCGCGATGTGGTTGCCGGGGCGGTCGGGGATCGCGAGGGTGCGCTCGTCGAGGACCTTCACGAACCCCGGGTAGTCGCCGCGGGGCGAGCAGTCGGTGCGGCCGGCGGCGTCCGCGGTGGCCAGCGCCAGGAACGGGGAATGGGCGATGAACCGGCGGAAGTGCGCGTCGATGTGGTCGCGGATCTTCAGGCTGCTCAGCTCCGTCGGCGGGCCGAGCCGGGCACGGACCTGTTCCGGCGTCACCCGCCGGTACCGCGTGCTGGTCTGCGTCATCACTGGCTCCTTCGGGATGCGACGGAGGCTGTCCTTCTCCTGATCGTGGGCGTGCGCCCCACGTCCACACAGGTCATGGCACAATTATGAGCAATTATTCGCTTCTCGCGCTACTCGCGTTCGGGCGCGCTCAGGAGGTGTCGTGTCGTCGGGTGAGCAACGGCTCCAGCCTCGTAAGAAGCCGCGTCAGGTCCGGTCCGAGCTGATGCGGCAGCGCATTCTGGACGCGGCTGCTCGCGTTTTCGCCGAGCACGGGTACGCCGCGGGGACGACGAACCGGATCGCGGAGCTGGCCCGGATCTCGGTGGGTTCGCTGTATCAGTACTACCCGAACAAGGACGCGATCCTGCTGGAGCTGGTGACGCGGCACATGGACGCCGGGGTGGCCGCGACGGAGCGGTTGGAGCGGGAGGAGTTGTCCGGTCCGCTGGCGGAGGTCATCCGGGTGTTCGTGCGGGCGACGATCGACAATCATCTGGATGATCCGCAGTTGTTGCAGGTGATGCTGGAGCAGGCGCCGCGTTCTCCCGCGCTGCGGGAAAGGGTGGCGCGGCACCAGAAGAGCCGGGTGGCCTACGCGAAGGATCTGCTGGACCGGCATCCGGAGGTCAGGGTGGCGGACACGGAAACGGCCGCGCGTCTCATCGTCTCGACGGTCGAGCTGGTGGTGCACCAGCTGATCGCGGCGCCCGACCCGGTTCCCATCCCCCGTTTCGAGACCGAACTGACCGCCATGCTCACCACCTACCTGACCACCCCGCCCCCCGAAAGCCGGACGCCGAAGGCGACAACGCCGGGTCAGGACCAACCATCGAAGGTCGGAATGCCGAAGGCGACCAAGCTGGTTCGGGAGTGACCGCGCCGTGGGGGTCCGGGGGGCTCGGCCCCCCGGGTCAACACACCCCACGAGAGAGGGGGAAGGAGGAACTCCGAACACAAAAACCCGAGTGGTGCGCGATACTGGGATTGAACCAGTGACCTCTTCCGTGTCAGGGAAGCGCTCTCCCGCTGAGCTAATCGCGCGTGCCGTCGGCAACGGGGAGAACTATAGCGGACCCGTTGCGGGCGGTGCCGCCGGGGGCGTCTCCCTGGTGCCGTCGGCGTGTCCGATGTGGACGAACCGCCAGGGGGTCACCGAGTGGTGCTGAAGGACGCCTTGAGTGCGTTGGGCGCGCTGAAGGACGCCTTCAGCGCATCGAGCGCACCGAAGGCGTCCTTCAGCACACCTCGGCCGCCGGATTTCACCCGCGCCGGACCCATGGCGTCGAAGGTGATCCGGGGTTCGGTGTCCTTTGTAGACATAACGGCGACGTGACCGAAGTCACCGGCGCTCACCGGACCGGTTGGTTATAGCATCAATACTGTTCTAGCCGTATAACCATCAGGGAGTGCCGTGTCCGAGCTGAGTCGTGGCCGCCGGTTCCTGGTGCTGGGAATCTGCAGCCTGTCGCTGTTCATCGTGGGCCTGGACACGACGATCGTGATGCTCGCCCTGCCGGACATCCAGCGTGACCTCGGCTCCTCGGTGACGGGCCTGCAGTGGACGATCGACGGCTACACGATCACGCTCGCCAGCCTGCTGATGCTGGCCGGCTCCACCGGGGACCGGCTGGGCAGGCGCCGCACGTTCCAGACCGGGCTGGCGCTGTTCACGATCGGCTCGCTGCTGTGCAGTGTCGCGCCGAGCACCGGCTGGCTCGTCGTGTTCCGGATCGCCCAGGCGGTGGGCGGGTCGATGATGAACCCGGTCGCCATGTCGATCATCACCAACACCTTCACCATCCCCAGGGAACGCGCGCAGGCGATCGGCCTGTGGGGCGGCGTGGTCGGGCTGAGCATGGCGCTGGGGCCGGTGCTGGGCGGGGTGCTCGTCGCGGCGGCGGGCTGGCGCGCGGTCTTCCTGATCAACCTGCCGATCGGCGTCGCGGCGATCGTGCTGACCGCGGTGTTCGTCCCCGAGTCGAAGGCCGCGCGGCCGCGGCGGCTCGACCCGGTCGGCCAGGTGCTGGTGATCGCGCTGCTGGGGAGCCTCACCTTCGGCATCATCGAAGGCAGGCACCTCGGCTGGACCTCGCCGTGGATCGTCGGCTGCTTCGTGGTGGCGGTACTCGCCCTGCTCGGCATCCTCGGCTACGAGCGGCGCCGGACCGAGCCGCTGCTGGAACTGCGCTTCTTCCGGAGCGTGCCGTTCTCCGGGGCCACCGTCATCGCGGTGTGCGGCTTCATGGGACTCGCCGGGTTCCTGTTCCTGAATTCGCTTTACCTGCAACAGGTCCGGGGGTTCAGCGCGCTGCACGCCGGGCTGCTGACCCTGCCGATGGCCGTGCTGGCCGGGGTGCTGGCCCCGGTGTCCGGGCGGATCGTCGGTACCAGGGGGCCACGCCTGCCGCTGGCGGTCGCCGGGATCGGCATCACCGCGAGCGCGGTGCTGCTGACCACCGTCGTGCCGGACACCCCGATCCCCGTCCTCGTCCTCGGCTACGCGCTGTTCGGCATCGGGTTCGGCATGCTCAACGCGCCGATCACGAACACCGCGGTGTCCGGGATGCCCCGCGAACAGGCCGGGGTGGCCGCGGCGGTCGCCACCACGAGCCGTCAGGTGGGCTCCTCGCTCGGCGTGGCCGTGCTCGGCGGCGCGGGCGCGGCGGGCTGGTGGGTGATGGCCGGGTGCGGCGCCGTGGTGCTCGGCTTGGGTATCCTCACCACCGGCCGCTGGGCGCGGCGCACCGCGTCCGCGGTTCCTGCCGCCGCCCCCGATCCCGAGCCGAGGAGCGCGGTGACCACCTCATGAGCGAAAGCGCCGGGCGCAGCTGGCAACGGATGCGCTCGCTCGTGCTGGAGTCCCACGACCGGCGCCCGCGGGTGGTCGCCGAGCTGGGCATGAGCTTCATCCGGATCAAGGCGCTGCGGAGGGTGGCGCGCGGGCCGCTGACCATGACCGAGCTCACCGAGCAGCTGTCCACCGACAAGCCGTACACCACCCTCGTCGTGGACGATCTGGAGGAGCGCGGGCTGGTCGAGCGCTCGGTCTCCCCCACCGACCGCCGCCGGAAGATCGTCACCATCACCGCGGCGGGCCTCGACGTTTTCGCGACGGCCGAGCGCATCCTCAACGAACCACCCGCCGAACTGCTCGCGCTGGAGCCGGGCGAGCTGGCCGAGCTGGACCGGATCCTCGGCAAACTGGCGGCCGGGGCCGCGGACCACGGGTCCTGAACATCCACTGTGGACACCCAGGGGCCGGGTGTCATCGGGATGTCACGCGAACGTCATGGTCGCGCGCCTAGGCTGCGGACCGGTGCCTGGGGCTGAAGGAGAAAACTGTGACGGAGCTGGGGCAGTCCTCGGCCGTTTCGCGCTCGATCGCGGGCCGGTACACGCTGCGCGAGGAACTGGGGCGAGGCGGTATGGGCGTGGTGTGGCGCGGCGAGGACGCGGTCATCGGGCGGCAGGTCGCGGTGAAGGAGCTGCTGCCGCCGCCGGGACTGGCCGAGCCGGAACGCGCCGCGCTCACCGAGCGGGTCCTGGCGGAGGCAAGGGCCGCGGGCACGCTGAATCACCCCGCGGTGGTCACCATCCACGACGTGGTCGTCGAGGACGGCGTCCCGTTCATCGTGATGGAGCTGATCGAGGCGCCGACGCTGCACGACCTGGCGGCCGCCGGGCCGCTGCCCGCGCAGCGGGTGGCGGAGATCGGCAAGCAGGTCGTCGGGGCGCTGGCCGCGGCGCACGCGGCGGGGATCGTGCACCGCGACATCAAGCCCGCGAACATCCTGGTGGACGCGGACGGCCGGGTGAAACTGACCGACTTCGGCATCGCGCGGGCGGACGGCGATCAGCGGGTCACCGCGACCGGGGCGGTCGTCGGCTCCCCGGCCTACCTCGCGCCCGAGCGGATCCAGGGGCAGGCGGCCACGCCCGCCACCGACCTGTGGTCGCTCGGCGTGACCCTGCTCGCCGCGAGTGAGGGCGGCGAACCGTTCCACCGCGAGAACACCGCCGCCACGCTCTACGCCGTGCTCAACGAGCCCGCCCCGCTGCACCGGACGCACGGCCTGCTGGCCGAGGTGATCGGCGGCCTGCTGGCGAAGACGCCGCACGAGCGGCTGACCGCGGACCGGGCGGGCGCGCTCCTCGCGCACGCGGCGAGCCCGGCGGGCGCCACCACCGTGGTCGCCGGTCCCACCGTGACCACCCCGGCTCCCCCGCCCCAGGCCTGGTGGCCCGGTCCGGCGCCGGTTCAGCGGGCACAGCCGAACTCCACGGCCGCGATCCTGGTGGGCGTGGCGTCGGTCGTGTTCGGGGTGTACCTGCTGGCGGACGCCCTGCTGATGCACCAGCTGTACCTGCTGGCCGAGCTCAGCTTCTCCCCGGAGTTGCTGCTCGGCCGCCTCAGCATCGTCTTCGGCGGGCTGGCCGCGCTGGTCGGCGGAAGTCTTCTGCTCGCCAGGGTTCGCGCGGGACTGGGCGTGGTCACGGCCTCCGCCGGGCTGACGCTCCTGTTCGTCTGTCTGCTGACGCTGTCCGCCGAGGAGCAGCGCGATCTGGGCTACCCAACGCAACCCGGGCTCACTCTGGACCTTCTCGCGCTGGCGTTCGCCATCGCACTGGTGGCCGTCGTCTGGCTCCCGCCGGTGCGCCGGAGCCTGCGCTGAAACGCCGACGCCCGGACGCGGGGAGGTGCGTCCGGGCGTCGGCGGCCGGGGGGGTCAGCCGCGCCGGTACTCCTCCCAGGTCACCTTCTTGACCGCCGGGCCGTCGTCCCTGCCCCGGCCGGCCAGCCCGTTCATGCCGAGGTAGTAGTCGCCGGTCTGGTGCTGGGCGCCCGAGGACAGGTCCGGATCGGAGATCGCCATCGCGTGGATGTGGTACGCGAAGCCCTGCGCCGGTGTGCGCAGCCACGCCGCGAACCCGACCTGCCGCAGCGTCTTCACCACCGTCGTGCGGGTCGCGTCCGACAGGCCCGACACCGAGATGTCCATCGCGCCACCGCCGTCGTGCGTGCCCGCCGACGCGCCGACGCCGCCCGGGTTGTACGAGCCCTGCGTCAGGCCGAGCTGGCGGCCCAGCTTCTTTTCGGCCTCGGCCAGCATGGCCTTCGTCCGGGTGTTGAGGGTGACGCCGTGGTAGGTCACGCGGCTGCCCGCCGAGATCGCGCCCGACACGGTGAACCGGCCGGCGCCCAGCTTCTCCAGCGACGTCTTGCCGGGCAGGCCCGAGGCGTCGAGCCCGGTGTAGCCCAACGACTTCTGGTACTTCGAGTACGCCGTGATCGTGGTGGTGCCGAAGTAGCCGTCGACGTACTTCGCCTCCAGCAGCCCCTTCGCCTGCAACGCCTGCTCCACGAGCAGGACGCTGTCGTGCGCTCCCGGAGTCTGGGTGCTGTCGGCGCGACGCGGGTCGATCTGCGCGGCCTTGAGCACGGCCTCCATGTTCGTGGCGGGCAGCGCCGCGGTGGCCGCGCCCGCCTGGACCGGGACGGCCACGGCGAGCGCCGTGGCGGTGAGTGCCGTCAGCACGGCGGCCTTGGTGAGCATCGCTGACCTCCACTTTCTCCGGATCGGACACCGCAGAGGATCACGACGCGGGATACAAAGGACGTACAAACGACGCGATGCCACCCGTCCGGGTGAGACGGTCCGCCCTACCGCAGGAAGTTGTTCAGGCTCGGCGCGACCGGCACCAGCGCGGCGCTCGTCTCGGCGGGCGGCGCCGTCCAGAACGACGCGCCCGCCTCCGCCGGTGGCCGGCCGGAGCAGCCCGCGGACAGTACCGCCGCGAGCAGCGCCTGCCGGTCGCCGTGGGACCGGCACCGGTCCCCGCACCATCCACAAGGGACGTTCAGCCGCACGGTCACGGCGGTCAGTTCCCCGGCCGCGACAGGCGGAGGAACTCCTCCTGCTCCCGGTCGTAGCGGCGGATCAGGCCGTTGCCGTACCGGTCCCACCAGTTCTGCGTGTGCCCGTTCTGCCGGGTGGTCGTGTCGCCATAGACCTGCCGGTCGTATTCGACGCGGGCGTCGTGGAACTGCTGCTGGAACTGGTCCGGGGTCAGGCCCTGGACGTGGCGGATCGTGTCGGCGTCCAGCGAGCGCGCGCTCCGCACGATGTCGTCGCCGGCCATGTGGTTCAGGATCGCGCGGACGCCGCCCGCCCCGCGCATGTGCGCGCCGGACATGATCGCGGCCTGGGTGCCGGGATCGGTGAAGTTCAGCGCGCCCGCCTGGCGCGCGTTCTCCGTCATCAGCTCGGTCACCACGGCGTGTTCCTCCGCGCTGCCGAGGCCGAACTCGCGGCGGGCGGCCATGATCCGGTCGTAGCCGTTGTGCATGCTCCGCCGGAACCCGTACGCCTCCGGCACGCCGCCCTGCTCACCGGTCGCGCCCTCGGACCGCATGATCGAGTCGACGACGCGGGAGTCCAGCTGTCCCGGCGGGACCGAGGCCACCGGCGCGGCAGGCGCGGCGGCGCCACCGCCGTGCGACGCCTCCCGCCCACCGCCGTAGCCCTCGGCGACCGCGCCGTCCGCGTCGGCGTACGCCTTGGCCGCGAGCTGGACGCCGCCGTTCACCTCCTGCACGAGGTGGAGGAACCTGCTCAGCGCGCTCCCCAGCTGCGAGTGCAGCGCGGAGTTCGTGGCCGCGACGCTGCTGCCGATCCCGGCGAAGGACAGCGCGTCGAGCACCAGCGTTTCGAGATCGCGGATCGCCGAAAGCAGGGAAACCCCGATCCCGTCGACCGTCTTGGCCACCGTCCCGACCTCGGACGGCTGCACCCGGTAGGCCCCAGCTGTCATGCCCGTCTCCTCTCCGCGCCAGCGTTGCACGTCGAGGATTCCGCATCGGCGGCCCGGCACCCACGGCCGAATTACCCACTAGGCACGGACCAGGACGACGTGATCCTTACCAGCACCCGGCGCGGCGAACACGAGTCCACAGAGGACGGTCACGCCGGGCCGAGGCCCAGTTCGCCGAGCAGCGCGCCGATCCGGCCGGTCTCCGCGTCGTCGAGCGGGAGCAGCGGCGGACCGGTCCGCGCGTCGGCGATGACCCCGCGCAGGGCCACCGCCGCCTTGAACGCGCCGAGCGCGCCCGCGGTGTGCCCGATCCGGCCCCGGTCGGCCACCGTGGTGATGGAGAACAGCCTGGCCAGCCGGTCCTGTTCGGCCGTGGCGGCCGCGAAGTCGCCTTCGGCCGCGGCGCGGTACAGCCGCAGGTAGCCCGCGGGGTCCACGTTGCCCAGTCCCGGCACCAGCCCGGCCGCGCCGAGCTGGACGGCGGTGTCGGCGAACAGCTCGGACCCGGTCAGCGCGGGCAGCCCCGGGACCCGGCGCAGGATCTCGCGGAACGCGGCGAGGTCGCCGCTGGAGTCCTTGAGCGCGACGACGGCCCCGGTTTCCGCGAGCCGTTCGACCAGGTCCGGGGTCAGCCGGGCCCCGACCGCCGAGGGGATGTCGTAGGCCACCACCGGGATCCCGATCGCGTCCCGGACCGCGTGGAAGTGCGCGAGGATCTCGTCCGGGTGTGGCTGGACGTAGTAGGGCGCGGTGACGACGACGGCGTCCGCGCCAAGGGTTTCGGCGGCCCGGGCGTGCGCGATGACCTGCCGGGTCCCGCTGTCGACCGCGCCGACCAGTACCGGCACCGCTCCGGCGACCTCGGCCACCGCGGTCTCCACGACCACGCCGCGCTGTCCGGGATCGAGCAGCGCGACCTCGCCGGAGGAACCGCACAGGAACACGCCGTGCACCCCGGCGTCCAGCTGGAAGCGGACGAGCCGGCGCAGCGAGGCGACGTCCACCTCGCCGTCGGGACCGAGCGGGGTGAGCAGCGGGGGGACGACACCGTGCAGCCGCAACGAGTCAGTCATGAACGAGGAAACCTTTCTCGAGAGTCATTCGACGGTGGTGAGGGCGGGCTCGCCGGTGGGGGCGCGCCGGGACAGCCGCGCGGGGACGTCGAACCCGACCAGCAGCGCGGTGAGCAGGGTCAGCCCGGTCGCGAGCAGTGCCAGCGCGGTGCCGAGCCCGAGGTGCGCGGCGATCTGCGTGCCCAGCACCGGCGCGACCGCCCCGCCCAGCGCCCCGACGTTGTAGGTGAAGCCGAGCCCGGCGGCGCGCAGCCGGACCGGGAAGTGGTCACCGATGTACTTCGGCAGCAGCCCGGCCACCCCGGCGCCGGTGGCCTGGAGCGCGAACAGCAGGACGCACACGAGCAGGAAGTTGCCGGGCCCGATGGCGAACACCGGGAAGACGAACACCAGCGACAGCAGCAATCCCACCACGTAGGTGCGCCGGGTGCCGAACCGGTCCCCGGCCAGCCCCGCCACGCAACAGCCCAGCGCGTAGCCGAGCCCGGCCCAGGTCAGCGCGCCCGCCACCTCGCCTGCCCCGTAGTGCGAGACGGTCTTGAGATAGGTGGGCAGCAACGACTGGATCGGCCACGAGAACAGGAACGCGCAGAACACGGTGACCATCAGCGCCACCGCCATCGGCCAGTCCCGGCCGCACAGCTGCACCGCGAACACCACGAAACCCAGGACGGACAAGGAGATCCACAACCACGACAGCCCGCCCGACGAACCGGAGAAGATCAGCACCAGCGCCACCGCGACCACGACACCGAGCACGGCGTTGACCCAGACCCGGCGGCCGGACAGCAGCACCGACGCGCTGGTCCCGCCGGCGCGCCGCCGCGCCACCTCGCGCGTCCAGTCCGCCGCCTCGGGCAGCGACCGGCGGATCCACAGGGTGAGCAGGACCGGGAGGATCCCGAGCCAGAACAGCCACCGCCAGCCGAGGTCCGGCACGATCAGCCCGTAGGCCTGCGCGGCGAGGACGTTGCCGACCGGGAACGCCGCGAGCAGGAACCCGCTGGCCCGGTTGCGCAGCGAAGCGGGCCAGCTCTCCATGACGTAGGTGGTGCTGGAGCCGTACTCGCCCGCCATGCCGATCCCGACGATCGCCCGGAACACGAACAACGACCAGTAGCTCCAGGCGAAACCGCACAACGCGGTGCCCACCGCGTAACACAGGATGCTGAGGATCATCGCGGGACGGCGGCCGAACCGGTCCCCGATCGCGCCGAGCAGGAGCCCGCCGAACCACCGCGACACGAACGCGGCGGAGACCAGGCTCGCCGCGCTCGCCAGGGTCAGGTGCAGCGAACCCGCCAGCTCGGTCAGCACCAGCGTGATGATCACGAAGTCGAAGCCGTCCAGCAGGTAGCCCAGCCAGGCCGCGCCGAACGCCTTCCACTGCCCGCGATCCAGCCGCCGGAACCAGGGCACGCCCGGGGAGATCGGGAGGTCCACGTCGCTCACCCTCTTCGTCGATGGTCGCGTGCAGTCGTAGGACGTTGGACGTCTTACGATGGATGGGTACCGTAACCCACGAACCGAGGAGGGAGCAACGGTGCGACCGCTGCGCAGCCAGGAGCTGGTCGAGTCGATCATCGCGCTGATCGACCGCGAGGGCCTCGGCGCCGGGGACCCCCTCCCCCCGGAACACAAGCTGATGACGGAGTTCGACGCCGCCCGCAACTCCGTGCGCGAGGCGGTGCGCACACTCCAGGCGCTCGGCATCGTCGACATCCGCCACGGG
The DNA here is from genome assembly GCF_039541975.1 of Amycolatopsis samaneae. Classification (NCBI taxonomy): domain Bacteria; kingdom Bacillati; phylum Actinomycetota; class Actinomycetes; order Pseudonocardiales; family Pseudonocardiaceae; genus Amycolatopsis; species Amycolatopsis samaneae. The sequence continues at coordinate 14,352 of NZ_BAABHG010000019.1, forward strand.
CACGGCACCTTCGTCGGCACCGCGAGCATGACGGCGCTCATCCCGTCGTTGCTGTTCCGCACCAGGGCCCGCTCCCGCGAGGACCTCAGCGGACTGCACGACCTGATGGAGGTCCGCCAGATCCTGGAAACCGACCTGACCCAGCGGGTCGCCGCGCACCCGCCCGCGCACCTGCTCGACGCGCTGCAGGAGTGCGTCGAGCGGATGCGCGTGCCGGGCACCGCCCCCGCCGCCGACCGGGAGTTCCACCAGTTGATCGGCGCGGCCGCGGGCAACGATCTCGCACTCGAACTGATCCGGCTGTTCTGGGAGGTCTACCAGCAGGCCGAGTCGCTGGTCGGCCCCACACTGTCCACTTCGGACACCCTGGTCGCCAAGCACCAGCGGATCGTCGACGCGATCCGCGGCGGGGAGCGCACCGCCATCACCGAGGCGGTGCGCCACCACTTCGACGAGATCCGCGAGCGGATCGAGGCCCGCGAGGGCAGGCCGGTCAGCGGGCCAGCAGGTCCTTGAGCGCGGCGTCGATGAAGTCGACGTCCACCGGGTTGTCGCCCCCGCCCGCGAAATGGCCCCAGACCCCGGGAATCACCCGGTGCTCGGCGTCGGCGATGTACTGGCACGCCCATGCCTCGTCCTCGGGCGGGAAGTACAGGTCCTTCTCCGCGGGCAGCACGATCCCCTTCGCGGTGATCGAGCGCAGCGCGGCCACCGTGTCGCCGTCGAAACCGGGCGTCCTGCCGACGTCGGCGTGCTGCCAGGTCCAGAGCATGGTGAGCAGGTTGTTCGCGTCGCGGTCGTCGAGGAAGAACCCTTCCCAGAAGCCGACCAGGAAGTCCTCCAGCGAACTGTACCCCATCTCCCGGTAGACCTTGTTCCAGTAGAACGCCTGGGAAAAGCCCCAGCCCGCGTACACCCGCGCCGCCGCGCGCAGGCCCTTGACCGGCGGCTGGTCGTACCACCCGCCGCGGAAGGCGTCGTCCGCGGTGAGCGCGGCCTTGACCCCTTCGAGGAACACCTGGTTGTGCTCACTGGTGACCGACGAACCGCAGAACGGCGCGAAGCGCTGCACCATCTCCGGATGGGACACCGCCCACTGGTAGGTCTGCCCCGCCCCCATGGACCAGCCGGTCACCAGCGGCAGGGTCCGGATGCCGAAGTGCTCGGTCACCAGGCGGTGCTGGGCCTCGACGTTGTCCCACATGGTGACGTGCGGGAAGCGGGCCCGGTCGTACGGCGGCGGCGTGTTGCTCGGTGAGCTGGACAGGCCGTTGCCCAGCATGTTCGGCACGATGACGAAGTACCGCGACGGGTCGAGCGCGCGGCCCTCGCCGATCAGCCACTCGTTGTCCCAGTGGCGGCCCGAATACCAGGTCGGGTAGACGATCGCGTTGTCCTTGGCCGCGTTGAGCGTGCCGTAGGTCTGGTACGCCAGCCGCGCGCCGCGCAGTGTCGCGCCGTGCTGCAGGACGAAGTCGCCGAGTTCGAAGATCTCGTAGTCGTGCACCGGGTCCACCTTTCGTGTCAGGCCGCGGTGCCGGCGACCACGACGCCGCCCTGCACGACGTGCCGGAAGCGCTGCGGTTCGGCCAGCACGCCGAGGTCGGCCAAGGGATCGTCGTCGAGCACCAGCAGGTCGGCGTGCGCTCCCGGGGCCAGCGTGCCGATCTTGCCGGTCAGGTTCAGCAGCTCCGCCGCCGTCGAGGTCGCGGACCGGATGACCTCCAGCGGGGACTGTACTTCCCCGCGCAGCCGGAACTCGTGGTTCTGGTGCCGGTGCATGCCACCGAGCAGATCGGTGCCGTAGACCAGTTTCACCCCGCCGCGCACGGCCCGTTCCAGCGCCGCCATGCCCGCGCCGAGGACGTCGTCGACCTTGCGCCAGCTGCCCTCCGGCAGGCCGTGCTCGCGGCCCTCCTCCTTGAGCGCCCAGTAGGTGACGAGCGTCGGCACCAGGAACGCGTCGTGTTCGGCGAACAGCTCGACACTGCGGTCGTCGAGGAGGTTGCCGTGTTCGATCGAGCGGACACCGAGTTCGAGCGCGCGGTTGACGGCGCGGGCGGTGTACGCGTGTGCGGCGACGTAGCGATTGGCCGCCTCGGCCTCCTCGACGATGGCGCGCACCTCGTCGGCGGAGTACTGGATCGAGTCGATGCGGTCGGTCGGCGAGGCCACACCGCCGGAGGCCATGATCTTGATGTGGTGGGCGCCCTTGCGCAGCTCGTCGCGTGCCGCGGCGCGGACGGCGTCCACCCCGTCGGCGACCCGGCCGAGTCCCGCGCAGCACGGGTGATCGTCCTGGACGGTGGCGCCACGGGTACGGCTGTCGCCGTGTCCGCCGGTCTGGCTCAGCGCTCGGCCGCAGAACAGCAGGCGCGGGCCACGGAACAGACCTTCCGCCTGCGCCTCCGCGAGACCGTAGTCGGCGCCGGAGGCGTCGCGGACGGTGGTGAAACCGCGATCGAGCATCCGGCTCATCGTGCGGGCGCTGTGCGCGGCCACATAGGACGGTGAGGACGAGGGCAGCGAGCCCAGGTCCGCGGTCGAGGCGGTGACGTGCACGTGCGCGTCGATCAGCCCCGGCAGCACGAACGCGCCCCGCAGGTCCTCGGTCCGCACGTCGGCCGCGGCGAGGCCGGGCCCCACCTCGGCAACGCGGCCGTCGGCACACCGCAGGTCCCCCTCGGTGTACTCCCCCGTCAGCGGGTCGAGCAGCCGGGCGTTGCGCAGCAGCAACGATCCGTTCACTTGTCCTCCTTTTCTTCGAGTTCCCGCAGCGCCGGGATCGCCGACGCGGCAAGGGACTGGGCCGTCCGCACGGAATCCTGGTCGTAACTGCCTTCCGCGTCGAGGATGTTGAGCACGCCGAGCGTCCGCCCGTCCTCAACCACCGGCACGTTGATCACCGCGCCGCAGCCCAGCTCGGCGATCAGTTCGTGGTCGGCGAAGATCTCCCGCACCGCCGCGGAGTCCGGCCCGAGGTAGGGCCGCTGCCCGGTGATACAGCGGGCGAGCCAGCCCGCGGCGACCTCGACGGTCTTCTCGCCGCCGACCGGGTACTGCTCGGGATGGCTGCTGTACACCCGCCGCAGCGCGCGGCGTTCGGGCACCCAGGCGAGCACGGTGAACAGCCGCGCGCCGATCGTGGCGCGCACCTGTTCCTCCACAGTGGACAGTGTCACTTGGTCATCTCCTTCGCGGTGGCCACCGGGGCACCGTGTTCGGTCAGTTCTTCGAGCGAGCGGCCGGCGGTGGACAGGCCGAACACGACCACGCACACCACCCCGGCCACCAGCACGGCCGTGGTGAGGCCGAAGACACCGGCGAACCCGAGGCTCGCCGCGGACAGGCCGATGATCGTCGGCGCCAGGATGCTGCCGACCCGGCCGAACGCGCTGGACAGACCGGTACCGCTGGCGCGGATCCAGGTCGGGAACACCTCGGGGGTGTAGGAGTACACGCCGGCGTAGGTGCCGTTGAGGAAGAAGGACAGCACCGCCCCGGCCAGCGTGATGGCCAACGGCGCGTTCATCTGACTCAGCCAGAAAGCGCTTACCGCCGAGCCCGTCAGGTACAGCGCGATGGTGTGCTTGCGGTCGAGCCGTTCGGACAGCCAGGCGGCGGAGAAGTACCCGGGCACCTGGGCGAGGTAGATGATGATCGAGAACTCGAAGCTCTTGGTCACCGTGATCCCGCGGTCGACCAGCAGTGTCGGGATCCACGAGAAGAAGCCGTAGTAGGAGAACGTGATCACGAACCAGACGATCCAGATCACCGCCGTGCGGCGCGCCATCGCGGGGCTCCACAGGAACTTCAGCGCGCTGAAGAGGTTGACCTTCGGCGTCTGCGTCGCGGGCTGGGCGTCGGCGGCGGGGACCGGGGGCAACGCGGTCCCGGTGGCCTTCTCGACGTCGCGCTCCAATGTGGACACGACGCGTTCCGCCTCGGCGTCCCGTCCCTGTGCGAGCAGGAAACGCGGCGATTCGGGCAGGGAACGGCGCCACCACAGCAGCATGACGATCGGCAGCGCGGTGATCAGCTGCGCGACCCGCCAGCCCTCCGGCATCGACGGCACGACGAAGCGGCCGATCAGCGCGGCCGCCACGAAGCCGAAGGAGAAGAACCCGGCGAGCGCGCCCACGAACCAGCCGCGCCGCCTGGCGGGGACGAACTCGGACAGGAAGGGCGCGATGATCGCGCTTTCGGCCCCCGCGCCCGCACCGGCCAGCACCCTGGCACCGAGGAACACCTCGTAGTTCGGGGAAAACGCCGCGACGACCGAGAACACCGCGTAGAAGGCCAGCGCGTACATCATGACCTTCTTGCGGCCGATGCGGTCGCCGAGCAACCCGGCGGCGATCGCGCCGAACAGGAAGCCGAACGGGGTCGCCGATCCGATCAGCCCCAGCTGCCCGTTGTCGAGATGCCAGACCGCCTTCGCGCTGGGCAGCAGGAACGCGACTATCGCGGAGTCCATCCCGTCGAAGGTGTAGCCGAGCCCGCCGATGAGCAGGAGTTTGTAGTGCGGACGGCTGAGCGGGAGCCGATCCAGTCGTGCCAGCAGCGTCATGGGGAACGCCTTCCGTGTCCGGCCATCGAGAGTGTGGACAACGTATACTGCACATCCACAGAACTGCAACGGTCTTTGCAAGTGGTCCTGTCGGTACCGTGCGTTACGGTGTGCCCGGTCGAGGGAGGCGCTGAGGTGGCGGAAACGGGGACCGACGACGGTTTCGAGGCGTGGCTGCGGGACCGGCTGCCCGGACGGGGGCTCCGGCCGAAGTCGGCCGCGGTGCTCGAAGTGCTGGTTTCCCAGCCGAGGCGGGCCTCGTTCGGCTCGACGGCCGAACTGGCGCAGCTCGCCGGTGTCAACGTCGCGACCGTGACCCGCACGGCGCAGGCGCTGGGCTTCGCCGGCTGGCCCGCCCTGCAACAGGAACTGCGGGCGCGCTACCTGTCGTCGCTGAGCGCGCCGCAGGTCGCCGAGGAACACCGCGGCGTCGACTCGCCCGGCTCGGCGTCGCTGCGCCGCGACCTCGACAGCCTCGCCCTGCTCAACCGGCGGTTCGACGAGGAGGTGCTGCGCGAGGTCGCCCAGGCGATCGCCGCGGCGCGCCGCACCGTGGTACTGGCCGACGGCAGCTACGCCGCCGTCGGAATCGCCTTCGCGCACAACGCGCGGCTCGCCGGGTACGACGTCCACGCGGTCACCGCGGGCGACGCGGAACTCGCCAACGTCATCGCGAAACTCACCGCCGGCGACGCACTGGTCGCGATCAGTTTCTGGCGCCTGTACGAAAGCACGGTCCGCGCCGCCAACGAGGCCAAGCACCGGGGCGCGCGGGTCTTCGCCGTCACCGACGCCGCCAGTCCCGCCCTCGCGAGCGCGGCGGACCGGGTGCTCATGGTGCCCGCCGAGGGCGTGACGTTCTTCCCGTCCCTGACCGCGGGAATGGCGCTCGTCCAGGCCATCGTCGCCCAGCTGGCCGCGGTGGACCCGGTCCGCACGAGCGGGTCCATCGAGGCCGCGGAGGCGATGTGGTCCCGGTTCGACCTGCTGCACCGCCGCCCCGGTGGAAAAGGGGCGTGAACGCCGCTTCGGGTCAGGAGGCGCCGAGCGTGCGGCGGGCCGCCCAGCCGAGCAGCAGCAGTTCCAGCACGGAGAACCCGAGCAGCGCCGTGGCGCTGGAGAACCAGACCAGCGCGACGCCGATCAGCAGGATCGGCAGCACCAGCCCGGCGTAGGCGACGAGGAACAACGCCGCGAGCGTCTCCCCTCGCGAAAGCGGGTCGGCCAGCGCCGCCACGGTGCTCACCGACGCCCGGAAACCCAGGCCGAACCCGGTCCCGCCGAGAACGCCACCCACCAGGAACGCGGACAGCGAACCCGCGAAGACCGCGACCGGGAGCACGACCAGGCCCGCCATCATCAGCCCGAACCCGAGAGCCAGCTGGACACGGGTGCCGAGCCGGGCGAGCAGCACCTGCGCGAGCGCGGCCGACCCGAGCATCGCGAACGGCGTCACCCCGGCGAGCAGCCGGGAGCCCTGATGCAGACCGGTCGCCAGCAGCGTCGGCGAAAGCGCCATGAACAGCCCGGAAAGCGCGAACGTGGCGAACACGCCGATCGCGGCACCGGTGAACTTCGGCCGCGCGGCCACCGGCAGGGTCACGCGCTGCGGGCGGTAGGCCGGGCGCTCCTCCCGGCGCTCGACCGTCTCCGGGACGAGGCTCACCACGACGGCTTCGAGCAGCAGCAGGATCAGGAAGACCACGAACGGCGTCGTCAGCGGGCGGGCGACGAACTGCGCGAACAGGCCGCCTGCCAGCGGGCCGAGCGCCAGGCCACCGGCGTTGACCACGGTGGCGGCCAGCCCGGAACGGCCGGGATCGGCCTCCGGGCGCGCGACCACCCGCAGCTCGGACAGGTGCGCGGTGGCCGTCGCGGTGATGATGCCGACCCCGGCACCACTGATCAGCCGGGCGACGATCAGCACCGGCACCTGTCCCGACACCAGGAACAGGGCCGCGGCCAGCGCCTCGGCCAGCAGCCCGGCGAGGATCACCCGGCGTCGCCCGAGCCAGTCGCTGACGTGCCCGGCGAGGTAGAGGCTCGCCATCACGCCGACCGCGTACGCGGCGAAGACGACGGTGACGACGAACGTCGGGAAACCGTCCTGCCGCTGGTACAGCGCGTACAGCGGGGTTGGCAGCGTCGAAAACGCCATCGCGGTGAGAAACGCGACGGCGACGACCACGAACCCCGCGCCGTGGCTCACCCGCCCCACGCGAACGGGACGGGATCGGGTGGCGATGTCGAACATGGCGGAACCTTCCGGCGGACGAACTCTTCGTCCTCTACCCTGCGCCCCTCAATTCACCAAGTCCAACGAACAATCTTCGTCTCAGTTATCGCCGGTACCGATAACATGGTGACCATGGACAACCGGCAGCTCGCTTACTTCGTCGCGGTCGCCGAGGAGCTCAGCTTCACTCGCGCGGCGCGGCGGCTGTTCACCGTGCAGTCCACCGTCTCGGCCGCGATCACCGCGCTGGAAACCGAACTCGGCACCAAGCTCTTCGACCGCTCCACCCGCCGGGTCGCGCTCTCCTCCGATGGTGCGCTCTTCCTTCCCGAGGCGAAAGCCGCGCTGGAAGCCTTCGAGCGCGCCCGCGCCGTGGTGCAGCAGACCTCGACCGGGCTGCGCGGCAGCCTGCGGCTCGGCACGCTCAGCTCGGTGGGCCGCCTGGACCTGCCCGCCGTGCTCGGCGCGTTCCACCGCAGGCATCCGCTGGTCGACATCCACGTCACCGTCTCGGTCGCGGGTTCGACCGGTCTCGCCGCGGACGTCCGTCAGGGCAGGCTCGACGCGGCGCTGGTCGGGCTGCCCGCCGCCGATCTCGCCGGGCTCCACACGCTGCCGATGGGCAGCCGTCCGTTCGTCGCGATCCTGCCCGCGCGGCATCCGGCCGCGGCCCGCCGCGCGGTGCGGCTCGCGGACCTGAGCGGCGAACGTTTCATCGACACGCCAAGGGGATTCGGCAACCGCGTGCTCACCGACCGCGCCTACGACGACCTCGGCTCCCCGCGCCGGGTCGCGGTCGAGGTCGCCGATCTGCGGGTCATTCCCGACTACGTCCGGGCCGGGCTCGGTGTCGCGATCGTGCCCGAAACCGAAACCCCGCCCGGCGACGACGTCGTGCTCCGCCCGCTCACCCCCGGCCTCGACTGGCCGCTCAGCTTCGTCACCCCGTCCGCGCAATCACCGGGCCGGGCCCTGCGCACCCTGGAAGAAGCCCTCGTCGCGTGGTCACGGACCTCGCCCTGACCCGGGCCGTGGTCCCCTCAGGCCACATTTCACCTCTTTCGCTACCACGGGTAATTGACGGTGAGGTCGATCCACAACTGCGCCTGGCGTTGCGCCCGCTCCACTTCGGGGGTCCCGACCTGATGACACCATGTCCGGCCACTCTGGCATGCGGTGCCGTCCACCTTCTCCCGGCCGTGTAACTCCCACGGATACTTGCCCTTCTTGGCTCGCGACAGCGTCCACGTGCGCGCTCCCTCCTGAAACCGGTACTCGTCGCGACCCACCACGACCCAATTTCCGGATACCTGTTTCCGCTGCGCTCGTTTCGCCATGGCCGTTCACGATTCCCGACATTTTTCTTTCTCCGTTATTTCCCGTGCCCGCTCGCGGGACCTTGCTCGCCGCGCTCGTGGGAGGCCCGCGCGGGCCCGTCCCAGAACCCAACAGCGCCGCCCACCACCGAGCGACCCAGCCACACCGCCGATGCCGACGCCGCCCGCACATGCGCTGCTCCATCGACCGCGGCGACCCCCGCGCCACCACGACGCGTCGGCAGCTCGCGCACGCCGCCCCCGGCTCCGCCACCAACGACGCCGACAGAAACCGAACCCCACACAACCCCTCGAACACCCCACCCGCCGCCACGCCGGACGCGAACGCCTCCTCAGCCACCGCGTGATCACACGACCCATACGCAGCCGTCACCCACGTCAGATGAGCCCGCCGCGTCGGCGGTGCGGCAGCCATACGCCGGGTTGTCGTCGTCATGGATAGAGCTTCGATCAATTGCCGCATTCTCAAGAGGGCGTTCTGGGGGGCATCGACCGAGGCACCTAGGGCAATCTGGCCGCCGTTCTCGCTGGTCACCGAGGTACACTGGGCACATACGTCAGTGAGGGGACCGCAGTGGCCACGCCGAACGCGAAGTTGCGCGCTATGCGCGAAGCGACGCCGTCGCGTGCCAAATCTGGCGAGTTTATGACCCGTTCTGAGCTTGCTGACGCCGTGAACGTGTACCTCTGGGAGACCAGGGAAAAGCGCTACAGCCTGGACGCCGACGCCATCAAGCGATACGAAAGCGGCAAGGTCGGCTGGCCTGGCGAGGCGTATCGCGAAGGGCTCCGGGCGGTGCTTGGAGTCGTGACGGACGCCGATCTGGGGTTCCGGCCAACCCGGCGAGGCAGCAACAACGCCGGCGTCGCGCCTACCCTGGTCGAGTTTCCAGCCGCAACGCCAGACTTGTACGGACAGGTTGATCTTGGAGTCAGTCCGGCGGAATTTCTCGCACGAACCTCGGTAGAGACGCCGGTCCCTCGGCAGATCGGCTGGACGGACGTCGAGCACGTCCGCGCGACAACCCGCGCAGTGGCGATGTCGGAAAATCTCTTCGGCGGCGGCCTGTCCTGCGAGGCCGCTCTCGCACAGTTGCGGTGGGCTGGTCGATTGACTGAAGTGCAGGCCACCAACGCCGTGCGCAACGCAATGTTTGAGGCAGTAGGAAATCTTAGCGGCGTCGTCGCCTACTCGGCTTTCGATATCGCCAACTATGGGGCAGCTGACGACTGTTTCCAATTTGCACTATGGTGCGCCGACCGAGGAAACTCTTGGGCACTGCGCGCGAACACTCTTGCGGAAATGTCACGTAAGGCTTCCTACCTCGAGGATCTTGACCATGCGCTCTCGTTGATCGAGTTCGCGCAAGTCCGCCCGGACCGCGTATCGGCGACCGCGCGCGCCATGCTGTGGACGATCCGAGCGCGACTACTGGCCCTGACTGGCAGACTTGACGACGCGGTTGCCGACGTGGACCGGGCGGACACCTACTTTGCGGAGCGCGACCCTTCGTCCGATCCGCCGTGGTTGTGCTACTACGACGAGGCCGAGCATCAGGGAAGCACCGGCAAGGCTCTTATTCCGGTTGCGCGCGAGCGGAGCCAACTCGAATTGGCCGCACCTCGATTAGAGACGGCAATTCGGTTGCAGGACTCGAATTATCCAAGATCGCGCACGTTTTCTCGCACCCGGCTCGCGGCGCTGATGATGGCAGTGGGCGACCCACGCGAAGCTGTCTCTGTCGGACGACAAGCCGTGGTCGATGCCGTCCCCTTGCGATCTCAACGGATCGTGCAAGAACTGACCGGGCTGGCGGAAGTGTCCGAACCCCACGCACGCATCGAGGACGTTGCCGAGTTGCGGCATGACATTACCTCGCTAGCGCTGTCCGGCACCTGAGAGCATCGCCGGTGTGACAGCGAACCTGACGACCGCAGAGGGCGTGCTCGCCGCCGCCGCTCGGATTGCCGGCCTTGAGATTGCGGGGGCCAGGTTGATCCGCGACGGCTCCAACGTGATGTACCGACTCCCCGGCGGCGTGGTGGCCCGGATCGGCCAGCCCAACTCGGAGGACACCGCCCACCGCGAGGTGCTCGTATCCGAATGGCTCACCGGCGTGGGACTACCGGTCGTGCAGGTGTTGGCCGACGTGCCACAGCCCGTCGTCGTAGCAGGTCGGCCTGTCACCTGGTGGGCGTTGCTGCCCGCGCACCGGCCGGCGACACCAGTCGAACTTGGCTCGGTCCTGCGTGCCTTCCACGCTCTACCCGAGCCGGAGAAGCCAAACCTTCCCACGCATGACCCAACCGCCAACCTTGATCAACGCATCACCGAGGCGCCAGGCCTTGGTCACGACGACCGCACATGGCTCCAACACCACCTGACGCAACTACGTTCGCAGTATCGGCAACTTGCTCCCGAGAAGCCGGATCAGGTGATCCACGGGGACGCGTGGCAAGGCAACGTCGCAGTGCCCAACTCAGGCCCTCCGATCCTGCTTGACCTGGAGATGGTGTCCATCGGCCGCCGTGAATGGGACTTGATCCAAATCGCGGTGGACCATACCGACTTCGCCAGGATCGATGCCGAGGACTATCACTCGTTCGTCACCGCGTACGGCGGCTACGACGTGACCACCGCGCCTGGATACCGGACGTTCGCTGACATACAAGAACTTCGGTGGGTCTGCTTCGCACTAAGCAAGGCCGATGTCCGTCCCGACGCCGCCCGCCAAGTGCGCCACCGCATAGCTTGTATACGCGGCGACCTACCTCGACCTTGGTCCTGGGACGCGATCTAGGCCGAGGCACGGTCCGTGAATGCCACATCGAGAGACTCTGAGTCCCTCGATGTGGCATTCACGGACTTGCCGGGACGGGTTACCGGGCCGTGGTCCCGGCTCTCGTCGCGGCCGGGGCGTAGCCGGCGGGCCGGGTGGTGAAGGTCCCCCGGCCCCGCGTCCGGCCGCGCAGCCGGTCCGCGTAGCCGAACAGCTCGGCCAGTGGCACGACCGCGGTGACCGTCGCGGTCCCGGACCGCACGGCCGAGGCCACGACCCGGCCGCGCCGGGCCGCGAGGTCGCCGAGCACCGCGCCCACGGCGTCCTCCGGCACCGTCACGACGACCTCTGTCACCGGTTCCAGCAATCGCAGCACGGCGGCGCGCAGTGCCTCCCGGAGCCCGAGCCTGCCCGCCGTCCGGAACGCCGGCTCCGAGGAGTCCTTCGGATGCGTGGCGCCGTCGGTGAGGGTGACCCGCAGCCCGGTGACCGGATGCCCGCCGAGCGGCCCCTCGGCCAGCGCGTCGCGGCACCCGGCCTCGACCGCGCGGACGTACTCTCGCGGCACCCGGCCGCCGATGACGGCCGAGGAGAACACGAAACCGCCGTTCTCCTCGACGTCCCCCGGCTCGACGTCGAGCACGACGTGGGCGAACTGGCCCGCGCCGCCGTCCTGCTTCACGTGGCGGTAAACGAAACCCGGCACCCCGCCGACTACGGTCTCCCGGTAGGACACCTCGGGCCGTCCGACCGCGATCTCCAGCCCGCGTGCCCGGCGGATCTTCTCCACCGCCACCTCCAGGTGCAGCTCCCCCATCCCGGACAGCAGTGTCTGCCCGGTCTCGGGGTCGGTCCGGACCGACAGCGACGGATCCTCCTCGACGAGGTTCGCCAGCGCCGCGGCCAGCCGGGTGGCCTCGGCACTCCGGCGGGCCTCGACGGCCACCGACACCACCGGATCGGCCACCACCGGCGGTTCGAGCAGCAGCGGCGCCTCGCGAGCGCACAGCGTCGCGCCGGCGCGAGCCGCCTTCGGCCCGGCCACCGCGACGATGTCCCCCGCGACCGCCGTGTCCACTTCGGACTGACGGTCGGCGTGGACCCGCAGGATCCGCGCGACGCGTTCGGCGCGCCCCGCGCCGGCGTCCCGTACCTCCGTCCCCTTCCGCAGCGTTCCCGAATACACCCGCAGGTACGTCAGCCTGCCGGTGGCGGCCGCGACCACCTTGAACACCAGCGCGGCGAACGGCGCCGCCGGATCCGCCCGCCGCTCGCACTCCGTGCCGTCGAAGGTGCCGCGCACCGGCGGCACGTCCAGCGGCGAGGGCAGATAGGCCACGACCGCGTCGAGCAGCGGCTCGATCCCCCGGTTGCGGTAGGCCGAACCACACAGCACGACGAGGCCGTCGCCGGTCCGCGTCAGCTCCCGCAGTGCCGAGGCCAGTGTCCGCGCGGACACCTCGCCGTCCGCGCAGAACTCCTCCAGCGCCACCGGATGCAGTTCGGCGACCGTCTCCTCCAGCAGTCGTCGACGCCGGTGCGCCTCGTCCCGCAGCGCCTCCGGCACCGGGCCCACCTCGGCCGTCCCGCCGTCGCCGGTCCAGGTCAGGGCGCGCTGGCGCAGCAGGTCGACCACCCCGGTGAACCCGTCCTCCCGCCCGATCGGCAGCTGGACCACGAGCGGTACCGGGTGCAGCCGCCGCCGGATCGACTCGACGGCGGTGTCCAGGTCGGCACCGGCCCGGTCGAGCTTGTTGACGAACGCGATCCGGGGCACGCCGTGCCGATCGGCCTGCCGCCACACCGACTCGCTCTGCGGCTCGACGCCCGCCACGGCGTCGAACACCGCGACCGCGCCGTCGAGGACCCGCAGCGACCGCTCCACCTCGTCGGCGAAGTCGACGTGCCCGGGGGTGTCGATGAGGTTGACGCGGTGACCGTCCCACGCGCAGCTCACCGCCGCGGCGAAGATGGTGATCCCGCGATCGCGTTCCTGGGAGTCGAAGTCGGTGACGGTGGTGCCGTCGTGGACCTCGCCGCGTTTGTGTGTCGTGCCGGTGGCATAGAGGATCCGTTCGGTGACAGTGGTCTTGCCCGCGTCGACATGGGCGAGGATGCCCAGGTTGCGGACGGCGGAGGTCGGGTGGACGGGATTTCGGTGGTCGATACGCATGGCTTCGGCCGTTCTCGCGAAGGTCCGGATCAGGACTGCGCGATTCCCGCGGCGCACACCGCGCACCACCGGGGACACCCGGCCGGTGCGTTCAGGAGGTTCGCCGCGTACTCCGGTGCCCGCCGCGCGGCGGGCACCGGGCGCCGGGAGACACCAGGATCACCGCGTACCGCGGCAAGGGAGCGACAGCGCTGTGACGGCGCACGGCCCGCTCCCTTCGTCTCTCGCGGCGCGCCGCCGACCGGCGGCGCGTGATCCACGAGGAGGGTAGAGCACCCCGGCCCGGCCGGAAACCGAATTTCCGCGCCGTGGCCGGTGGTCCGTGAATGCCACATCGAGGGACTCAGAGTCCCTCAATGTGGCATTCACGGACCTGTGCGGGACCGGTCACGCGGAGAGTGTCCGTTGTGGACAGAGCGGGCCGGTCAGGGGTTCAGTGCGACACCGTAGGCGGCGATGGCCGCGGTCAGCGGCTGGAACCAGGTCACGGAGACGGTGTCGCCCGCACCGGTCATGCCCAGCCCGGTCGAACCGTCGTACCAGGGGCCGCCGCTGTCGCCGTGGTCGGCGTGGGTGTCGGTCTTCACCATGCCGCGCACGGTCTGGCCGTCGCCGTAGTCGACGGTCTCGTTCAGCGCCTGCACCGAACCGCAGGTGACCTGGGTGGTGCGTCCGCTCTTGCAGATCTGCTCGCCGACCGTGGCGTCGCCCGCCTTCGCGATCGGCTGCGTGGACCCGTCGTACAGGTTCACCGCGCCGGGGGCGTCCCCGGAGTCGTTGCGGATCAGGCTGTAGTCCGTCCCGGGGAACCGGGCGTCCTCGGTCGGGCCGATCCCCTGCCAGTACGGCAGGCCCTGCGCGCAGTGCCCGGCGTCGATGATGTAGTTCTGCCCGCCCTTGTTCGAGTTGAACCCGGCCGAGCACACCGACTGCCCGTCACTGATTTCGTCTCCGTCGTAGACCAGCGGCCGGAAGACACCGCGCGCGCGTTCCACCCGCACCCGGTCACCGAAACCGCGCGCCGCGTCGAGCAGGCCGGCGGCCTGCTCCGGCGGGGCGGCGTCCGACACGGTCAGCACGACCTGGTCACTCCTCGGGTCGAGACCGGCCGAGGTGTTCGGCACCAGTTCCAGCGCGGCCTGGACGGACTTCAGTTCCGCGGTCCCGTACCGCACCGCGCGCGGGGTGGCGCCCGCCGCGCGGACCAGCTCGGCCGAGGGCGCGTCGAGCACGTTCACCACGGCCGAACCGGTGCGGGGATCCAGATAGCCGCCCGCCGCGCGGGCGCCGAGGCGCCGGTCGAGATCGTGGATCCGCACCGCGCCGGCGCGCTGGACCGCGAGCACGTGTGCGGCCCGCGCCGGATCCACACCCGTCGTGGCCACCAGGTGGCCGATCGCCACCGACGCGGCCGTGGGCGCGAACGTGCCGTCCGGCGCGGCCACCGCCACCGGGGTGCCCACCACCGCCGCGGTGGCGCAGGCCGCCACCACCGGCAGCACGGCGCGTTGTCGTAACCGTTTCTCCACAGGGATTTCCTTCCTGCCAGGCGCGATACCGGCCGGTGCGTTATTCACCGGCGGTCGCGAGAACGGGCAAGGCGCTGTCCAGGTTCCTCCGGAGCCACGGCGATGAGAACCGACGTTCGTCGTGCGTTTCACCCCGCGCGAAAAGTGACGACCCGGGAAAAACACCATCCGGAAAGGAAAAACACCACGCCACGAAACCATGGTCCACAATGGACCAAGTTCCGCGCGGCCTTCCTCCGCCCGCCCGGACGTGTCATGCTCCGAGGTCATCCGGTATCCGCGGAGGCGCCCCGTGAACCAGCCGCAGGAAGACGCGTCACACCCGTTCGACAGGCGGACGATGCTCAGGGCCACCGCCGCGACGGCACTCCCGATCGGCGCGGGCGAACCACCGCCGGGCGTGCTGGAGGGAATCCGGCATGGCAGGCGCTACCGGCTGCGCGAACTCGGCATCGTCATCGGCGAGCTGCCGCCCGGCCGGTACAACGCGATCACCGACGTGCCCGGGGTCAAGGTCGGCTACCGGACGCTGATCTTCGACCGGCCCGGCCCCGCCCCGAACCTCGCCAGGACCGGCGTGACGATCATCGTGCCGCGTGACGAACCCGTCTGGCGCAACCACTGCTACGCGGGCGTCCACGCGCACAACGGCAACGGCGAGCTGACCGGCGCGCACTGGATCGCCGAATCCGGCTGGCTGACCTCGGACATCGGGATCACCAACACCCACCAGGTCGGCGTCGTCCGGGACACCCTCGTCAGGATCGAGGCCGAGCGGAACAAGGCGCTCACCTGGCGGCTGCCGGTGGTGGCCGAGACCTGGGACGGCCCGCTGAACCAGATGAACGGGTTCTGGATCACCGAGGAGCACGTCCGGCAGGCGGTGGCCGACGCGCGCGGCGGCCTGCCCGCCGAGGGCAACGTCGGCGGTGGCACCGGCATGTCCTTCTTCGGCTACAAGGGCGGCAGCGGCACCTCCTCGCGCACGGTCTCGCACCACGGCACCGCCTACACCGTCGGCGTCTTCGCGCAGACGAACTTCGGCAGGCCCCGCGATCTCCGGGTCAACGGCGCGCCGGTCGGCGCGGAGTTGCCGCCGCCCCCGCCACTCGGTCCCGCCCCGGACCTCTCGCAGGGATCGTGCATCATCGTCGTCGCGACCGACGCCCCGATGCTGCCGGACCAGTGCCGTCGGCTCGCCGAACGCGCGGGGATCGGGCTCGGTGTGGTCGGCGGCGCCGCGTCCAACGGTGACGGCGACATCTACCTCGCCTTCTCGACCGGAAACGACATCCGCCCCGGCACCCCGGTACGCCAGGCCGGTGCCATCGACAACGACGAGATCGACCCGTTCTTCCACGCCGTCATCGAGGCGACCCAGGAAGCGCTGCTCAACTCGGCCACCAAGGCCGAGCGCATGACCGGCAACCTGGGCACGCGCGAGGCGCTGCCCCTGCCCGAACTCGTCGAGATCCTCAAGCGGCACCGGCTCTATCCCGGCGGCCCGGCCTGACTCGCTTTCACCCATACCGGTCAACCGGTTCGCGCGGCCGAGTTGCGACGCCGCGCGTACAGCCGGGGCCGGGATCGGCTGTGCCAGTATCGAGAGGCCTCCGGAGCGCGACCGGGCTCCGGCCCACGGAAGGACACGGTGTGCACGCGACAGGCGGCCCAGCACTCAGGCACCACCGGCCGCCCGGCGTCGACACCCTCCGCTACACCGCGCGGCGGGGCCTCGACGCCATCGCCGATCCCGCCCACCGGGCGATGGTCGCCGACGTCCTGTCGTCCGGTCTCCTCGACGAGATGATCGCGCTCACCGATTCCTTCGACCCGGCCGTCGACCTCGCGCAGGCCCGCGCCGACGCCGACGCGCTCACCGCCGAGTTCGCGGCCTTCGGCGTCACCGTTCCCGCGGCCACCACCCGGAACATCACGCTGATGCGTGCTCTCATGGCGCCCATCGCGGACGACGCGCTCGCCCTCGCCGTCGATCGGATCTGGGTGTTCACCACCAACACCGACGACGTGTGCTGCCACGACAGCGCCGAAGCCGGAGCCATCCTGCGGGCGGGCATGCTGCCCGGACTGTCCGCGTCCTCGCCGAACAGCCGCTACATCCAGCACATGTTCGAGGAGGTCGCCCCGTTCTGCGATCCGACGTTCCTCGCCGCCTTCAAGAACTTCTTCTACAGCGCGATCACCGGCGTCCTCATGGAGGCGGAGTTCAGCCCGGAGGCGTCCGACGGGGTGGACAGCGACTTCGTGCGCGTCTTCAACGGTTTCTCGCAGTTCTGGTTCACCTCCCTGCAGTTCACCGACCCGAGCCTGAGCGCCCACTCCCACCGGGGTTTCTGGTCGGCGGCACTCAGTTCCTGTGTCGCGTTCCTCAACGACGTCAACGACGTCCTGTCCTTCTACAAGGAAGCGGTGCACGGCGGGGACTTCGCCGCCAGCCGGCTCTACCGCCGGTCGATCCAGGAGGGCGTTCCCTACCTCACCGTCTACCGCCAGAGCCTCGCCGGCGGTCTGGCCGCCTACCGTCGCGTCCTGGAGCTCGCCACCGAGGAGCAGCGCCCGCACCTCGACCGGTACATGACCGGCTTCGCGTACTGGCATTTCCACTGTCGCCGCTACCGATGGCAGCACATCTTTCCCGGCCTGACCCAGATCGACCTCTGACCCCGACAACTCGTCAGGGCAGGTCGAAGGCCAGCAGCGCGCTTCCGTGCTCGCTGGGGTACATCGGCTCGTACCCGGTCTGGACGTAGAGCGTGCCGTGCGCGACCACCGCGCCGCCGTTGCCCGCGATCGAGCCGCCCCGTCCCGGAATCCCGTTGGCACCGGCGAAGTCCCGGACGGTGTCGTACTCCCACAGCACCGCGCCGGTCCGCGCGGAGTACACCCGCATCTTGCCGTCGGTGCTGCCCTCGTAGACCAGCCCCGGGCTCGATGTGACCGCCGGGGTGTGCGCCAGCACGCACTGGCCGGGGTACCGCGACGCGCCGCCCTTGGCACAGCCGTCGGCGGGGTTGGGCGTGGTCCACACGACCTTGCCGGTGGCCGGGTCCAGTGCGTTCAGGGTGCCGGGCCCGGCGTAGTAGGTGGCCGCGTACAGGTGGGTGCCGTCGTAGCTGGCGCCCCACTGGATCCCGGTGGCCCCGCCCAGCGGCGACGGGACCGACAGCTGCCGCCGCCAGCGCACCTCGCCGGTCCGCGCGTCGAAGGCGTGGTAGACACCGCTCTTCTGGCCGACACCCACCAGCAGGCGGCCGTGCACCGGGAACAGGTTCGGTGCCGCGCCCAGATCGAAGTCCAGCGCGGTGTTGTCCTTGAGGCCGGGGCAGTATCCCTCGCCGTCGGGGACGTTGCACAGATCGCGCCAGCTGTCCGCGTCGGTGACCCGCTGCTTCCACCGTACCGTGCCGTCGACGGCGTCCAGCGCGAACAGGGTGTCGAAGTCGCCGCCGTTCCCGGAGTAGTTCTGCCCGGTGCCGACGTACAGCGTGCCGGTCGCCTCGTCGATGACCGGCGAGCCCCACACACCCGCGCCGGAGGGCTCGTAGCGGGTCGCGCCGCTGGGCCAGGTCGCTACCGCCCGCGGTTCGGGAACCGTGTAGTGGCGCCAAACCAGCGCCCCGGTCCCGGCGTCGAGGGCGTCGATGTGCCCGCGGAAGGTGCAGCACGGATAGTCCTGGCCGACACCGTGTTCGGCACTGGACGCGCCGAGGTAGATCCGGCCCCGGTAGTACAGCGGCGAGCTGGTGTGCCAGCCGCGTGGATGGGTTTCGGTGTGGACCGACCAGAGCAGCTTCCCGGTGTGCTGGTCCAGCGCGTACACGAAACCCCTGCTGTCACCGAAGAAGACCTTGCCCTCGGCGACCGCCGCCCCGGTCGCGCCGTCGAAGGCGACCCCGTCCAGCGGGCCGGGGCCCGCCGGGCCCAGATCGAACCGCCACTTCGGTTTCCCGCTCCTGGCGTCCACCGCGTGGAACTTCCGGTCCGGCCCGCCGAAGAACACGGTGTCACCGACCACCGCGGGCTGGCTCTTGCTCCACGCCCCGGTTTTCGGGTACGCGAAGGCCCATTTGAGCTTCAGTCTCCCCACGGTGCCCGGCGTGATCCGGTGTTCCGCGCGGCTGAACCGCGACCCGGCGGGGTCACCCTGCCAGCTCGGCCAGTCGCCGCGCGCGATGCCCGCGTCCTCGCTCGCGGTGGCACTCGCCGTGCTGCCGAGCAGCACCACGAGGCAGAACAGGACAAGCCGGCCACGTGCACGACGCACGGGAACCACCCCCAGTCGGTGACATTCCCACCAGCCTGGCAGTGGCGCCGGACCACGTCGATCCGCCACCAAGACGAGATCATCCGCCGCCGCGCCCCGCCAAATGGCCGCCGCCACGGGGAACGCGGACGCCGATGCCGTGGCAGGCCACCGGCTTCGCGGCTCAGCGGGAGCGCAGCCAGTCGCGGTAGCGCGTGGTGGCGAGGTGGGCGCCCTCGGGCGCGGTGAGCACGTCGCCCTTGACCGCGGCGAACAGGCCCGCGGTCTCGTCGACGACGACACGGCGCCGGTCCCCGGCCGCCGCCAGCGTGACGCGGCCCAGTTCGTCGAGCGGGAAGACCTCCGGCCCGCCGATGTCGCGGGTGCCGCGCAGCGGGGTGCCCGCGGCGACCTCCGCCACCGCGGCGGCGACCTCGGCGGCGCTGATGGGCTGGATCGGCGTGGTGGGCAGGCGCACGACCTCGCCGTCGGTGGTCCACTCCAGCGTCGCCGGGACGAACTCCATGAACTGGGTGGCCCGCACGATCGAAAAGGGGATCGGGCCGGCCTTGACCAGGTCCTCCTGCAGGGTCTTGGCCCGGTAGTAGGCGACGTCGGGCACCTGGTCGACGCCCACGATCGACAGCGTCACGAGATGCCGGACGCCCGCCTTCCCCGCCGCGGCCACCAGAGTGGTGACCGTGGTGCGGAAGAAGTCCAGCGAGGCCTCGTCGAAGGTCGGCGAGTTGGTGACATCCACGACGACCTCGGCGCCGCGCACGGCCTCGTCGAGCCCCTCGCCGGTGAGCAGGTCGAGCCCGGTCGAGCGGGAGTGCCCGGCCGCCCGGTGCCCCGCCGCGGTGAGGTCGCGCACCACCTGGGAGCCGATGAGACCGGTGCCGATGACCGCGATGTCCATGCCCTGTCCCTTCCGCCGGGCACCTCCCGGCGAACTCGGATATCTGTTGTCCGGGATATTACTCGGACAACTATTGTCCGAGTCAAGACGTGTGGTTACCCTGTCCCGGTGAAACTGTCCGGTGGAGTCGAGTGGGCCCTGCACTGCTGCGTGGTGCTCACCGCGGCGTCCCGGCCGGTGCCCGCGACCCGGCTGGCCGAACTGCACCAGGTCTCCTCGACCTACCTGGCCAAGCAGTTGCAGTCGTTGTCCAGGGCCGGGCTGATCCGGTCGGCCCAGGGCAAGTCCGGCGGATACACGCTGACCCGGCCGGCCGGGGAGATCACCGTGCTCGACGTGGTCGAGGCCATCGAGGGGACCGGCCCGGCCTTCGTGTGCACGGAGGTCCGGCAGCGCGGTCCCCTGGCCTGCCCGCCGGAGGCGTGCACCGCCCCGTGCGGGATCGCGCGCACGATGTACGCCGCCGAACAGGCGTGGCGGGACAAATTGCGGGAAGTGTCGATCGCGGACCTCGCCCGCGGCGTCGACGCGGACTACGAGGGCGAGGTGCTGGGACAGGTCGGCGGCTGGCTGGCCGCCGAGCGTTCCTGACCCGCGCGCCAAGATCGAAAGCGACGTCCGAAACCCGCCGGTGCGGGAGGCCGGGCCCGGGCATGCTCGACTCGTGCCCGCCGTGCTCTCCCCCGCTCCCGCGACCACCCGGCCCCGGCGGGGACTGCTGCTCGTGGTCCTGCTTTCCGGGCAGTTCATGGCCAATGTGGACAGTGCGGTGGTCAACATCGCCGCGCCGTCGATCCGGATCGGCCTCGGCACCGGAGAGGGACCGCTGACGCTGGCGGTGTCGGGGTATCTCATCGCCTACGCGGTACTGGTGGTGATCGGGGCCCGGCTGGGCGCGGGCCACGGCCGACGTCGTCTGTTCCTTTGTGGACTGTGCGGATTCACCGCGGCCTCGCTGGTCTGCGGGATCGCGCCGGACATCGGCTGGCTGATCGCCGCCCGGCTCGCCCAGGGCGCGGCGGCGGCGCTGATGGTGCCGCAGGTCCTCACCGGCATCCAGGCGCACTTCACCGGCACCGGCCGGGTCCGGGCGCTGGGGTACTACGCGGTCGCGCTGTCCGGCGGCGCGGTCGCCGGACAGGTGCTGGGCGGGCTGCTCGTCGCGGCCGACGTGTTCGGCACCGGCTGGCGGGCCATCTTCCTGATCAACGTCCCGCTCGGCGTGCTCCTGGTGCTGGCCGCGCGGCGGCTGCCCTCGGACGAGCGGGACGGGCCGCGCGGGCTGGATCTGCGCGGCGCGGCCGTCCTCTCGGCCGCCGTGCTCCTGACGATTGTGCCGCTGGTGCTCGGCCGCGACCACGGCTGGCCGCCGTGGGTGTGGCCGTGTCTCGCCACGAGCGCGGCCCTGTTCGTCGTGTTCACCCGGCTCGGGAAGGCGGCCGAGGCACGCGGGAGGCGGCCGCTCATCGCGCCGAGCCTGCTCGCGAACCCGGTGGTACGCAACGGTTTGCTCGCGCACGGCCTGACCACGGCGACCTACGTCGGCCTGCTGTTCGTGCTCGCGCTGTACCTGCAGCAGGGCCGGGGCGCCGGACCGGCCGAGACGGGCCTGTCCATGGTGTCCTGGGTGGCCGCGTTCGGGCTGGCCGGACTGGCGCTTCCCCGGGTCCCCGCCCGTTTCCGGAGATTCGCGCCGACGGCCGGATGCCTCCTGCTCGCCGTCTCCTACACCTCGCTGTGGGTCTCGCTGCTGGCCACCGGCGGTCCGGGACCCGCGCTGATCCCGCTGCTCGGCCTCGGTGGTCTCGGCCTCGGCACCAGCGCGAACTCGCTGATCGACCGCATGACCTCGGCCGCGGCCCCCGGACACGCCGCGGACCTGTCCGGCGTGATCAACACGAACGGCCAGCTCTGCGGCGCGCTGGGCGTGGCCGCCGCGAGCACCGCCTATCTCGGGCTCCCCCTCGACACGACCACCTCGTTCGCGGCGGTACTGGGCGGTTTCGCCGTCCTCGCGCTCCTCGCGTCCGTCGCCGCAATCGGCACCGGAAGGAAATGACATGTTCGCCGCCGCCCTGTTCGACCTCGACGGCACCCTGGTCGACACCGAACCCCGCAGCCGCGCCGCGTGGCGCCGGTTGTTCCTGGCCCACGACGTCCCCCTCGACGAGGACGTGCTCGCCTCGTTCGCCGGACGCCCCGGAAAGACCGTGCTCGCCGAGAACCACCACCGCTTCCCCGGCGAACCGGCGGTGGACGAGCTGTTCGCCGAGGCGATGTCCTACGCGACCGGCACCGCCCCGGCCCTGCCCGGCGCCGTCGCGCTGGTGCGCGCGCTGCACGAAACCGGTCTGCCCATCGGTGTCGTCACCTCGGGCACCCGCGACTACGCGCACGCCGAACTGGACGCGCTCGGCGTCCGTGCCCTGTTCGGCACGATCGTCACCGCCGAGGACGTTTCCCGCGGCAAGCCCGACCCGGAGGGCTATCTCCTCGGCTGCGCCCGACTGGGCGTCGAACCGGCCGGGACCGTCGTGTTCGAGGACGCTTCCGCCGGGGTCGAGGCCGCCAGGGCGGCGGGCACCTTCTGCGTCGCGGTCACCACCGCGGACCTCGCCGCCGATCTGGTGCTCGCCGACCTGACGGAGACGGGCCGGGCCCTCGGGGCCAGGCTCGGCCTCGCGGACGAGGCGTTCAGTACGCGGTGAGCCCGCCGTCGACGACGAGCTCGGTCCCGGTCACGAACGAGGATTCGTCGCAGGCGAGGAACAGCATGGCGGGCGCGATCTCGGCCGGACCGCCCGCGCGGCGCAGGGGTGTGCGCACGATGTCGGGCTGCCGATCGCCCTGCTCGTCGAGCAGCTCCTGGATCATCGGAGTGGCGACGACCCCGGGGTGCACGGAGTTGACCCGGACGCCGCGCGCGGCGTACTCGACGGCGGCGGTCTTGGTCAGCAGCCGCACGGCGCCCTTGGACGCCTGGTACGCGGCGGCCGCACCGCTGCCGACCAGGCCCAGCACCGAAGAGGTGTTGACGATCGAGGCGTTGCCCGAGGCACGCAGCAGCGGCATCGCGGTCTTCATCCCGAGCCAGGTACCGGTCTGGTTGACCGCGATCACCCGCTCCCACGCCTCGTAGGTGGTGTCCTCGATACCGGGCCAGTCCACGATTCCGGCGATGTTGACCAGCACGTCGAGACCGCCGAAGCGGCGCCGGGTCAGCTCGGTCACCTCGCCCCAGTTCTCCGCCGAGGTCACGTCGAGCCGGGCCGCCAGCACCTCGGCGCCCCCGGCCGACAGGCGGGTAGCGAGCGCTTCGAGGGCGTCCTCGCCGAGGTCGGTGACGACCAGGCGCGCGCCTTCGCGGGCGAACAGCTCCGCGGTGGCCTGCCCGATACCGCCGGTCGCGCCCGTGATCAGCGCGATCCTGCCGGTGAGCCGTCCGGTCATGGGTGCTCTTCCTTTCGTTGTGTTTGACGGGAATCAGGCCGCGGTGTAGCCGCCGTCGGCGGCCACCACCGCGCCGGTGACGAACCCGGACCGGGGCGAGGCGAGAAAACCGATCACCTCGGCGATCTCCGCCGGCTGCGCGACCCGGCCAAGGGGGTGGGCGGCACCGAAGGACCGCAGGTACTCCCGGCTGTCGGGGCGGAAGGTGTCGAGCAGGTCGGTCTCGATCACGCCGGGCGCGACGACGTTGGCCCGGATGCCGTGCGGGCCGCCCTCCAGCGCGAGCACCTTCGTCAGCTGGGCCAGCGCCCCCTTGGACGCGCTGTAGGCGGCGGCCTCGGCCATGCCGACGGTGCAGGCGAACGAGCCGACGGTGACGATCGCGCCGCCACCGCGTTCGCGCATCGCCCGGAACGCCTCCCTGGCGTGCAGGAACGCGCCGCGGGCGTTGATCGACATCAGCTCGTCCCAGTCGGCCGCGGTGGTCTCGGTGACCGGCTTGTTCACCGACCGGCCCGCGTTGCAGACCAGGATGTCCAGCCCGCCGAACCGGTCGAGCGCGGCGGCCACCGACCGCACCGCGGTGTCCTCTTCGGACACATCACCGACCACGGTGGACACACCGGCGAACCGGTCCTCGAGACCCGTCACCGCGGGGCGGACATCGGTGGCCAGCACCCGCGCGCCGCGGGCGTGCAGCCAGGCGACGGTGGCCTCGCCGACCCCGCGGGCGGCACCGGTCACCAGCGCGACCCTGCCCGCCAGCTCGCGTCCGTCCGCTTCGCCCGTCACCGCGCCCGCCCGGGGAGGTCGGCGGCGGACTCGCGACAGAGGACGAGGTGCTCGTGGTGGAGCACGGCACGCAGTTCCTGCCGGATGTACCCGTCTTCGGTGACCCACATGCCGGTCACGTCGTAGTCGTCTGTCATACGACCACCATCGGTGGTGGCGGGCCACGGTGCCAGGGCGTGCCGTGCCTGGGTGTGCCAGACCCACCCAGGCACGCCGCGGGGCGCCTACCCTGGAGTCGTGAACGAGCTGGGTGAGTTCCTCCGGGCGCGCCGCGCGCAGCGATCCCCGGAGGAGGCGGGCGTCCTCCATTCGGGCAGGCGCAGGGTGACCGGTCTGCGCCGCGAGGAGGTGGCCGTGCTCGCCGGGATCAACGCCGACTACTACACCCGCCTGGAACAGGGCCGCGAAACCCGTCCGTCCCCGCAGGTGCTCGACGCGCTCTGCCGCGCGCTCGACCTCGGCCCGGACGCCCGCGAACACCTGCACCGGCTGGCCGGGACCACGCCGGAGGACGGACCGGCGGTGGTGGCCCGTGCCGTGAGTCCCGCGCTGCGGCAGCTCATGGACGGCTACCCGCACACCCCCGCGTTCGTGCTCGACCGCGTACTGGACGTGCTGGCCACCAACAGCCTCGCCGACGCGCTGTTCTCCCCCTTCCGCGCCGCGGACAACCTCGCCCGCATGACCTTCCTCGATCCCGCGGGAGCCCGGTTCTACGCGCGCTGGGACTGGACGGCGCAGGCCACCGTGGCGAACCTGCGGATCGCCGCGGGGTACGACCCGCACGACCCCGCCCTCCGGCGCCTGGTGACCGAGCTCACCGAGGGCAGCGAGCGGTTCCGGGACCTGTGGGAGACCCACCAGGTGCGCGGCAAGACCCGCGAACCCAAGCACCTCGTGCACCCCGCCGTCGGCCCGCTCACCCTGACCTACCAGGCCTTCGACGTCCGTGACGCGCCCGGCCAGCAGCTGATCATCTACCACGCCGAACCCGGCAGCCCCAGCGCGCACGCCCTCGCCCTGCTGAGCAGCCTGCACGCCACCGCGTCCCCGTCGGAAACCCCTCTGTCCTCATAGGACGGACGAGGGCAGCGCGTTCCGCCGATCGCACCAGCATGATCCGCGGGTTCTTGACCCGCTCCCCGGCACGCCGGAAAATCCCCGGGAATGACGGTATCCCGGAACCACCGACAGCGGGACACACACGGGAAGATCGGGCGGCGCGGGTTTCTCGCCGCCACGGCCGCCACGGCGGGCGGCGCCGCGTTCGCCGAACCCGCGCGGGCGGCCCGGCCGGACGGCACCGGCGGCGCGGTCGCGGTGCACGTCAACAACGTGGGCTACGACCCGCACGCGCCGAAACGCGCCGTGCTCGCCGCCGACCGGCGGCTTCCCCTCGACCAGTTCACCGTGACCGACGCGAACGGCGCCGTGGTGACGCGGGGCCGTCCCCGCTACCACGGGCCGGTCGCCGACTGGGGCGACCGGCACTACTGGACGGCGGATTTCGACGCGCTGACCAAGGAAGGCGAGTACGTGGTGACCGCGGGCGGCGGGCGCTCCGCGCCGTTCCTCGTCACCGATCTCGTCCTGGAGCGGTACACGCTTTCGCACGTCACCCACTACTTCAAGGGCAGCAGGTGCTCGGGGCAGTTCGACAAGCGGGACCGGGCGCTGCCCATCGGCGCGCGGGGCACCGGCACGATCGACGCGCGGGGCGGCTGGTACGACGCCACCGGCGACTTCGGCAAGCACTTCACCCAGCTGTCCGCGCTGAGCTACTTCAACACCCTGCAGATCCCGCTCACCGCCTGGGTGCTGGGCAGGGCCTGCCGGCGGCTGACCGCGCGCGGGGACGACAACTTCACCCAGCTGCGGACCTGGCTGGCCGACGAGGCCCTGTTCGGCGCCGACTACCTGTGCCGCGTCAAGCTGGACGGCGGCACGTTCGCCGCCTCCGTCGTCCAGCCCGGCCCGCCCAAGGACCCGCTGCGCCGCTACCTCGAAGCCACCCCGCGCGGCCCGGTCCAAGTCGACTTCCGCGAGGGCGGCGGGGCGGCCGTCGCCGCGCTGGCCGTGGCGAGCACGCTCGGCGTGACCGGCGACCACTCCCGTGAGGACTACCTCGCCGCGGCCGAGAGCGCGTTCGAGTACCTGCGGCACAACAACGTCTCGATGACCAACGACGGCAAGGAGAACATCCAGGACGACTACAACGCGCTGATCGCCGCCGTCGAGCTGCACCGGGCGACCGGCAGGCCCGAATACCTCCGTGCCGCCGACGAACGGGCCGACGCCCTGACGTCCCGGCTGGTGTCGTGGCGATCCCACACCGACTACTGGCGTGCCGACGAGAAGGACCGTCCCTACTTCCACCCCTCCGACGCCGGGCTCCCGGTGCTGAGCCTGCTGGACTACGCCGAGATCGCCGCCGCCCCGGCCGCGGCCCGCGCGCTCGAGGCGGTCCGCCGGTCACTGACCTTCGAACTCGCCGTCACCGACGAGGTGGTCAACCCCTTCGGCTACGCGCGCGAGCTGGTCCAGGACGGGCAGGGCCGCCGGTTCAGCTCGTTCTTCTTCCCCCACGACGTCACGCCCCGGAGCAAGGATCAGTGGTGGCAGGGCGAAAACGCCCGGATCGCGTCACTCGCGGCCGCCGCCCGGCTGGCCGCCCCGCGTTTCTCCGGCGACTTCGCGGCCCGGCTGAAACGCTACGCCGCGGCTCAGCTCGACTGGATCTGCGGTACGAACCCCTTCGGCGTCTGCATGCTCGACGGCAACGGCACCCGCAATCCGCAGTACGGCTGGCTCGGCTCCTGGCAGTTCCTGCCCACCGCGGGCGGGATCGTCAACGGCATCACCGGGCGCCACCCCGACGGCACCGGCCTCGCCTGGAACGAGGGCTACCCGGTGACCGGAAAGGACGACGACTGGCGGTGGACCGAGCAGTGGCTGCCGCACTCCACCTGGTACCTCTACGCCGTCGCGATCGGCGCCTGACTCCATTGTCCCTTGTGGACGGTCGACTTACCGTCCACAAGGGACACGACGTCGCCTTCGCCGCCGTCTTCACCGACGTCCCGAAGGGGCCCTTGAAGACGTTGAGCGTCGTGAAGGGCCCCTTCAGGGCATGGGCGCACGACGAACCAATCAGACAATTCGGATTTCGAGCACACTTCGCCAACTCGAAGCCCGCCTTCGGCCTCCCGATCACCGGGAGCACCGATTCCTCTCCGTACACGGACAGCGTGAACGCGACACTACGTTCGTCGGTATTACTCCACTCGAAATTGTTCGAGAATAACGCACATCAGGGTGATCACGGTCCGCCTCAACGGTGCGGCGGACCGCACTTCCTGGCTGGAGGACAGCATGGTCCCGATCCGGTCTCCCGACATCCCTCCGCCCCTCGGGAATCGTCCACGTGCGTCGCCGATTTCGTCACCGGGTCCGCCGGTTCGCGTGCGGGCTCGCCCATCCGCGCATTCTCTTCGCCCACGTTCCGCCCAGGAGGACAGCACATGCGATCGACACGTTCCCGGTTAGGCGCCCTCGGCGTCGCGTCTTTCGGCGCACTGGCACTCGGCATGACCGCCGTACCGGCGGCTTCGGCCACACCGGAACCGGCCGCGGTGGTACACGGCCTCGGCGCCGCCACCGGCGGCCACTACCTCGACGACGCGGGCAATCCCGTGGTCACGGTGGTGAACGCGGCCGACGCGGCGAAGGTGCGCGCCAGCGGCCTGACCGCGCGGGTCGTGCGGTACCGGCTGGATCAGCTCACCCAGGTGAAGCAGCACCTGGACGCCACCGGCGGCGTCCCCAGCGCGGGCTGGGGCATCGACGTCGCGCACAACCAGGTCGTCGTCGACGTCTACGACGCCACCCCGCAGGCGCCGAAGGACCGGCTGCTCGACACCGTCCGCCAGTACGGCGACATGGTGCGCGTGGACCACCACCCCGGCGCCCTGTCCCTGTTCATCAAGGGCGGCGACGAGATCTCGAACGGCCAGGCGGCCTGTTCCAACGGGTTCAACGTGGAGAAGGGCGGCCAGAAGCTGCTGCTGTCCGCCGGCCACTGCGAAAAGCTCGGCGGCGGCGGGCCGTGGAACGGTGGCAACACCGTCGACGCGGTGTTCCCCACCGAGGACAACATGCTCGTGGAGAACGCTTCCGGCGAGGGCCCCAGCGAGATCAACGACGGGACCCAGATCACCGAGTTCGCCGACGCCACGGTCGGTGAGCAGATGAAGCGGGCCGGCCGCACCTCCGGCGTGACCTCGGGCACGGTCACCAAG
This sequence comes from Amycolatopsis samaneae, assembly GCF_039541975.1. Lineage (NCBI taxonomy): Bacteria > Bacillati > Actinomycetota > Actinomycetes > Pseudonocardiales > Pseudonocardiaceae > Amycolatopsis > Amycolatopsis samaneae. The sequence continues at coordinate 42,700 of NZ_BAABHG010000019.1, forward strand.
GTGGACTACACCTTCGAGGCCGAGGGTTACACCGTCTACCACGAGTTCTGCACCACCGCGCACTCCGACCACGGCGACTCGGGCGGACCGGCCTACGACGGCGGCAAGGGCCTCGGCACCCTTTCCGGCGGGGACACCTCGACGTCGTGCTTCTTCCCGGCCACCCTCTCCGCCCAGCGGTATGGCGTGACCCTGCCCCAGTCCTGATCCACGCTGACCCACACCGACCCGCGTGTGCCGCCGGGAACACCCCGTTCCCGGCGGCACGGCGGTCAGGACCCGTTCAGCGGCCGACCACGCGGTCGGCCCAGTCGACGACGGCCCGGAAGTAGTCGGGCGCGTTGGGCGCGTAGTTGATCGCGTGCCCGTAGCCCTGCAGCGCGAAGGTGGTCAGGTCCGCGCCTGGGCGGTAGTACAGCGCTTCGGAGTTCCTGATCCCGTCCGAGGACGAGCAGTCCGTCGCGAGCAGTCCGCAGAAGACCGTGTCCTGGCCCAGCGCGACCATAACCGGCTTGTCGATCAGCAGCGAGTACGGGGCGATGATGCCGATCGGGAAGAGATCCGCGGCCTGTTCGTAGGCCGAAGTGTCCTTTGTGGCCTCGTCGAAGGCGATCGCCCCGTCCACCCTCGGCCCCGGCGTGTGGAATATCGAGTACCGGGTGTCCGGCCTCGTGGTCAGGTAGCCGACGTCGTAGCCTTCACCGGAGAACCGGGGATCCAGCGCCGCCGGGTAGGTCGCGGCGAAGACCGCGGCCGTCCCCACGACGTTCAGCCGGTGCGCCAGCCCGGTGACAAGCACGGCGTCGACGTCGTGGTACGTGCCCGCTTCGATGCTGGCGGTACCGGAGCCGAACGAGTGCCCGCCCAGGATCACCTTGGCGAAGCCCGGTCCCCGCGCCCCGGACCGGACGGCCTGGATCACCTGGTGCACCACGTCCGCCTCGGTGAGCGTCGTCAGCACCGCGCTCGGCGGCGTGGTGCTGTGCCCGGTCCCGAGCCGGTCGAGCGCGAGGGTGGCGTACCCGGCGTTGTTCATCGCCAGGCGATAGGACCGGATCTCCGGCTGGAAACCTATGTCCCAGTAGGAACTGTTGTACGTACCGCCGGGAACGAGCACCTGCACCGTGTTCGCACCACCCGCCGGTACGCACAGGGTGCCGCGCATCGTCTGCGGGATCACCGCCAGCGTCACCGGGAAGGACAGCTCCTGGCAGCTCGCGCCCTCGGCGCTCGCGGGCGCGGGCACCAGCAGGAAACCGAGCGCCACCACCGCGAGCACGGCGGCACGCCATCGACGGCCCGGGGCACGTTTCGTCCTGCTGTGGAATTCGTACACGAGAATTACCTCCGAAAGGAAATAGCGCAGATCGGTGTTCGAGGTCGATCAAGGTGCCGAACGCGGCGTCACCGTCATCGGCATCCGGCTGGGATAGGCGGCGGAGGTGACCACGGTGCGCACGGGCACGCCCGGCACCGGGTCGAGCCGCCAGTGGGACAGGATGGTCGCGGCGACGAGGGTGATTTCGGTGTGCGCGAACGCTTTCCCGATGCACTGCCTGCCGCCCGCGCCGAACGGGACGTACGCGCCCTTCGGTACGCGCGCCGCCCGGTCGGGCAGCCAGCGATCCGGGTCGAACCGGTCCGGGTCCTCGTGGAACCTCGGGTCGAAGTGCAGGGAATACGGGCTGAACATGACCTCCGTGCCCGCCGCCAGCCGCACCCCGCCGAGTTCGACGTCCGCCAGCGCCCGCCGCATGAGGATCCAGATCGGATACCGCCGCAGGACCTCGTTGACGATCCGGCGGAGGTACTCCAGCTTCGCGACGTCGGCGAAGATCGCCGCGCGGCCGCCCAGCACCCGGTCCACCTCGGCCCGCGCCCGCCGTTCGACCGCCGGGTTTTCGGCCAGTTCGTGGAAAAGCCAGGCCAGTGCGACGGCGCTGGTTTCGCTGCCCGCGGTGAGCAGCGTGATCACCTCGTCGTAGACCTGGCGGTCGGTCATGGCCTCGCCGGTGTCCTCGTCGGTGGCCAGCATCAGCGTGGACAACAGGTCACCGTGGTCCTCCCCCGCCGCGCGCCAGGCGGTGATGACCTCCTGCACGATCCGCCGGAGCCGGTCGACCGCGCGGTCGAACCGCCGGTTGGCGGGCACGATCGGGACGTGTTCGAGGAATCGCGGGGACAACGCCCGGATCATCCCCTCCTTGAGCACCACCGGGATCGAGCGGCGCGCCTCCGCGACGGCGCGGCGTCCCAGTTCGGTGGCGAAGAGCGTTTCCCCGACGACGGTGATGGCCAGCCGTTGCATGTCGGCGTCCAGCGCGCGGACCTCGCCCGCGCGCCAGGTGGCGGTCAGCTCCCCGGTAACCCGCACCATCGTGTCGGCGTAGGCGGCGAGCCGGGCGCCGTGGAAGGCGGGCTGCATCAACCGGCGCTGCCGCCGGTGGAACGCGCCCTCCGACATGACGAGACCGTTCCCCATGAACGGCCGGAAACGGTCGAAGACGGCGCCTTTCGAAAAGCTGGTCCCCTCGGTGACGAGAACGTGGTTCACCAGCTCCGGGCTGGTCAGGAAATACGTCTCCATCGGGCCGAGGAAGATACGCACGATATCGCCGTGCGCGCGCAGCGAGGAGGTGAACCCGACACGACGCCGCAACATCGACGGGGTGTGCCCCAAAAGGATCCAACGGTCCGGCGCGACCGGGACGCTCATTGCCTCTCCTTGGCCGTCGAGCGGGAGGTGTGCCACCTTAGACTCCAACCGGCGCAGGACAACAGCACCCCATCGGCTGATATGTCGCCACACCGATGGAGCAGTCGTGCCGTTGTGAGGGTGAGTAGGCTTTTCGCTCCGAGGCGAGAGAGGTACACAGTGACGACGCCACGTCAGGCACAGGACTGGGTTCCGCCGGAAATCGACACGACGACACCGAGCGGTTCCCGGACATACGACTACCTGCTGGGCGGTGCGCACAATTTCCAGGCCGACCGGGACGCCGCGGCGCAGGCGGAGAAGATCATGCCCGGGATCCGGGAGGTCGCCCGGATCAACCGCGCGTTCCTCGGCCGGGTCGTGCGCGCCCTGATGGACCTCGGCATCCGGCAGTTCCTCGACCTCGGCTCGGGAATTCCCACCGTGGGCAACGTGCACCAGGTCGCCGAGGAGATCGATCCACGGTGCCGGGTGGTCTACGTCGACCGGGACCCGATCGCCGTCGCGCACAGCGAAATGCTCTTGCGCGCCAACGAAAACGCCGCGATCGTGCACGCGGACTTCACCGACCCGGACGGGATCTTCGCCAGCCCGCAGGCACGCGAGCTGCTGCGCCCCGGCGAGCCGGTCGGGCTGCTGATGGTGGCCCTGCTGCACTGGATCCCGGACGAAAGCGATCCGCAGGCACTGCTCGCGCGCTACCGGCGGCGCGTCCCCGTCGGCAGTCACCTGGCGATCTCGCATCTGGTCAGCGACCGGGACAACGACCGGATCAACAACGCGGTGGGCACCTTCAACCGCGCGCGGGGCAACGACCAGGCGACCACGCGCGGCTACCACGAGGTCGAGGCGATGTTCGGGGACTTCGCCCTGCTCGAACCGGGGCTGGTCGGCTGCGCGCTGTGGCGGCCGGGCGGCCGCGGTGACATGTCCGACGATCCGACCGCCAACACACAGCTCTACGGTGGAGTGGCCCGGAAAACCGCCGGCTGATCAACCAACGTCCACAAAGGACATAGCGCTGGCCAGAAGAACATTTACCGAAAACCCGGGTCGCACGAAGGAAAATCGCGTCCCGAATGAGATGTTCTCACTGGGAGTGGTGAGTTCCGGCGCCCGGGGTTGTGCTGAAGGACGCCTTCGAGACCTGTCATTTGTGTGCGCGTTCCGTCAGCGTGGCGTGGTGCCCGAGGGACGCCCTGGGTGCGTTGGATGCACCAAGGGCGTCCCTCGCTGCGCTGGACGCACCGAAGGCGTCCCTCGGCACGACCGGGCACCACCGTAGGAGAGTCGGTGTCCCGAAAGCGACTCTCGCGACGATCAACGCCCCCAATGGAGCGTTCGCGATATGAGCGCCAGGGCGAGACGGGCGCAAGCACGTCCTGAAGGACGCCTTCGGTGCGCTCAGTGCACTGAAGGCGTCCTTCAGCGCACCCAACGCACTGAAAGCGTCCTTCAGCACCCTGCGTGCCCCACGCAAGGCCACCAGCATCACCTCGCCGCCCCCAACGCCCCGCCCGGGACCCGGGCTTCGGCTGAGACGATGGCGGCAATGCGACATTCGTGACACCAGCACGACCCCGACCGCTACCGAGAAAACCTCAATAGTACCCGATCGGTCTAATTCTTCCTGCTGGACCAGTGTGCTCGGCCGTTGGGCCGAGCCGAAACCCGCCGAACACGTATCATCGTCGAGCTATGCGTCCGGATCGCGGATCACCGGACACGACGCACATGATCGTGACCGGACGGGCGAGCAGGAGACGGAACACCATGGTGACCGGGCACCACGGACTCGGCCACGCCGATCGGGACGTGGCACGAGCCGAATGCAACACGCGCATCGCGGACACCGCACTCCGTTTTCGCCGGGCGGCCGGAACCAGTCTGGTGCACGCGGCCAGGGCGTGGGCGGGCGGGCTCGTCGTCTGGTACCGCGAGGCTCCCCGTTCCGGCCACGAGCTCCGGGAGCATTCGGGCGCGCTCCCCGAAGACGTGTGTGCCGGGCAGGTCCACGGCCTGGCCATGGTGTGCCTGACCGAACTGCTGCGTCAGCTCGCCGGGGATCACCGGCTGCCGCCGGGAGAGCTGGGCGTGGACGAGGTCGCGCTCGGCTGGGCCCGGCGATGGCGTCATCCCGAGGACTTCGCGTGGATCGAGCCCGCGACCGGACCGCACGGCATCCATCACGCCCAGGCCCTGCGGCAGCTCTCCGCCGATCCGGCGCTGCGGGCGAATGTGCTTTCCTGGACCGGGAACCTGCTCGGCGACGCCGCCACCACGCTGCGCCTGAACGGCCCGCGGCTCAGGCCCGTCGGCCTCGCCGGCCACCGGGACCGGCTCCGCACCGGCCACACCGCCGACGTCCTGCCCAGCGGCACCTCGCCGACGCTGCTGGACCTGCGCACCTGGTTGCGCATGGAGGACCGCACCCCCGGCCCGGTGCACGTACTCGCCGCCGCCTGGTACCCGCAGATCACCGACGCCGTCGAAATCGGCCCGGCCCTGCGCGCCACAGCAAGCGCGTAACGCGGGCCACCGGTCCGTGACCGGCGTGGCCCGGTCCGCCCCGGGCGGGGTGGCGGACCGGGCCACGCGGGAGAGTGCTCACCGGCGCCGGACGCGGCGCCTCCGGTGCGCGAACAGCAGCCCGGTGCCCCCGGCCAGGAGCGCCGCGCCGAGGGCGAGCAGCATCGGCAGGAACGGGATTCCCGTGCTCGCCAGGGATCCCCGGCCCGGCTGGGCCTGCGCCGGTGCCTGCGCCAGCGGCTGCTGGGCCGGTGGCTGCGCCTGGACCGGCCCCGGGCTCACCGGCGGCGCGGACGGCCCGGGTGAGGTGGGCGGTGCGGGCGGCGTGGTCGACGGGGGCTGGGTGGGCGGAGTGGACGGTGGCAGGTAGACCCCGGCGTCGATCGTGTGGTCCACCCCGCCGGGATTGGCCGGCGCCGTGACGGGCGCCAGTCCGTTGCAGAGCCGCCCCGTGGCAGGCGGGACCACATTGGAGTCGTGTGCCCGGTCGGGACCGGCCGTGGGCAGGGTGAACCGCAGATCCGTGGCAGGCGGTGTGCCGGGCACGTTGTCCGTGTTCGCGGTGCAGACGTCGAACTGCACCGTGTACTTCGCGTCCCGGGTGAGCTGGTACTTGGCGCCCACCCCGCCGAAGTAGTACTCCCCCGCCGCGTCGGTCCTGGTGCTGGCGACCCGTTTGCCCTCGGCGTTCAGCAGGCTCACCGTCGCGTCCTTGAGCGGGACCTCGTCGGTGCGGTTCGGGTCCTGGATCCCGTTGTGGTCACCGTCGAACCAGACGAGGTTGCCGATCTGGATCGGCGCGTTCGCCGCCTGGTACGCGAGGTCCCCGAGCCCGCCCGCCTTGCCGAAGCTGTTCGCCGGATCGACGAACTGGTAGCCGTGCTTGGGGTTTTCGTGCCCGGGACCGATTCCGCTCGTCACGTCGTAGTAGCCGACGCCGTCCGAGCTGACGTTCTGGGCCGGGTCGAGCTGGGTGCTGACCACCCACTGCTGCTGCGGGTTGTAGGCCACCGATCCCTGGGCGGCCTCCTGGTGCAGGCCGTTGCCCGATCGGTTCGGGTCGAAGAAGTCACCGTGGAAGTACTCGACGACGCCCGGCGGCTCGTGGCCGTTCGTGGCGGGGGTACCGTGGTTCGGGCACTTTCCGGTGCCCTCCCAGGCATATCCGCCGCCCGGCACCGCGCACGCCATGGTGATGTCGCCACCGGACATGCCGCCGTTGAGCTCGTTGTGCCCCTCCCGGGGGTCGATGCCCTGGCCCACGATGTCGGTGAACCGGTCCCGGAACCCGAGGATCATCGAACCGTCCCGGGTGAACGCCATACTGGCCAGTTCCGGCTGCGGGTTGATGGCCGGGCCGTACTTGACGTACTTGTCCCAGGTGGACAGATCGGCGCTCCACGGGTTCCAGTGGCTGGTGTCCGGGTCCGTGATGCCGCCGATGACATATCCGCGCGGGAAGTCGAGACCGTGCTCCAGCACCGGGGTGAACGACTCGCCGTCGTAGGTGGAGACGACGACCTTCAGATCCTGTCGCCGCCGGCCGCTTTCGGCGGAACACACCCCGCCCACGTAGAGCTTCGCGTCGTGCGCGGCGAGCCCGAACGGCCGCCAGTCGCCCGGATCGGCACAGCCCGGGTCCGGGATCGGCACCGATTCCGTCACCTTCGCGGTGGCTCCGGTCGCGTCGAAACTCACCAGTTCCCGGGTCCGCAGATTCACCGCGTACAGGGTTTTGCCGTCCTCGGTCAGCGCGATTCCGCCTACGCTTTCCTTGCCCGGCACATCAATAAAATGCGGATCCTTACGCATATCCACGGCACCGTGCTCGGTTTCCGTGGTGTCCGGCACGGTCGCGAACAACCGCGGCACACCGGATCCCGAAACCGGCGTGGTGTAGATGGCCCCGCCGCCGCCCGGTCCGTATTCGGTGTAGCGCTTCGCGAACGCCGCCTGGAACACGCGGCCGCGGTGCCGGTCGTAGGCCACTCCCCAGGTGGTGCCCACCTGGGCCTGGGTGTTCACCACGGCCGGACAGTCCGAGTCCTTGGGGCACGTCCCGCGCAGGGCGGGGTCCACGGCCACCAGCGCCCGGCTGTTCGCCAGGTCGGGCCTGCTGCCGTCGGTGTTGACCGCGGGGCTCTGCACGGGCACGTAGAAGCGGGCGTCCGGCAGCGCGTACTCGGCGGGGTTCCAGACCGCGGTGACCACCGAGACGTTTTTGCCGCCGCGGAGGTCGACGAACGTGGTGAAGCTGTCGAAATGATTCTTCGCGGTCGACGCGGGCGCGGCCTGCAGATACGGGCGGTACCGCTCCGGAATCGACACGTCCACGCGGTACTGTCCACCGCGGAGTTCGCCCGGATCGCGCACCACGACCTTGCCGGTCACATCGGTGCGGCCGTGCAGGCGATGCCCGGCCGGATCGACGACGTCGACGGCCATTCCCTCCTGGGGCGTGTCCATCGGCGTGTTGATGACGCCGGTGCCGAAGAAGTCCCGCAGTACCTGGACGGTCAGGGTGCCGTCCTCGGCGGGCGCGGCGGTCGCGTCCGTGGCGGGCGCGTTCCCGAACACCAGAAGCGCCGCCGACGACAACGACGCGAACCGAACGGCCCGGATAGTGACAGCACTTCTTCCGATGTCTCTTCCGCCGCCTTTTCGACCGCGTCTTCCGCCGCCTCGACTCATGGTTTACCGCGTCCCCTCGTTTCTCGAACAGCACAGCCCGCACAGCACCGACCGGCTCCGGGCCGAGGCGACGGTTAGCCACCTCGTTCCGGAAAGACGTCATATTGAACCAGAAATATCGCCGGTGGCGAATGCGGAACTCGGGTGAATTACCGGGTGAATCGAGCTTCCTGCTACGGTCACCTACCGTGCTGCCGAGAGCGAGAAAGCGGAACTCCGCGTCACGGACGAAGCGCCGGTGGGCGATCGCCGCCGGAGTGGTGGCGGTGGTCGCGACCGCCGTGCTCACCTATTTCGTCATCGGCGATTCCGCGGCCGAGGGCCCCCGCGCGCCGACCCCGGACGAGGTGAGCAGGCTGGCGATCACCCGGTTCCGCAACTACGAGGCACGCGGCCGCGCGGTGCGGATCACGGTGCCGGATCCGGCGGGCGGCCTCGTCGTCACCGGCTCGGTCGACTACCGCGCCAAGATCGGCTACGGCGTGGTGAAAGGCAAGGGCCGCAACGATTCCGGCGACGGACTGCTCCAGTGGACGGCCACCCGGCTCGCGCTGCGCCCGGCGGCGGACGCCCCGGAACGGGCTCCCGGCACGCCGCCGGCGGACGGCTGGTACCGCCGTCCACTCGCCACCGCGGGCGGCGCGCTGGACCGCGCGCTGGCGATCACGCTCGGCCTGGGCAGCGACCGGCCGGACAACGCGCAGCTGCTGCCGCAGAACGGCGCGGCCTGGGTGGGCACCGACCGGATCGACGGCCGCCCGCTCGACGTCCTCACCGGACCGGAGTCCCGGGAACGGCCCGGCACCGCGGATTCCGTGCGCTACTGGCTGGACGCGAACGGCGTCATGTACCGCGCCCAGGCGAGGATCGCCGCCGAAACGGAACCGGCGGTGATCGATTTCGACACGCAGGAATACACCGCCGTGTCCCCGATTCCCGGCCTCGCTCCCGGCGGCTAGGGCCTCAGGAAACCGCTACCACCGCACGGTCGGCGAGCAGGGAAACCGGCGGAACCCCGATCGCCGCGACGTCCGGGAACACCGGCACCGGCGGCACCGTCGTCGGGCCCGCGGTCCGCGCGTCCGGGAACTGTGGCTGCGCCGGCGGTACCGCCACTTCGGTGAACGGGATCCCCCTCGGCGGTGCCGGCCGGGGCAGCGTGCCCGAGGGTGATACCGCGGCGGCGTCCGCCGGACAGGGCGCACCGGCCGCGAGCCCGTCCGGCACCGTACGTGCCGTCGCGCCCCGCACGCAGTTCCCGCTTCCCTTCGCCACACCGGGGAACGTCCAGCCGAGGTCGGCGCCGTTCGCGGCGAAGAGACCGTCCACGATCCGGTTTCCCCTGGCCGGGACGTCCTGGGTCGCGGTGAGCACCAGGCCGGCGTGGACGTTGCCGGTGATCCGGTTGCGCAGCACCTCGTTGCCGCTGCCGCCGTCGATCCCGATCCCGATTCCCCAGCCGCCGTCGGCCTGTTCCGGTGTGGCTGGCTGCTGGTTGGCCGCGACCAGGTTCCCGGCGATCACCGCTCCCTCCTGCGGAATCAGTTTCTCCTGGTGGTCGGAATTGGTGGTGAGCCCGACGCGGTTCCCGCTGAAGCGGTTTCCCACGACATACAGGTCCCCGCCCGCGTTGGTGCCCTCGTAGCCGACCGCGTTGAGTTCGGCGACGTTGTCGCGCACCACGATCCCGCAGGGTTTGCACTGGCCGACGTAGATCCCCGAATCGGCGCCGCCCGAGGCGTACGAATGTTCGATCGCGCCGTGCTGCGCGGAAAAGGCGTAGATGCCGTAGAGGCCGTTGCGGGTCGCGGTCACGTGCGAAACCAGGAACGAACCCAGGAAACGGATCGGCTCGTCACCCGTGTCGTAGCCGCCGCCCCGGCCGGGTAATCCCGTGGCCGCTTTCGCGGAACCGGTGACCAGCACGCCGTTCTGCGTGTTGTTCCGGACGGTCAGGTTTTCCACCGCCACCCCGGAAGCGGCCACGACGACGCCGTTGTCCTGCCGCAACTGTCCGTCGATGACGACCTTTTCCCGCACCTCGCCGCGGAGCGTGACCTGCGCGGTCGTGATCTTCACCGTTTCGTGGTACTCGCCGGGGGCGACGAGCACCAGATCTCCGGGCTGTGCCAGGGAAACCGCCGCCGAAATGGTCGGCGCGTCGGCCGGTACCCGGATCGTCACCCGGGTGCCGTCGGGCCGGTGGCCCGGCTCCGCCTGCGAGGCACAACCACCGAGCACCACGGTGGACAGCCCCAGGATCGCCAGCATGACGGGAAAACCACGACGACGCATGAGCTCATCTTGGCACAACGGGCTGGCCCGTCCGCACCGTCTTGTGCCACGCTGCCCGTCGTGACCACCTCCGCTCGCGGCCCGTCCCGCCGCGCCTTCCTCGGCGCCGCCGGAGCCGCGGTGACCGCCGGCTTCACCGCCGGGTGTCACGCGGAGCCCTCGCCGAAGCCCGGCGCCACGGCCGGTCCCGTCCCCGCCGAGGGCGCGCGTCAGGCCGGTGTCACCCTTCCCGCGCGGCCCCAGTCCCAGCTGCTGATCGTCGTCGCCGATCTCGACGATTCCGCCGCGGCGGGGCCGGTGCTGGCCGAACTCGGCCGCGCCGTGCTGGCACTCACCGCCGGGACGGACCCGCGCCTGCTGGGGCTGCCCGCGACCGACCTGACGGTGACCGTCGGGCTGGGCCCCCGGCTCGTGCGGCGGATCGACCCCGGGCTGCCGGGCGCTGCCGATCTCCCGCCGTTCGCCAGGGAGGAGATCGCCGAGCGGGCCCGCGGCGGCGACCTGCTGCTCCAGGTGTGCGCGAGTGATCCGCTGGTCCCCGCGCTCGCCGCGGCGGCGCTGCTGGCGACGGCGGGCGACCGGGTACGCGAGCGCTGGCGGCAGTCCGGCCGTCGCGGCGAGCACGTGCCGGTGTCCGAAAACCTCACCGCGCCACGGAATCTGCTCGGCTTCGTCGACGGCATCGTCGGCCCGCACAGCGTTCCCGAGCAACAGCGGGCGCTGTGGCTCGCGGGACCACCGAGGGTCGCGGGCGGCACGATCGCGGTCGTCCGGCGGATGGAGCTCGACCTGGCGCGGTTCGCCGGGCTGCCGGTCGCGGCGCAGGAGGCGGTCGTCGGCCGCCGCCGTGACTCCGGGATCCCGTTGTCCGGCGGGAAGATCGCCGACGGCCCCGATCTCGGCGCGAAGACCCCGGACGGGCGCTATCTGGTCCCGGTGGACGCGCACGCCCGCCGTGCCAACGCGAACCTCGTCGGCGCCGGCCTCATGCTCCGCCGTTCGTACAGCATGGACGATCCCCGGCCCGGCCTGCTGTTCGTGAGCTTCCAGAACGAGCTGCGGACGTTCACCGCCACCCTCGCCCACATGGAGTCCTCCTCGGACGCCCTGCTCTCCTTCACGACCACGACGGCGAGCGGGACCTTCCTGATCCTCCCTGGTTTCGGCCACGGCACCCCGCTGGGCGCTTCCCTGTTCCCGTGAACCGCGGGATCAGCCGGTCGGTGCCCGGACGCGGAGCCGTCCGTCGTGGACCTCGGTGATCCGGTCGACCGCGGTGAGGTGGGCGCGGTCGTGGGTGACCAGGACGGTGGCGGTGGCCCGCTGGTGCGTGAGGTGGGTGATGAGGTCGAGCACGGCGGCCCCGCGCTCGTGGTCCAGCGCGCTGGTCGGTTCGTCGACGAGCAGGACGGTGGGGTCGTTCATCAGTGCGCGGGCGAGGTTGACGCGCTGGCGCTGTCCGCCGGAGAGCTGGTGCGGCCGGCGTCCCGCCTGCGCGGCGAGACCGACGGCGTCGAGCAGTTCCCTCGCCCGGTCGCGGGCCTTGGCCGGGGCGCGGCCGTCGAGCCGGGCCATCACCTGGAGCTGTTCGGCGGCGGTCAGCGAGGCCAGCAGATTGGGCTGCTGGAACACGATGCCGATCTTGTGCCTGCGCAGTTCGGTGAGTTCGGCGCGGGTCAGGCCGGTGGTGGTGGCGCCGTCGATGGTGACGGTGCCGGAGTCGGGGGCGATGAGGGTGGCGGCGACGGCCAGCAGGCTGGACTTGCCGGAGCCGGAGGGGCCGACCACGGCGGTGAGGCTGCCCCGGGGGACGTCGAGGGTGACGTCGTCGAGTGCGGTCAGGCGGGAGTCGCCGTCGGGGTAGGTGAGGGTGACTCCGGTCAGGTTCAGGCTCATCGGGCGCTCCCCAGTGCGGTCAGCGGGTCGACGGAAGTGATGCGGCGGACGGACAGCGCGGCCCCCAGCAGGCCGAGCAGGACCAGTACGGCGGCCGGGACGAGGATGGTGGCGGAGGTCAGCGAGAAGGGCACGGCGGAGCCCGAAACGAGGGCGCCGAGCCCGGCGGCGAGCCCGCTGCCGACGAGGGTGCCGCCGGCGAGCAGGACGACGGCCTGGCCCAGCGCGTCCTTCAGCAGGGCGGCGGTACTCGCGCCGAGTGCCTTGAGGACGGCGATGTCGCCGGTGCGCTGGATGGTCCAGACGGTGAAGAAGGCGCCGATGACCAGGGCGGAAATGGCGAACAGGAAACCACGCATCAGTTGCAGGGAACCGTTTTCCGAGGTGTAGGAGCCGATCGCGGAGAGCGAGTCGTCCTTCGTGACGGTCGTGGTGCCCGCGGCGCGGTCGGTGCCCGCGAGATCGGCGCCGGCGGTGGTGGCCAGCGCGATCACCGTCGCGCGCTCGCCGTGGTCGCCGCCGGTGGGCGGCGCCACCGCGCGCCAGACGTCGAGGCTGGTCCAGACCACTGGGGTGTGGCTGAAGGAGGCGTCCCCGGCCACCGCGGTCACCGTCAGCCGCCGCCCGGCCAGGTCGAGGGTGTCGCCGGGACGGACGCCCAGAGCTTCGGCGGCCATTGTGGACAGTGCCACCGTCGACCCGGCGAGTTCGCCGCCCCCTGGCGCCAGCGCGGAACCGGGCCGGACACCGAAGACGGAGACCGCGGCGCTCCGGTTTCCCGCGGTGGCCTTGGTGGTGGTGATGCCCAGCGGCTGCGCGGCGGTCACGCCGGGGGTCCCGGCCCACCGCTGCCACTGGGCGGGGGTGACGACGGAATCGGCGTAGGACGGGGACCGCCCGTCGCCGGGCGCGGCGAAGGCGATCCGGTCGGCGGGCAGGCCGGTGATCGCCGAGACGTTCCGCTGGCCCAGTCCGGCGGTCAGGCCGGACAACAGGCCGACCAGCAGGGTGATCAGCACGACGACGGCGCCCATCAGGGCGAAGCGCCCCTTGGCGAACTTCAGGTCTCTCCAGGCGACGAACACCGCTGCGGTCCGTCCTTTCGGTGGTGGGGTCCGGTACCCCACCACCCTCGCCGCCGGGCCGGCACGCGGCATCTGGCCGGGGATGGCACTTCGCGCGACGGAAGGCGGCACGCCGGTTCCACCTTTCGATAGAGGCGTCCCGGGGATCGGCTCACCTAGCCTGGACGCATCGTGAACACCGCCGCGCCCGCACTGACCCCGACCAGCCGGACCCTGACCTGGTGCCTGCACCTGCTGATCGCCGGCCTGCTCACGCTGGCCGCCGTCCGGGCCGTGGCCGCAGGCGGCCCACGGACCGGGGCGGTCCTCACCGTGGCGGCGGGCTGCGCGCTGGTGTACGCCGCCGGTCCGCTGCTGCCCGCGGTCCGCCGTTCCCGGCACGCCGCCGCCGGGTGGCTGGCCGCCGTGGGCATGGCGTGGCTGGTCCTGATCGCGCTGACCGCCGACGGGGTGTGGGTGGCCTTCCCGCTGTACTTCCTCCAGCTGCACCTGCTGCCGCGCCGTGCCGGACTGGTCGCCGTCGTGGCGACGGCGCTCGCCGCGATCACCGCGTTCACCGCGCACCAGGGTTCCTTCGGCCCGGCCGCGGCGATCGGCCCCGCGCTCGGCGCCGCCGTCGCGATCGCGGTGGTGTGGGGTTATCAGGCCCTCTACCGGGAAAGCGAACGCCGCAGGAAGCTGATCGAAGAGCTCACCGCGACCCGCGCCGATCTCGCCGCAGCCCAGCACACCGCCGGGGTACTGGCCGAACGCGAACGCCTCGCCAGGGAGATCCACGACACGCTCGCCCAGGGCCTGTCGAGCATCCAGCTGCTGCTGCGCGCCGCCGAACGCGCCCTGCCCGAGACCGCCACGAACGCCGCCCGCCACGTCGGCCAGGCCCGCCGGACCGCGGCGGACAACCTCGCCGAGGCCCGCCGCTTCGTCGCCGCCCTCACTCCGCCGACACTGGACGACACCACCCTCTCCGGGGCGCTGGAACGGCTGTGCGCCACCACGAGCGCCCACGAGCGGCTCACCGCGCGCTTCCACGTCACCGGCGAGCCCGTGCCGCTGCCGACCGCGCACGAGGTGGCCCTGCTACGCGTGGCCCAGGCCGCCCTCGCCAACACCGTCCGCCACGCCGAGGCCACCACCGCCGAGGTCACCCTCAGCTATCTCGGGGACCGGATCGCCCTCGACGTCGTCGACGACGGCGTCGGTTTCGATCCCGCCCTGCTGCCCGCCGCCGGTTCCGGCGGTGCCGGCTTCGGGCTGGCGGCCATGCGGACCCGCGCCCAGTCCCTCGGTGGCACGCTCACCCTCGAAACCGCGCCCGGCCGGGGAACCGCGCTGGCCGCCCAGCTCCCCCTGGAGCACTCGTGATCCGCCTGTTGCTGGCCGACGACCACCCGGTGGTGCGGGCGGGGCTCCGCGCCGTCCTGGAGACCGAACCCGGCCTCCGCGTGGTCGCCGAGGCGGCCACCGCCGAAGACGCCGTCGCCCGCGCGGCCGAGGGCGACATCGACGTCGTGCTGATGGACCTGCGGTTCGGCCGCGGCATGTCCGGCGCCGAGGCCACCGCCGCGATCACCGCGCGCCCGGACGCCCCGCGCGTGCTGATCGTGACCACCTACGACACCGACGCCGACACGCTGCCCGCCATCGAAGCCGGCGCGACCGGCTACCTGCTCAAGGACGCCCCGCCGGAGGACCTCGCGGCCGCCGTGCGCACCGCCGCCGAAGGCCGCACCACCCTGGCCCCCACCGTCGCCGACCGGCTGCTGACCCGGATGCGCACCCCCGGGATTTCCCTGACCCGGCGCGAAATCGAAGTCCTCGGCCTGGTCGCCGACGGCCTGTCCAACCGGGCCATCGCCGCCCGGCTGCACCTGACCGAGGGCACCGTCAAATCCCATCTCGCCCGCATTTACACCAAACTCGCCGTCGACTCGCGCACCGCCGCCGTCGCCGCCGCCACCGGTCTCGGCCTCATCCGCCGTTAGCCCGGGGGGGTTGCGTGACGGGCCGCGGTCCTGCCCGCGCACACAGGACGGAACCGTCCTTCGGGCAGTTCCCCGGCGGACCGGCGCCCCGGCACAACCCGGCTCCGGTCGCGGCGTCTTCCGGACAAAGCTTCGAAACAGGCAGCGAGAGGGGCGCCGAAATGGAATTCACCGCGAAGAAGACGATCAAAACGGCCATCGTGGGCGGGGCGTTCGCGGCCACCGCGCTCCTTTCCGCGTGCAGCGGGAACACCGTCGCGGGAACCGGTGCGCCGACGCCGAACGCGGCGGAAGCGGCGGCCGTCGAGCAGGTGCCGGAGGGTGGTGGCCAGGGCGCGGCCACCGGGGGTTCCGGTGCCGCGGCCGGTGGCGCCACGTCGAACGGCGACGTCAACTGCAGCAGCCACGGCGGCCAGGTCGGCGCGCCGGGGCGGCCGAAGATGGACCTGATCGCGGTGGCCGCCACCGACGGCACCAAGCCGGGCTGCACCGAGGCGTTCACCGTGATCACCGAGTACTACCAGAAGCTGCCGCAGGCCGAAGGCCCCGGCGAGCGGGTGCTCGACGTCGGGGGGCGGTGGACCTGCGCCCGGCAGGAAAGCTCAGCGGGCGGCGGGCAGGGCGCGGTGGTCTGCGGCGTGCCCAACAGCTCGCTGCAGCTGGAGACCAGGCCCTCCACCGGCACGGGGAAGCCGTCGGCACAGCCGGTCCGCAAGTTCCCGAACACCACCCGGCGAGTGCGGTTCACCGGGTACGACGCCGGGGTGCAGATGGTCCGTTTCCAGCTGGCCGGGCAGAACGGCCCGACCTACCGCCTTCCGCTGCGGAACGGCGGCGAGGTGTTCGGCGCGGCCACGCTGTGCCCCGGCGACTCGGTCGCCCTCGACGAGCAGGGCCTCGGCACCCAGCCGTGCAGCCAGGAGCAGTTGCTCCAGCAGCTGAAGAACGGCAGCCAGGTGAGCGCGCAGATCACCGTGAACGGAGCCGACGAGATCACCACGGTCAAGGAGATCTACCACCCCTGAGCCGGGAAATCGAAAACCGGCGGCCGGGAAATCGCCCGGCCGCGAGCCGGATCCTCCGGTAAATAGGATTGACGACCACCGGCGGCGTGGACCAGGATGAACGCACACCGGAAAGTGGAGGAGCGGTCATGACGGTCATGCGGGAGCGAGAAACGCGGCGGCAATGCGCGGCTGCCTCGATCGTCGCCATGCGCCCGTCGAACGAGCGCTTCCCGTGGCACGAGCGGGGTCTGCTGAGCACCGGGAGCTCTCCACCATGACGTAGCACTCGTCATGTCTGGGAGCCGCCCGTCGGGAAACCGATCCGGGCGGCTTTCGTTATTTCGCGTACCCGAAACACGTTGTTCGAGTCGGCGAGCGTCCGGTTCTTGGCGCGAAACGGATTCCAAACCCGATTTCCGGAGGTTCGATTCCTCCCGCCGATGCGTGCCGCCGCCCCGGTTTTCCGGAAATACAGCGCGTTGGTCCAGCGGACAGGACACCGGGTTTTCACCCCGGAGGCGCGGGTTCGACTCCCGCACGCGCTACCACGGGCGGCCCGGCGAACGGGCCCGCCCTGGCGGGTTTCCCGCCGATGCCCTTGTAGCTCAGCAGGATCAGAGCGCCGCGCTACGAACGCGGAGGTCCCAGGTTCGAGTCCTGGCAAGGGCGCCACACCGGCCACCGGCCGGTGTGGCGCTCACGTCCCGTCGTGAGCGCCGGGTGCGAGGGGCACGGGTGACCCCGCCTGATGTGGGATCAGGAGTTACCGCGTTCGATTCGCGGGCATCCGACGGGACCGGACCGAGTCCATGGTCCGGGTTCCCGGAGGGCCACCGCAGGGGTGTGCTGGCCCTCCGACGGCGCGTTGGTCCAGCTGGCACGGATTCCCGGTTCTCAGCCGGGAGACGCGGGTTCGACCCCCGCACGCGCTACGAGAGAAAAGGCACCGCACGGTGTCCACGGCACGACTTCGCCCCTGTGGTCCAACGGATACGACTCCGCCGTCCGAAGGCGGGAACGCGGGTTCGACTCCTGCCGGGGGCACCACCCACCCTCCCGTCGCGGACCGTCCGCGGCGCGGACGCGCGCGGCTCGGCAGCCAGCCGGGACTCATGATCCTGGCCGACGTGGCTCGACACCACGGCGCGCGACTCGCTGTCCTGCTCCACTGTGGATCCCCCGCACTACCCGAGGATGTGACGATGCACGCCAGGACCATCATCCAGAAGACGCTGCGTGTCCCGCGCGGTACGGCGGCCTCCGGAGACGGGGCCGCCGTGGCACGGCAGATGGACGCGGTACTGGCCGGCGTCGGGTTCAAGGCCACGCGCGAGCTGCTGGAGCACGTGTCCGGCATGGAGCCGGGCGCGGCGATCGACCTCGCCACCGACGTCGTCGGCGCGGTCCGCGCACTGGTGGGTGACCAGGCCGAGCACAACGCGTACTTCCTCGACTTCCCGCGCGGGGTACCCGACACCGTCGAGTTCTGGGTGAGCTGCCTGCGGGCCGCCTTCGCCGCGGCGAACGCCGAGGGTCTGATCGATCCGCGGCCGGCCGGGCTGCTGGATCTTCCCCGGTACGGCCGCTACCAGCACACCTACGCCGAGTTGCTGGCCGCGCACGACGAGCTGGTCGGCTCGCTCGCGGATCGTGTCACCGTCGTGCGGCTCGGCGGCACCCTCGGCGAGGAGACCGAGGCGCTGTATCGGGCGCTGGCCGAGTCGGTCACGCCGCTGGGCGAGGCCGATCTGGGGCTGCTCGCCGAGCTGGCCGACGTCTGCGGTGACGTCGAGCCGGCCGCGGTGCCGGTGCGGGAGAACCGGGCCGTGCTCAACGCGGCCCGGCTGGCCGCAGGCCGGCCCCTGCTCGCGGTCGACACGGTGGTCGACGTGCTGCGCACCGCCTGCCAGGCCAGCGGCGGGGACGTCACCCTGGCCGAGCCGACCCGGTTCCGCGGTTTCACCCGTCGCGAACGGCGCGTGCTGCTCGCCGCGCTGGACGGGGTCGTGGCGGGCGACGAGGGCAAGCTCGGCGACGTCGCCCGGTTCGCGCGCCGGTTCAAGCGGCTCGGCGAACGCCTGCATCCGCACGACTATCCGCGGTTCCCCGGCGCGGGTGCCGTGTTCGCGGTCGCACGCGGCGAGCGGACGGCGCGGTCGCTCGCAGGCCGTGCCGAAGCGGCCTTCGCGGCACACGACGTCGCCGGCGCGGCGGCGGTTCTCACCGCCGCGCCGGGCATGCTGCTGCGGTCGCTGGACCGGTTGCTGCGCCAGGCGAACGTGGCCGAGCAGGACACCGTGCTCGACGCGGCGGAGGGCGTTCTCGGCTCGGTGTCCGGGCGGGTGCTGTGCTCGGTGCGCGAGCACCTGGTCAACCGCGTCGAAACCGACACCACGCGCGTGTTCACCACCCGAAGCCGCCGGGCGTGGGTCACCGAGGACACGCGGCCGCCGTTGCCGCGCACGGCGCTGACGCGCGCGTGCGCGCTGATCGACGCGGAGCTGACCGCACGGCTGCCCCGCCACGAGCGCCTGATGGTCGACCCTGCCGTGCTGGACGTGGCCCTGCCGCTGTCGGGAAAGGCGAGCGAGGACGGATTCGCGGTACTGCCCCGCGGTTCCCGCGGCCGGGTCGACGGGGAGGTGCTGCGGTTCTTCACCTACTGGCGCCAATCCCGCGTGCGCACCGACTTCGACCTGTCCGCGCTGCTGCTGGACGCGAGGTTCCGGTTCCTCGGCCACGTGTCGTGGACCCGGTACCAGGACGGCGGGGCGGTGTACTCGGGTGACCTGACCGAGGCGCCGGACGGGGCGACCGAGTTCATCGACATCCCGTTGGGCGGGGTCGACGCCACCTACGTCGTGCCGCAGGTCGACATCTACTCCGGCGAAGGCTTCGACGAGGTCGCCGAGTCGATGTTCGGGTGGATGACCCGCGACCACGACCAGGCCGGGGCGCCGTTCGAGGCCAGGACCGTGCGGACCCGCTCGGACCTGCGCGGCACCGGCCGCGTCGCCCTGCCGATCGTGTTCGCCCGCGACGACGACGGCGCGTGGACCGCGACCTGGCTGCACCTGTACCTGTCCGGGCAACCGTCCTTCAACCGCGTCGAGACCAACCACGCCGGCACCGCCGTGCTCGCGCGGGGGCTGCTGCGACGCGACTATCTCACCGTCGGTTACCTGGTCGACCTGATGCGCGCCGCGGGCACCGAGGTCACGACCTGGGAGCCCGGCACCCCGACGGACGAGCCGGTCACGTTCCTCGGCATCCACGAGCCGGAACACCTGCCCGAGGGGTCCGAGGTGATCACGCTGGACCGGCTAAACCGGTTGATCCCGGCGTGACCGGCCCGATAGTCTCGTCCTGCGAGGCCATGAGGGGACTTCCTTCTCCCATCTGGTTAATGGTTCCTAGTGCCCTCCCTCTCCTCGCACCGACCACCGATGGCCTGCCGGAAACGGCGGGCCATTTGTCGTCCGGCCCCCGGTGTGTCGCTGGGCTTGGCCCGTGAGATGACTAGGGTGTCGGCGTGGCGAACATGTCTCGGTGGTCGGATGAGAACGGCGGTTTGGACTTCGGGCTGCTGGCGCTGCGGCTGATGCTGGCGGTCGCGATGGGAGCGCACGGGCTGACCCAGGTGTTCGGCCTGTTCGGCGGCGCCGACATGGCGCATTTCGGGAAGCTGTTGGCAGACTACGGGTTCAGCCACAACATCGAGTTCCTCACCTGGCTCACCGGGATCACCGAGGTCGGCGGCGGGCTGCTGCTGGCGCTGGGCCTGTTCACCCCGCTGGCCGCGGCCGGGCTGCTGGGTGTGGGCATCAGCGCGGTCCGGGTGAAGTGGTCGGGCGGGCTCTTCGGGAGCACCGGCCCCGGCTTCGAACTGGAACTGACACTCGCGGTGATGGCGTTCACCCTGCTGCTGACCGGGCCGGGCTGGTACGCGCTGGACCGCAACACCGCGTGGCGGCAGAAACCCCTGGGCTTCGCGGTGGGCGGGCTGATCATCTCCGTCTGCGCGGCGGCCGCGGTCGGCTCGCTGTTCTGACCAGTGCGTGAACAGACCGACACGCCGGGTGTCCCCCAGTCGGGTTTTCAGCTAGGTTGGCGCGTGTGAACGAGGGTAACTACTACCTGGCAAAGACTTCGCTGGGTCTCAAGCGGAAGTACGAACTGTCTGCCGACGACGGGTCGGGCAAGCCCGGTGAGCTGCTCGGATACGCGGAAAAGCAGCTCAAACTCTCCGAGGAGGTCGTCCTCTATCGCGACAAGACCAAGAACGAACCACTCGCTCGCCTGCGGGAGAAGGCCGACGTCAGCCAGTTCTCCGGCGACGGGTTCGACGTGGTGGACGCGCAGGGCGAGCTGCTGGGTTCGGTGACGAGGGACCTGCGCGCCTCGCTGCGCCGCCCCACCTGGCAGGTCGAGCAGCCTGGCCTCGGCGCCATGGTCGGGGTGCAGCGTGGGAAGCCGACCGCGGCACGCAGCATGGCCGGGCTCGTCGGGATGGTCGCCGACGTGGTGAACCCGGTGTCCAAGCGTGCCTTCGACTTCACCCTGAACGACAAGCAGATGTTCAGCATCAGCAAGGTGAAACGGCTCGACGATCTGTACCTGATCAAGCTGGACGATCCGGCGGTCGACCGCACGCTGGTCTTCGTCGCCTCCGTCGCGCTGGAGATGATCGAGCAGCGCTGACACCGGATTCGTTGCCCCGCAAGGAAAAGGCTCTCGCTCGACGCGGGCCGGCCGGCACGTTTTCGATCAGGTGCCCGGCCGGCGGGGTGCGTTCGCGGCGGGGTGTCGGCGCACCCCGGGGACATTGTCCGCGTCGGCGGCGGCCCCGGCGAGGCCGTGGTGGGCGGGCACGGTCACCGGCGGCGTGTCCGCCCCGCTAACGCGGGGCCGTCTCCCCCGACGGCGCGTACACCAGCAGTCCCCACCGGCCCTCGTCGGCTCCGGTGGGGCGGGCATCGGTCCGCCGGATCACCGTCCCCGACGGCCAGGTGCTCGCCAGCTTCGGCTTCCGCCCGTCCGACCGGACCCAGACCGTCCCGATCCGCGGTGGCCGCGCGAAATCCACACCGGCGAACCCGGCCGACCCGCCGAAGCGCACGTGGTCGAAGACGCCGTCCCCGGTGAAGCTCGCGTCGCGGAATCCGCAGACGTCGCCGAAGCCGGTCCGGAGGAATTGCGCCCGCCCGCCGAATGTCGCCTCGGCGAACCCCGCCGCGGCGGCGAATTCCGTATCCTCGAAACACACGTCCGCGGCGAAGCGGACCCGCGTGAATCTGGTCAGCTGGCCGAAACGGCATTCGTGAAACCAGGTGTCCCCGCCGAACTCCGCGTCCTCGAACACGGTGAACGTGACAGCCGGGGCGAACCGGGTGCCGTCGAAGGTGGCGCCGTCCTCGAACCTCGCCCGGACGAATTCCACGTCCTTGGCGAAAATCGCCCGGTCGAAGGTGGCCTGTCCGGTGAACCGGGTTTCGGTGAAGTCGGTGTTCGGGCCGAACTCGGCCGCGCGGAAATCCGCCCCGGCGAGCGTGGCTCCGCCGAAACGGGTGAACGCGCCGGCGAACCCGGCCCCACGGAAATAGGCGTCCCTGGCGAACTCCGCGTCGGTGAAATAGGCGTTCCCGGCGAAGTGCGCGTCGCCGAACACCCCGCGCCCGGCGAACCGCGTCCTGCCGAACTCCGCCCGGTCCCCGAACCGCGCGTCGAGGAACCCGGCGTCGCCGGCGAACGTCGCCGCCGTGAACACCGCGGCCGAGCGGAACTCCACCCTCGGGAATTCCGCACGCCCGCGGAATTCGGCGTTCCCGAACCGGGCGTAGCGGTCGAAGGTCGCCCCGTCGAACCTGGCGCCGTCGCCGAACCGCGCGCCGCTGAAGCCGACCTCGCCCGCGAACCGCACCCCGGTGAAGACGGCGTCCAGCGCGAAACGCGCTTCGCCGAACCACACGTCGCCGGTGAAGGTGGCGCCGGTGAAGTCGGCCGCGACGACCCGGCAGCCGATCAGGTTGGCCGGCCCGAGCACGGCGCCGGTGAGGTCCAGGCTGACGCCGGGCCAGAAGGTGGCAGCGGGCTTGTCCTCGGTGCCGAACCGGAGATGGCGGAACAGGATGGCCTGCGCGGTGCGCCGGACCTGGTGCTCCTGCACCGCCTCCGCCGTCGCGCCGGTCACGGGGACGGCGCGCGGCGTGGGCGGCGCCAGCCGCACCGACGACCGCCGCCGGGGCGTGCCGCCCAGCAGCGGACGCGCCACCCCCGGCCGCCGCGCCGGCTCGCGCCGCGGTGGCTCGTAGGGCATCCGCAGGTAGGCGCACACCAGGTCGACGATGGTCTGGCGCTGGTCCGGGCTTTCCTGCGCGAGCCGCTCCAGCGCGTACAGACCGGCCAACCGGACCGCCGCCTGCGCCGACCCGAGCTGGTCGGCCGCCTTGCCGTACAGGTCGGTGATCCGGCGGGCCTCGGCGTCCGCGACGGTCGCGGCGTGCGTCGCGCGCGCCTGGTTCAGGCTCAGCTCCGCGGTCCGCTGCCGGCGCGCGGTCAGCCACAGCGCCGCCGCTCCGCCGGTCCCCAACACGACCGTGCCCGCCGTCTTGACGGCGTCCAGCTGCGCGGTGTGCCCGCCGTCGCCGAACGCCACCAGCAGCCCCGCCGCCAGCCCGGCGCCGAGCACGATCAGCGCCACCGCCGCCCAGGTCATCGCCCGGTGGGACAGCACCGGCAGTTCGCCAGGTGGCTCCACCGGCGTCCGGTACTCCAGCAGGGACATCGGTGGCGAGGCCGGCGGCAGGGGTGAATCGGCCGGGTCCGGGGAGGGCGACAGCGGGCTCACCCGCCCATCATGACGGTCCCGCGCCGGCCGCGGTACGGCTCGAGTGGGACAGACGGGGCGGACGGGTTGGTACGGATACCGGACACCACCCGGCAGGCGAATACGACAGAATCTCACCAACAGCCCCGCCGCGACGACCAGGACGGAACCTGTAGCCCCGATGTCCGACTACATCCCGACCAGCGGTGTCGACGCCGCGCAGGCCGCGGCCAGCCAGCTGGCCGCCAACCTGGACCGGCCCAGCCCGGCCCGGATCTACGACTACCTCCTCGGCGGTGACAACAACTACGCGATCGACCGGGAGTTCGGCGACCGCCAGCAACGGCTCATGCCCGACATCGTGCGCGCGATGGCGGCGAACCGCGCGTTCCTCGGCAGGGCCGTCCGCCACGCCGTCGACCGGGGGATCCGCCAGTTCGTGGACATCGGGTCCGGGCTCCCGACCAAGGGCCAGGTGCACGAGGTCGCCGACGAGGCCGCCCCCGGCGAATGCCGGGTGGTCTACGTCGACAACGAACAGATCGCCTACGCCCACGCCGAGGCGCTGCTGGGCAGGCACGCGGATCCGCGCCGCCACCACGCCCTCTACGCGGATCTGCTCGACTACACCGACCTGTGGGAGCAGGTGTCGGCGCTCGACGGGATCGACCCCGGGGAGCCGACCTGCCTGCTGGTGGTGGCGCTGCTGCACTTCATCACCCCCGAGCAGGCTCCCGAGAAGGCGCTGGCGTTCCTGCGCGAGCAGCTGCCGGCCGGATCGCTGCTGGCGATGTCGCACGGCTGCGACGAACTGGACGACCCCGGGATCCAGCAGGTGGTCCGCAACTACACCGCCGAGTCCACCACCCGCACGTGCCTGCGCACCCGGGAGGAGTTCGCCACGTTCTTCGGCGACTTCGAGATGGTCGACCCGGGCCTGGTGTGGGTGCCGCAGTGGCGGCCCGACGACGACAGCGCCTGGCACGACGACCCGGCGACCTCCCGGTACCTGGCCGGTGTCGCGCGCAAGCCGGGCGCACGATAGGGGCAACCCCTGACGGATGTCCGGGTCATCCCTGATGCCCGAATGCGCGACTTCTTCGTAGCGTGAAAGTCCTACGTACGGAGAAGAGGACGAGAAAAAGTGCGAATTGGTTGGGTGGCCGCGGCCGGTGTCATGGTGGCGAGCTTGTCGGCGTGTCAGGCCGGGGTCGCCGGTGAGATCCCCGACGTGGGCTGGCAGCACACCGTCAAGGACACGGCCACGCTCGCCGGTCCGGCGGAGGCGGTCAAGATCGACGGTTCCGCCGGGTACGTGCGGCTGCGGTCCGGTGGTGCCCCCGGCTCGATCACCGTCGAGCGCGAAATCCATTACCGGGGCACGAAACCGGAGGGTGTCTGGCACCGCTTGGCAGGGCCGGCGCTCGAACTCGACGGAAGGTGCGGAACCGCGTGTGTCGTCTCCTACACGGTCACCTTGCCCGACCGGGTGGCCGTGCACGGGAAGATCGACGCCGGTGAATTCGACGCCGACAAAGTCGGTTCCCTGGACCTGACGATGTCCGCGGGCAGCCTCAGGGTCCGGGACTGCGCCGGACCGGTCAAGGCCGTGACCTCCGTCGGCGAAGTCGACATCGCCATGAGCGCGGCGGCCGATGTCAGCGTCAAGAGCGAAGTGGGCGCGGTTTCCCTCGCCGTTCCGGGCAGGGACTACGCGGTGTCGACGCACACCGCGGTCGGCGTCCGGAACGGCACGCTGCCGGACCGGCAGACCGGCGCGCACCGTATCGAGGTCAGTACCACCACCGGCGCGATCCGCCTCGACTCCCGCTGATCCGGTCGCGTCGCTAGTCCACAGTGGATGCTCGGCCGCCGTTGACCGGCATCCACACCAAGTATGTACATTGTGGACTCCCACACCGAACATCCACTGTGGACTTAGCGATTCCGGCCTCGGCGCCTTCGCCTTCCGCCCGGCGCCGGTCGCGCTCCTGCAACACCGCTGTCCGCGCTGACGAGCCTCTTCCTGATGCTTGACGCCCACGCACTTGAAAGTGCCTTTTGTAAGCTCTCTCTTACTCACTCATGATGGTGTTACGCACTAGCAGTGAGGTGAAGAAGATGGTTGAGCAGGCAACGCACCCCGAGGGGGCGCGGGTCGTCATCGAGATGTGGTCCGACCTGGGTTGCCCGTGGTGCTATGTCGCCAAGCGCCGCGAGGAGATGCTCGGCCTCGACGTCACCACCGTCGTTCCCGAACTGACGATGGCGCCCCACACCCCGGCCATGGCCGCCCTGCTGCCCAGCCACGAAGCATCCATGGCCCGTGCCCACCACCGTGCCCGCGAGCTCGCCACCACGATCGCCGAGAACACGGCCGCCGCCTGAACCCCGGAGTAACCCTCGTGACCGATCCGCTCGTCGGTCAACTCCCGTACGCCGCCATGAACATGTCCAGCAACGCGTCGACGGCCTTCTCCTCAGCGAGGCGCGTCGACAGCAGATAGCGGTAGTACAACGTGCCGCACAGGACTTCGGCCGGGAACGTCAGGTCGACGCCGGCCACGAGCTCCCCGGCCCGCTGGGCCCGGACGATCCGGGCGAGCGTGCGTTCCTCGACGGTGCGGAGGAACCGGTCGTACAGCGTGGCCCGCAGGGTTTCGTCGGCTTGAGCTTCCGCGATGAGCGCGCGGTAGACGGGTCCGATCGGCGGCGCGGCGAGCGCGGGGGCCGACCGCAGGAACTGCTCGCGCAGGTCGGCGCGGACGTCGCCGGTGTCGTGGTAGTCGAGATCCGTGGTCCACACGCGGCTGAGCGCGTCCAGCAGCAGCGCCGCCATCGACGGCCAGCGCCGGTAGATCGTGTGCTTCCCGACGCCCGCCCGGCGCGCGACGGCCTCGATGCTCAGCCCGGCGTAGCCGTGCTCGGTGGCGAGCTCGATGGTCGTCCGGAGGAGCTCGTCGGTGCGGGCGGCGCCTCGCCGCCGCGGTTCCTTGGCCATGTCCCGAATCTTATCGGCACGCACCGTGCCATTGACAGTCCATCGGCCCGCCGGTCATGATGACACTTAACGGCACGCACCGTGCCGAAAGGTTCGAGGAGGATTTTCATGAGCAGCTTCACGGTCGAAGAGCGCGCCGCGATGAAGGAGCACGCCAAGGAACTGAAGACTGCCGCCCGGCGCGCCTCCCAGGCCGACAAGGCAGCACAGGCGGAACAGGACGTCCTCGCGAAGATCGCCGAGATGGCCCCGCGGGACCGGGTACTGGCCGAGCGCGTCCACGCGGTCGTCACGGCCCACGCGCCGACGCTGGAGCCGAAGCTGTGGTACGGCATGCCGTCCTACGCGCTCGACGGCAAGGTCGTCTGCTTCTTCCAGAGCGCGGAGAAGTTCAAGGCGCGCTACGCGACCTTGGGCTTCAGCGACCAGGCCACCCTGGACGACGGCCCGATGTGGCCGGCGGGCTTCGCGCTGACCGACGTGACGCCTGCCGTGGAGAAGAGAATCGCCGCGCTGGTGGCACAAGCGGTGCGGTGAGCGGGCGCCGGGCCCGCGCATCGCCCGCACGGGCCCGGCTGACCGCGTTCAGCCCTTCTCCGGGGGATCGGAGGCATGCGGGGCACGTGTCAGCATGTCGGTGAGACGTGGGCTGTCCGGGGCGATGCGTTGTGTGGTCGCGATCGCGCTGAGGAGCGCGGATTCCTGGCTGTCGATGTCCTGGAGGTAGTGCCCGGCGAAATGGACACCACCGTCGCCTTGGGCCTGACCGACCACATCGCGGGCGCGGATGGCGGCCGGGGTGAGCCGCAGTTGCCGGAAGGTCGCGTCGGCGAGCGGTTCGCGTGGTGGTTGGGGCCGGTGGGTGGTCCAGCTTTTGAAGGCCTGGGCGCCGTTGATCGGCCCGTACCAGGTGGTGGTCTCCGACCAGCCATTGTGGACAGTGATGGTGTTGGTGGACCAGTGGCGGCGGTCGGCGGGCAGGTAGGTGGGGTCGGTGTGCGCGGTCACGGTCACGTCCACGTAGTCGAACGTGCCGAGGGCGGCGCACACCGCACTCGTTCCGGCGAGCGGTTCGAGCAGCCGGGCGGCCTCGCCGGGCGGTATGGCCAGGACGAGCCGGTCGACGTGATGGTGGTGACCGCGGGTGTCGATGATGTCCAGTCCGTCGCGGCCCCGTCGAACGTGGTCGACGCCTCGGCCCGGGTGGATTTCGCCATGGTGGAGGTCGGCGGCCAGTGCTGTGGTCAGGCTGCCGAGGCCGTTCTTGAGGTTGTGCCAGAGTGGCGCGGTGTCCGGGCTCGCGGGCGGGACCCGCAGGACGAAGGCCATCGCGGCTCGGGCCGACATTTCCCTGGCCTCGGCGATGTCGCAGCCGACGAATGAGGCCAGTAGCGGGTAAAGCAGGCGGTCTTTGTGGTCGCGGGGTACTTCGAGGGGTTCGATGAGTTCGTCAAGGGACCTTTCCCAGGAGACGTCGCGGGTTTCCCATTCGGCGGCGCGGGTGACGAGTGCGGTGAGCGAGCCGGCGGCCGCACCGAGAACGGGTGTGCGCGGCCAGCCCGGGTCGGCGGTGTGCGGTCCGGCCAGGAGCACTTCGGGGCGGCCAGTGGCGGCGTCGTGGACCTGCAGGGTGGTGGACAGTGGCACAGGAATGAGGTCCTGGGTGAGGCCGACGGCGTCCAGGAGATTCGCCAGTGCGGGGAACGCGGTCGGGGAAATGTGCTGTGCGCCGAGGTCGATCGGGGTCTCGTGGCCGTCGACTTCGGCGGTTACGGTGTGGCTGTGTCCGCCGAGTCGTTCCTGTGGCTCGAACAGAACGGTGTGGTGGAGGGGGTCGAGCAGCCAGGCGGTGCTGAGCCCGGCCAGCCCCGCGCCGGCGATGGCGATACGCATGGACGTGCCTTTCTGCAGAGGCCGGATACCGAAGGTCAGGCGACGTGTCGGCGCTGGTGTGGAGTCAGGAAACCCGAGTCGGCGAAGTGGTCCAGGTAGAGGTCGATCAGGTTCGCGTCGACTGGTGGGCAGTGCAGGCCGGTTCCCGCGATGGCGGTGTCGAAGTTGTTCCGGCTGAATCGGGGGAAGGTACCGGCGAAGTACATTTCCTTCACCGAAATCCCGGTGTCGGCGGCGGGTTCGACGAACATCGGCAGGTAGGGGGCCATGGGTTCGTCCGGATCGGCGGCGGTACGTGCGCTCATTCGCGTCACCCAGCGGTCGTAGGGAAGGTCGCGGATCCGGTATCCGCGGGCGCGTAGGCGGTCGGTGAGCAGACCGAGACGGGCGTCGCGGGGGTTCGTGACGTGGTACACCCGTCCGTCCGGCCGATGGGTGAGCACGATGTGGGTGATGGCGTCGGCGGTGAAGTCCACGGGAACGAAATCCAGTGGCAGGGGGATGTCGGGGGCGATTCCGGTTTCGGCGATGCTGCGGAACAACGCGCACATCATGGTGTCGGTGTTCCAGATCCCGGTGTCGCGGGCGCCGGTGATTTCGTAGGGCCGGTGGACCGCGATCGGTAGACCCTGGTCGCCGGCGGCGTGGACGAGTTGTTCGGCGACCCACTTGGATTCCGGGTAGCCCAGGCAGATCCGTTCCACGTGTGCCAGCGGCGTGTCCTCGGTGACGTGGCGTGTCCCGGCGGGACCGAACCCGGCGATGACCGCGATCGAGGAGATGTAGTGCAGTGGTTTGACGCGGTCGGTACACGCGAGCCGGATGACTTCCCGGGTTCCCTGAACGTTCGGGGCCCGCAGGGCATGGTAGGGATAGGCGAAGTTGACATGGGATCCATTGTGGACGATGGCGTCCGCCCGGGCGGCCAGGTGGTGGAAGCGATCGCCCAGGCCCAGTCCGGGTGTGGCGAGGTCGCCCGCGAGGGCGGTGACGTGGTCGCGTACCCGGGTCCAGTCCAGCCCGTATCGCCGTGTCCTGGCCGCGATCCGGGCGGTGGCCGCGTCGTCGGAGGCGGCACGGACCAGGCAGTAGACCCGCTCCACCCCGGCACGAACAAGCCGATCGACGAGAAACACGCCCAGGAATCCGGTACCACCGGTCAGGAAAACCGTGCGCGGCGGCCAGCAGGCGCGACGCGGCGCCGGCGCGAGCGGGCCGAGGCGGGAATCGGCGGCGAAGTCCGCGGACTCCCCCGGCGCGGGTTCGGTTGTCCCGGCTTCCAGCGCCGCGACGATCGTGGCGAACTCGGCGAGGGTGGGGGTGGCCAGCAACCGGGCGATGAGGGTGCGCCCGTGTTCGGCCGCGATTCCGAGCCGGTGCCGCAGCGCCGCGGCGACCTGGGTGGTGTGCAGGGACTGGCCGCCCAGGGCGAAGAAGTCCTCGTCGCGGGCGATGGTCTCCACACCCAGTGCGTTCTGCCACACCTCGGCCACGACCCGCTCCACCCGGGTGCGGGGGCGCCGGTCCGGGGACACCGGCGCGGAGTGGGGAGTAGCGGGCAGCGCGCCGCGGTCGATCTTTCCGCTGGCGTTCAGCGGCAGTGTGCCGACGACCGTGATACGAGCGGGGATCATGTAGAAGGGCAGGTGGTCACGCAGATAGCGGCGCAGCTGCCCCGCCAGCTCTCCCCGATCGCACCGCGGGCCGTGTTCGGGGACGATCCAGCAGGCCAGGTCCTGCTGCCCAGGGCGGGGCTCGTGCAGACTGACGGCGGCCTCGCGTACCCGTGGGTGCGCCGCGACGGCGAGTTCGATCTCCCGCAGTTCGAC
The DNA here is from genome assembly GCF_039541975.1 of Amycolatopsis samaneae. Lineage (NCBI taxonomy): Bacteria > Bacillati > Actinomycetota > Actinomycetes > Pseudonocardiales > Pseudonocardiaceae > Amycolatopsis > Amycolatopsis samaneae. The sequence goes on from NZ_BAABHG010000019.1 coordinate 72,453, forward strand.
TCGATATCCGCGGATCTTGACCTGCCGGTCCCGGCGCCCGAGAAACTCGATGACGTTGTCGCGGCGCCACCGCGCCATGTCCCCGGTCCGGTACAGCGTGGCACCGCGCCGGTCACTGAACGGGTCGGGAAGAAACCGCGCCCGGGTCAGCTCGGGCGCGTTGTGGTAGCCCTGGGCCACTCCGTCGCCGCCGACGTACAGCTCTCCTTCCTCCCCGACGTCGGCCACGCTCAGGTCCCGGCGCAGGACGTAGGCGGTGGAGTTGCTGACCGGACGGCCGATCGGGACCGCCAGGGTGCCCTCGACCACGTCGTCCGGCTCGAGTTCGTGGGCGGTGGACAGTACCCCGTTCTCGGTCGGGCCGTATCCGTTGAGGAACCGTCCCGGCCGCCCGTGTTCCAGCACGGCCCGCACGCACCCGGGGTTGAGGGCGTCACCGCCGGCCAGCAGGCACCGCAGTGTCGAGAACATGTGCGGGTGAGTGGTGGCGTGCTGGTGGAACAGCCCCGCGCTCAGCCACATCACCGTCGCGCATTCGGCCCGCATGAGCCGGTGCAGGTCCACCGCGGACAGCAGGGTCTCCTTGTCGGGAAGCACGAGCCGGGCGCCGTTGAGCAGCGCGCCGAAGATCTCGAAGCAGGAGACGTCGAAGGTGAGGCTCGTGGTGGCCAGCACCACGTCGTCGGGACCCAGCCGCAACCAGGCGCCCCCGCGGACCAGCCGGACCACCGCCCGATGCGGCACCGCCACTCCCTTGGGAGTACCCGTGGATCCGGAGGTGTAGATGACATAGGCCCTGTCCTCGGCCGTCACCGCCGGAGCGGGAATCGGAGACGTCGCGGCAGCCGGCAGATCCTCGACCGCGACCAGGTCGCATCCCACGGCCTGGCCGAGCCGGCCACGCGGGGCGATGGCCACCCGCGGTCCGGCCTGCTCGGTGATCAGTGCGATCCGTGCGTCCGGGTGGTCCGGATCCAGCGGCAGGTAGGCCGCACCTGCCATGAGCACCCCGAGTATCGCCGCGATCGCCTCGGGCGAGCGCGGCATCAGCACGGCGACGACGTCATCGGGCCCGACACCGGCGGCGAGCAGTGTCTGCGCGACGCCGGACGCGCGCGTGTGCAGTTCCCGGTAGGTCCAGGTCCGTTCATCGGCCCTGATCGCGATCTGGTCCGGGCGCCGGCGGACCTGCTCGCGGAACAACACCGGGATCGGCTGACGGGGGTAGTCGGCGACCGTCTCGTTACAGCGCCGGACGTGGTCTGGGCAGTCGGTGCAGGAATCGGAAATCGACATCAGATCGCTGTTCCTTTCGATTGGGTGTGCGGTGCTGTACTGGTTCGACCACCGGCGTTGCCGGGCAGGCGCTTCCGCACCCGGCCCGGAAAATGTTTCGTCATCCGGCGGGTGAGGCCGCAGCGTCCCAGAACAACCTCAAATAGCCCAGGACAAGACGTGCCTCGGCCTCCGCACGGGCCAAGTCCTCGCCATGGTCCAATCCGTCGCGCGCGACAGCCACGGCCGCGCCGAGCAGATCCTCGGGAACCTGGGCATATCCGGCGAAATAGTTCACCACCGTGTCCGGTGAATCCCCTTGCGTCCGTAGCGCCGAGGCGACCCGCGCGCACGCGCCACACCACGCGACGAAATCGGCATATATCGCCAGCGCCGCTCCCGCCTGGCTCGCCCGCAACGCCAGCCAGCACAGGTAACCGCAGAAGGCGTGTCCCTCGGCACCGAGCTCCCCGGCCGGCGACTCCGCCAACGTGACGTCCATCGACCGCGCGGCCTCCGTCAGCCGTGCCCGTGCTCCCTCCACTCCGGACGCGAGGCCAAGGAAGAACCTCGCCGCGGCACCATCCGGAAACCGCGAAGCCAGCAGGGAAAACGCCGTACACTCACTGACTTGCGCGGCCCGCTCCGCAACCAGGAACCGGCCGACCTCCGCCCTGCCGGCTCGCCCCCGCTCCGCGAGATCAACGAACCGGCTCACGGCCGACGCCTCGGCGTCCGCCCGCAACGACCCGGCCAGCTCTTCCAGGCCCTGCCGACGCATCGCCGTTTCTCGTGACATGGCAACCTCCGATTGACACGGTTATCAACAATCGCCAGCGCACTTCAGTGAGGTCATCGCACTATTGGGCGCGTTCGATCAATCCAGCCACTTTCCCGCAGTCGCACGCGTGGCGACGCGCCGCCATTCGCGGCCAATCCCGTGCTTGAACAGCCGCTCAGATGCCGCGATGCGCGAAGGAAGCCAGAAACAATCTTCTAGGCTCGATTTCGGAGTAGATCATCCGGGTCTTCGGCGCTGCACGGTCGATTTCACGTGCGCCATGACAGAAAGAACAACACGGGAGAAGTTCGCGCCCTCCCGTAAATACCTCAAGGCGCGATTCGCTCGGCGCGTCAACGTCGCGCGGACCGGAACGTTCACGCCATAGATGTACCACCGGCCGTCGGACCTTACCCGTTGACCAATGGAATTCACCGCCCTTGAGTATCGTATCCTCCAAACGATCGAAGATCCGTCTCGCGCGCCCGACAAAGTGCCCCCCGGACCTCAATGCCATCCAGGTTCGGGCGGGCCGCCATGAAATCATGAAGAAATGCCGTCCAGAAGAGTTGCCGTCGCGGACCACGCGACTGCCCCACCCTCCGAGTCGTAACCCAGAGTGCGAAGAGTCCACCAATGCAGAGAGAAAGTCGAGTTCGCTGTGGAGAGTTGAGCTCACCAAGAGTGCCGCCCCATGGAGGCCGGCACCCCTAAAGAGGGATACTCGCCGCCGTCGTCACCGACCTGCTCGACCGAGGCCCGGCGGAGCGGCGGCGTGCTCGGCCGGCTGCCCCTGAATGTTCAGGTCACAAGTGGCCGACAGGGCTTGAGACCCTGCCGCGCCGGACTTCAGCACGAGGTCGTCAAGATCGAGCGTGCTGGTCGTTTTCTGGAAGCTCGCGAGGCTTCCGGGCCATTTGGTCACCACTTTGCCCGTCATGCCCAGGCGGTACCAGCTGTGGCACGCACCGGCCTCCCAGACAGAGTCCGCCATCGCGCCGTCGACCCAGGTGTTGAAGTCCCGCTGAGCCCTCTGCGACGGTTGGACCGAGACAGCGCCGTTCTCGTCGACCAGCCGAATGTACTGCATGATCATCTTCATCTGCGCCTCGATGACCGCGATGATCGACCCGCTCGCCTGGGTGTGCGGTCCGGTCACGAGGAAGAGGTTGGGAAACCCCGCGACGACAGTGCCCTTGTAGGCGTGCGGCGCTTCGCGCCACACATCCGCCTTCAACGACCGCGCGGATTCACCGCGGAACTCGATCCCGGCGAACATGGCGGTCGCGGTGAAGCCGGTCGCGAGAACGACCACGTCGGCGTCCCAGGCGCGCCCGTCGCTGGTCGCGACGCCGGTCGCGGTCATCGCCGAGATCTCTGCCGACCAGACAGTGGTTTTGCGGTCGGCGAGGGCGGGATAGAACGTGCTGGACATGACCGGCCGGCGGCAGCCGAACCGGTACGACGGCGTCAGGAACTCGCGCAGGCCCGCGTCGCGGATCTCCGACTCCAGGTAGTCCCGCCACTGCCCTTCGAGCTTGGCGAGGCTGGCCTCGTCCATGACCGCCTGTGTCTCCGCCTCGACGTTGAACCTGTGCTCGGCCGCCGAACGTATGGCGTCCATCCGCGCCGGTTCGTCCCGGAACCGTGCCTGCGCCTCGAGGTCGTAGAGCTGTTCGTCCTTCGGCATGACGTAGGGCGGGGTGCGGATCACCGCCAGCACGCTGTCGGCCACGTCGACGGCGTAGGGAAGGACCTGCGCGGCACTGGCACTCGCACCGACGACCACCACGCGTCGACCTGCCAGGGAGATCCGGTCGTCCCAGTGCGCCGTGTGGATCACCTCGCCGCGAAACGTCTCGCGCCCCGGAAGGTCAGGAATGCGAGGAGTGCTGAGCGAACCACTCGCCACGATCAGGAACCGGCACGACAGCGATCCTCCCTCGGCGGTACGCAGGTTCCACACACCCGCGGATTCCGCCCAGCTCGCCGACACCAGCCTGGTGTTGAACCGGACGCGGTCCCGGACCCCCAGATCGTCGGCCACCGTGTTGATGTAGGCGAGAATCTCGTTCCACGGCGCGTAGCTGCGCGTCCACGTCGGGTTCGGAGCGAACGAGAGACTGTAGAAATGTGCCGGGACGTCGCAGGCCGCATTGGGGTAGCGGTTGTCCCGCCACACCCCGCCCAGTTCCGCGGCACGCTCAAGAATGACGAAGTCGTCCCGGCCCTCAGCCAGCAGGTCGTGCGCAGCGCAGATGCCGCCGAAACCCCCACCGACCACGACGGTCTCGTAGTACTCGATCATGATGGCACTCCCATATCGGCTCTGCTCAAGCGGTTTTCGCGCGAGGCGGGCATCAGTTCACCCCGTGCCCGTCACGTCGTTCAGGTCAACATCAACACTCCACGCTGCCGAGGGAGGCCGTCCAAGGCTTGTTTCGCATCCCGTGACGCGTTTCAGGCATCACGGCCCGGCGAGCGGGCTACCTTGTGTGTTGTGGACCCGACCAACGCGCTGCCACCGGCCGAGTTCGACCTCCGGCTGGTCCGCTACTTCGCGGTGGTCGCCGAGCAGCAGCACTTCGGCCGCGCCGCGGCACTGCTGCACGTCACACAGTCGAGCCTGAGCCGCCAGATCCGGACCCTTGAGCAGCGCGTCGGCGCCCGGCTGTTCGACCGGGGCCGGCAGGGCACCCGCCTTACCCCCGCCGGAGCCGCGTTCCTTCCCCACGCCAGGCAATTGCTGGCCGTCGCCGCGACGGCCGCGGCGGAGGCCCGCGCGGCCGCGACGCCCAGCCGGGTCACCGTCGGCCACACGCGCGGGCTGATCATCACTCCGGCGGTGCGGCGACTGCGCCACCACCACCCCGAGGCCGAGGTGCACACCGTGCACCTGGAGCTGTCGGAGGTGCGGACGGCCCTGTTCGGTCACCGGGTGGACGCCGTCGTGACGCGACTGCCGTTCGCCACCGACGGGCTGCGCGTCACCGTCCTGCACGAGGAGCCCCGGGTGCTGCTCGTGGCCGGGGACCACCGGCTGGCCGGCCGGGAATCGGTCACCCTCGATGACATCGCGACCGAGCCCATGCCGAGGCTGCCCGATGCGGAGTGGGACTCGTACTGGCGCCTGGACCCCCGTCCGGACGGCACGCCGGCACCCGATGGTCCGCTGATCGGCCACCTCGAGGACTCGTTCGAACTGATCGCCTCCGGGCAGGCCGTCGCCATCGTGCCTGCCGGGCTGCGTGCCGACAGCACCCGCCCGGACCTGATCTCGATCCCACTGCACGGCTTCGAGCCCTGTCAGGTGGTGCTCGCCACCCGCGCCGGGGAGACCGCGCACTTGGTGGCCGCGTTCCGCGAGGCCGCCCAGGCCCTGCCGGAGGGGGCGGACCACCCCTGCGGCGACCGTGCCGTGTGATCTTGGACGGCACGGTCGCCGCCGGCCGCGCCGAACCGATCCGCTTGATCTCGGCCTCGTCTTCATTGCATAGGGACGTTATCTACCTTGTCCCGAGCGACGAGAAGGTTCAGGTGACGAAACCGGAAACCCCGACGGGTGCAGCAGTTCAGTACTGGCGCGTCATTCAGTTGGCTACGCGGCCATCAGCCCGTCCGGCACACAAGCAGCCCGAGCGTAGACAGCGCGTATCATTTCAGGAAACGGCCCTTCCACGAAGCGAATTCGGCATGTCGTCCTGATCGCGCACGAGTTCCCGGTGGTGCCTGGAGGTATCGACTTCTGCGTTCGGGCGGGACATGGCGCCGATCTCGGCGAGACCATTTCCCTTACGGTGGAGGCGATGGTGGACTCGCCGGGCTCATGACCGCTTCGATCTCTCCGGCAGGAGCAGGCACTGCCGACCGGCAGGGCTCACTACTCCGATACCGCCTCATTCCTTCCGCGGGGCGCGGCGGCCGACCACCCGTCCAGCGGTCCGCTGGGTGATTGTTCGCCTGTTAGTGTCAGAAAGCTGCTACGACGGTAAACCCACTGGGGGACAGGTGCTTGCTCGTCGACTGATCAGTGCAGGGGCCTCGCTGGTGTTAGCCGGGGGCTTTCTCATGACGGGCGCGGGGGTCGCCGCCGCGGGCCCGTGGATCTCGGTGGAGTACCAGGACGCCGCTTCGTACCCGTTCACCCGAGGCGACGCGCGGTTCTACCCCGACGTGCTCAACGAGCAGGTCGAGGTCTGCGACAGGATGAACGACGGACTGACCGTATCCGCTCAGCTCCGCTACAACGGCGCGGTCCAGCTCGAGGTGACCGACCGCACCGGCGCGGATATCTTCTGCGCCAAGCAGAACCTGGACATACCCGAGGGCACCCCGGTGTCGCTGCGACTGTGCGTCCAGAACCTGGACTGCACCGCGTGGCACGACGGTGTCGCGTAGGCCACCTCGTAAATGATCCCCAGGCCGTGGTCCAGCGTCGACGGCCGGTAGATTCCGGGCGGATCGAGGGGGTTGCTGTGCGAGACGATCATCCCGCCATCGTGGCGGCGGGTGCCGGCGACCTCGCGCGGTTGACCGCGTTGCTCGGGGCCGAGCCGGAGGCGGTGAACGTTCGGGGGTGGATGGGCATCACCCCGTTGATGGCAGCCGTCTGGCAGGCCGATTCCGCGACCGTGGCGCGGTTCCTGTTGGCGCGGGGCGCGGATCCGCTCGCCGTGCGAAGTGACGGGGACGGCGCGCTGCACCGAGCGGCCAGCGGTGAGGTGGCCGAGCTGCTGGCGGCGGCCGCCGGGCCGGTCGGGTTGGCCGCTCGCTACCTCTTCGGCCAGACACCGCTGCACGTCGCGGTCGACGAGGGACACCTGGACGTGGTGCGGGTCTTCCTCGCCCACGGCGCCGACCCCGCGGCGGTCGACCGGCGCGGCGACACGCCGTTGGATCTGGCCGACGATCCCCGGATCGCTCGCCTGCTGGTGGAGGCGGGCGCGCCACCGCAGACCGGCCGATCGGCCACACCGCTGCACCTCGCCTGCCGACGAGCCACCCGCGACCCGGGTTGGGTACCGGTCATCGAGCTGCTGCTCGAACGCGGTGCCGACCCCGGGCGGCGGGACGAGTTCGGCTCGCTGCCCTCGGACCTGCTCGGCGAGCACGAGGTGCGCGACCGATTGGTCACCGCGGTCACCCGGGCCGGGCGCGAGGTGGACCTCACCCCCACCGAGGCCGCGGCCCACCGGCAGGAGCGGGTCGCCATCCGGCCGGACGGGACCGAGGCGGTGACCAGCACGTTCTCCGGCACTGTTCTCGTGCGGTGGCGGCTGGCTCCGGCGATCACCCCCGTCGAGGCCCTCCGGGTGGGTGTTCGCTCCCGCGCCCGGGGACCGTATGGGGCGGGGCTCGTCTTCGCCGACGACGAGTCCGTGTGGCTGCGGGACTGGGACGACCTGCGCCGCTCGCGCGTGATCGCCGCCGAGCTGGTGCCCGAGGAACCGTATCCCCATCCGGTGCTGTCCGGCGACGGCCGGTTCCTGCTCGTCGCCTCGGCAGAGTGTCTGCGGTTGATCGATCTCGAACGCGAGGAGACCGCCGGTGAGCTGGGTGGCCTCGGTGACTGGAGTATCGAGGCGCGCTTCGCGCCCGACGAGCGCACCATCGCGGTCGGCAACTCCATGCAGGGCACCTGCTGGCTGACCATTCTCGACGCGAACCTCGGCGAACGCTCCGTACGCCAGGCCGACCTGCCCAGCAGCAACCAGCCGGAGACCGTCTCCGACGTCGCTTTCGCACCGGACGGGCGCACGGTGGCGACCTGGATCCGTCCCGACCGCGCCGGGCACAACGGCTACCGCGGGCTGGCCGCCGTCACCCGGACTCACGACGGCGAACCAGCCTGGCACCGGCACGTCGACGACGGCGTCGCGGGTGCGCCGGGGAAAGTCACCTCGGCGGCGCTGTGCTTCACCTCCGACGGCTCCCGGCTGGCGGTCGGACTGGACACGGGAATCCTGTGGCTGGACGCCAAAACCGGTACCCCCACCGGTCACGACACCCTCGGCTCGGTGACCGCCCTGGCATCCCACCCCGCCCTCGGCGTGCTCGCCGCCACCGACCACGGGCTACACCGGCTCGACCCCCGATAACCGGCGATCACCGTCCAAACAGGACAAGGAACCCCGCTGGGGGCCTGCTCGGGTCAGGTCTTGAGCCAGGCGGGGCGTGTGCCGTTGTTCAGGGTGCGCCATTCGTCGGCGAATCTGCTCCGTAGTGCCGCGGCTTCGGCTTCGTCGCGCCCGTGGAGGAGGCCGAAGGTGAAGGTGTTCTGGTTCTCGCCGAATCCCGCGATGGCGAGGTGGCGCAGTGCGGTGCGGTCGACCACGGTGTCCTGGTGTTCGCCGAGCGTGCTCTGCACGGCTTTGACGTGTTTGCGCCAGGTGCGTAGCTTCGTGCCGAAGACGGGCCGGACAGTGTTGGCGGCATACCGGGCTCGCTTGGCCTTCTTGCGGACCTCGTGCAGGGCCTTTTCGAGCTCGTCGCCGGTAAGTCCCTGGGTCGCGGCTTCGGCGCGGTGGAGCTTGCGCGCGGCCTTGCGTACGGGTTTCCGCAACGCCTTGCGCCCGGTCTTGCCGGTCGGCGGTGACGTCTCCAGCAGCGCCGCCATCGCTTGCAAGAGGGCGAGGTATCGCTTGCCTGCCAAGGCTTCCCTCGCCCGCGCGAGTCCTGTTTCGGACGCCCGGGCGAAGTCACGGGTCAGGTACTGGCGCAACGGCCCGAACAGCAGCTCCGTGGGGACATCGTCCAGCCGGGCACGCAGGCGGGCTTGCGTGACTTCGACGTCGCGTGCGGGCCCGAGTTCGGCGCCCAGCCACTTCAGCTCGGCCGCGACACGGGCGGCGGCCTTTTTGTCCACAAAGGATTTAAAGGTCTTGAGCGTGCTCCGCAGTTTCCGCGCGGCTACCCGCATCTGGTGCACGGAGTCCTCGGCCTCGACCCGGACACCGAGGTCGGCGCGGCGCAGCCGCTGGAACTGCTCGCGCAGGTACGCGTGCACCACCTCGTGCGAGGTGCGTGCTCGCGGGCTCCGGTCCGGAACCTCGTCGCTGATCAGTCGCCGTAGTTTGGAAGGCCACCAGACGTCCTTGGCACCGGACTTGCGTAATGTCCGGTCCAGTTTGTCGAGCAGCCGGGGAGCCGCCTGCGCGTCGAGTTCGACTTCCAGTTCGCGCCAGCGGTCGAGCCGGAGCGTGGTCCCGCCGACGACTTCACCGGTGACATGGTCGTCCGCCAGTACCGCGAGCGTCCGGCCGGCCGCGTCGGCCAGGCGGTGGGTGAACCGGTCGGTCCGCACCCGCGCGACCGGGCGCAGCTTCGCCTCAAGCGTGAACGCGCGCAGCAGGGCCGCGACCCGGCCGGGCACCGTCGTCTTCTCACCGAGCGGCAGACGCAACTCCTGACAGGTGTCCGCGGCGAGCGGGACCTTCACGTGCCAGCCGGCATCCGTCCCACCCGTACGTCGTCGCAGCGTGATCCCGGCCCGCGCCAACCGGAAATCGGTGGTGTCGTAGTAGGTAGCGTCCAGCGTCCGCTCGACAGGAGCTTCCTGCGCACGCACCTTTCCGGTGCCCGTCAGCCGCGGTATCCCGGCTTTCGGGCTCAGCTCGTACTTCCGCTCGCGCTCGATCTCCGACGAAACCTCTCGCATGCCCATCTCCTCTCCCAGCAGTAGCCCTCCCTCGACGGCTACCCCGCAGAGGCCGTCCGCAACCGGTCTCGGCATCGCGAGAGCGGCGTCCCCCGGAGAACGGGAGCCAGGCTCGCACACCTCGACTCGGTTCCAGGCATCACCACCGCACCCGCCGCCCTCGTCGGAGTGCGCGTCCTGCTGTCCGGCCAGCTGTGAGACCGGCAGCTCGCGTAGCGGCACGCGCTCCAAGACCTGCTCACCGACGTGAGCCGGTGTGGGTCGCAGCATGAAACGGACCCACACGTCGGCGCAGCTCAACTGCGGTCGGTGCTTGTGCGCCGGCGCAACACCCCCGCCGACAAGAACGACTGGGCGAGGCTCACGGTGCCGCCCTGGTGTCCCCGCTCGCCGAGTACACCGGCACACACCGCGACGGCAGCGCCGCGTCGATCCCACGAACGACACCCACGCCGAAGACGGCCCCCGAAGCGGAGATCCGTCAACATCACGTCCTGCCGCAACCCCAGAGGCCAGTCCCATGGATCGCAGCAGTCACCGACAACACCCCTGACGACGCATCACCGGACGATCGTCAAAATCGCCCTCAAATCGCCCCTGCTCATGGGTAGCAAAAAAGCCCAGGCCGTCGGCCTGGGCTTGTGCTCCCCCGCTTGGACTCGAACCAAGAACCCTCCGGTTAACAGCCGAATGCTCTGCCAGTTGAGCTACAGGGGATCGTTGTTCACTTTTCGTGCCGCCGGAGTTGTTCTCTCCGTCCGACGAGAAGAACTTTAGCCCATGCCGCCGGGCGCCCGTGCGGCACCCCCCTGTTAGCCGGCCGCCGCGCGGCGGCCGGTTTTCCGGGACAATGGGTCCCCGGGGCGTGATCGACAGGAGGCGTGGGCCGGATGAAGAAGTTCCTGCTGGGTGCGGGCCTGGGTTACGTACTGGGCACGAAGGCAGGCAGGGCGCGGTACGACCAGCTCGTCCAGGCCTACCGCCGGGTCGTCGATCATCCGATGGTCCAGGGCGCGGCCGGGGTCGCCCGCGCCAAGCTGTCCGAGCGGTTCGGCCGGGGCCGGTGAGCGGTCAGACCCTGGCCACGAAGAACACCCGGCGGAACTCGAACCAGGTCGTCCCGTCCGGGCGCGGCGGGTAGGCCTCGTCCAGGAGCGGGGCCAGCTCGGCACGGAACCGCCGCCAGTCCTCGTCGCCCAGCCGCGCGCGGACGGGCCGCAGCGCGGTGCCGGTGACCCATTCCAGCACCGCGTCCGGCCCGGACAGCGGCTGCATGTACGTGGTCTCCCAGGCATCGACGCCGCATCCGGCACCGGCCAGCAGGTCGGCGTAGTCGCGCGGAGTGCCGACGGCGTCTTCGTCGCGCAGCAGGCCGCCGCCGAGGACGTCGGCCCAGCCCGGCGACGCGGCGAGCGCGCGGATCAGCGCGTGCGAGGGTGCGGAGAAGTTGCCGGGCACCTGCACCGCGAGCCAGGCCCCGCCGGGCAGCTGCCGCACCCAGCGGCTCAGCAGCTCCTGATGGCCGGGGACCCACTGCAGGACGGCGTTGGACACCACGACGTCGGTGTCCGACGTGGGCTCCCAGTCCCGTACGTCGAGCACCCGCGCGTCGAGTCCGCGCTCCCGGGCCGCGGTCACCATTTCGGGTGAACTGTCGCTCGCCTCGATGGTCGCTTCCGGCCAGCGTTTCGCCAGGTCGACGGTCAGGCTGCCCGGTCCGCAGCCCAGATCGGCCACGCGGCGCGGCGCGGTGGCGCCGATCCGGGCGACGAGATCGTGGAACGGCCTGGACCGCAGGTCGGCGTAGTCCAGGTACTTGGCGGGATCCCACATGACGCACCTCCGGACGACAAACAGTACGCTCGTACTGCTGCGACCAGTACGAGCGTACTGCTAATCGTGGGGCGTGGCCAGCTTCGCGGCGACCTCGCCGGCGATGGCCGCGACCAGCTCGGCGTCCGTGCCCGGATCCGGCCGGGCCTGCAGCACGACGCCGTCCCGGCCGGGGATCTTGCGCTGCACGAACCACGCGCCGCCACCGGCGAGTTCCTGACGGTGCCGCGAGCGGACCGAGCCGTCGACCCGCAGGCGCACGTGGTGCGGCACCTTCCCCGGCGCGGGCAGCCGGAAGGACACCGGGGCGCGGTCGGTGAGCAGCACCGCCGCCCCGGCCTCGCCGGTCTCCTCGGACTCGGTCAGCGTGAACACGCCGTCGGCCCACGCCGCCTTGCCCACCAGGTGCCAGCCGACGCGCCGCGCGCCTTCGCCGTCCGGGATCCACAGGCCGAGCGCGGTGACCACGAGATGCCCACCGCCCTCGACCCGCGCGCTGTCGACGACGTCCTCCCCCGCGGCCAGCTCGCCGGGAAAGCCGTCCGGGGTCCGGTCGCCGAGCAGGCGGCGCAGCAGGTTCATTCCCAGCCGCCGCTCGCCTGCTCCCGCAGCGCCTTCCGGTACTGCTCCAGCGCGACGAGGTCGCCGAACAACGCGCGGTAGTCGTCCGGCGCCTCGACCGGCGACAACCGCTGCAACTTCGACTTGATCTCGCCGATCTGCCGCCCCACGAGGTTCTCCTGCACCCCGGCGAGCACCCCGGAAATGTAGCGAGAGTCGACCTCTCCCTTGGCACGCAAGGGTTCCACCGCCAGTTCGCTGAGCACGCGCCGGACCGTCCCTTCCGGACAGTGCGGCGCGGCGGCGTCCAGCAGCGCCGGCCCGGTCAGCCCGGAGGCCGCGCCCCCGGCCTTGAGCAGCGCCAGGTGCACCGCGACGTACACGGGGTGGGTGAACGCCTCCTCGGGCAGCGAGTCGTACTCCGGTCCGGCGATCGCGGGCTGCTGCAACGCCGCCTTGAGTGCCTCGCGCTGCCCGACGAACCGCGGGTCGTCCGGTGCGGGCCGGGGCAGGTCCTGCTCGCCGCCCGGCGCCGCGGGCGCCTGCTGCTGCCGCTGGGGCTGACGCCGCGCCGGGGCCGCCACCCCACCCCGCTTGTCGGCCGCGCCCGCGCTGCCGCGGACCCGGTTCACCACCTGCGCGACGTCCTGCCAGCCCACCCACCAGGCGAGTTTCGACGCGTAGCCGTCCCGGCTGGCGCGGTCCTTGATGGAGGCGACCATCGGGACGGTCTTCTGCAGCGCCGCGACCTGGCCGTCGACGGAGTCCAGGTCGAACTGCTTCAGCATGCTCTTGATCGCGAACTCGAACAGCGGGGTCCGCCGCGCGACGAGATCTTTCACCGCGGCGTCGCCCTTGGCCAGGCGCAGCTCGCACGGGTCCATCCCGTCCGGCGCGACCGCGATGTAGGTCTGCCCGGCGAAGGTCTGGTCCCCCTCGAACGCCTTGAGCGCGGCCTTCTGGCCCGCCTCGTCGCCGTCGAAGGTGAAGATCACCTCACCACGGAAGGCGTCGTCGTCCATCATCAGCCGCCGCAGGACCTTCATGTGGTCCTCGCCGAACGCGGTGCCGGAGGAGGCGACCGCCGTCGGCACGCCCGCCGCGTGCATCGCCATCACGTCGGTGTAGCCCTCGACGACCACCACCTGGTGCCGCTTGGCGATCTCGCGTTTGGCCAGGTCGAGCCCGAACATGACCTGCGACTTCTTGTAGATCTGCGTTTCGGCGGTGTTGAGGTACTTCGCCTCGATGCGGTCGTCGTCGAACAGCCGCCGCGCGCCGAAGCCGACGACCTCGTTGCCGACGTCCCGGATCGGCCACACCAGCCGCCGGTGGAACCGGTCCATCGGGCCGCGCTGGCCCTCCTTCGACAGCCCGGACGCGAGCAGCTCCTTGACCTCGAACCCGCGCGTGAGCAGGAACTTCGTCAGCTTGTCCCAGCCACCGGGCGCGAAGCCGCAGCCGAAGGTGCGCGCGGCGTTCTGGTCGAACCCGCGCTCGGCGAGGAAGTCCCGCGCGAGCCGCGCCTCGTCGGTCAGCAGTTGCTCGGCGTAGAACTCCTGCGCCAGCCGGTGCGCCTCGATCAGCCGCGAGCGGGTGCCGCGGTCCCGCTGGACGCTGCCGCCGCCCCCCTCGTAGTTCAGCCGGATGCCGACCCGGTCGGCGAGCCGCTCGACCGCCTCGACGAACGAGATCAGGTCGATCTTCTGGATGAACTTGATGACGTCGCCACCTTCACCACAGCCGAAGCAGTGGAAGGTGCCGTGGGTGGGGCGCACGTTGAACGACGGGGTCTTCTCGTTGTGGAACGGACACAGCCCCTTCAGGCTGCCGCCACCGGCGCGGCGCAGGGCCACGTACTCACCGACGACCTCGTCGATCCGGTTCCGCTCCCGCACCTCCGCGATATCGCTCTCCCGAATACGTCCCGCCACGGGAACCACTCTAGTTCTCCCCGTTCCGGCGCCGTACGGCACACTCGACCTATGAGCACGCCCACCGCCCTGGACGGACTCGCCGCCGAGTTCGCCGAACACCGGTCGCACCTGATCGGGGTCGCCTACCGGCTGACCGGCACCCGGTCGGACGCCGAGGACGCCGTCCAGGAGTCCTGGCTGCGGCTGAGCGGGCTCGCCGAGGGCACGCGCGCGGCGATCCGCGATCTGCGGGGCTGGCTGACCACCGTGGTCGGCCGGATCTGCCTCGACCGGCTGCGGTCGGCGGCGGTGCAGCGGGAACGCTACGTCGGGCAGTGGCTGCCGGAGCCCATCGTGACCCCGTTCGGGCAACCGGTGAGCGAGGATCCGCTCGACGCCGCCGTCCGCGACGACGGCGTCCGGATGGCCGCGATGGTCGTGCTCGACAAGCTGACCGCCGAGCAGCGCGTCGCGTTCGTGCTGCACGACGCGTTCTCCGTGCCCTTCGGGGAGATCGCCGAAATCCTCGGGTGCAGTACCGAAGCCGCGCGGCAGCACGGTTCCCGTGGCAGGCGCGCGCTCGCCGACGCCGACCCGCCCCCGCGCGTCGACCTCGAAGAGCAGGCCAAGGTGCTCGAGAAGTTCGTCACCGCGCTGCTGGCGGGCGACATCCGCGCGGTGACCGAGGTGCTGCACCCGGACGTCGTGCTCATCGGCGACTCGAACGGCAAGGGCCGCACCACCCGCCAGATCATGGTCGGCGCGGACAAGCTCGTCCGCTTCTTCGGCGGCCTGCTGCGCAAGTACCCGCCGGGCGTGCTCACGCGCGGCGCGCCGGTCCTCGTCAACGGCGACCTCGGCCTCTACCTGCCGCCGGCGCCCGCCGAGGAGGGCTATTACACCCTGGACGAGCACGTGCAGGGGATGAGCATCCGGGACGGGAAGGTCGTCGCCATCTACGACGTCGTCAACCCGGACAAGCTCACCGGCATCACGCGTCCCGTCGCCGGGCACTGAGGACGCCCGCCCCCAGCACCACGAGCGCGAACACGGCGAAGTAGGCCAGCGCCCACGGTTGCGGGAGCGGCGAGTCGGACAGGATGTTCGCGTTGCCGCCGCTCCGGCCGCCGCTCGCCCCGCCGGTGCCGCTGAGGAATTTCGTCGCGGCGTTGAACGGCAGCCAGCGGTGGACCGGTTCGCCGACCTCCGGGATCGCGCCGATCAGGTCCTCGACCGCGAGCGGGTAGAGGACGCACACCGCGACGGCGCCCGCGCTGTGCTCGATCAGCAGACCGACCCCGACCGCGGCGACGGCGCCCAGCGCGTACACCGCTCCGGTGCCCGCGAGGATCGTCCAGTCCGCGGCGCTGTCCAGCGCGAGGTCCGCGCCCGGTGGCGCGACCACGAGGCACGCCACCCACGAGCCGAACGCCGCGACCTCCCCGAGCGCGAACGCGAAGCCCGCGACGACGGCGGCCTTCGCCACCAGTGCCGGGGCCCGGCGCGGGACGGCCTGGAACGTGGTGTGGATCGTGCCGGTGCGGTACTCGGTGGTCACCGTGAGCGCGGCGAGGGTGAGCACGACGGCGAGGCCGAACCGGTAGCCGAACTGCGTGGTGGCGACCGTCGGCAGGTCCTTCGACTCACTGCCGCCGCCCGCGACGAGCGCCGCGAACCCCGCGGTAACGGCGAGGGCGAGCAGCGCGCACGCCCACGGTGCGCGGGTGCTGAGCAGCTTGATCCGCTCGGCTGCGAGCAGGTGCATGGTGGATTCCCCTTTCGTGACAAGGGAATCCTGGCGACGCGACGGGCCACGCGCGTCGGGCCGGAGCCGGACTTCCGCGGTCCACCCGAGGTAGGAGGCGCGCGGCTCGAACGCCCCAATGTGGCATTGGGTGCGTTGGACGCACCCAATGTGGCGTTCGGTGCGTTGGACGCACCGAACGCCACATTGGGGCGCACGACCCCGGCACTCCGCTCCCCTACGGCAGCGGGATCCGGCAGGCGTCGCCGGAGGTGAACCCCTGGGCGACGATGCCGAGCGCGCTGTTCATCCTGGCCCGCGAGTTCTCCAGCGCGATCTGGTAGGTCAGCTCCAGGACGCCTTCACGGTCGAACTCGGCTTCCAGCTCCGCCACCTGTTCGTCGGTCACGGTGATCGGGCTCGCGGTCATCGCGTCGGCGTAGGCGAGCGCGAGCCGCTCCTGCCGGTCGAAGGCGGGCGAAGTGGCGTACTCGTCGATGTGCTTCAGCCGCTCGATGTCCAGACCGCCGTGCAGCTGGAGCATCGCCCCGAAGTCGACGCACCACGAGCAGCCCAGCTGCGTCGCGACCCGGTACACCGCCAGCTCCCAGACGTTCTTGGGCAGCTTCTTCATCGCCCGCTCGACCAGCAGCTCGTGTGCCGCGCTCGCCCGCAGCAGCCCGCCGTGGTGGGCGGTGACGGCCATCGGCTCCGGCACGGCGCCGTACCGCCTGCCCGCCATCCGGTAGAACAGCTTGAGGAACAGCCCGGCTTCGCTGGTCTTCTTCGCGGGGATACGGGGCATGATTGCCTCCTCCAACTCGTTTACCTGCGGTTACGAGGAGGACGAGACAGCACCGGCGGGTGTGACAGCTTCCGCGTCCCGCGCGGGTGACGTGCACCACGCGAGCCAGCCGAACACTGCGGTCCCGAGGTGCTGGATTCGCCGGAAGAACTTCTCCGCGAGGGTGTCGATCCGCGCCGAGCCCGTTCGTAGGCTGGGTAAGAGACCGGCACTCGATCGGTCGGCACGCACCGGAGGCCACGATGTCCGCCCAACCCGACGACAGCGCACCACGCACCGCGGCCGAGGAGAACCTGAGCGCCACTCTGACCATCGCGGCGCCGGTCGCCACGGTGTTCGCGGTGCTGGCGGACCCGACGACCCACGCCGCGATCGACGGCACCGGCTGGATCCAGGAACCCGTGGACCGGACGCCGCTGGCCGAGCCGGAGCAGATCTTCCGGATGAACATGTTCCACCCCAACCATCCCGACGGCGAATACCGGGTCGCCAACAAGGTCCACGTGTTCCAGGCGCCGCACGCCATCGGCTGGCTGACCGGGACCGAGAAGAACGGCCGCCTGGAGTTCGGCGGCTGGTTCTGGCGGTACGACCTGGCGCCGCACGGCCCGTCCGGAACCGAGGTCACGCTGACCTACGACTGGTCGGCGGTGCCACCGTCCGTCCGGGAGTACATCCAGTTTCCGCCGTTCGGCACGGAGCATCTCACCAATTCCCTGCGGCACCTGGCCGAACTCGCCGCGTCCGCACCGGCTCGCGAGGTCCGCGAACCACGGTGACCGCGGCCGTCTCGGGGCATACCCCCTGCACATGCCCCGAGACGGTGCGCGGATCGCGTGACTAGCGCGTCTTGACCACGACGTCGAGGTCGTACAGCGGCCACGGGTCCGCCGTGCACCAGGTGTTGATGGCGCCCTGGCGCCGCCAGTACTCGGCGCCCTCCTGGCACTTCCACCCGGTCACGTTGTTGAGCTTGTTGGTGCACACGTAGTGGTGCTTCGGGTCGGCCTTGTTCAGGGACGCCGCCCGCGCCTCGCAGGCGGGATTGTTGGCCATCGGCCGCGCGCCCGACGGCTGCTCGGCCGCGAGCGCGGCCCCACCGGCCAGCAGCGGCAGACTCGCACCCAGTGCGACGATCCCCGCGAGAATGGTCTTCCGCATTTCTCCTCCTGATTTGTGTGACCGGCCCGGCGGTGACCCCCGACGGGCCGGAATCAGTACAGCGCGTTCTTCGCCAGGCGCGGCCGAATCGGGCTGTCACCGGATGTCCCGCCCTGTACACGACATCCTGACCTGCGATTTCCCGATCGAGTGAACGCACCTGCCGACCCGGTGCCACCACGCCCAGCACCGGAAACGGCAGGGCGCGCGTCTGAGGTGATCAGGCGGTCACCGGCGACGTGTAACCCTGTGCCCGCGCCGGATTGATCCGCTTGGCCACCCGCGAACCCCAGTTGCCCTCGATGGTGACCAGGCCGTCGGCGCCGTTGGCCACCACCAGGCCGACGTGGTCGGCGAGGCCGTTGCCGTTGTCGTCCCGGTAGACGATCGCGTCCCCCGGCACCGGCCGGTATCCGCTGGAGACCGGATGCCAGGTGCCGTGCCGGGCGCCGAACTTCCTGAACGACTCGGCATACGCGTCGAGACCGTCGATCTTCAGGCCCGCCCGCTTCCAGACCCAGCGCGCGAAGTCCGCGCACCACGCCACCCTGCCCCAGCCCTCCGGGCAGCCCGCCGAGGTCCGGCCCAGCGCTCCGGTGTAGAAGTTGCAGCCGTCGACCTGGTGGTTGTGTCCCGCGTCGGTCAGCTCCGCGGTGGCGATCGCGGCGACCCGGTCCGCACCCGAGGGCGCCGAGTCGAGCCGGGCCGCGGGCGCCGCGCACGCCGCGGCGATCCGCGGCAGCAACGGCGCGAACCCGGCACGGCTCTGGAGGACGTCCAACGGCTTGGTGACCGGCGTGGTCGCGGTCCGTTCGATCGCGGCGAAAGTGCCGTCGGCCTTGGCGCAGTCGAGGGTCAGCACGTCGGCGTTGGCCGCGCTGCCGGGGAAGGCGGCGAACTGGCCGGCCAGCGCGGTCCCGCCGATCGACGGGTCGAGATCGTACATCGGCGCGACCGTGGCCACGTTGTGCCACGCGTCCTGCAGCCCGGCGCTGCCCGCCTGGTAGGTCCAGCCCCGCAGCGCCGGGCGGTAGTGCGCGCGCACCTCGTTGCGCCACGAACGCACCTTCGCGAGCACCCTGTCCCGGTCACCGGCGGCGACGAGACCGCGTTTCTCGGCGTTCCACAGGAACCAGGCCCCGGCCGCGGAGACGTTCCACACGCAGGGCTTTCCCTTGTCGTGGCCCGATTCCGAGTAGGCGGCGCACTGACCGCCCGCCGCGAGCGGGATCCCGGCCAGCCAGGTCGCGACCTCCCGCACCCGCTCCGCGGGGACCCCGCCGCCGTCGAACCCGGCCAGCAGGGTCCGGCCGACGTGCCACGCCCCGGTGATGGTGTAGGCCGTGGTCGCGGGATTGGTCGTGCCGTCACCGTAGGCGTCGTAGGGCTGCCCGAGTCCGTATCCCCTGCTCGGGGTACGGAGCCCGTAGAGCCGGTTCAGCCAGTCCTGGGTGCGCTGATCGTGCCAGCCGAACTTCTGCCCGGCGTACCAGGCCAGCGGCGCGACGAACTGGGCTCGCACGTACTGGTGCGCGGCGTCCGCCCGCCGCACCGCGTTCACCGACTCGTCGTAGGTCCGGTCGGCGAGCCGCGTCCACTTCTGGTCCTGTCCCGGCTGTTCCTGCCGGGGCGCCGGACTCGCCGACGCGGTCCCGATCGTGGCCAGCACGACGGCGATCGCACCGGCCACAGTGACCATGAACTGTTTTCGCATCTTCCGCTCCCCTGGTCCGCCCACCGCTTCCGGTGTGGTCGGCCCGAGCGGACCAGAAACGACGGTCCGGCCAGAAGGGGGAACGCTGTCCTCCCGTGTCGCGCCTTGTCACCGGACACCGTCCCGGCTGCCCCGCGACGCGCTGAGCTGGGCGTTCAGGTCTTGATGTAGGAGTTGATGGTCACCGACCGTTCGAGACCGTTGTTGTGCTGCAACAACGTTCGCCGCGGTCCCGTGCAGTCTCCGCTGGCGTAGCCCCACTGGCGCTCGGTGCTCGCGTTCATCACCGACCGGGCGGTGAACGGCAGCGGGACGCACTGGCGCCCGTCCTGTTCCCAGTCCGGTGGCCATTGGAGCTTCTCGCCACCGAAGTCCGGCTCCGGCCAGAAGCAGATCGAGCCGGGCGCGCATGCGGGCACCACCACACTGACCGGCTGCGCGCTCCTGTTGAGCACCGTGATCACCGCGGCCGCCGACGCGGCGACCGCCACCACCACGGCCCCGAGCACCAGGTGACCACGGCGAAGTCCCGACGCGGGCCGTTCCGGAGCTTTCTCCACCGTCGTGTCCGATGTGGACTCCAGCGTGCCGCGGACCGCGTCGAGCCGGTCGAACAGCTCAGGCTGGCCGCATCCGTGCAGGTAGCACCGCAACTGATCGGCCGAGGGCAACAGCCCGTTCTCGATGTTGGACACCCGCTGGCGGGTCAGCGCCGCCCGCCCGAGCACCGAACGTCGCGCCACCGTCTCCTGCGTCAGCCGCCCGCGCAGCTCCCGCAACCGGGCACCGAACGCTTCGGCGGACGCGATCTCCGGTTCTTCCCCTGAACCCACGTCGCTCCCCTCCCCGTAGGACGGGGTCAGTCTGGCACAGTCCGGTCACCGAACGTACGCGTTCGGTGACACGACCTCGGCCGACGCGACGGACACCTCGACACGATTCGCGCCGACCCTGATTTCGTGGTCAGCGCTCCCGTCGTTCGGGAGGGGTGAGCGCGCGAAGTGTGCGCAGCGTCCGCGCGAGTGCGTCCAGCCGATCGCTGCCGACGGCTTCCTCGGCCTCGCCGAGGATCGCCCAGTATTGCTGTTTTTCTTGCCAGTCAAGGGAAAGCGAGGCGATCCGCGCACTTCCGATACGCACAGCGAGCCGGACACGGACGACGACGGGCTCGCCCGCGTAGGCAGGCGGGCCGCTGAGGGCCTGCGCGGCGGTGAGTTCGTCGAGCAACGCGTCGTGTGCCGCACGGGCGGCTGCGTAGGGGCCGCGGCCACGGTCCCGGACACCGTCGGCCACCCGTTGCAGAGCCACCGCGACGAGCGCGATGATCCCGGCCTTGACCACCCCTTTGACCGCCCAGTCCTCGACAGCGAACGCGCCCAGCGACGCGGCACCGACCGCCACGCCCACCAGCACGGCAATCTTCACGATGAACCGGACGAGACGGTCGAGTAGCGACTGGTCTTCGGTGACCTTCGCTTGACGTAGCTGCTCGCGGAGCCACTCGATCCCTTTCAGGGCGTCGTAGCGTTCTCCCGGGCTCAGCCCGCCACGCCGCGTAAGGGCGTCGACCACCTCGTCGGCTTTCCCCGGTGGCAGACCGAGCAGGTCCGCGACCTCACCGAACGGAAGAGCCGCCAGGCTCGACCTGGCCACCAGCTGCGGCATCGCCTCCTTGACGGTCTGGCGCGCACGGCCACGCGCGGACAACCGCAGCTGCTCCTCCGAAAGGTCCAGCAAGTTGTTGAGGTCGACGGCGACCTCGCGGAGGGCCCGACTGGCGAGCCGCGAGTCACGGGCCGCACGGGCAGCCGCGCGGGCCTGTTCGTGTTCGAACAGCCGATCCAGCGGAGGCAGCCCCTCCGAGGACACCGTGTCCTCGGGCCGGGGCAGACGGGACGAGCCGGCCTCCGACTCTCTCGGCGGTTTCCCATGCTGCCCGAACAGGCGTTCCGCCTGCTGGCGCGCCTGCTCGACCGCGGAGGTCTTTTCCGGTTCACGGCGGGGAGGGCTGGTGCGGAAGAACGAATCCCGTCGCTCCGGTCCTGAGCGGTAGACCATCGCCCTCCTTACGATCAGCGATGCGGGGGAATCATGACGCGCGCTCCTCATGCCCAGTCAAGTCGCCGATCACGCTGGCAATGCGCCGAGCGGAGTCTTCGACCGAGAGTGCCACAGCGGAGATCTGCCGCCAAGAGGACTTGATGCGCTCGACCGGGGCACTGTCTTCGATGAAGCTGTTCAGCGCACGTATCTCGGCATAGGCGAAGGTCGGCTCGGCAACGTAGTCCAGCAACATCACCGGCCCCTCATGCCCGGCATGCGCTCCGACGGAGAACGGGACCACGCGCACCACGACGTTGGAGCGCCGGTTCAGCGCCAGTAGATGTTCAAGTTGCGCACGCATGACATCCGCACCACTGACGGCACGCCTGAGGGCCGTTTCCTCGACAATCAACCGCACGTCCGGAGCACCGAGTCTGCCGAGTATTCGCTGGCGACGCCGCCGTAGCGACACTCGCTTCTCGACATCGGCCTCGGAGAGATCCGGGTTGAGGCGCCGCATCAGGGCACGGGTGTAGTCGGAGGTCTGGGCGAGCCCAGGAATCAACAGCGGCTCGTAGTTCCTGATGGCAGCCACGCCCTGCTCGGCGCGGCTCAGTTCCTCCCACATCGGTGACATCGCTTCGCTGACCTCGTGCCAGTTGCGTTCCTCGCCTTCACGCAACAGGCGGAGCAGTTCCTTGCGTTTGTCTGCGGGGACTCGCAGGAAGCCGAGGATCGCCGACACTTCGTCCGGGTATAGGCCACGCGCCCCCGTCTCCACGCGGCTGATCTTGCTTTCCGAGCACCCGAGCGCGTCAGCGACGTCCAGGCAGGTGACGCCCCGATCGTTCCGCAGCGCGCGCAGCTCTGCCGACACCCGTCGTTGTCGCTTCGAAAGCCCCTTGCGCTCACCCAGGACTCCCCTTTCCCTTCGCTGGCAAGACACCTTGGCGTCTTGCCACGCGGGCACGAAAGAGGCGTCACCCGAAGGAGTCCGTCCGTGAATGCCACATTGAGGGACTCAGAGTCCCTCAATGTGGCATTCACGGACCACGGGAACCGCTACGCGGTCAGCGGGCGGACGTCCCAGACCCAGACGCCGCCGACGAACTCCGCGGGCTTGCGCAGCAACAGGTCCACAGTGGACCGCAGGGCGTCGGCGTGGTCGCGCGGCCCGAGCACGAGGACGTCCGCGTTCCACACCCGCAGGTCTTCGAGCGCCCGGGTCCGGTCGTCCTCGCTGATCGGCCAGGCCTGGCCGGTGCGCTCGACCTGTTCGAAGATCTTCGACGTCGGGCGCGGGTCGGCGCCGTAGCGTCCGCGCTTGTCCGTCTTGCTCTGCGGGCCGACGAAATAGCCCTCGGGCATCGGATAGCCGAGCCCGGCGTCCACCTGCCAGTGCAGCGGTTCCGCCTCACCGGTGCTCGGCAACGGCACCGGCACGAGTGCGCCGCCCGGGGCGACGTAGCTGCGCCAGATACCGTCGGCGAAGAACGATGGCGAGGCCGGGCGCGGTTTCACCACGAGTTCGGTCGGCGCGATCGGGAGCAGCACCGCCACCACGGCGCCGATCCACATCAGCCGCAGCGGCAGCCGGCGCGCCCCGTCCACGGCGTCGGTGTCGGGCTGCTTCGCCGCGGCGGCGAACACGCGGTCGGTGGCGATCGCCAGCAGCGCCCCGACGGCGGGAAGGCAGCCCATCGCGAGCCGCGATTCGAGGATCGAGTCGAGGAAAGGCAGGCCGGACAACCACTTCCACGGCCCCGGGACGCCAGTTTCCTCCTTGACCGCCAGCAGCTGTACGCCCATCGACAGCCACGCCATGACGAACATGGTGATCGCGAACGCGCGGGCCACGACATCGCGCCACAGCCAGACGGTCAGCACGACCATCAGCGCGATGAGCGGCCAGCCGAAGAACGCGTTCTCCTCGGTGCGGTTCATCGACACCTCGGCCGCCGCGGACGGCACGCCCGACACGGACTGCGTCGCGAAGCGGGTGAACGCGGCGAGGTCGTTCCCGGCCTCGCCGTGCCGCAGCTCGTGGAAGCTCTGCGGGCCGAAGAACTGCCACCACAGCGGGAAAGCCGACAACACCAGGGTGATCGCGACGCCGAGGCCCATGCCCTTCGCGAGCGGCTTCAGCATCGGCTTGAACTCCCGGCGGCGCGGGATCAGGTACGCGAGGACGAACACCAGGAACGTCAGCGCGAAGATCATCAGCGGCTCTTCGCCGAGGAAGATCTGGTACGTGGTCAGCAGGCCCAGCACGACGCCGTTGCGGACCGGCCGCTGCCCCTTCGCGATCTGGATGACCTTGAGCGCGATGAACGGCAGCACGAACAGCACCACGAAGTTCGGGTGCGCGCAGGCGTGCGAGATCATCGGCGGGGCGAACCCGCAGAACGCGCCGCCGATCGCGGCCGAGGCCCGGTTCGTGGTCAGGTGCCGGGAAAACACCCAGTACCAGGCGGACGCGGTCCCGGCGAGACCGATCGTCAGCACGATGGCCCAGGTCACCGTCGCCCCGAGCAGGACCGTCACCGGGGCGAGCGGGATGGTCAGGCCGAACATCGAGGCGTTGGCCATCATGTTCACGCCGTCGGGGTAATTCTGCAGATCCGTGAAGAGCGGATTCTTCAGGTGCAGCACCGCTTTCGCGGTCACCGACGCGTACCACTCCCACTGGCTCTGGTCGGCCGCCCCGTTCCAGAGGTAGCCGCTCTTCAGGTCGAACCAGAGCCCGTTGTAGAGCAGGATCGTGAAGAGCAGGAAGCCGCCCATGATGGCGCTGTCCTGCCACGCCCAGCGCCGGGGTCTCGTCCCGGTCGGTACCGGCGGGGGGCCGGGTTCGGTGAGTTCGGGAACAGCTTCGGACCGCACACTCACGGTTGGACCACCCTGGCGAAGAAGTAGACGGCGCCGGTCCCGGCGTGCCGGACCAGCAGGAGGAACGGACGATCGACGGAGACGGCGACCGGGTCGCCGGGCATCAGGGACATCAGGCGCATCGTCACCGCGGTGGCCGCGGCGCCCTCGAGCCCCTGTTCGTCCAGCCGCAGCACGGCCTGGTGCAGCACGTCGGACACTTCGAGCCGCTGATCCGGCGAGAGCCCGGTCAGGTCGGCCCGGTTCGTGAACATCGTCCGCACCCCGAGCTCGCCGAGCGCCGCGGTCAACGGTGTCCGGACGTCGAGGTCGATCTTGGGCATCGCCAGCCGGACCTGCTCGGGCCGCGGCGCGTCGAGCAACGCGCCCAGCGCGCCCTCGTCGAGCGCGGCCTCGGCCTCGCCGAGGTCACCGTCGGGCAGCAGCACCACGGCCTGCACTCCCCCGGCCGCGGGCAGCTGGACGATCTGCCAGCCGTCCGACCGCGCGTAGCCGAGCCGCTCGTCCAGCCGCATCGTCGGCACCTCGCGGGTCCCGGCCGGGGCGTGGAACTCCGCCGGACCGGTCGCGTCGTCGGGAAACCGGTGCAGCCACGAGGTTTTCAGGTACAGGGCGTTCACGAGCGCGGCCACCGTGTCCTCGTCGACCGAGCCCGGCGGCAGCAGCGCCGGGATCAGCCCGTGGGTGGTTTCCGCGACGTCGGCGTTGATCCGCGCGCGGGCGGCTTCGGGATCGTCCCCGAACGGCGCGCTCGCGACGGCCCCGTTGGGCCAGGTGGCCAGCTCCGCGCGGAAGCCGTCTTCGAGCGGCAGCGCGTCCCACGCCCAGAACGTGTTCGCGACGGCGAGTTCGGGTGCTTCCCGCTGGGTCTCGGGCGCGAGTTTCGCGGCGGCGCGGAGCAGGTCCGCGTGCGCGTCCAGCGCGGCGGCGTCGCCGGTCTCCCCGGCGAGCAGGCGCAGCAGTTCCTCGGCGGTGACGCCGCGGGCGGCGCGGCTGGTGAGACCCAGCGCGGAAGCCACCGAGTACGGGGAGAAGCAGCTGTTCTCCCCCGCCGCGCCGACCCGGTGCAGGGCGAGGGTGAACCGGAGGTGGCTGTCTGTGGCGGCCATAGCGCGACCTTACCCGACCAGGTCACCCCGGCCGCAGGCCCCGAAACCCGCGGACGGAAGTCCGGCCGCCGGTGACAAGTCCCGGTGCCGGAAGCCGTATGCCCGTGCTCGGGCCCCGCTCAGCCATAGCGCGCGGCGTACCACGAATGCCAGGTGTGTGCCTGTGCGTCGGTGAGCGAGGCGACCTGGTCGACCACCACCCGCAGCCGCGCGGCGTCGTCCGGCGCGGCCTCCCAGGCCGGGGCGAACAGCGGGTCGAGCGCCTCGGGCCCGCGGAGGCAGAGCGCGCCGACGAGGTCCGCCAGCAGCTGCCGCTGGCCGTCCTGCGTGGCCAGCCGCCGCCGGTCGCTCATCACGTACCGCAGGGCGAGCGCTTTGAGCAGCGCCACCTCCGCCGCCGCCTGCTCGGGCACCACGAGCCGCGCGGCGTACCGCGTCAGCGGTCCCTCCCCGTACTTCTCGTGGGTGGCGGTGACGACCGCCGTCGCGAACCGGCCGACCAGCTCGCTGGTGAGCCGCTTCAGCGCGACCTGTGCCCGCGGCGAGCCGCCCGGCCCGGCCCGCGCGACCTCGGCGACCACCGGCAGGTCGAGCAGTTCCTTCGCCGCACTCTCCAAAGTGGACACCGACTGCGCGGAGAAGTGCGCCGCCGCGGCCTCGGCGACCGCGGCGCGTTCCTCGGGATCTCCCAGCAGCCGCAAGGAGATCCGGCCGGCGAACACGCCGTCCTCGACGTCGTGCACGGAATACGCGACATCGTCCGCCCAGTCCATGATCTGCGCTTCCAGACAGGTGCGCTCCGCCGGGGCGCCCTCGCGGATCCACGCGAACGCCGCCGCGTCGTCGGGATACACGCCGTACTTCGCCTGGCCGGGGCGCCGGGCCCACGGGTACTTCGTCGTCGCGTCGAGGCAGGCGCGGGTGAGGTTGAGGCCCGCGCTCACTCCGCCGTCCCCGACCACCTTCGGTTCCAGCCTGGTCAGGATGCGCAGGGTCTGCGCGTTGCCCTCGAACCCGCCGCACGGCCCCGCGGCCTCGTCCAGCGCGCGCTCGCCGTTGTGCCCGAACGGCGGATGCCCGATGTCGTGCGCGAGCCCCGCGGTGTCCACCAGGTCCGGATCGGCACCCAGTTCCTCGGCGATCCCGCGGCCGATCTGCGCGACCTCCAGGGAATGCGTCAGCCGGGTGCGCGGGACGCCGCTGACCTCGGCACCCTCCCCGGGGCCGACCACCTGGGTCTTTCCGGCGAGCCTGCGCAGCGCGGCCGAGTGCAGCACCCTGGCCCGATCGCGGGAGAACGGGCTGCGGCGCTCCGGGCGCGCGCCGGCCAGCGCCGAGCCCTTGGCGGGTTCGGGCAGCGGTCTGGCCTGGTCGTGCTCGGTGTAACCGTCCACGCGCCCCAGCTTAGGCGCCGGGTACGACAGTTCCGGCGCGCTCAGTCCAGGATCGTGTCGAACAGCGCGTCGGCGGGGTTCTTGGTGAGCCGGTAGAACAGCAGCGCGCCGGTCTCCCGGACGATGTACCTGACCTGGGTGTTCCGCGCCCGCACGATCGGCCCGCTGTGCGTCGGCGCGGTCCAGGCCTCCAGCCCGACGTCGGTGGCCATGATCCGGGCGCGGAAGGAGTGCCACGGATCGCTCACCAGCACCGCGCGGTGCCAGCCGCGCGCCCCCACCTCGGTGGCGACCGCGCGCAGGCTGCGCAGCGTGTCGTTGCCCTCGCCCACCGGCAGGGTGGCCGCGGCGGGCACCCCGTGCCGGGTCAGCCACCGCGCGCCGGCCTCGGCCTCGGTGTAGTTGTCCCGCTCCTGCTTGCCGCCCGCGGTGACGATCGTCTTCGCGACGCCCGCGTCGTAGAGTTCCTTGGCCTTCATCAGCCGCGCGGAGAAGACGTCCGAGGGCATCCCGTTGTACTGCGCCGCGCCGAGCACCACGATGACGTCGGCGGACCGGCGGTCCTCGCCCCTGGCCACCTGCCAGACCCGGAACGCGGTGCCCCCGCCGACGAGCAGCGCCACCAGCAGCGTGCCGAAGACGACGCGGCGGACCCAGGCGGCTCCGGTGGGTTTGGTCCGTACGGCGGTACTCACGCCGAGTATCTTCTCAGATACTCATCCGCCGCCGGGGACGACGCACCGCGAGCGCATCACAACCAGCCATTCTCCTCGGCGAGGCGGACGGCTTCGGCGCGGGTGCGCGCGCCGGTCTTGCCGATCGCGGCGGAGAGGTGGTTCCGCACCGTGCCCTCGGACAGGTGCAGCGCGCGGGCGACGTCGGCGACGGTGCTGCCGTCCTTCGCCGCCCGCAACACCTCGTGCTCCCGGCCGGTGAGCGGGCTCGCCCCGGTGGCCAGTGATTCGGCGGCCAGCGCGGGATCCACCACCCGGAGTCCACTGTGGACCTTCCGGACGGCCTCGACGAGCTGCTCGGGCGGGGCGTCCTTGACCACGAACCCCACCGCGCCCGCGGCCATCGCCCTGGCCAGGTACCCCGGCCTGCCGAAGGTGGTGCAGATGATCACCCGGCAGGAGGGGAGCGCGGCGCGCAGCTCGGCGGCCGCGGCCAGGCCGTCCTTGCCGGGCATCTGGACGTCCAGCAGCGCGACGTCCGGAGTGGACTCCTTCGCGGCGGGCACCACCTCGTCCCCGGACGCCACCTGCCCGACGACCTCGATGTCGGACTCCAGCCCCAGCACGGTCGCGAGGGCGCCGCGCACCATCGCCTGGTCGTCGGCCAGCAGCACCCGGATCAAGCCAGTCCTCCCGCGGGTTCGGCGCGCACGGCCGGGGTGGCCGCCGCCGCGACCGGGACCTCGGCCCGGACGGTCAATCCTCCCCCGGCGCGCACCGCGGTGCGCAGGGTGCCCCCGATCGCGCCGAGCCGTTCGGTGAGGCCGCGCAATCCGTTGCCCGGCACGATCTCCTCCGCCCGTCCGTCGTCCTCGATCTCCAGCCAGTTCCGGCCGAGCCGCACCTTGACCTTCTTCGCGCCGGAGTGCCGGAGCACGTTGGTCACCGTTTCCCGCAGCACGTATCCGAAGGTGTGCTGGTACTCCGGGCGGACGTTGTCCACCGCGTGCGGCAGGTCGGCGTCGATCTCGGCGGCCCGCAGCGCGGCTCGCGCCCCGACCAGCTCCGCCGACAGCGACACCTCGCGATATTCCGAGACCGTCGCCCGGACGTCGGAGAGCGCGCTGCGCGAGAGGGCTTCGACCTCGCGGATCTCCTCGACGGCGCGCGGGATGTCACCGGCGCTCTCCAGCACCCGCCGGGCCACCCCCGCCTTGACGGTGATCGTGGTGATGCTGTGCCCGAGCAGGTCGTGCAGGTCACGGGCCACCCGCTCCCGCTCGTTGACCACGGCGAGCGTCGCGATCTCGTGGTTGGCCCGTTGCAGGCGTTTGATCGCGCGGACCATGTTCGCCATGAAGAACATGCCCGAGGTGATCGAGGCGGTCGAGATCAGGTCACCCTTGTGCTCGCCGAACTTCCCGGCGAGCACCATCCAGAGCAGCGCGACGACCAGCGCGGCGCCGTCCAGCAGCAACGCCCAGCCACTGGGCAGCATGAACGCCAACGTCGCCGTCGCGTAGACCAGCAGCCACGTGTTGTAGCCCAGGAGCCAGAAGACGAGCAGGCCGAGGCCCAGCATGACCGCCGAGAAGACCAGCTTGTCCCGCAGCGGGCGGCGGAACGCCGCCGGGAAGGCCAGATAGGCCAGGCTGTAGGCCCCGACGGCGGCCAGGATGACCGCTTTGGCCCAACCGGGGCTGTCGGCCTCGAACACCGACGGGACGATGGGGACCAGGAACGGCAGGAGGAACACGACGCCCGAGAACGGCCACATCCGCTTGCCCGGCCCCTCGTCCGGGCCCAGCGGCGTGTCCTGCCACAGCGTGGCCTTGTCCCACAACCAGTGGCCGTCCTGGCCGGACAGGCGTTCACCCACGTGCCTTGCCTTCCCCTGATCCCGGTCAGACCCGGGCGCTGTCCTTACGGTAACGCCTGATCACGAGCGCCCCGAGCACGACGGTCCACGCCGCGAGCACGCCGAGAGCGGCCGGGAAACCCACCAGCATCGTGTTCGTCACCGCGGGCCGCACCAGCTGGACGATCCAGTACGTCGGGGTGATCTGGGCGACGTCGTGCATCCAGCCCGGCATGGCCTCGATCGGGATCCACAGCCCGCCGAGGAACCCCATGGCCAGCATCAGCAGCATGTTCACCGGCTGCATCGACTCCTGCGTGACGAACTGGCCGATCAGCAGGCCGAGCAGTACCAGCGGGATGGTGCCGAGCCAGATGCCCGCCACGATCCGCAGCCAGCCCGCCGCGTCGAGGTGCACCCCCTGGAACAGCACGCCGATGAGTGGCACGAGGATCAGCGCGGGCAGCCCGACCAGCATGCCGGAGACCGCCTTCCCGCCGAGGTACCCCGCGCCGGACAGCGGGGTCAGCCGCAGCTGCCGCTGCCAGCCGCTCGCCCGTTCGACGGCGAGCCGGGTGCCGCTGGTCATCGCGGCGGAAAAGGTCCCCCAGGTCATCATGCTGACCATCACCACGGCGACCACCGCCGCGTGATCGGGCGTGTCCTTGGTGAAGACGTTGGCCTGCAACAGGAACATGATGACCGGCAGGCCGAGGACGAACAGCAGGAACCGGGGCGCGCGGAACACCCGCCGGATCTCGATGGCGAAGTAGGACAGTTTCATCGGGTGGGCTCCTGGTCCGTCTCGTCTCCGGTGAGGCTGAGGAAGGCGCCTTCCAGTCCGACGGCGCCGATCTCGATGTCGTGCACGGCGGGAACCGCGGCCATCAGGGCCCGCAACGTCGTGTCGGAGTCGGCGCTGGAGATCGCGACCCGGTCGCCACGCAGCTCGTAGCCGGTGATCGCGGGAAGGGCCGCGATCACCGGCTCGGTCGCCCCCGGCACGCCGGCGCGGATCGTGCGTCCCCCCGCCAGGGCACGGACCTCGGCGACGGACCCGTCGGCGACGATCTTCCCGGCCCGCAGCAGCACGACGCGGTCGGCGAACTCCTCGGCCTCTTCGAGGTAGTGGGTGGCGAACAGCACGGTCCGCCCGGAGTCGGTGAACTCGTACATCGACTTCCAGAACTCGCGGCGGGTGCCGACGTCCATCGCCGCGGTCGGCTCGTCGAGCACCAGCAGGTCCGGATCACTCACCAGCGCGACGGCGAACCGCACCCGTTGTTTCTGACCGCCGGAAAGCTTGGTGGCGCGGCGGTTCGCCAGGTCCTCGATCCCGGCGCGGCGCAGGGCCTCGCGTACCGGCATCGGCCGGTGGTGCAGCGCGGCGACCATTCCGACGGTCTCGCCGACCGTGAGGTCCTCCAGCAGCGCGCCGCCCTGGAGCATCGCGCCGATCATGCCCGCGCGGACGGCGTCGAACGGCGTCCTGCCGAACACCGACGCGGTGCCGGAGTCCGGTGTGGACAGTCCGAGCAGCAGGTCGACCGTGGTGGACTTCCCGGCGCCGTTCGGACCGAGCAGCGCGACCACCTCGCCGGGCGCGATGGTCAGGTCGACGCCGTCGACCGCGCGGACCTCGCCGTAGTGTTTCCGCAGCCCGGTCAGGTGCACCGCGGCCCCCGCCGCGACCGCCGGGTCGCGGCTGATCTCTCGTGTTCCCATGCCTTCGAGCCTGCCGCCGGAGGCGGCCCCGCTCGCAGCCCAACCGTCACGACCTCACCATGACGTCTGTCAGGGATGGTCACCTCTCGCGGTCGGCAAAGCGCCCCAATGTGGCATTGGGTGCGCTCAACGCGCCCAATGTGGCGTTCGGTGCGTCCAACGCACCGAACGCCACATTGGGGCGCATGGACCGCGCTGGGTCAGCAGCCGATCAGGCGGGCCGCCAGATAGGACTCGAGCTTGTCGATCGCGACGCGCTCCTGGGCCATGCTGTCCCGCTCGCGCACGGTGACGGCCTGGTCGTTGAGCGTGTCGAAGTCGACCGTGACGCAGAACGGCGTGCCGACCTCGTCGTGGCGACGGTAGCGGCGGCCGATCGCACCGGCGTCGTCGAAGTCGACGTTCCAGTGCTTGCGCAGCAGCGCGCCGACCTCCTTCGCCCGCGGCGTGAGGTCCGCGTTACGGGAGAGCGGGAGCACCGCGGCCTTGAACGGCGCGAGCCGGGGGTCGAGCTTGAGCACCACGCGCTTCTCGACGCCGCCCTTGGCGGTCGGCGCCTCCTCCTCGTGGTAGGCGTCGACGAGGAACGCCATCATCGACCGGCCGACACCGGCGGCGGGCTCGATCACGAACGGGCGGTAACGCTCCTTCGTGGCCTGGTCGAAGTAGGACAGGTCGACACCCGAGTGGTTCGAGTGCGTGGTGAGGTCGAAGTCGGTGCGGTTGGCGATGCCCTCCAGCTCGCCCCACTCCTGGCCCGCGTTGAAGTCGAACCGGTACTCGATGTCGACGGTCCGCTTCGCGTAGTGCGAGAGCTTTTCCTTCGGGTGCTCGTAGTGGCGCAGGTTCTCGGACCTGATGCCGAGGTCGGTGTACCACTTCGTGCGCTCGTCGATCCAGTACTGGTGCCAGGTCTCGTCCTCGCCCGGCTCGACGAAGAACTCCATCTCCATCTGCTCGAACTCGCGGGTGCGGAAGATGAAGTTGCCCGGCGTGATCTCGTTGCGGAAGGACTTGCCGACCTGGCCGATGCCGAACGGCGGCTTCTTCCGCGCCGTCGTCTGCACGTTGAGGAAGTTGACGAAGATGCCCTGCGCGGTCTCCGGGCGCAGATAGGCCAGGCCCTCGTCGGACTCCACCGGGCCGAGGTAGGTCTTGAGCATCATGTTGAAGTCACGCGGTTCGGTGTACTGGCCGCGGGTGCCGCAGTTCGGGCACGGGACCTCGGACAGGTCGTCCTCGCTGGTCTCCTTGCCGGTGCGCCCGGCGAACTCCTCCGCGAGCTGGTCGGCGCGGAAGCGCTTGTGGCAGGACAGGCACTCGACCAGCGGATCGGTGAACACGCCCACGTGGCCGGAGGCGACCCACACCGGGCGCGGCAGGATCACCGAGGAGTCGATGCCCACGACGTCGTCGCGGCCCTGCACCACGGTCTTCCACCACTGGCGCTTGATGTTGTCCTTCATCTCGACGCCGAGCGGTCCGTAGTCCCACGCCGACCGGGTGCCGCCGTAGATCTCTCCGCTGGGGAAGACGAAGCCACGACGCTTGCACAGGCTGACGACGGATTCAATGATATTGGCGGGCACTCCACGCTCCGGAAGCATGCGGGGACGGTTATCGGACTCGAAGGACTAGCGTATCCGCCCGCCCCCGCGGCCCTTCCGGCGAGGTGACCGGCTTACGGACGCGACACGAGCGACGCGGTGACGACCCGGTTGTCCTCGTACCCGGTGCTCCCGCCCACGTACTCACCGCCACATGTGACGAGCACGAGCCGATGCGGGCCGTCCGGCCCGAACAGCTGTTCCGAACGTTCCGCGAGCTGGGTCTTGTGCACGGTCTCGGCGGTGTCGATCCGGTAGGTCCACCGGCCGCCGGAGGTGTCGGTCAGCGCGAGGTCCTGACCCGCCTTGACCTGCCAAAGCTCGTAGAACGGGCCCTTGGCGCCCTTCCAGTTCACGTGCCCGGAGAGCACCGCGACGCCGTGGTCGGCGCCGAGGTTCGCGCCCCACCACGCGGCCTCGCCGAGGGCCTGCGGGATCGGCAGCGTCCCGTCCTCGGTGAGGTCCTGGCGCACCGCCTTCGCGGTCCCGCCGCCGGGCAGCGTGAGCACACCGGGCACCTTCCCGCTGTCGGTACCGCCGTGCCCGGCGGCCGCCGCCGAGGCGGGCACGGGAGCCCCTGCCGTCCCGTTCGCGGCGACAGGATCACCCTTTCCGGTGAATACGAGCAGCGCCGTGACCACCGCGGCCACCACGAGCACCGCGGCGGCGATGAGGATCCAGCGCCGGGAAGCGCTCTTCGGCGCGGCGCCGGTCGCGGAGTTGGACGGGAACGTCATCGGGTCGGGCTCCTTCACTCGGGTGCATCGGCATAACAGGACATGCCGTGTGCCGCCCGGGTGGTTGCCTCGGATTTCCCGGCCGTCAACCGCCGTCAGGGCGGGAGACCAGCGCCGCGGTGACGATCCGGTTCTCGTCGTAGCCCTCGGTGCCGCCGACGTAGTCGCCACCGCAGGTCACCAGCACCAACCGATGGGGCCCGTCCTGCCCGAAAACGCGCTGGGCCTGCGCGGGCAGGTCGCCCTTGGCGACGGTGGCCACGCCGGTCACCCGGTACAGCCAGCGGCCGCCCTTCGCGTCGACGATGCTCACGTTGTCCCCGGCCCGCATCCGCCACAGCTCGTCGAACGGGCCCTTCGCCGCCGCCCAGTTGACGTGCCCGGACAGCACGGACGCCCCGTGCGCGGCGCCGAGCCGCGCGCCCCACCAGGCGGCGTCGCCGAGCCCGCGCGGGATCGGGAGGACACCGGTGCGGGTCACCTCGGTGCGGACCAGCCGGGCGGCGCCGCCACCGGGCAGCGCGACGGTGCCCGGGCGCTGCTGCCCGGGCGCCGAGTTGTCCACCGGCAGCACCGCGGGCGCGGCGTCCTCACCGGGCAGCGATCCCGGCGGCGGCTCGACGGCCGCGATCGGGGTCGCGGGCACCCAGGTCAGCACGATCACCCCCGCGGCGATCGCGAGCACGGCCACCACCGCCGACAGCGCGGCCAGACCGATGCGCGGCACGCGTGCTATCCCTGTTCCGCCTTCGCGCGGCGGCGACGGCCCAGCACGACGGCGAGCGCGGCGAAGGCGAGACCGCCGCCGAGCAGGCCGAACCCGAGCGGGAGACGGAAGCCGTCCTCCGGCGCGGCCGCGGCGACGTACCCGGCCGGGACCTGGGTCGGCACCGTGGGCTGCTGCTGCCCGGTCGCGCCGGTTCCGGTGCCACCCGCGGGCCTGGCCACGAAACTCTTCGGGATCGAGCAGCTGACGCCGCCGAGGACGACGTTCGTCTTGACGTCCTCCATGCTCACGTTCTGGTCGTTGCGCACGTGCGTGGTGATGTCGACGCGCCAGCCCCCGACCGCCGTCACGTCCCCGTCGCGCCAGCCGTCCTGGCGGACCAGCTGGTCGAAGGCGGTGACCCGGGACACCGTGACGTCCGAGGTGGTCTTCTCCTTGCTGGCCTGCGGGACGTCACCGGGCGGGCCGAGCTTCAGGTCCTTCACCTGCAGGGCGGACCCGCCGCCGGGCACGGCGGCCGGGGCGAGCGTCCCGTCGGTGCCGCGGACCCAGAGCTTCGCCACGGCGGTGGTGGCCGTGGTCCGGCCCGGCGCGGCGCAGTCGACCGCGCTGCGCGCCCCCTCGAACACCAGCACGGTGTTGTCCAGCGGTTTCTCGCCGCCCTGCCAGTTGTCGCGGATGGCGTAGTTGGTCTCGGCGACCGCGGTCGGGACGGTGCTCTGCTGCAGCGCGGCGGTGACCTCGTGGTCGCGGCTGGCGATCGCGGCCGGGTAGGCGCTGGCCGACGCGCCGGCGAACTTGCCGAGGTCGATCTGGTAGTGACCGCCCAGCGTGGCCTTCTCACCGTCGTTGTTGGGCACCGCGACGCGGTCGGCCGACAGCTTCGACTGGCCGGGGCTCAACGGCGACCGCTGGGTCTCGGTGATCAGGGCGCCACCGTGCTGGCCGCCGCCCGCGCCGATGCGCACCGACGCGATGTTGGCGAACGACACCGGGCCCGTCTTCTCGTCCACCTGCTGCGGTGCCTGCGCCGAGGCCACCCCCGGGACCGCCACCAGCACGACCAGCGCCGACGCCGCGGACTTCGTCACGAAACGCCTCATGATGCCCCAACTGCCTCCGCTCCGGCCGGACCCGAACGAACCGCCGGTACCACGGCCCGGCGGAAGCTCCTCGCGACAACCTTGCACCGTCCGCCACAGGTTGCGAAGCGGAACCACCGATTCTCCCCGATGTCACCTGAACGGACTAGTACCTTCCGCGCGTCGACGACCAGACGGCGGTCACTCACGGGAACACTAGGATAGCCGGTGCCGTTATCGGCAATGACTACGGAAATCATGGTCCGGACCGGCCGGGCACGGTGAAGGCGCGGAGGCTCGACATGGCGACGGTGACCCCGGATGCGGCCGCCCTGGCGGACGACGACGGCACGCACACCCCCGGCCAGCCGAGCGCGGCCCCGGCGGTGACGGCCTCGGCCGCCACCCTCGCCGACGCCGGTGACCTGCTGCGGGCACTCGCCGCCCCGGTCCGGATCGCGATCGTGCTACAACTGCGCGAGGCCGACCGCTGCGTGCACGAGCTGGTCGACGCCCTCGACGTCGCCCAGCCGCTGATCAGCCAGCATCTGCGTGTGCTGAAGACGGCGGGCGTGGTCCGCGGCGAACGCCGTGGCCGCGAGGTGGTCTACCAGCTGGCCGACGACCATCTCTCGCACATCGTCGTCGACGCGGTGGCACACGTCCAGGAAGGGAAGTGACCATGAGCGACGCTTGCGAGCGAATCATTGGGTGTCATGCGCCCAAGGAAATCGGACACTGTCTCGCGGAGCGAGTCGATCGCATGAGCGACGCTTGCGGGCGAACCGGGAAAACCACGCGCCACCAGGGATTCCGTACTTTCTCACGAAGCGAGTCGATCGTATGAGCCAGGCCGCGCCCCGCGGCACGACCCCGGTGCCCGGCCGCCGCTCCACCCGGCAGCGGACCGCGGTCGTCGACCTGCTCAACACCATCGACGGCTTCCGCTCCGCGCAGGAACTCCACGACGAGCTGCGCCGGCGTGGCGACGGCATCGGGCTGACCACGGTCTACCGGACCCTGCAGTCGCTGTCCGAGGCCGGGGAGATCGACGTCCTGCGCACCGAGTCCGGCGAGGCCATCTACCGGCGTTGTTCGGCGCACCACCACCATCACCTGGTGTGCCGGGTGTGCGGACGGACCGTGGAGGTGGAGGGTCCCGCGGTGGAACGC
Source organism: Amycolatopsis samaneae (assembly GCF_039541975.1). Lineage (NCBI taxonomy): Bacteria > Bacillati > Actinomycetota > Actinomycetes > Pseudonocardiales > Pseudonocardiaceae > Amycolatopsis > Amycolatopsis samaneae. The sequence continues at coordinate 108,918 of NZ_BAABHG010000019.1, forward strand.
TGGGCCGAGAAGGTCGCCGCCGAACACGGCTTCTCCGACATCAGCCACACCGTCGAGATCGTCGGCCTCTGCGCCGACCACTGATTCGTCCTTTGTGGACTCCAGTGCCCTGAAGGACTCCTTCGGGGCATGCGGAGGTCAGTACTCGTAGGGGTCCTTCGGGGCCGGGATGGATTTCACCGTGGCGACGGCGAAATCCGGGGTGTAGCCGTTCGCCTTCGTCGCGGTGCCGGGGACGACCCGGCCGGTCACCTCGATCCAGGCGTCGGTCGCGAGGTGCCCGGCATCCCCGCCCCGTAGCCGGGCGGTCACCGGATAGGCGTCCGCGGCGCAGCAGGTGATCACCAGCCGGGCCAGCAGCGTGCCGCCGCCGGAGTGCACGACGAATCCGGACAGCGAGACCGTGCGATCGTTCAGCGTCCCGTTGCGGTCCCAGCCCGCCCGGCTGACGAACTGGTTGAGCGGCAGGGAAACCACGGGATCCGCGGGCAACGGCGGGAACACCGCCGCGTCGGCCGCGGCGGCGCTCTGCGGGGCCCTCGCCTCGGTCCTGGTCACCGAGTCGGCGCCGAGCGCGGGCGGCGCCACCAGGAACACCGCCAGCACCGGCAGCACCAGCAGCCACGCCGACCGCGCCGCGTGGTGGTGCCCCTCCCCCGGCCCGTGTCCGTGCGCGTCACCCGGCGGACCGGGCGCCGCCCCCGGTGCCGACGGCCGGGCCTGGGCCCGCGCCCCCAGCACGTCACGCACGATCGCGACCACGCCGAGCACCACCATCACCGCGCCACCGGCGATGATCCACGGCTGCTGCGCGGGTTTGACGTAGCGCAGGTAGTCACCGTTGAGCGCGATCTTGACCAGCGCCCCGCCGAGCAGGATCAGCAGGACGTTCTGGGTTTCCCGCCTCACGAAACACCTCCCAGGAACACGACCCCGGCCAGCACGCCGCACACCAGCGCCACCACGAACGTGACCGGGGCGAACCGCAGCGCGAACGACCGGCCGAAGGTGCCCGCGTGCAGGGCGAACAGCTTGACGTCGACGGCGGGTCCGACCACCAGGAACACCAGCTTCCCCAGCAGCGGCACCGCGGACAGCGACGCGGCCACGAAGGCGTCCGCCTCACTGCACAGCGCGAGCACCACCGCGAGCACGGCCATCACCAGCACGCCGAGCACGATCTGCTCGCCGAGCACGCCGAACCACCGCGCCGGCACCAGGACGTTCAGCGCCGAGGAGATGAACGCGCCGAGCACGAGGAACCCGCCCGACTCGACGAGATCCGCGCGGGCCGTCTCCGCGAAAACCCGCCACCGGGCACCGTTTTCGACCTCGGGAAGCCGTTTCAGCGCCCGCTCGGTGATCCACTCCAGCCTGCCCCAGCGCGCCCACAGCCAGCCCATCGCCATCGCCGTCACCAGCGAACCCGCGAAGCGCGCGAGCACCATCTCCGGCCGCCCCGGGAACGCCACCGCGGTGGCCACGAGCACCACCGGGTTCACCGCGGGCGCGGCGAGCAGGAACGTCAGCGCCGCCGCGGGCGCCACCCCCTGCCCCATCAGCCGTCTGGCCACGGGTACCGAGGCGCACTCACACCCCGGCAGGGCGGCCCCGGCGAGCCCGGCGACACCCACCGCGGCGGCAGTCCGCCGCGGCAGCAGCCCGCGCAGCACCCGCGCGGGCAGGAACGCCGCGATCGCGCCGCTGATGAGCACGCCGAGCACCAGGAACGGCAGCGCCTGCACGCACACCGCCACGAACACCGTCGAGCCGGTGCGCAGCGCGGGCACGTCGAACACACGCTGCAGCCAGCCCTGGGCCAGGATCGCGATCAGCAGGACCGCGCACAGGACCTCGATCGAGGAGATCCGGAACCGGCGCCGGGTCAGTGCCGGACCGGCGGGGTTGTTGGAAATGGTTTCCACGGTCGCGATGATGCCAGGCCGGTCCGACACGCTCGCGGGCGAGCGGAGGATCGACGCCCGTTTCGGCCACCGAAACTCCGTTCGCCCGGATTTTTCCTCTGTGGTCGCCCACTGCGGTCGCTGCTGGTGGCGAGTCCCGGCGCCCGGGTGCTGAAGGACGCCATCGGTGCGCTCAGTGCACTGAAGGCGTCCTTCAGCACGGCCAACGCACTGAAAGCGTCCTTCAGCGACGAGGACGATTCCTCAGCCGAGGCCGGGAAGCTCGGTCCTCAGCTGTGAAGCGGTCGACACCACGAGCATCATCAGCGTCCCCAGCGGCGCGGGTTCCATCCCCCGCGCCGGGAAGGCGTAGCGCAACGTGACGTCGACGCCCTTTTCGCTGCGGGACACCCCGAGCGTGCCGAACAGCCCCTCGCCCGCGCGCCGCGCCACCGCGGCCGCGATCGCGTCCTCGTCGGGCAGGTCCCAGGCGATCACGCAGGTCATGCTGAGCACCGCGAGCCCGTCCGCGAGCATGCTCGCCTGGACCACGCAGGGCACGTCGTTGTGGGAGAAGGTCAGCACGCCGTCGTCGTCGACACGCACTTCGAGGTAGCGCTCCAGCCCCTCGCGCGCCCGCGTCAGCAGGTCGGCCGTCTCCGCCGCTTCGGTGGTGCTCACGAGGTCCCCTCCGGCGCGTCCTCCGCGGCCTGGTCGACAGCACCGCCGAAGCGGCGGTCGCGTTTCGCGAACTCCAGGCAGGCCCGCCACAGGTGGGTGCGGTCGAAGTCGGGGAACAGCGTGTTCTGGTAGACCATCTCCGCGTAGGCCGACTGCCAGATCAGGAAGTTCGACGTCCGCTGCTCGCCGGAGGGCCGCAGGAACAGGTCCACGTCCGGCATGTCCGGCTGGTAAAGGTACTTCCCGAGGACGCGCTCGCTGATCTTGTCCGGGTTCAGCTTCCCGTCCGCGACGTCCTGGCCCATCCGGCGCATCGCGTCGGCCAGCTCGGCCCGCCCGCCGTAGTTGACGCACATGGTCATGTTGAGCGCGGTGTTGTCCTTGGTCTTCTCCTCGGCGACCTGGAGCTCCTTGATCACGCTCGCCCACAGCTTCGGCCGCCGCCCCGCCCAGCGGATCCGCACGCCGATCGAGCCGAGGTAGTCGACCTGGCGGCGGATGGTGTCGCGGTTGAAGCCCATCAGGAACCGCACCTCTTCGGGACTGCGCTTCCAGTTCTCGGTCGAGAACGCGTACACCGAGAGCCACTTGACGCCGATCTCGACCGCGCCGCTCGCGACGTCGATCATCACGGCCTCGCCGCGTTTGTGCCCCTCGATCCGCGGCAGCCCGCGCTGGTTGGCCCAGCGGCCGTTGCCGTCCATCACCAGCGCGACGTGCTTCGGGACCAGCTCGCGCGGGATCTCCGGCGGCCGCGCCCCGGACGGGTGCGGATCCGGCGCCCGCAGCTCGTACCGCGACGCCTTCGTCTCGCGTCCCCTGCGCAGCACCTCGTACCCTCCAAAAAACCGGTGGTTCGTCGCCGACGACCCTACTGGCCCGGTGCCGCGGCCTCCCTGGCACGCCGCTCGACCAGCGGCAGCGAACGGAGCTGACGTTCCAGATGCCACTGCAGATGCGCCGCGACCAGGCCACTCGCGTCACGCCGCACCACCGGCACCGACTCCTGCGCGACCGCCCACTCACCGTGCATGAGCGCGTTGAGCAGGATCAGCACCTCGGGAGCGGGATGCACGCACCCGGGGACGCGGCAGTCCTGGCACATCGACCCGCCTGCGGCGACGCTGAACGCCGCGTGCGGACCGGGCAGGCCACAGCGGGCGCATTCGGTGATCGCCGGCGCCCAGCCCGCGTAGGACATCGCGCGCAGGAAGAACGCGTCGAGCACCAGCGAGGAGTCCCGCTCGCCACCGGCCAGCGCGCGCAGCGCGCCCACGACGAGCAGGTACAGCTTGAGCACCGGCTCGCCCTCCTCGGCGGAAAGCCGGTCCGCGGTCTCGGCGATCGCGCTCGCCGCGGTGTAGCTCTGGTAGTCGGCGACCAGGGGCAGCGCGAACGCGTCCACGGTCTCGACCTGGGTGATCACGTCGAGCGTGCGCCCGGTGTAGAACTGGACGTCGACGTGCCCGAAGGGCTCCAGCCGCGCCCCGAACCGCGACGAGGTGCGGCGGACGCCCTTGGCGACGGCCCGGACCTTGCCGTGCCGCCTGGTCAGCAGGGTGACGATCCGGTCGGCCTCACCCAGCTTGTGTGTCCGCAGCACCACTCCGGTGTCGCGATAGAGGTTCACCACCCCGACATCGTCCCATCCGGGGACGACATCGGGGCGGAGCGACCCCGGATCAGTGGTAGTAGCTGTAGGTGCGGACGCTCGAGGCGGCCACGATCGCCACGATGATCCACACGATGCTCAGCACACAGCTGATGCCGCCGATGATGGTGGCGATCAGGCAGAGCGTCTTGGTCGTCTTCGACGCCTGCTCCGCCATCATGTAGTTGCCCTGGGCCTTGTACGTGTTGACCTCGTTGGACTTCATGATCGCGAAGATCGCGAGAATCCAGAACAGGAAGATGCAGCCGATCGCCCAGCCCTTGTAGTCCTTGATGGCGTTGATGTCGCCACCACCGGGCGGCATCCCCGGACCACCACCGAAGGCGGGCTGGCCGTACGGCGGCGACGGCTGCCCGTAGGGGGCAGGCTGGCCGTACGGCGCGGGCATCCCGCCGGACTGCGCGGGCATTCCGCCCGACTGCGGGTATCCCGGCTGCTGGCCGTAGGGCTGCTGGCCGGGCTGCTGGCCGTAGGGATTGGTCATGACGGTCTTCCCCAATTACTCGTGATCTTCCGGCGGGCACTCCCCGCCGGTGGTGACCGGTGCCGGTCCCCGCTACCGCGGGGGCTGGTCCTGGCCGGGCTGATGTGGCGGCATCCCGCCGGGCTGGATTTTCTGTGTCTCGTCGGCCCCGGCGGCGCCGGTGGCAGCTTCCGGCCGCACCACCTGGGTGCGCTCGGCCTGCTCGCCGCCGGGCACCTCCGGCGCGGCGGCGCCCGGACGCAGCACCTGGGTGCGCTCCGGCTCGTCCTGGCCGGGCTGCGGCTGCGGCGCGGCGAAGCCCCCTGGCTGCGGCGGCTGGCCGGGCGCGCCGGGCTGGCCGAAGCCACCCGGCTGCGGCGGCTGGCCGAACGCCCCCTGCGGCTGCTGGCCGAAACCGCCCGCCTGCGGCGGCTGGCCGGGCGTGGCGGGCTGACCGAAGCCACCCGGCTGGGGCGCGGCCTGCGGCGGCTGCCCGAACCCGCCGGTCTGCGGCTGGCCGAAACCACCCGGCTGGGGGCCTGTCGCGAACGGCTGCGGCGGCTGTCCCGGCGCGGGGTATCCCCCGGCGCCGAGCGGCTGCGCGGGCGCGCCGGCGAACGGGGACGACCCGGCGCCGGGCATCGCGCCGGGGACGCCGTCCGCGGTGACCACAATGGACCCGACGATCTTGTCGGCGAAGGTCTGCGCCTTGTCGTCCCACAGCGGCCACAGGAAACCGAGGTAGCAGATGGCGCTGTCGAGGATGTGGCAGATGTCGCGGAGGAACGCGCCGCCCGCGCCGAGCGGCTGGGCGGTGTCCTCCTTGACCAGCTTGATCTTCAGGATCCGCTTGCCGAGCGACTGACCGGTGTTCCCGCCCTGGATCCAGCGGTTGTAGACGGTCCAGCCGAGCCCGGCGAGACCGCCGAGGCCGAGCAGGATCGAGCCCGCGGCGACGGAGCCGATCATCACCAGATAGCCGATGAGCTGGATGGCGATGATCGGGCCGAGGTCGATGAGGAAGGCGCCGACGCGCTGGCCCCAGTTCGCGAGGTTGTTCGGCGGTCCGCCGAACGCCGGAGGCTGCCCGAACGGGGCGGGCTGGCCGTAGGGCGCGGACGGGCCCGGCTGGCCGAACGGGGCCTGCTGACCGGGCTGCGGCTGCCCGAACGGCGCCGGCTGGCCGAACGGCTGCTGCCCGGGAGGCTGCTGGCCGTAGGGATCGGTCATCGGGTCTTTCCCCCTCGCTGGTCGCTCCCCCGCACGGTTCTCGTGCGGGAATCGGGCCGAATGTACGGCACTGCCCACCGCCCGTCCGGCTCGCGGAGCGTACTCGGTGCCGAAAGGGTTACACACGGCAGGCGCCGATGCCGGGCGAACGGCTGAACCCGGTCCGACGCGCCGGGCGCGCCGCCGGTTCCCGGGTGCCGCCGAATCGGCGGGAATCAGACGTACAGGCCGGTGAACGGGGCGAACGGCAGATTGCGGACGACGAACCACACGACGAACACCACGGCGAAGGCCAGCGGGGTCCACCGCCAGTGGAGCCAGCTGTTCACCGGTCTGCCGCGCAGCCGACCGACCGCCCAGCCCGCAGTGCTCCACACGAACAGCAGAACGACCACAAAGGACACCGCGTTGTAGTGCAGCGCGGCGGGAATGTCGCCGTGCAACAGGCTGTAGGCCATCCGGAGCCCGCCACAGCCGGGGCAGTCGATGCCCAGCAGCGCCTTGGTCGGGCAGACCGGGAGCGGGCCGCCGGGCGTGGTCGGGTCGCCGAGCCACACCGCGACGCAGCACACCCCGGCGCCCGCGGCGACGGCCAGCGGCGGGGCCAGCGCGCGAGTCTTCGCACGCCAGCCCCGCGCCGGGAATCCCGTGTAGACGGTGGTGGTCACGGGGTGAACCCCTTGACCGAGGTACCGACGATCACGAGCATCACCACGATGAAGATGACGTAGAGCAGCAGGATGATCCCGATGCTGATGGCCGACCACATCGCCCATTTCTTCGCGTCGTCGGCCGCCTTCCGTGCCTCCACGTGCATTCCTTGGAACCACAGGGAATTCACCTGGCTCGACTTCACGATCGCGACGATCCCGAGCGGCAGGCAGCACAACACGGTGGCCAGGATCGCCCACACGAGATTGTTGTCCGGCGGCGGCCCGTAGTTCGGGTAACCACCGTAGGGCTGCTGCCCGCCGGGCGGGTAGGGCGGTGGGTACTGGTAGGTCATCTAGCCCCCTGCTTGGGTGTTACCGATCCGGCCGGAAGCCGGCGGACACGGGCCGCGACCGAGCTGCTCCCGGCCACCCGTTTCCGCCGTGACTGTAGTCGGATTGGTAACGCACGGGCGCGGTACCTCAGTATCGGGTGCTGATGGTGCCGCCGAAGGTGAACACCCCGGCGATCGACAGGATGACCACGAGCACGATCCACACGGCGCCGATCGCCGCGGAGATGATCGCCCACTTCTTCGCCGAGTTCGCCGCCTCCTGGGCCGCGGTCTGCTCGCCCTGCGCCCACAGGCCGTTGACCTTGGCCGCCTGGACGATCGAGACGATACCGAACGGCAGGCAGCAGAAGATCGTGGTGAGGATGGCCCACACGAGGTTGTTGCTGGGCGGCGGCCCGGGCTGGTAGCCGCCCCCCTGGCCGCCGGAGTAGTTGGGCAGGCCCTGGTTCTCGGTCATTGTTCTCGATGTCCCTTTCGGTGTACGTGCGGTAGCGGCCCGGCGCGCTGCCCGATCAGCGCCCCATGCCGGAGGTGAGACTGTAAGACCTCTCCTCCGGTACCGGTCCCCGTTTTGTGCCGTCGCGACCGAATCGAGATCAGGAGTTCAGAAACCGAGCCTGCGCAGTTGCTTGGGATCGCGCTGCCAGTCCTTGGCGACCTTGACATGCAGGTCGAGATACACTTTCGAGCCGAGCAGGGCCTCGATCTGCTTACGCGCGGTCGCGCCCACCTCGCGCAGCCGCTCGCCCTTGTGCCCGAGGATGATCCCCTTCTGGCTCGGCCGCTCGACGTACAGGAACGCGTGAACGTCGATGAGGTCGTCGCGGCCCTCGCGGGGCAGCATCTCCTCCACGGTGACCGCGATCGAATGCGGCAGCTCGTCGCGGACACCCTCCAGCGCGGACTCGCGGATGAGCTCGGCGACCAGGGTCTGCTCCGGCTCGTCGGTGAGCTCGCCGCCCGGGTACAGCTGCGGGCCCTCGGGCAGCTTCGACACGAGCACGTCGGCGACCTCGCCGACCTGGAAACCGTCCACAGCGGACACCGGGATCAGCTCGGCGAAGTCCATCACCTTCTGCAGCGCCAAAAGCTGCTCGGCGACCTGCTCCGGTTTGACGAGATCGGTCTTGGTGACGATGCCGATCACCGGTGTACGCTTCGCGATCTTGGCCAGCTCGGTGGCGATGAACCGGTCGCCCGGCCCGATCTTCTCGTTGGCGGGCACACAGAATCCGACAACGTCCACTTCGGACCATGTCGAGTGCACCACGTCGTTGAGGCGCTGCCCGAGCAGAGTCCTGGGTCGGTGCAGGCCCGGTGTGTCGATGATGACGAGCTGGCTGTCCTCGCGGTGCACGATGCCGCGGATCGCGTGGCGGGTGGTCTGTGGCTTGCTGGAGGTGATGGCGACCTTCGTGCCGACCAGCGCGTTGGTCAGCGTCGACTTCCCCGCGTTGGGCCTGCCGACGAAGCACGCGAACCCGGAACGATGCGGTTCCCCCATCAGCGCAGCACCTCCAGCACCGCGCCCGACGGATCGGCGAGCACGATCGGCGCGTGCTCGGCGAGATCGCGCACCGCGTGCACGGACGCCTCCTTCAGCAGCGGCTCGCCGCTGACGACCACGGCCGCCTCGATGCCCTCGGCACCGCTGGACAGCGCCGCGGCGATGGCCGCCTGCATCGCGGTGAGCTGGAACGAGGGCTGGTCGACCGTGCTCGCGGCGTAGGTCCGGCCGTCGGTGTCGCGCACGGCGGCGCCCTCGGCGGCCCGCGTGCGCGCCCGCGACGAGCGGGCCAGGGTGACCAGCTTCTGGTCCTCGGCGTCCAGCTCAGGCATGTTCGACTCTCCTGTCACGTTCGTCGGGGTGGGGCGGCTTGCCGCGACGGCGCCCGGATCCGCCGTTGCCTTCCGGCGGCTCCTCTTCGGCCTTCGCGACCGGCCGGACGACGACCGAGGTGATCCTCATCCGCCCGCGCCGGTCCTTGCCCCCTTCGGCGAACAGCCTAAGACCGGCCACCTCGGCCTCCGCGCCCGGCAGCGGAACCCGGCCCAGCTGCTCGGCGAGCAGCCCGCCCACGGTCTCGACGTCGTGGTCTTCTTCGAGGTCGATCCCGAACAGTTCGCCGAGGTCGCCGAGCCCGAGCCGGGAGGACACCCGGAACTCGCCGTCCGGCAGCTCCTCGACCTCGGGCCGCTCGTCCGCGTCGGACTCGTCGGTGATCTCGCCGACGATCTCCTCCAGGATGTCCTCGATGCTGAGCACACCCGCGGTGCCGCCGTACTCGTCGACCGCGATGGCCATGTGGTTGTGCGAGAGCTGCATCTCCTTCAGCAGCTCGTCGAGGCGTTTGGAGTCCGGCACGAAGCTCGCCGGGTTCATCACCTCGGCCACCCGCCGCGTGGACCCGCCCGCCATGTACGCGGGCATGAGGTCCTTGATGTTGACGACGCCGACGATGTCGTCGACCGACTCGCCGATCACCGGGACCCGGGTGAACCCGGTGCGCAGCGCGAGGGCCAGCGCCTGCCGCACCGTCTTGTCCTGCTCGATCCAGACGATCTCGGTGCGCGGCACCATGACCTCGCGGGCCACGGTGTCACCCAGCTCGAACACCGAGTGGATCATCTCGCGCTCGGAGTCCTCGACGACGCCGCGTTCCTGCGCGAGGTCGACGAGCTCGCGCAGCTCGACCTCGGAGCTGAACGGCCCTTCGCGGAAGCCGCGGCCGGGCGTGATGGCGTTACCGATGACGATGAGGAGCCGGGACAGCGGGCCGAGCACGGAGCCGAGCACGCGCACCGGCCCCGCGACGAGGGTGCCGACCCAGTACGGATGCTGGCGCCCGATGGTGCGCGGCCCGACGCCGACGATGACGTAGACGACCACGACCATCACGATCGCGGCCACCGCGACGGCGAGCCCGAACGGCTCGATCTCGTCCAGGCACACCACGGTGACCAGCACGGTCGAGGTCAGCTCGCAGCTGACCCGCAGGAGCAGCAGCAGGTTGATGTGGCGGCGGCGTTCGTCGATGACCGCGGCGAGCTGGCGCGCGCCGACGCGGCCCATCCGGACCAGCCCCTCGGCGCGTGCCTTGGAGACGGTGCTGATGGCCGCGTCGGCCGCCGCGAACACCCCGCCGAGGAGGACCAGCGCGATCGCGATGACGAGCAGTGCGGTGTAGTCGCCCATCGGCGGAGGACCCGTCAGGCCGGTGGCTCTTCGGCGGACGGGACGGTGTCGAGCCCGGCGGTGCCGAGCAGCCGTTCGTCCGCGTTGCGCTGCGCGTCCCGGCGGTCGTGCGCGGCCACCGCGGCCTGGTACTCGCCGAGGATGCGCTTCTGCAGACCGAACATCTCACGTTCCTCGGCGGGCTCGGCGTGGTCGTAGCCGAGCAGGTGCAGGACGCCGTGCACGGTGAGCAGGTGCAGCTCGTCGAGCAGCGCGTGGCCCGCCTTTTTGGCCTGGTCCTTCGCGAACGCCGGACAGAGCACGATGTCGCCGAGCAACGCGGGCGAGGCGTCCGGGGCGTCGGGACGCCGGGAGGAGTCCAGCTCGTCCATCGGGAACGCCATGACGTCGGTCGGGCCCGGCAGGTCCATCCAGCGTTCGTGCAGGTCCGACATGACGTCGAGGGTGGTGAGCAGGATGGACAGCTCGGCGAGCGGGCTGACCTCCATCTTGTCGAGCGCGAAGCGCGCGGCCGCCACGATCGACGTCTCGTCGACGTCGACCCCGGACTCGTTGGCGATCTCGATGCTCATCGCCTACCACCCTTCCAGCCGTTGCCGGGCTGGTCCTGGGCATCCTGCACGGCCTGCCATTTCTCGTACGCGTCGACGATGTCGCCGACGAGCTTGTGCCGCACCACGTCCTGGCTGGTCAGCTCGGAGAAGTGCAGATCGTCGACGCCGCTGAGGATGTCCCGGACGACGCGGAGACCGCTGCGCTGCCCGCTGGGCAGGTCGACCTGGGTGATGTCGCCGGTGACGACGATCTTGGCGCCGAAGCCGAGCCGGGTGAGGAACATCTTCATCTGCTCGGGCGTGGTGTTCTGCGCCTCGTCGAGAATGATGAAGGCGTCATTAAGGGTTCGGCCCCTCATGTATGCGAGGGGCGCGATCTCGATGGTGCCCGCCTGCATGAGCCGCGGGATGGACTCGGGCTCGACCATGTCGTGCAGCGCGTCGTAGAGCGGGCGCAGGTAGGGGTCGATCTTCTCGTTGAGCGTGCCGGGCAGGTAGCCGAGCCGCTCGCCGGCCTCGACGGCGGGGCGGGTGAGCACGATGCGGGTGACCTGCTTGGCCTGCAGCGCCTGCACGGCCTTCGCCATGGCGAGGTAGGTCTTGCCGGTGCCGGCGGGGCCGATGCCGAAGACGACGGTGTGCTTGTCGATGGCGTCGACGTAGCGCTTCTGGTTGAGCGTCTTGGGCCGGATGGTCTTGCCGCGCCGGGAGACGATGTTGAGGCTGAGGACCTCGGCGGGTGAGGCGTCGCCGGTGGAGAGCATGCCGACGGTGCGCCGGACGGTGTCGGGGCCGACGTGCTGGCCGCCACCGGCCAGTGTCACGAGTTCGGCGAAGACGCGTTCGGCGAAGGCGACGTCGGCGGGGGTGCCGGTGAGGGTGACCTCGTTGCCGCGGACGTGGACGTCGGCGGCGAGGAGTTCCTCGGCGACGCGGAGGTTCTCGTCGCGGGAGCCGAGCAGGGACAGCGCCGCCGCGTCGGGGATCGGGAATCGGGACTGGGCCGCCTCGGTGGCGGTGGCCTCATCGAGGGCCGCGCTGTCGATGGACTGTGCGTCGATGGGCTCTGCGGGGACGCCGTTGGGGACGTCGGGCTGGGCGGCTCCACCCTGTGCGGTTCCGGCCACGTGGCCTCGGGCCTGCTTTCTGCGCTATCGCTGCTTTCGGCGGTTTCTGACCCTTCGATGCTAGCGGTTTCGCCCGCCGGGGCGCAGTCCGGTTACCGCAGGCCCGGGGCCCGCGCTACCCGCCGAGTCCGCCGAAGTGCCCCAGCTGCTCCCCGCCGAGCACATGCGCGTGCACGTGAAACACGGTCTGCCCGGCGTCGGCGTCGGTGTTGAACACCACCCGGTACCCCGACGACGAGATCCCTTCCAGCGAGGCCACCTTGGCCGCGGCAGAGATCACATCAGCCAACAACTGCGGATCCGCGGCCGCGAGTTCGGCGACATTGCGATACCGCTTCCGCGGAACCACCAGCACGTGCACCCGCGCTTGCGGATTGATGTCCCGAAACGCGAACGTCGTTTCATCCTGATACACGACCTCCGCCGGAATCTCCCCACCAATGATCCGCTCAAACAACGTCTCAGCGTCACTCATACGCCCACCCTATCGACCAGTGCACGCCGGGCCGCCAGGCCCAAGTAGCACGAACCACGTGACCAGCCGGCGCCCTCACGTGCACGACAGGAGGTCCCACGTGATCAGACGGAGCTCTCACGTGATGGAAAGGGGAACCACGCTGGGTCGGGACCTGCCGCACCGTGGGGGGTCCGGGGGGCTCGGCCCCCGGGTAGGACGCGGAACCGCCCGGAGGCGAAGGGTGGGCTGGAGCGAAGCGGAAGCACACACGAAGACGCCGCGGCGCGGTGGAGCCTGGGGGTCGCTCCACCGCCGCCGCGGCTCCGCCGGACCGAGGGGGGAGGTGCCCGGCGGGGTTCTTCGCGCGCGACCGGTTCTCGCCCAGTAGCGCGCCGAAACCGTGTGTGGCGCGTTAGTAAACGAGAGTAACGGCTCGCAGTGTGATCGCGCCATAACTCGCCGCAAATTGTCGCGAATTTTTTGGTCGGAGGTTTTTCACCGCCATCGGACGGTGAGGGCGCCGAGCGCGCCGAGCGCGACCGCGGCGGCCGTCGACGTGCGCAGGACGGTGGGGCCGAGGCGGACGGGGCGGGCGCCGGCCGCGGTGAGGGTGGCGAGTTCCTCGTCGGTGACGCCGCCCTCGGGGCCGACGACGAGGAGCAGGTCGCCGGTGGTGGGGAGGTCGAGGTCGGTGAGCCGGTCGGGGACGTCGGATTCGAGGACGACGGCGAGGGCGGTGGTGGCGGCGAGTTCGGCGAGTTCGGGGGTGCCGACGGGGTCGGTGACGTCGGGGACGTGGGCGCGGCGGGCCTGTTTGGCGGCGGCGCGGGCGGTGCCGCGCCAGCGGGCGAGGGCTTTGTCGCCGCGGGCCCCGTCCTCCCAGCGGGCGATGCTGCGGGCGGCGCGCCAGGGGACGATGGCGTCGGCGCCGGCCTCGGTGGCGAGTTCGACGGCGAGTTCGCCGCGGTCGCCTTTCGCGAGTGCCTGGGCGACGAGGACGCGGAGGGCGGGGGGTTCCTCGGTCCAGTGGTGCTCGACGGTCAGGGTGACCGACGCGTCGCGGCCGGCGCGGACGGCTTCGACGACGCAGCGTGCCATGGTGCCCGCGCCGTCGGAGAGGACGAGCCGCTCCCCCGCGCGCAGGCGGCGGACGGTGGCCGCGTGCCGGGCTTCCTCGCCGTCGAGAACGGTGTGCCCGCTGGTGGGCACGGTTTCGGCGAGGAAGACCGGCAGGGTGGTGTCCGGCACGCGGGTTACCGGTGGTTCTTGGCGCGCAGCTTGGAGAACAGCCCGCCGTGCTTGGTGCCGTTGGTGGCCAGGGTGGGTACTTCCTCGCCGCGCTGCTGGGCGAGGTCGATGAGCAGCTCGCGCTGGGCCTCGTCGAGTTTGGTGGGCACCTGGACGTCGATGTGGACGTGCAGGTCGCCGCGGCCGTCGACGCGGCCGGAGGACCGGAGCCGGGGCATGCCCTTGCCGGTGAGCACGAGCTCGGTGGCGGGCTGGGTGCCGGGTTCGATGTCGAGTTCGTAGTCGCCGTCGACGAGTGTCGCGATGGGCACGGTGGCGCCGAGCGCGGCGGTGGTCATCGGGATGCGGAAGTTGCAGTGGATGTCGTTGCCCTGGCGGACGAACACCTCGTGCGGGGCCTCGTCGATCTCGACGTAGAGGTCGCCCGCGGGGCCGCCGCCGGGCCCGACCTCGCCCTGTCCGGACAGGCGGATGCGCATGCCGTCGCCGACGCCGGGCGGGATCTTGGCGGTGACGGTGCGGCGCGAGCGGATCCGGCCGTCGCCGCCGCACTGGCGGCAGGGGTCGGGGATGACCTCGCCGAAGCCGCGGCAGACCGGGCAGGGGCGCGCGGTGACGACCTGGCCGAGGAAGGAGCGCTGCACGGACTGGACCTCGCCGGCGCCGCCGCAGGTGTCGCAGGTCTTGGTGCCGGTGCCGGCGTTGGTGCCCGCGCCGCGGCACAGGTCGCAGACGACGGCGGTGTCGACGCTGATCTCGCGGTCGACTCCGGTGGCGCAGTCCTCGAGGGTGAGGCCGAGCCGGATCAGCGCGTCGGAGCCGGGCTGGACGCGGCTGCGGGGGCCGCGGCCACGTCCGCCGCCGCCTCCGCCCGCGGCGCCGAAGAATGCGTCCATGATGTCGCCGAGGCCGCCGAAACCGGCGAAGGGGTCACCTCCACCGCCGCCACGGGCGCCGTTGTCCATCGGGTCGCCGCCGAGGTCGACGATCTTGCGCTTCTGCGGGTCGGAGAGCACCTCGTACGCCGTGGTGACCTCGCCGAAGCGGTGCTGCGCGTCCTCCGACGGGTTGACGTCGGGATGCAGCTCCCGGGCCATCTTGCGGTACGCGCGTTTGATCTCCTGATCGGACGCGTTCTTGGCCACGCCGAGGATGCCGTAGTAGTCCCTCGCCACCGTCTTTGCCTTCTCCTTCTTCTCTGCCTGCCCGGCTATCGGGCGGACAGGATCTGCCCCACGTAGTTGGCCACGGCGCGCACCGCCGCGATCGTGCCCGGGTAGTCCATCCGCGTCGGGCCGACCACCCCCATGCCCCCGAGCAGCATGTCGTCGCGCCCGTACCCGATGGACACGACCGAGGTGCTGCGCATCTGCTCGTCCTCATTTTCCTCACCGATACGCACGGTGATCGCACCGGGGTTGCGCGCGGCGGCGAGCAGCTTCAGCACCACCACCTGCTCCTCCAGCGCCTCGAGCACCTGGCGCAGCGAGCCGGGGAAGTCCGCGACGTTGCGGGTGAGGTTCGCGGTGCCACCGAGCACCAGCCGTTCCTCGGGGTGTTCGACCAGCGACTCCACCAGCACGGTACAGACCCGGGTCAGCGCGTCGCGCAGCTCACCGGGTGCCTGCTCGGGCAGCTCGGCCACTCGCGCCGCCGCGTCGTTGAGCCGCCGGTTCGCCATCGCCGTGTTGAGCACGGCGCGCAGCCGCGTGACGTCCTCGTCGGTGAGGATGTCGCCCAGGTCGACCGTACGCTGGTCGACGCGCCCGGAGTCGGTGATGAGCACCAGCATCAGCCGGGCCGGGGTCAGCGGGACGACTTCGAGGTGGCGTACCGCGGCGTTGGTCAGGGCCGGGTACTGCACGATCGCGACCTGCCTGGTCAGCTGGGCGAGCAGGCGGACGGAGCGGCGCAGGACGTCGTCGAGGTCGGTGCCGCTGTCGAGGAAGTTCGTGATCGCCCGGCGCTCGGCGGTGGACAGCGGCTTGATCTCGGAGAGCCGGTCGACGAACAGGCGGTAGCCCTTGTCGGTCGGGATGCGGCCCGCGCTGGTGTGCGGCTGGGTGATGTACCCCTCCTCCTCCAGCGCGGCCATGTCGTTGCGCACGGTGGCGCTGGACACGCCGAGGTTGTGCCGCTCGACGATCGTCTTCGACCCGACCGGCTCCTGGTTGGAGACGTAGTCGGCGACGATCGCGCGCAGCACCTCGAAGCGGCGCTCGTCCGCGTTGGCCACACACACCTCCGTACACCCGTCGCACTCACAACGAGTTTACGGAACCTTGAGTGCCCGGCGCGCAGCCTCGTCTCCCGAAGGGCTCTGAAGGCCACCTTGAGGGACCTGGGTTCCCTCAAGGTGGCCTTCGGAGACTGCTGCTCAGGAGTTTTTCGGGAAGCCCAGGTTGACGCCCGCGTGGGAGCGGTCGGGCCAGCGGGAGGTGACGACCTTGGTGCGGGTGAAGAAGTGGAAGCCCTCCGGCCCGTACGCGTGCGAGTCGCCGAACAGCGAGTCCTTCCAGCCGCCGAAGGAGTAGTAGGAGACCGGGACCGGGATCGGCACGTTGATCCCGACCATGCCGACCTCGACCTCGTTCTGGAAGCGCCGGGCGGCCGCGCCGTCGCCGGTGAAGATCGCGGTGCCGTTGCCGTAGGCGTTCGCGTTGACCAGCTCCAGCGCGGCCTCGTAGGAGTCCGCGCGGGCGACCGAGAGGACCGGGCCGAAGATCTCGTCGGTGTAGACCGGCATCTCCGGGCGCACGTGGTCGAACAGGGTCGGGCCGAGCCAGAACCCGCCCGGCTCGCCGTCCACCTCGACGCCCCGGCCGTCGACGACCAGCGTGGCGCCCGCGGACACCCCCGCGTCCACGTAGGACTCGACGCGTTCGTGGTGTGCCCTGGTGACCAGCGGCCCCATTTCCGAGGTGGGTTTCCGACCGTCGCCGACCCGCAGCTTCGCGATCCGCTCGGCGATCTTCCGCACCAGTTCGTCGCCGACCGGGTCGACCGCGACCACGACGGACACCGCCATGCACCGCTCGCCCGCGGAGCCGAAGCCCGCGGACACGGCGGCGTCCGCGGCGAGGTCGAGGTCGGCGTCGGGCAGCACGACCATGTGGTTCTTCGCCCCGCCGAGTGCCTGGACGCGCTTGCCGTTGCGGGTCGCGGTCTCGTAGACGTACCGGGCGATCGGGGTCGACCCGACGAAGGAGATCGCCTTGACGTCGCGGTGTTCCAGCAGCCCGTCGACCGCGACCTTGTCGCCGTGCAGCACGTTGAGCACGCCCGCGGGCAGACCGGCCTCGGCGAACAGCTCGGCGATGAAGTTCGCGGCCGAGGGGTCCTTCTCGCTGGGCTTGAGCACCACGGTGTTTCCGCAGGCCAGCGCGTTCGGGACGAACCACAGCGGCACCATCGCCGGGAAGTTGAACGGCGAGATGACGCCGACGACGCCGAGCGGCTGCGCGATGGAGTAGACGTCGACGCCGGTCGAGGCGTTTTCGCTGAAGCCGCCCTTCAGCAGCTGCGCCGCGCCGCAGGCGTATTCGACGTTCTCGATCGCGCGGGCGATCTCGCCCGCCGCGTCGGACTCGACCTTGCCGTGCTCGCTCGTGACGATCTTCGCCAGTTCGTGCTTGCGGGCCACGAGGAGTTCGCGGAAGGCGAAGAGGATCCGCGTGCGCGCGGCGAGCGAGGTCCCCCGCCAGCCCGGCAGCGCCGCCGACGCGGCCGCCACGGCCTGCGCGATCTCGTGCTCGCCCGCGAAGTCGACCTTCGCCCTGACCTCGCCGGTCGCCGGGTCGAACACGTCCCCGCCGCGCTGCGCCGCCCCCGCGAAGGGTTTGCCGTCGATCCAGTGGCTGATGCGATCGGTCACGAGACCTCCTTCGTCGGCCCCGTGACCGGGGTGCTGTGTCTGATGGTGCCCTCGCTTCGCTCGGCCACGAGGTCCGCTCCTTCTCCTCCGGTGTTGCCTGCACGGGAAGTGTCCGGGGACGCGCCGGGTGGGCACTATCGGCAACGTGTACCGACTCGGCCGCGCGGCCGTACAGTCTGTTCCACCCTGGAGACTGTGCCCATCCGGAGAAAAGTGAGCCGATGTACCCGACCGTCGCCGAGGTCCTGGCCCTGCCCGTGCTGCGCCAGGGGCACCCGCACGTGGTGGCCGGGGCGGCGGGGTTGGACGCCGCCGTGCGCTGGGCGCACGTCGGCGAGGTCGCCGACATCGCGCACCTGCTGCGTGGCGGCGAGCTGGTGCTCACCACCGGCGTGGCGCTGCCCGACGACGGCGCCGCGCTCGCGGCGTACATCGGCGACCTGGCCGGCGTCGGCGCCGCGGGCCTGGTGATCGAACTGGTCCGGCACTGGTCGGAGAAGCTGCCGCCCGCGCTGGTCGAGGCGGCCGACCGGCACGATCTGCCGCTGGTCACGCTCTCCCGCGAGACGCGCTATGTCGCGGTCACCGAGGCGGTCAACGGGATGATCGTGGACGCGCAGGTCGCCGAGCTGCGCGCGGCCGAGCGCGTGCACGAGACGTTCACCGCGCTGACCGTCGCGGGCGCCGAGCCACGGGTGGTGCTGGGCGAGGTGGCGCGGATCACCGGTCAGCCGGTGGTGCTGGAGACCCTGGACCACGAGGTGCTCGCCTACGACGCGGCGGGCACCGACCCCGGCGAGCTGCTGACCGGCTGGCCCGCGCGTTCGCGGGCGATCCAGGTCGGCGAGCGGACCGGGTACCACGCCGGGGCGGGCTGGCTGGTGACCGTGGTCGGCGCGCGCGGGCACGACTGGGCCCGGCTGGTCGTGGTGTGCGCCGAGGCGCCGCCGCACCGGCACCGCGTCGTCGCCGAGCGGGCCGCGTCGGCGCTGGCGGTGCACCGGCTGGTCGCGAAGGACTCCGACGGGCTCGAACGACAGGCCCACCGCGCGGTGCTGACCGAGCTGCTGTGCTCGCCGACGCCGTCCGCGGAGCTGCTGGCCCGTGCCTCGGCGCTGGCCGTCCCGCTGACCGGACGCCGGCTGGTCGGGCTGGCGATCCGCCCGCGGATCCCGGCGACGGCGCGGGCGGCGCTGTCCACCCCGCCGGTGCTGCGGGAGCTGGCCGAGGCGGCCGCGCTGTCGGCGCGGCGGGCGAAGGTGGCGGTCCTGGTCGGGACGGACGACGTCGCGGTACGCGCGCTGATCGCGCTGTCGCCGGAGGCGAACGCCGAAGCGGTGGTGCGGCGCCTGGCCACCGACGTCCACGAGGCCAGGAGCAGCGCGCCCGCGGTGATCGCGGCGGGCACCACGGTGTCCGCTCCCGCCGACGCCCGCCGGACGCTCGTCGAAGCCGCGCACGTCGCGGCCGCCGCGCTGCGGGAGGGCCGGGAAGACGACGAAGACACCGCCCGGCCGGTGCACCGGCTGGCCGACGTCCGGCTGCGCGGGCTGCTGCACCTGCTCGCCGGTGACGAGCGGGTGACCGCGTTCGCCGCGCGGGAGCTGGGCCCGCTGCTCCAGCGCGACGCCGCCGCGGGCAGCAGGCTCGTGCAGGCGCTGCGGCACTACTGCGCCCACGGCGGCAACAAGTCCGCCGCCGCGGCGGCGGCCCACACCTCGCGGACGGCGTACTACCAGCAGCTCGCCCGCATCGAGCAGGTGCTCGGGGTCCGGCTCGAAGACCCCGAATCGATGCTCTCGCTCCACGTCGCACTGCTCGCACACGACATCACGCGCGATGTCACCCAGCCGAGCGACGAAGACTCACCCGGACGAGGAACACAGTGATCGGTACGGGGCTGCCGATAGAGCCGATATGCCTTTTCTCCCTCTCGCGCCAGTCGCGGCCTGCCTGATCGGCCTGTGCCCGGCGCCGCACGAACTCCCGTCCACGCTCCAGCTCAGCGCCCACGAGGTCACCGGCCGGTTGTCGGCCGTGACGCTGACCTGCGATCCGGCGGGCGGCACCCATCCCGCGCGCGACGCCGCCTGCCGCGTGCTCAGCCGCGCCGACGGCGACTTCGGCAGGATCTCCCCGCGCCGTCAGCCGTGCACCCTCAACTACTCGCCGGTGGACGTCACGGCCACCGGCGAGTGGCGGGGTGAACCGGTCGCCTACCGCGCGACCTTCCCGAACCTGTGCGCCGCCGACGCCGAGACCGACGGCGTGTTCAAGTTCTGATCGGACGTGGGTGGCCGGGCTGCCCCCTCGGCGGCCCGGCCACCTCCGTCCACACCCCTACCACCACGGGGCGCGGACCCCTCCCGGTTCACCCGCAGGGCGCCCCAGCCCAGTCGACGTCCGCACGGGCCGCGCGGGCGACGGCGCGGCTGGCGTTCCAACCCGTCCAGCCGTCCTCGGACAGGTGATCCAGTACCGGCAGCAACACGCACGACCGCCGCGGTTCGGGCAGCCGCCCGGCGGCGGGCACCACGTCGGCGGAGAAACCGCTCAGGTAGGCTGTGTCGAGCGGCTTCCCGTGCGCCGCCCGGTCGATGTTGGCCTCGGCGATCGTCCGCTCCGGGTCGAGCACCGCCAGCGCGAGCAGGGCGAGCGCCGCCGCGCCGATCGCGGCCCTCGGCAGCCACGCCGTCCGCAGCCGCACCAGCGAGCCGAGCACGAGCAGGAACACCACGCCGAGCCAGACCTCGCAGACCTCGACCAGCACCCGCAGCACGGTGAATCCGTACGCCTGCTGGTATGTCCACATGCGACTCAGCGCGGAGACCACCAGCACCAGGCTCAGCACGCTGAGCGCACCGAGCAGCGTCCGCTGCCACGCCCGGTCGGCCGCCGTCGCGTTCGGCGCCCAGCGCAACGCGGCGGCGACCAGCGCGAGGGTGAGCACCGTGCAGGCGCACAGCTGCCAGAACCCGCCGCGCGCGTAGTCCGCCGAAGTCAGTCCTTCGGTGCGCAGCACGTAGTCGGTCCCGCCGAACAGGACCACGAGCCGCACGGCCACGAACACCGCGAACACCAGTACCAGCACCCCAAGCGGCAACGCCCACTCCAGCCGGTTCGCCGTCCGGGCCGGGCGCCCGTCCGTGGCGGGGTGTGGTGGGGCGGCGAGCAGGTAGCACGCCCCGGCGAGGCCGAGCGCGGCCGCGACGAAGACCAGGCCCCAGCGCAACGCCGAGGGCGGGTCGATGTCCGGCACGAGCGCGGACACCAGATGCGCGAAGGTCGCGTCGGCGCTGCTCAGCAACGGCACGAACACCGCGAGCAGGCCCGCGGTCGCCAGTACCGCGAACACCGCCCGCTGCCCGCCCGCTGCCCGGCGCAGGGCGAGCGCGCCCAGCCCTTTGCCGACCCACGGCAGCGCCCGCAGCGCTTCGAGCGGCACCGCGAGGACGTCGTAGCACAGGGAGTTGACCGTCCGCGCGCCGACCACCGCGAGCGAACCGCACAGGCAGGCCGCGAGCACGCACAGCACGAACAGCCATCCCGCGTCGCGGACCGCGCCGACCGCGAGCAGCGCCAGCGCCAGCAGCGCCCACCCCGCGCTCGCCTTGGTGAAGTGGCGCGGTGCCTCCGGTTCCCGGGACCGGCGGTCCACGACCAGGACCCCGGCCGCCAGCACGAGCCCGCTCAGCACCCAGCCGAGGCCAGGCTCCCCCAGCGGCAGCAGGACGGCGACGGCGATCCCGGCGAGCGCGGCGACGGGCAGCACGGCGGGTGGCAGCGGGACGACCGTCCACTTAGGAGGCGGCGACGCCGCGTAGAGCACCGGCACCGGCGGCGCCTTCGGTACGTCCACAGTGGACTTGTCGGCGGCCGTCGGCTTCGTCGCCCCGGGTGGCACGGCGTGTGCGGGCACCGGCTTGACCTGTTCCGGCATAGGGAATTCTCCTCGGTTTCAAGGCAGCAGGAAGCAGACCTCGGCCGCGGCGGGCCAGGTCGTCGGGTGCTTTCGGGTCAGGAAGCGGGCAGGGTGACGCGGATGCGGCAGCCCTCGGGCTCACCGGGCGGAGCCGCCGGATCGGGACCGACGACGCCGATGGTGCCGCCGTGCAGGTCGACCACCCAGCGGGCGATCGCGAGGCCGAGACCGGTCCCGCCGCCCCCGGCGCGCTCACCACGGGTGAACCGCTCGAACACGCGGTCCCGCTCTTCGACCGGGATCCCTGGCCCCTGGTCACGGACCTCGATGAGCACCTCATCGCCGCGTTTTTCCGCGTAGGCGCGGACTTCTCCCCCGGCGGGCCCGTGGCGGGCGGCGTTCTCCAGCAGGTTGACCACGACCTGGTAGAGCCGGCCGCGATCGGCGACCGCAGTGGCGCCGGGCGGGGTGACGTCGACGGCGAAGCGGACGCCGCGACCGGTGGCCGTGGCCATCACCCCGGCCTCGGCCGCGACGTCGGCCAGCAGTTCGGCGAGGTCGAACTCCTCGATGGCGAGCGGGAACGTCCCGGCGTCGATCTTCGACAGGTCGAGCAGCTCGGTGACCAGCCTGCTGAGCCGTTCGGTCTGCTGCAAAGCCGTTTTCAGCGTCGCCGGATCCGGTTCGGCGACGCCGTCGACGAGGTTTTCGAGGACGCCGTTGAGCGCGGTGATCGGCGTGCGCAGCTCGTGCGAGACGTTCGCGATCAGCTCGCGGCGCTGCTGGTCGGCGGCGTCGAGGTCGGCGGCCATCTGGTTGAACGCGTGGGCCAGCTCGCCGACCTCGTCCCGCGCGGTGGCCCGGATCCGCCGGGTGTAGTCGCCCTTGGCCATCGCGCGGGCGGCGGTGGTCATCTCACGCAGCGGCCGGGTCATGCCGTGCGCGAGGATCTGCGAGGTGACCAGCGCGAGCACCACGGCGGCGATCGTGGTGCGCGGCGGGATCCAGCCGATCTGGTAGGTGAAGAAGGTCAGCGCGCTGCCGCCCGAGACGACGAGCAGGATGGCGAGCTTGAGCTTGATCGACCGGATCGGGTCGAGCGGCCTCGGCAGCAGATCGACGAGTTTGCCCAGGAACACCTTCACGAGCCCGCCTCCAGCGCGTAGCCGACGCCGTGCACGGTGCGGATCAGGTCCGCGCCGAGCTTGCGGCGCAACGCCTTGATGTGACTGTCCACCGCGCGCGTGCCCGACGCGGTGCCGTGCACGTCCCAGTCCCACACCTCCGCCAGCAGCCGTTCCCTCGGCTGCACCGCCCTCGGGCGCTTCGCGAAGTGCACGAGCAGGTCGAACTCGATCGGCGTCAGCTGCGCGGCCACCCCGGACCGCGACACCCGGCGCTCGTCGACGTCGATCTCCAGATCGCCCAGCACGATCCGGCTGCCGGAGTGCCGCACCGCGCGCTCGACCCGGCGCAGCAACGCGTGCACTCGCGCGGTCAGCACCCGCATCGAGAACGGCTTCGTGAGGTAGTCGTCCGCGCCGACCCCGAGGCCGACCAGCAGATCGGTCTCGTCCGCGCGGGCGGTCAGCATGAGGACCGGCACCGGGCGCCGCGCCTGGATCCGGCGGCACACCTCCAGCCCGTCGAACCCGGGCAGCATGACGTCGAGCACCACCAGATCGGGCTCGTGCTCGACGTCGGCGGTGACCGCGGCCGGTCCGTCGTGGGCCAGTTCCACGGTGAATCCCTCGGCCCGCAGCCGGGCGGCGATCGCGTCGGCGATGGTGCGGTCGTCCTCGACGACCAGCACGCGCCGTCCTCCCCTGTCCATGCCGCCGACTTTAGGCAACACCCGTGGAGGCGTTCCGCGCGAACTGTGGAGATCCTGTGGAGACCGGCCGATGTTTCGCACCTGTTGCGAAAGCGCTACCGCGAGGTATGTGACGTACGTCATGCATCCGAGGGGGCCGTGCGCAATCGACAGACTGCGTTCCGAGCGGCCGAAGAATGAACAGACTGACAGTCCCAACCAGACTCGGGCGGCGCGCAGGATTCGGCGATGAAGCCGACGAGTCGTCTGGGCCAGCCCGAGGTAGGTCCTCCCGCCGAGGGTGCGCCGGCGCAGTTCGTGCACGGCGACGGCCGGGTCGAACTCGGTGACGTCCGGTCGCTGGCGAACAGCCGCTTCTTCAACGAGGAACTGGCGCCGGTCCCGGTCGGGAAGCGGACCTGGACCACCTACAACTACTTCGCGCTGTGGATGGGAATGGCGCACAACATCCCCAGTTACGCGCTGGCGGCGTCGCTCATCGCGCTCGGCATGAACTGGCTGCAGGCGCTGATCACGATCACCCTCGGCAACCTGATCGTGCTCGCGCCGATGCTGCTCAACAGCCACGCGGGCACCAAGTACGGCATCCCGTTCCCGGTGTTCGCCCGCGCCTTCTACGGCCTGCGCGGGGCGAACCTCGCGGCGCTGCTGCGCGCGTTCATCGCGTGCGGCTGGTTCGGCATCCAGACCTGGGTCGGCGGCGAGGCGATCTACATCATCGTCGGACGGCTCGCCGGGTCCGGCTGGCGTGATTCGGCGATCGTGGCCGGCCAGCACTGGACGTTGTGGCTGTCGTTCGCGGTGTTCTGGGCGATCCAGATGCTCATCATCTGGCGCGGCATGGAGGCGGTGCGCCGCTTCGAGAACTGGACGGCGCCGCTGGTGTCGGTCGGCTTCCTGATCATGCTCGGCTACGTGCTGGTCAACGCGGGCGGGTTCGGGCCGATCCTGGCCGATCCCGGGAAACTCGGCTGGGGCGCGGGCTTCTGGAAGGTGTTCGCGCCGTCGCTGATGGCGATGATCGCGTTCTGGTCGACGCTGTCGCTGAACATGCCGGACTTCACCCGCTTCGGCGGCAGCCAGCGCAAGCAGGTACGCGGCCAGCTGCTCGGCCTGCCCACCACGATGACGTTCATCGCGGTCGTGGCGATCCTGACCACCTCCGGCGGCAAGGTGCTCTACGGCGAAGAGCTGTGGGACCCGGCGAAGCTCGCCGACAGGTTCTCCAGCCCGATCGTGGTGGTCGTCGCGCTCGTCGCGCTGGTGCTCGCGACGATCTCGGCGAACCTGGCGGCCAACGTCGTCAGCCCGTCCTACGACTTCTCGAACGCGTTCCCGAAGCGGATCACCTTCGCCGTCGGCGGGCTGATCACCGGGATCATCGGCGTCCTCATCCAGCCGTGGCGGCTCTACTCGGACCCGAGCATCTACATCTTCGCGTGGCTCGGGTTCTACGGCGGGCTGCTCGGCGCCGTCGCCGGGGTGCTGGTCGCCGGGTACTGGGTGGTGAACCGGACGCGCCTGAAACTGAAGGATCTCTACACCCCCGATGGGGTGTACTGGTTCACCGGTGGCTGGAACTGGCGGGCGCTGGTGGCCACCCTGGTGGGTGCGGTCCTCGCGGTCGGGGGCGCGTACAGCGCCGAAGGGAGCGGCCCCTTCCCCTCGGGCGGGCTGATCCCGTTCCTCAAGCCTCTTTACGACTACAACTGGGTGGCCGGTCTGGTCGGCGCGTTCGTCGTCTACCTGGCGCTGGGCCGTCCCGCAACGAAGAAGGAGGAGATCAGTGAGCGAAGTGGTCCGGGCCGGGTTGATCCAGCAGCGGTGGACGGGTGACAAGGAGTCCATGATCGCCAACGCGGTCGACGCCGTCGGCAAGGCCGCCTCGCAGGGGGCGCAGGTCGTCTGCCTGCAGGAACTGTTCTACGGCCCGTACTTCTGCCAGGTGCAGGACGCCGACTACTACTCCTACACCGAGGGCATTCCCGACGGGCCGACGACGAAACTCATGCAGGAGGTCGCCGAACGCCACGGGGTGGTGCTGGTCGTCCCGATGTACGAGGTCGAACAGCCCGGCGTGTACTACAACACCGCCGCGGTGATCGACGCCGACGGCACCTACCTCGGCAAGCACCGCAAGAACCACATCCCGCAGGTCAAGGGATTCTGGGAGAAGTTCTACTTCCGGCCCGGCAACCTGGGCTACCCGGTGTTCGACACCGCCGTCGGCCGCATCGGCGTCTACATCTGCTACGAGCGGCACTTCCCCGAGGGCTGGCGCGCGCTGGGCCTGGCCGGGGCGAAGATCGTGTTCAACCCGTCGGCGACGAGCCGCGGACTGTCGGAGTACCTGTGGCGCCTGGAGCAGCCCGCGGCCGCGGTGGCGAACGAGTACTACGTCGGCACGATCAACCGTGTCGGCGTGGAACCCTTGGGCGACAACGACTTCTACGGTCAGTCGTACTTCGCGGACCCGCGCGGCCAGCTCGTCGGCGAGGCCGCGTCCGACACCGAGGAGGAGATCGTCGTCCGCGATCTCGACATGGGCAGGCTCGCCGAGGTCCGTGACCTGTGGGCGTTCTACCGCGACCGTCGTCCGGACAGCTACGGACCCCTCGCGGAGGCGTGATGACGACGCTCATCAAGGGTGGCCAGGTTCTTTCCCCGGCGGGCGCGACGGCGGCCGACGTCCTGGTGGACGGCGAGCGCATCGCCGCCGTCGCCGCGCCGGGTGTGCTGACCGAGGCCGACGAGGTCATCGACGCCACCGGGAAGTACGTCATGCCCGGTGGGATCGACGCGCACACCCACATGGAGATGCCCTTCGGCGGCACGCATTCGGTGGACACCTTCGGCACCGGGACCACGGCCGCCGCCTGGGGCGGCACCACCACGATCATCGACTTCGCGGTGCAGGCCAAGGGAACTTCTCTACTGTCCACCTTGGACAAATGGCACGAGAAGGCCGACGGGAACTGCGCGATCGACTACGGCTTCCACATGATCGTCTCCGACGTCAACGAATCGACGTTGAAGGAGATGTCGGCCTGCGTGGACGGCGGCGTCGGCAGCTTCAAGATGTTCATGGCCTACCCCGGCGTGTTCTACTCGACCGACGGCGAAATCCTGCTGGCCATGCAGCAGGCACGCGAGATCGGCGCCACGATCATGATGCACGCGGAGAACGGCATCGCGATCGACCAGCTGGCCGCGCAGGCCGTCGCGGCGGGGCGCGTGGACCCGGTCCAGCACGGACTGACGCGCCCACCGGAGCTGGAAGGCGAGGCGACGTCACGGGCGATCCAGCTCGCGAACGTCACCGGCGCGCCGCTGTACATCGTGCATCTGTCGGCGTCGCAGGCGCTCGCGGCGGTGGCGGAGGCCCGCGACAACGGCCAGAACGTCTTCGCCGAGACCTGCCCGCAGTACCTCTATCTGTCCATTGAGGACTTGGCGAAGCCGGGATTCGAGGGCGCGAAGTACGTCGCTTCGCCGCCACTGCGCGACAAGTCGCATCAACCCGACCTCTGGCGCGGCCTGCGCACGAACGACCTTTCGGTGGTCTCGACCGATCACTGCCCGTTCTGTTTCAAGGACCAGAAGGAACTGGGCCGCGGCGACTTCCGGGCCATCCCGAACGGGATTCCCGGGGTCGAGCACCGGATGGACCTGCTGCACCAGGGTGTCGTGGCGGGCGAGCTGTCGCTGGGACGCTGGGTCGAGACGTGCTCGGCCACCCCGGCGCGGATGTTCGGCCTCTACCCGCGCAAGGGCGTCATCGCGGCGGGCTCGGACGCGGACATCGTGATCTACGACCCGGCCGCCCGCCAGACCCTGTCCGTGGAAACCCACCACATGAACGTGGACTACTCGGCGTACGAAGGGTTCGAGATCACCGGTCGCGTGCACACAGTCCTTTCGCGTGGGCGCGTCGTGGTGTCGCCTTCGGGGTTCACCGGGAGTACCTCGCACGGCAAGTTCCTTTCCCGGCAGCTCAACCAGTATCTGAACTGAGGGGGCGTCAATGGATTTCGGGATCGTGCTGCAGACCGACCCGCCCGCGCGCGAGGTCGTGCGGCTGATGACCGCGGCCGAGGACGCGGGGTTCCGCTACGGCTGGACGTTCGACTCGTGCGTGCTGTGGCAGGAGCCGTTCGTCATCTATTCGGCGATCCTCGCGGCGACGTCGTCGCTGGTGGTCGGGCCGATGGTGACCAGCCCCGGCACCCGCGACTGGTCGGTGATGGCCTCGACCTTCGCCACGCTCAACGACATGTACGGCAACCGGACCGTGTGCGGCATCGGCCGCGGTGACTCCGCCCACCGCGTCGTCGGCAACCCACCGTCTACTTTGGCCACCGTGCGCGAGTGCATGCGGCAGGTGAAGGACCTCGCCGAGGGCCGCGAGGTGACGATGAACGACACGGCCGTGCGCATCCCGTGGATCCGGGGCGGGCGGCTGGAGATGTGGATGGCCGGGTACGGGCCGAAGGCGCTGAAGCTGGCCGGCGAGCACGCCGACGGGTTCATCCTCCAGTGCGCCGATCCGGCGATCGCGCGCTGGACCATCGGTTCGGTGCGGGAGGCCGCGCGCGCGGCCGGGCGGGATCCCAGCGGCATCACCGTCTGCGTGGCCGCTCCCGGTTATGTCGGCGACGACGTCGCGCACCAGCGGGAACAGCTGCGGTGGTTCGGCGGGATGGTCGGCAACCACGTCGCGGACCTGGTGGCCCGCTACGGCGACTCCGGCCCGGTGCCGCGCGAACTGACCGACTACATCCGCGAGCGCGAGGGCTACG
The DNA here is from genome assembly GCF_039541975.1 of Amycolatopsis samaneae. Taxonomy (NCBI): domain Bacteria; kingdom Bacillati; phylum Actinomycetota; class Actinomycetes; order Pseudonocardiales; family Pseudonocardiaceae; genus Amycolatopsis; species Amycolatopsis samaneae. The sequence goes on from NZ_BAABHG010000019.1 coordinate 136,885, forward strand.
ACTACGCGCACCACGGCCGCGCGGGTAACCCGTCGACCGACTTCGTCCCGGACGAGATCGTCGACCGGTTCTGCCTGCTCGGCCCGGCCTCCGCGCACGTCGAGCGGCTGGAGGAGCTGGCGGAGCTGGGCGTCGACCAGTTCGCGCTGTACCTGATGCACGACCGGCGGGAAGAGACCATGGCGCACTACGGTGCCCAGATCATCCCGAAACTCACCGCCTGACGTGCCTTGAAGGAGTCCTTCACAGCCCTTGCCGCCGGGTGACCGCACAGCGGTGGTCCGTGGGGGCCTCCTTGAGGGACTCTAGCTCCCTCAAGGAGGCCCCCACGGACCTTTGCGCCGGGGTGGGCGATGGGCGGGGTCGAGCGCCCCAATGTGGCATTGGGTGCGGTGGACGCACCGAACGCCACATTGGGGCGCTTGGCGACCGGACCTGCCAGCCCGCCCGCCGACTTCGCGCGTCCAGCGCTCTGAAGGCCACCTTGAGGGACCTGGGTTCCCTGAAGGTGGCCTTCAGAGACCACGGCTCTGGGGGCGCCCGGCCGGTCAGCGGCGGAGGGTGTGGAGGAGGGCGGTGTGGGCGCGGTGGGAGATCGCCAGAGTGCCAGCAGCGCGGTCCTTCGTGTCGCGGAACCACAAGCGCGGTGTCGCTGAACCTCATCGCGACCGAAGGCGGTCTCGCCACCCTCGCGAAAGCCTCCCAGGAAGCCCTGGACAACCTGCGGGAAAGCCAGAAGGACGGCGCGGCCTGACGAAAACATTCAGTCCGGGCGCGGCCGGAGCAGGTCGTCGAACAGGGTGTCCACCAGGCCACGCGGAACGCTCGATCCGGTCAGGACACAGTAGACGATCGGGCCGACCAGCGCGTCGAGCACGGCGTCGGGACCGAGCTTCGGCGAGACCTCCCCCGCCTCGATGGCACGCGCGAGCAGGGCGCGTTCGCGATCACGGCGCGGGTCGAGATAACGCTCGCGCAGGATCTCGGCCGTGCCGGGGTTGTGCTGGGCCTCGGCCAGCAGCGCGAGCAGGACCTTGCCCGCGGGATCACGGGTGACGAACCGCGCGAAGCCGCGCAGATAGCCACGCAGGTTCTCCGCCGTGGGTTTCCCGTCCGGGACCGGAAAGCGCTTCTCGCTGTCTTCGATGAGCGTGTCGAGCAGGATTTCGACCTTCGAGGGCCACCAGCGGTAGATCGTCTGCTTGGCGACACCGGCGCTGCGCGCGATCGCCTCGATGGTCAGCCCGCCGAAACCGTGTTCGACGAGCAGATCGTCGGCGGCGTGGAGCACGGCCAGCCGCGCCGACTCGTCGCGCCGGTTGCCGGAGCGCGGCCTGCGGGACTGGGGGCTCACGGCGGGCATACCGGACACGATACCCGGCGGCGAGGCCGTGATCAGGCGACGGTGCCGTGCTACTGTCTAGACGCAACGTCTCGTCTAATCAAATCCCAGGAGCACTCATGTCCCCCACCGCCGACCGCCACGCCCTCGTCATCGGAGCGTCCCGGGGCCTCGGGCTCGTCCTCGCCGGCGAACTCGCCCGGCGTGACTGGCGCGTCGTCGCCACGACCCGCGGCGACGACGCCGAGCTGCGCGCGAACGCCCACACCAGGAGCGGACGGCTGAGCGTCGAATCGCTGGAGATGACGAGCCCAGAACAACTGGCCGCGCTGCGCGAACGCCTGGCCGGGAGCCGTTTCGACCTGCTGTTCGTCAACGCCGCGATCGACCGTGGCGACCTGCCGATCGGCGAGGTCCCGACCGAGATGTTCACCGAGGTGATGATCACCAACGTGCTGAGCCCGCTGCGCACGCTCGAAGCCCTCCGCGGGCTCGTGGTGCCCGGCGGGACCGTCGCGGTCATGTCGTCGGAGCAGGGCAGCATCTCCCGCAACACCGAGGACGGCTACGAGCTCTACAAGGCCAGCAAGGCCGCGCTCAACCAGCTGATGCGCAGCTACACCACCCGCTATGCCACCGACGAGCACACCAAGCTGCTCATCGACCCCGGGCACAACCGGACCCGGCTCGGCGGCCCCGACGCCCCGCTGGACCCGAAGGAGAGCGTCCCCGCCGTCGTCGACGTCCTCGAAGCACAGGCCGGGGCGCCCGGTCTCCAGTTCCTGGACTACCAGGGCGAAGTCGTCCCGTGGTAACCCTGGCACCCTTCCCGATCGGACACCCAGTGCGACGTGAAAGGCCGCACTGACCACGGGTTCCGGGTCGTCGATCAGTCCTCAAGTGACAGTTCACGACGACGACGGAGGAACGCACGGCACTGGCGACAGCGGTCGTGGCCGACGAGAAGGGCCGGTGCGCGCGGCAGTACCCGGTGGCACAGGGCGCGTTCGTCGTGGGTTCGTGTGACGCGCGGGGCGCGCTGACCGTCGCGCCGAAACACGACTTCGCCGACTTCACGCGGCTGTGCGAGCGCGCCGGATTCACCGTTTCGGCGGCCGAACCGCTCCCGCCGGAAACCGGCTTCTGGTACCTCGAAGCCGCTCCGGCGTAAGGGTTTCCGGTCGTTTCAGAGTCCCAGCCGTTCGGGCGCGGTGGCCAGCGCGCGCCACCGCGTCCCCGGCTCGGGCACGAGCCGCCGGGTCGCCGGATCGAGCAGCCCGCCGACGCTGGCGATCTCGGCGGCCGGCTCCCCGTCGCGGCGTAGCTCCTGGACGACGCGGAAGGTTTTCCCTTCACCCCACAGGAATTCGCAGGTGATCTCGACCTCGTCGCCCGCGGTGAGTTCACGGTGGTAGCGGATCGTGCTCTCCAGCGTGACCGGGCTGAGCCCGGCCGCCTGCAGCTCGGCGACGGTGATTCCGGCGGCACGCAGGCATTCCCAGCGGGCGTGGTCGCCGTACTGGTGGTAGACCGCGCCGCCGAGATGTCCGTTGAGGTCGAGTTCGTAGCCACGCACGACGACCCGCACCGAAAACGTCATGTGCTCTCCTCCGTTTCACCGTCGTGCTCGGCGATCCACTCGCGCGATTTCGCGGTCAGGTACCGCAATCCGTCCTCGCCGATCTCGATCCAGTCGCCCCGCTTCCAGCCACCCGCGGTCTGCGGGGCGAACCCGTGGCGCCGGAACAGCGCCGAAGCCTCCTGCTGACCGAGCCCCCGGTCGCCCCACTCCCGGATGACGCGCGCGGTGCGTTCGGTCTCGCCGGGCTCTTCGGCGTCGCCGAGCGCGTCGGCGAGTTCGGCGAACCCGCGGGAGATCAACCGCAGGCTCGCCTGCACGCGGGACAGGTCCATGCCGCGAGGCTAGCACTCATCGTTGAGCGATCGCTAGCGATCGAATTCCGATTACTGCGGTTAACCCCACCCCGGGACTACGGTGAACCCCAGGGACAGCGGACGATCAGCGGGCCAGGCTGACGGCATGAAGTTCTTCCACTTCGCGGCAGCGGCCACCGCCGCCGTCACGGCGACGGCGCTGCTCGCGCCCGCCGCCTCCGCAGACCAGGCACCGGGGGTTGCCTGGCACGCCTGTGACCCCTCGTCGAAGGCACCGAGCGCCGGCTACCGGTGCGCGACCTACGACGTCCCACTGTCCTATCGCGACCCGGGCGGCCCGAAGATCCAGCTCGCGCTGGGGCTGCTGCCCGCGGCCGACCAGTCCCGCAAGCGCGGCACGATCTTCTACAACCCGGGCGGTCCCGGCAATTCCGGCCGGTTCGCGCCGGCGCTGACCCCCGCGCTGCACGAGCGGTTCGACATCGTCGGATTCGATCCGCGCGGTGTCGGGGCGAGCACGCCCGTGCGGTGCTTCACCGATCCGGCACAGCTGGAGCCCCTGCGGCGCGTGCTCGGCCAGTTCCCGATCAGCCGCGAGCAGGAGCGGCGGCAGGTCGAGGACGCCCGCGCGGTCGCCGAGTCGTGCGGGCGCGCCGCCGGTCCACTGCTCGGTCATCTGTCGACCGCCAACGTCGCCCGCGACCTCGACCGGCTCCGCGCCGCCGTGGGCGAACCGAAGCTGCGGTACTACGGGCTTTCGTACGGGACCTACGTCGGCGAGAACTACGCGAACCTGTTCCCCGGCCGGGTCGGCGCGCTCGCGCTCGACGCGGTCGACGATCCGGTGAACTGGTCGACCGGCTACCGGCCGCAGGACGCGAACGTGCCGTTCAGCTACCGGCTCGGCGGGTTCGACGGCGCGCGGCAGGCGTTGAACACGTTCCTCACCGCCTGTGCCGCCGACACCCGCTGTGCCTTCCGCGAGCCCGGCACCGACCTGCTCGGGAAGTGGAACGGGATCCTCGACCGGCTCCAAGCCGGTCCGGTGACGATCCCCGGCAAGGACGGAAACGGCCGGGTCGTCCGCTACCAGGACGCCGTCGGCGAAGTCCACCGTGGCCTGCTCGACGAGGCCAAGGCCGCCGAGCTGGCGGGATTCCTCCAGGCGCTCGCCGCCGCGCCCGCCGCCCCGGCGGCTGTGAAGTCCACAGTGGACGAACCGATTCCGACACCCTTCGACTCGGCGATGGCCGGGGCGGGCACCGTGTGCGCCGACTCCAGTAACCCGCGCGATCCCGAGCTGTGGTGGCGGTACGCGAAGGCCGCCGACCGCGTCGGGCGGGGATTCGGTTCCTATGACCTGTACCTGTCCCTGCCGTGCGCGATGTGGCCGGTCGCCGACCCGGACCGGTACACCGGGCCGTGGAACCGGCCGACCGCCGCGCCGGTGCTGCTCATCGGCAACCGGGGCGGCGACCCGGAAACCCCGTACCAGGGCGCGCAACGCACCGAACGGCTGCTCGGTGACGCGCGGCTGCTCGCACTCGACGCGTACGGTCACGGCGCGCGCGGCAAGAGCGTCTGCGTCGACACGGCGCTGGACCGCTATCTCGCCGACGGCGTGGTCCCGCCGCGCGGTACGGTGTGCCGTCCCGACCACGGGCCGTTCGACGACCGGTAGCCGGACCGGCGAGTTCACGTGATCGAGCGCGATTCTCGCGTGATCGAAGGCGGAACTCGCGTGCTGGGACGGAGAACTCGGGTGATTCAGGACGCGGCGCGGGCCTCCGCCGCACGGAGGTAGGCCCGCGCCGTCCCGGGATCGGTGAGCCAGGCGGTGTAGTCCGCGGTGTTCTCGAAGAGGTGAGCGAATCGATGGGCGACTTCGGGCAATCTTTGCGCGGCGTCGAGCGTTTCGACGAAGTGGTCCGGGGGCGGGCCGGGCGCCAGCAGGTCGTTGGTGAACCGGGTCGAATGACGGGCCCGTTCCCAGTACCGGGCGAACGCGCGGCGCATGAACTCCTCGTCGAAGGGCCGGTCCTCCTGGGCGAGGATCGCCTCCTCGTAGGTGTGCGCCGCGTGCGCCGCCAGGTTGGCCCCCTGCCCGGCCACCGGGTCGTTGGTGACCGCGGTGTCGCCCATCGCGAGCACCTTCGCGCCCGAGGGCAGCGTGCCGACCGGGTTCCGCACCACCGGCTGGACGGCCCCGTGAAGCATGTCCAGCGGGCCGCTCGGCCGCGACTCGTCGAGGATCCCCGCGTAGTGGGGAAAATAGGTGCGCAGCAGGTCCCGCGCGAGGGCGAGGTGCTGCTCGACGTCGTCGACGCCGTCCCAGCAGTCGAGCGGGCCGCCGCGGACGGCGAAGAACCCCGCCCCGTAGACGGGGCCGCCGACCGACCACACCGGCAGGCCGAAGAACTCCCCCTCGGGGGCGAGGCCGACGCGGATGCCGGGCGCGGCCAACGGCTCGTCACCGGTGGGCTCGACGTACAGCACACCGATCGTGCGCTGTGGCTCGGCGTAGGGCGAAAAGTCCGCCTCGCGCGGGAAAAGGGCGTCGAACTGCGGCCCGCGACCGGCCGCGACGAGGACGAGGTCGAACTCCGCGGCGTAGGCGTCGAGGTCGTCCGGCGAAACCTTCCGCAGCCGGATCTCGCCGCCCCGGCGGACGAACTCGGCCATCCAGTCCGAGACCTTGACCCGCTGGTCCACCGACTGCCCCGGATGGTCGAGCGGCGCGCGCCAGACGATGCCGGGGTCGCCCGTGCCGGGCTCCGGGCTGACCGCGAGGGCCACTTCGCCGATCTCCGGCGCGTGCGCGTCCCAGAAGTTGATGCCGAGTTCGCGTTCCCGGGTCAGCGCCTGGTGGAAGAGGCTCTGGTTGGAGATCAGCCTGCCCCCGCGCAGGTCCGCCGCGGTCCGCTCGGTGACGATCGTGACCTCGTAGCCGTGCCGTCGCAGCCCGATGCCCAGCACCAGCCCGGCCTGCCCCGCTCCGATGACGACGATCCGCCGCATGGCCCACCCCTCGCGTCGAGCGCTCCGGTGCCCTCACGCACCAGGGTGCCCGACCGCGGCGGCCGAGCTCTAGTCCGTCAGGGCCTGGTACACCAGTTGGCGCAGCCGGGTCCGGATCGGATAGGTGCTGGAGGGGAGCAGCTGGGTGTAGAACGCGACGGTCAGGTCCTCGTCCTGGTCGACCCAGAACGCGGTGGACGCGGCGCCACCCCAGGCGATTTCCCCCGCGCTGGCAAGCGTTTTCGCCTTCACCGGGTCTTCGAGCACGGAGAACCCGAGCCCGAAACCGTGGCCGTGCATCGGCGACTCGGAGAACACCGGCCGGCCGAACTCCTCCAGATCCGCGTGCCCTGGCAGGTGATTGCTCGCCATCAGGTCGACGGTACGCGGGCCCAGCAGCCGGACACCGTCGAGCTCACCGCGGCGCAGCAGCAACTGGGTGAACCGGTGGTAGTCGCCCGCGGTCGACACCAGACCGCCGCCGCCGGAGAGGCAGGCGGGCCGGGATCGCGCCCAGCCGTCGAACGCGGGGGCGCGGACGATCCGCCCGGTCCCCGGGTGCGGGGTGTAGATCGCGGCGACGCGATCGGCGTCCCCGGCGACGAAACCGGTGTCGGTCATGCCGAGCGGACCGAAGATCCGTTCGGCGAAGAACTCGTCGAGCGGTTTGCCGGAGACGACCTCGACGAGGCGGCCGAGCACGTCGGTGGCCACCGAGTAGTTCCATTCACTGCCCGGCTGGAACGCGAGCGGCAGCGCGGCCCACTGCCGGACGCAGTCGGCCAGATCGACACCGGGCGGGGTGCTCCAGTCGAACCCGGCCTCGCGGTACATCGCGTCGACCGGGTGCTCGTGGAAGAAACCGTAGGTCAGGCCCGCGGTGTGCGTGAGCAGGTGCCACAGCCGGATCGGCTCGGTCGCGGGCTCGGTCAGCGGGCGCAGCGACGACCCTTTGACATAGACGCGAGGCTCGGCGAATTCGGGCAACCAGGCCGAAATCGGATCGGTGAGCTCGATAAGCCCCTCTTCGACGAGCATCATCGCGGCGACCGAGGTGACCGGCTTCGTCATCGAGAAGACGCGCCACAGCGTGTCCGCCTCGACGGGTGCGCTCGCCTCGACATCACGCTCGCCGTACGCGGAAAGATGCGCGATCCGGCCGTGCCTGCTGACCACCGCCAGCCAGCCGGGCAACTGTCCATTGTCGACATACCGGGCGAAATGCCGGTCGATCCGTTTCAGCCGTTCCGCGTCGAAACCGACTTCCGCCGGATCGACATCCACCTTCAGCTCACCGGTCATGGAGCGAGGTTACGCGTTCTGCTCCCGCGCCCGCTCGGCCGCTTTTTCCTCGCGCCAGGCCTCGTCGTCCTTCCCCGCCCGCCAGTACCCGGAGATCGACAGCAGATCGCGCCGGACACCACGCTCGTCGAGCAGGTACCGCCGCAGCTCACGGACGAAGCCGGCCTCACCGTGCACGAACGCCTGGACGACACCGTCGGGCCACGGCAGCGCGCGGACCGCGGCGGCGACGTCGCCCCCGGCCGACCGGTGCAGCCAGGTGATCCGCGCGTCGGCCTTGGTGACCAGCGGCTGTTCCTCGGCGGCGTTCTCGACCAGGATCACCGCGTGCGCGGGCACGCCAGCGGGCAGTGCCTCCAGCGACGCGGCGATGGCGGGCAGCGCGCTCTCGTCGCCGGCGAACAGGTGCCAGTCGGCCTCGGTGCCCGGCGCGTACGCCCCGCCGGGCCCGGAGATCAGCAGCTCGTCGCCGGGCTTCGCGCGCGCGGCCCACGGCCCGGCCAGGCCCTCGTCGCCGTGGTGCACGAAGTCGAAGACGAGCTCACCGGCCTGCTCGTCGTAGGAACGCACCGTGTAGGTGCGCATCCGCGGCCAGTGCTCGCGCGGCAGCTCCGCCCGGATCACCCGGACGTCGAACGGCTCCGGGTAGCGTACCCCCGGCACCGTGAAGATGACCTTGACGTAGGCGTCGGTGAACGCGTTGGGCTGGAAGTCCCGCAGGCCCTCCCCGCCCGCGACGATGCGGATCATGTGCGGGGTCAGCCGTTCGGTGCGCAGCACCTCCAGCCGCGCCGCCGCCCGTCCCCCACGTGCTGGTGCCTCGGCCATGCGCCTCTCCTCCACCGGAATTCACCCGGACGTCCCAATGATAAGGCTAACCTTACTCGCCTTCTCACCGTACGCGCCCGTTCCCGGTTCCGGCCAGCCCCCGTCCAACTGCGAACCGACCCTCCAGGTACGCGAGTCGTCCATCCAGGCACGCGAGATCGCCCTTCAGGTACACGAGATCGCCGTTCGAGCACGCGAGATCGCCGTTCCGGCTCAGGGCAGCAGGACGATCTTGCCGCGCGTGTGCCGCCGTTCCAGCTCGCGGTACGCCTCCCGTACCTCGGCGAGCGGGTACCTGTTCGCGATCGGGATCTCCAGCAATCCCTTGTCCAGCAACGCGGCCAGCTCGGCAAGAACCCCGGCCTCCGCCGCGTCCATGCTGCCTTCCTGCTTCACGCCGTACTTCTCCGCCGCCGCGAAGTCGATCACGGTGTCGATGCGGTCGGTATGCACACCGAGGTGGAGGGCGAGTTCCACGTAGCCCGCGCCGAAGGTGTCGACGAACGCGTCGACCCTGCCCCCGGTCGCCTCCTTGATCCGCTCCTCGACACCCTCGCCGTACGCGACGGGCACGACGCCGTGCTCGGTGAGCCACGCGTGGTTATCCGCGCCGGCGAGGCCGATCACCGTGGCACCGGCCAGTTTCGCGAGCTGCGCGGTGATCGAGCCGACCCCGCCCGCCGCCCCGGACACCACGACCGTCTCCCCGGGACGCGGGGACACCGCGCGCACCGCCGCGTAGGCGGTGGTACCGGCGACGAACAGCGCGCCCGCCACCTCCCACGGCAGCCCGGCGGGTTTCGGTGTCAGGTCACCGGCGTTCACGACCACGAACTCCGCGTGGCTCGACCGGGTGTGCACGAAGCCGATGACCTCGTTGCCCACCGCGACCCCGTCGACGTCCTCCCCCAGCTCCACGACGACACCGGCGAGGTCACTGCCCTGCCCGGACGGGAAGGTCGCGGGCCACCGCTCGGCGAAGACGCCCTCGCGGATGGCCGCCTCGCCCGGATTGATCCCGGCCGCCCGGACCTCGACGAGTACCTGGCCCGCGCCGGGAACCGGCCGCGGCACGTCCGCCACGCGCAGTACGTCGATCCCGCCGTACCCGTCGAACCTCACAGCCTGCGGCATACCCAGCTCCCTCTTTCGTTCGTCGTCGGTCGGCAACAACGAACCGGCGGGGTTTATGCCCGGCGCGAGGAACTCAGCCCGCGAGCCTGCGGACGAGGCCGTCGGCCAGCAACCGTCCCCGATCGGTCAGCACGGCACGATTCCGACTGTCCAAAGCGGACTCGTCGAGCAGCCCCTCCGCCGCGGCCGCGCGCGCCTCGGCGAGCCCGCCGGCGTCCAGCGCGTCGAGCGGAAGTCCTTCCACGACACGGAGTTCGAGCATGATCCGTTCGAGATGCCGATCGGCGCCGGTGAGCACCTCGCGCCCGGCGGCCGGGGAGTTCCCCTCCGCGAGCAGCGACGCGTACCGCGCCGGGTGCTTGACGTTCCACCAGCGCACCCCGCCGACATGGCTGTGCGCGCCGGGACCGGCACCCCACCAGTCACCGCCCCGCCAGTAGCCGACGTTGTGACGGCAGCGCGCCTGTTCGGAGGAGGCCCAGTTCGAGACCTCGTACCAGCGCAGCCCCGCCGCCGCGAGCGTCGAATCGATCAGCTCGTAGTACTCGGCCAGTGTGTCGTCGTCGGGCGCGGGCAGCTCGCCGCGCCGGACCCGGCGGGCCAGCGCGGTGCCCTCCTCGACGATCAACGCGTACGCCGAGACGTGATCGACCCCCGCGGCGAGCACGGCCTCCAGCGAGGCGCGGAGATCCTCGACGCGCTCCCCCGGCGTCCCGTAGATGACGTCGAGGTTGACGTGCTCGAACCCGGCGGCCCGCGCCTCCCCCGCCGCCGCGACGGGGCGGCCCGGCGTGTGCACCCGGTCGAGCACCCGCAGCACGTGCCGCGCGGCGGACTGCATCCCGAGCGACACGCGGGTGTACCCGGCCTCGCGGATGCCCGCGAAGAACTCCGGCGACGTCGACTCCGGATTGGACTCGGTGGTCACCTCGGCGCCGTCCGCGAGCCCGAAGGCACCGCGGACGGCGTCGAGGACCGAGGCGAGCCCGTCGGCACCGAGCAGCGACGGCGTCCCGCCGCCGACGAACACCGTGTCCGCGCGGGGCGGCGCGCCCAGCACCCGCGCCGCGAGGTCCAGTTCCCGGCGCAGCCCGTCCAGCCACGACTGCGGCGAGGAGCCGGAGTCCAGCTCTCCCGCGGTGTAGGTGTTGAAATCGCAGTAGCCGCACCGGGTCGCGCAGAACGGGACGTGGACGTAGACCCCGAACGGGCGGGTGCCCAGCCCGCGCAACGCGCTCTCGGGCAGGGCGGACTCGACCGGGGTGGTGGTTTCGGGCAGTAGCTGGGGCACACCCCAGTCTCCCTCACCCGGCCAGACCGCTCTCGGCCAGCCACTGCGGGTCGGGCGCGATCGGCTCGATCACGTCGACCAGCACGCCGTTGGGATCGCGGACGAAGAAGTGCCGCTGCCCGTACACCTCGTCGACGAGCGGCTTGACGATCTCGGCACCCGCTTCGCGCAGCCGCTTCTCCTCGGCCGCCGCGTCCTCGACGACGAAGCCGAACATCGCCGCGGCGGGCTCCTGCCACCGGTACGGCTCCGGCGTCGACTCGTGGCCGCGCTTGACGAAGCTGATCTCGTAGCCGGGCGCGCCCACGTTGAGGCTCGAGAACCAGTCGAGCTCGACGGTGACCGCCAGGCCGAAGTACTCGCGGTAGTACCGCGTGGTCGCGGCGACGTCCTCGACCAGAACGCCCGCGCCGAATCCCTTGACCTGCACTCGCGGTTTCCTTCCCTCAATCACTATGTCCGTAGTACTATAAACATAGTGGTTTGGATCCGGCAAGGAGGATCAATGCGGCAAAATTCCGAGCGACGCACGGCACTGACCGACGCCGCCGTCGCGGTACTCGCCAGGGACGGCGCCCGCGGGCTCACCTACCGCGCGGTCGACATCGAGGCGGACGTGCCGCCGGGCACGACGTCGAACTACTTCCGCAACCGCGACCAGTTGCTCGGCGCGGCGGGCGAGCGGGTGCACGAGCGCCTGTCCGCACCCGCCGAGGTGATGGCGAACCCCCGTGCCGAAGCGCCGTCGGAACCCCGGCTGCGCGAACTGCTCGGCGCGCTCGCCGACCGGCTCACCGCCGACCGGACCGTGTACCTGGCCCTGCTGGAACTCCGCCTCGAAGCGACCCGGCGACCCGATCTCGCGCGGGCACTGACCCGCACGGTGCGCGAGGGGTTCGACCTGAGCGTCGAGTTCCACGAAAGCGCCGGACTCCCCGGCGGGCGGGACGCGGTGCTGATGCTTTACCTCGCGTTGACCGGGCTCACCGTGGAACGGCTCACACTTCCCGGCGCCTTCGCGGACATCTCGGACAGCGACGTCGTCGACATGCTGGTGGAGCATACTTTTCGCAGGTGAGGAAGGGGTTCCCAGCATTCGGGCACGGCTCGACCACATTGTGGGCACATGGCACCCTGAGCCGGTGACTTCCGCCGGTGTACTGCTCGTGGCCCGCCGCCACGTCGACCTCCTGCGGGTCGCCAGTGCCCTTTGCGGGCCCGCCGACTGACTCCCCGCCGCCACCACTGCCACGAATCAGGACAGCCGGCGCCGGGCGCGCCGCGCGAACTCCCTCGCCCACGGCGTGCCGGGTGCCACGACCCCGCCCACGGAGGACGCCTCATGGCCTCGCCCACGCGCGAAACCCCGAGCAAGGCACGCGCCCCACGAGCCAGGCAACGCCGCGGCGAAGGTCAGTGGGCCCTCGGGTACCGCGAACCGCTCAACCCGAACGAACGCTCCAAAAAGGACGATCACCCGCTCAACGTGCGCGCGCGGATCGAGAACATCTACGCGCACCGCGGGTTCGACGCGATCGACCCCGGCGACCTGCGCGGCCGGTTCCGCTGGTTCGGGCTCTACACCCAGCGCAAGCCCGGCATCGACGGCGGCCGCACCGCGACGCTGGAGCCGGAGGAGCTGGACGACCGCTACTTCATGCTGCGGGTCCGCCTCGACGGCGGCGTGCTGAGCACCGAGCAGCTGGCCGTGCTCGGCGAAATCTCCCAGACCCACGCGCGTGACACCGCGGACATCACCGATCGCCAGAATATCCAGTACCACTGGATCCAGATCGAGGACGTCCCGGCGATCTGGGAGAAACTGGAGAAGGCGGGCATGACGACGATGGAGGCGTGCGGCGACAGCCCGCGTGTCATCCTCGGCTCGCCCGTCGCGGGGATCTCGGCCGACGAGATCATCGACGGCACGCCAGCGATCGAGGAGATCAAGCGCCGCTACATCGGCGACCCGCGCTACGCCAACCTGCCGCGCAAGTTCAAGACCGCGGTGTCCGGGCTGCCGGACGTCGCCCACGAGATCCACGACGTCGCGTTCGTCGGGGTGAACCACCCCGAGCACGGCCCCGGTTTCGACGTCTGGGTCGGCGGTGGGCTCTCCACCAACCCGATGCTCGGGCAGCGGCTCGGCGCGTGGGTACCGCGTGACGAGGTTCCCGACGTCTGGGAAGGCGTCATCAGCATCTTCCGTGACTACGGCTACCGGCGGCTGCGTAGCCGGGCGCGCATCAAGTTCCTGGTCAAGGACTGGGGCGCGGAGAAGTTCCGCCAGGTGCTGGAGGACGAATACCTCAAGCGCGCGCTGATCGACGGGCCCGCGCCGGAGGTCCCGGCCGTCCCGATCGACCACGTCGGGGTACACCGGCAGGTCGACGGCAGGTTCTACGTCGGGGCGGCGCCGATCGCCGGCCGGGTGTCCGGTGGCACGCTGCTCGCGGTCGCGAAGGCGGCCGAGCGCGCGGGCTCTCAGCGCGTCCGCCTTACGCCGCAACAGAAGCTCGTCGTGCTGGACGTCCAGGAGGCCGAGCTCGCCGGGCTGCGCGCCGAACTGGACGAACTGGGCCTGCCGAGCGCCCCGTCGCCGTGGCGGCGCAACGTGATGGCGTGCACCGGGCTGGAGTTCTGCAAGCTCGCGATCGTCGAGACCAAGGCCCGCGCGCAGCAGCTGGTGGCCGAGCTGGAAAAGCGCCTCGCCGATCTCCAGGGCGACCTGGACACGCCGGTGACCGTGCACCTCAACGGCTGCCCCAACTCCTGCGCCCGGGTGCAGACCGCCGACATCGGGCTCAAGGGCCAGATCGTCACCGACGACCACGGCAACCAGGTCGAGGGCTTCCAGGTGCACCTGGGCGGCGGGCTCGGTCTCGACGCCGGGTTCGGCCGGAAACTGCGGGGCCACAAGGTGACCGCCGACGAGCTGACCGGCTACGTCGAACGCCTCGTGCGCGCCTACCTCGCCGACCGCGAGCCCGGCGAGCGGTTCCCGCAGTGGGCCGCCAGGGCCGACGAAAGCGCGTTGCGGTGAGCTCGGACGAGCGCGCCACACCGTTCCACTGCCCGTACTGCGGGGACGAGGACCTGCGACCGGAAGAGAACGGTGCCTGGCTTTGTTCGGCCTGTAGAAGGGTTTTCTCCGTGAAGTTCCTGGGGCTCTCACTCCCGGAGGTGTCGCAGTCATGACCGCCACAGCCGACTACCGCACGCTCGCCGAACGCGCCGCGAAGGAACTCGCCGACGCGACCGCGGACGAGGCGCTGCGCTGGACCGCGGAAACGTTCGGGGACGACTTCATCGTGGCCTCGAACATGCAGGACGCGGTGCTCATCGACCTCGCGACCCGTGTCAAGTCCGATGTGGACGTTCTGTTCCTGGAGACCGGCTACCACTTCGCGGAAACGCTCGGCACCCGCGACGCGGTCCAGACCGTCTACCCCGGCGTGAAGATCGTGAACGCGCAGGCCGAGCAGAGCGTCGCGGAGCAGGACGCGGAGTACGGGCCGAAGCTGCACGACCGCGACCCGAACCAGTGCTGCCATCTGCGCAAGGTGGTGCCGCTGCGCGAAACGCTGTCGAACTACTCCGCGTGGGTCACCGGCGTGCGACGGGTGGACGCGCCGACACGGGCGAACACCCCGATCGTCACCTGGGACGAGCGCAACGGGCTGGTCAAGGTCAACCCGATCGCGGCGTGGACCGACGAGGAGTTCACCGGCTACATCCGCGAACACGGGATCCTGGAGAACCCGCTCGTCTCGATCGGCTACCTGTCCATCGGCTGCGCGCCGTGCACCGCGAAGGTCGCGCCGGGGCAGGATCCGCGCAGCGGCCGCTGGGCCGGGCAGTCCAAGACCGAGTGCGGCCTGCACGGCTGAGGGAAGGGAAGCATGACGACGTTGGAGCCCGCAACCGACGCTGCCCAAGACAACCTGGCCGCGCTCGAATCCGAGGCCATCCACATCTTCCGCGAGGTCGCCGGCGAGTTCGACCGGCCGGTGATCCTGTTCTCCGGCGGCAAGGACTCGACCCTGCTGCTGCACCTGGCGATCAAGGCGTTCTGGCCCGCGCCGGTGCCGTTCCCGCTGCTGCACGTGGACACCGGGCACAACTTCCGCGAGGTCCTCGACTTCCGCGACCGGGTGGTCGAGCAGCACGGGCTGCGGCTGGTGGTCGCGAAGGTGCAGGACTGGATCGACGACGGACGGCTCGAGGAACGCGCGGACGGGATGCGCAACCCGCTGCAGACCACGCCGCTGCTCGACACCATCGCCGAGAACCGGTTCGACGCGGTGTTCGGCGGCGGCCGCCGCGACGAGGAACGCGCCCGCGCCAAGGAACGGATCTTCAGCCTGCGCAACGCCTTCGGCCAGTGGGAGCCGCGACGGCAGCGTCCCGAGCTGTGGAACCTCTACAACGGCCGTCACCGCCCCGGCGAGCAGGTCCGCGTCTTCCCGCTGTCCAACTGGACCGAGGCCGACGTGTGGAACTACATCGCCCGCGAGAAGGTCGAACTGCCCTCGATCTACTACGCGCACAAGCGCGAGGTCTACCAGCGCGACGGCATGTGGCTGGCCGAGGGGCCGTGGGGTGGCCCGCGTCCCGGCGAACAGGTCCGGGAGCTGATGGTGCGCTACCGCACCGTCGGCGACGGCTCGTGCACCGGCGCGATCGAGTCCACGGCGTCCACAGTGGACGAGGTGATCGCCGAGGTGCAGGCCTCGCGTCTGACCGAGCGCGGCGCGACCCGCGCCGACGACCGGATGTCGGAGGCGGCCATGGAAGACCGCAAGCGGGAGGGGTACTTCTGATGTCGAGCCTGCTGAGGCTTGCCACCGCCGGAAGCGTGGACGACGGCAAGTCCACTTTGGTCGGACGGCTGCTGTACGACACGAAGTCGGTGCTGGCCGACCAGCTGGACGCGGTCACCCGCGCCAGCGTCGACAAGGGACTGTCCACTCCGGACCTCTCGTTGCTGGTGGACGGGCTGCGCTCGGAGCGGGAGCAGGGCATCACCATCGACGTCGCCTACCGGTACTTCGCCACCCCCAAGCGGAGTTTCGTGCTCGCGGACACGCCGGGGCACGTGCAGTACACCCGCAACACCGTCACCGGCGCCTCCACCGCGCAGCTGGCCGTACTGCTGGTCGACGCGCGCAAGGGCGTCATCGAACAGACCCGGCGCCACGCCGCCGTCCTCGCGCTGCTCGGCGTCCCACAGCTCGTGCTCGCGGTCAACAAGATCGACCTGGTCGGCTACGACGAGGCGACGTTCACCGTGATCGCCGAAGAGTTCGCCCGGCACGCCGAGTCCCTCGGCTACGCGCGCGGGAGCGTCCTGGCGATCCCGGTGTCGGCGCTGGTGGGCGACAACGTCGCCGAGAAGTCCGCGCGCACACCGTGGTACACCGGGCCGACGCTGCTGGAGCACCTGGAGGACGTCCCGGTCGCGCCGGACCCACATGACACGCCGTTCCGCTTCCCGGTGCAGTACGTGATCCGGCCGCGCACCCCCGAGTACCCGGACTACCGCGGCTACGCCGGCCAGATCGCAGCGGGCACCGTCCGCCCCGGCGACGAGGTCGTCGTGCTCCCGCACGGGCTGCGCTCGCGGGTGGAGCGCATCGACACCGCCGACGGACCGCTCGCCGAGGCGGGCGCCGGCACCTCGGTCACGCTGCTGCTCGCCGACGACCTCGACATCGCGCGCGGCGAGCTCATCGCCACCGCGTCGAACCCGCCCCGGGTGACCGACGAGATCACCGGGACGCTGTGCTGGCTGTCCACCAAGGCGCTCAGGCCCGGCGCGCGGCTGCTGGTCAAGCACGGCACGCGGACCGTGCAGGCACTCGCCGCCGAGCTGCACGCCCGCTTCGACGAACAGACGTTGTCCAGTGTGGATGGTCCAGAGTCGTTGGAGCTCAACGACATCGGCCGGGTCACCCTCCAGCTGGCGGAGGAGATCGGGGTCGACGACTACGGCGACATCCCGCGGACCGGCGCGTTCCTGGTGATCGATCCGAAGGACGGCGACACCCTCGCCGCCGGACTGGTCGGCGAGCGGTTCTCGTGACGCCCCCGCTGGTCGCCGTCGCGCACGGCAGCCGTGATCCCCGTTCGGCGGCGACCGTGCGGGAGCTGATCGACCTCGTGCGCGCCTCGGCGCCCGGCACCGACGTCTACGAGTCCTTTTTGGACCTTTCGGAGCCGGGCCTGCCGGCCGTGTTGCGACGGCTGCACGACCAGGGACACCGCGAGGCCGTCGTGGTCCCTCTGCTGCTGGGCAGCGCCTACCACGCGCGGGTCGACCTCCCCGCGCTCGTCGAGGCGGTCACCGCGGACCGGCCGGACTTCACCGTGCGGGTCGCCGACGTCCTCGGCGCCGATCCGGCGCTGGAAACCGTCGCGCTGGACCGGATCGCCGCGGCGGCCCCGGCCGCGCCGGGCACCGGGATCGTGCTGAGCGCGGTGGGTTCGTCCAACGCGCGCGCGAACGCCGTCGTCGCGGATCTGGCCGCCCGCTGGGAAAAGCGGCTCGGTGTCCCGGTGAGCGAGGCATTCGCCAGCGCGGCGCGGCCGGACGTCCCCGCCGCCGTCGCCCGGCTCCGCGCCCGCGGCGCGCGGCGGATCGTCGTCGCGTCGTGGTTTCTCGCGCCCGGCCTGCTTCCCGATCGGATCGCCACCTTGGCCGGCGCCGGGGACGCGGCGTTCGTGGCCGGGGCACTGGGTCCCGATCCCCGCGTCGCGGAGGTCGTCCTGCGCCGCTACGCCGCGGCCGTCCCGCGACCCGCGCGGCTTTCCTCCTGAACGAGCCACTGTCCGTATCACTGATCCGGACCATGTCGACGCCTGAATCGGCTCATCGGTGAATCTTTTTCACATTTTCGTCACCGGGCTCGCATGTGAATCGTGAGTTCTTGACGGCTTTGTTAACTTGCCGGTAACTATCTAAGCGCCGCGCGGCTTCGTATCTCCCCTCTCCGGACCCCAGACAGGTGGAACATGAAGACAGCTCTGCGTCTTACCCGTCCCCGTGTCGCGGCCGTCGTCACGGCGGCGCTCGTCCCGCTCATCGGTCTCGCCACTCCCGCCTCGGCGGCGACCAGCGTCAACTTCGACTGCGAGGCCAACGCGCCGGTCGTCGGCCCGCAGCACGTCAGCCTCAAGCAGGACGCCGCGGTCACCGCGCCCGCCACGGTGGCGGCCGGCGGCGCGCTCGACGTCGTCATCGACCCGGCGCCGAACACCGTGCCCGGCGACGTGAGCGGCTACAAGGTCAAGGAGATCAAGGACTTCGCGCTGAAGATCCCGATCCCGGCCAACTCGACCTTCGTCAGCGCGGACCTCGCGGGCGGTTCCGGTCTCGGCTCGACCCCGCCGAAGCTGACGGTCGACAACGGGGTGGCGACGCTCGCCTTCCCCGGCCCGATCGCGGGCGGCTCGACCTTCGAACTGCCGACCGTGACCGCGCACCTCAAGGCGGGCACGTCCGGGAAGATCGAGACCAAGCTGGCCGGGACGAGCTACCAGGACCCCGGCCTGACCTTCACCGCCGTGGTGAACCAGATCGTCGACATCTCGGCGCCGACGGCCTGTTTCCCCAACCCGAGCCCGGTCTTCACCACGACCACCATCGGCTGACGCGACTGCCTCTGAAGGCCACCTTGAGGGACTTGAAGTCCCTCAAGGTGGCCTTCAGAGGCAGTTTCCTCCGATCAGGGCTTCAGCGGGCCCGGGTAGAGGTATTCGTCGGCGGGAATCGTGGTGCTCCGGGTCCAGGCTTGGAAGAATCCGCGCAGGTCCCTACCAGAAATGTGTTGCGCGAGCGCTTCGAATTCCGGCCAGGAGGCATTTCCGCCAGCGTGCTGCTGCTGCCACGCGTGCAGCGTGCGATCGAAGGCGTCATCACCGACGGTGCGCCGCAGCGCGTGCAGCATCAGCGGACCCGTGCGATATACCGCCGACAGGTATCTTTCCGCACCAGGGTCGTAGAGCGGGATATGCCAGAACTCCGGCTTGTCCCTGTTGGCCGCGACGATGTCCCGGTACTTCGCGTCGAGATCCTTCCCCTCCTTCGCCTCGTACCACATCCAGGTCGCGTAACTGGCGAAGCATTCGGCGACACAGATGTCGCGCCACTGCTTGCCGGTGACGTTGTCACCGAACCATTGATGGGCCTGCTCGTGCACGATGAGCTCGGGAACGACGTCGGGCAAGTCGGTACCCGGGTAGATCGGCCTGCTCTGTGTCTCCAGACCCATCCCGATCTTCTCGTTGAAATAGATGCCACCGGCCGAGGAGAACGGGTACTTCCCGAACCTGGTCGACAGGAAGTCGATGATCTCCGGAACGCGGTCGCCGTATTTCCTCGCCGCGGCCTCCGCTCCCGGGGCGTAGGCGCTGATGACCGGGGTGCCATTGGAGAGAGCGGCCCGCACCATGGTGAACTTCGCGATGGCCAGTACCGCGGTCCACGTGGCCAGCGGCTTGTCCTCGTGCCAGCGAAAGGTGGTCTTGCCGCCCTCGGTGGTGATGGGTCCCTGCCTGCCGTTGCCGACTACCGTCCAGCCCTCGGGCACGGTCGCGGTGAGCCGGAAGGTGGCCTTGTCCGACGGGTGGTCGTTGGAGGGGTACCAGCGAGTGGCCGAATGTGGCTCGCCGACCAGGAGCATGCCGCCGGTTTCCGGCTTGAACCAGGCACCGCTGTTCGTGCCCGAGTACACCACGCGCACGTCGAACCTGGCCCCGCGGGGGATCTGCCGGGAGGGGGTGACGACCAGCTCGTGCTCACCGGCACGGGAGAAACCCTGGACAGCGGTACCGTTCACCGTGACCGAGGAGATGTCGAAGGCCCTGGTGAAGTCCAGATCGAACCGGTCCAGTGCTTCGGTCGCGGTGGCCGACACCGTGGTGTCGCCGGTGAGCTCGTCCGGTTTCGCCGGGTCGTAACCCACTTTCACGTCGTAGTCGGAGACGCGATATCCCCCATTGCCGTCCTGCGGCCAATACGGGTCGCCGATACCGTCACTACCGACACCGGCGGAGGCGACGGACACGCCGAGCATCATGCAGGCGAGCACCGCGCCCGCTGTCAGTGAGCTTCGTTTCAACGTTTTCTCCTTCCTTCGCGGCGATCAGGACGCGGCGCCGTCGGGCTTCCAGTCGGGATGGCCGGGCATCGGCGGGGTCTTCTTCGCGTACAGCCAGTCGGTGAGCAGCGCGGTGACATCGCGGCCGGCGACCTCGCGCGCGGTCTTGATGTAGTCGGCAGTGGACGCCAACCCGCCCTTGAACCGGGCGGCGACCGCACGCTCGATCTCCTCGAACATCCGCGGGCCCACCGTCTGGCGCAGGGCATAGAGGGCCAGTGCGCCGCCAGCGCGCTGAGTCTGGCCGGAGATCGGCTTCGGCGCGGCGGGCGGTCCTTCCCTGTCACGTGTCTTCTGATCGATGCCGTAGAACATCCGCATGCTGTCGGCGAAGGCATCTTCGGAACCGGGACGGGATTGTCCGGCGTCGTACCAGGCTCCGTAGAAGTGGGCGTGCCCTTCGGCGATCCAGTTGTCGGCGAGGGTCTTCTGCGTGACCGAGGCACCGAACCACTGATGGGTCAGCTCGTGTACGCGCACGTAGTCCGCGGGGCCCGCGGACAGCGTGGCCGCTTGGATCGTGCTCATCGTCTGGCTCTCAAAAGGACTTATGGTGCCCAGCGGGGCGAAGATTCCGTAGGTGCCGAACGGATAGGGCCCCAGTTTCGCGGTCAGCCACCGTAGCTGGTCATCGGTCCTGGCCAGCGTCTCGCGCAACCGATCGGCCTGCGCGGTCGGCACGACATCGCGAATGGTCACCCCGTCCGGACCACCGCGGGTGATCCACGAGTAGGGGCCTACGGCGATCTGGCCGTCGTCGACGGGCATCGGGTAGGCCATCCGGTACGTGCGGGCCGTGCGGTCCCCGCCGAGCGGGGTGGTCGCGATCAGGTCCCCGGTGGCGATGCCGGTGAGGCGGGCGGGAGCGGTGATGGTGAAGGTGTAGGTAGCCTTGTCCGCGATGTCGTTCTTGCACGGGAAAACGTGGTGCATCGTCTCGTACATCTGGGGCCCGAGGGCGAAGCCGTCCTCGATTTCCCGCCACGGTCCGTGTCCGTCCGGCCCATTGGTCCTGGTGACCAGGTAGTCCACCGTGACGGTGAACTCCGTACCACCGGCCAGCCGATGCGGGAAGACGAGTAGTTTCTCGCCCCTGGTCTCGAATCCGGCCGGCCTGCCGTCCACGGTGACCTCGCCGACCTTCCCGCCGGCGAAGTCCAGCGCGAACCCGGACAGTGGCTCGGCGGCCCTGGCCTTCAGCGTGGTGGTACCGGCCATCTCCCGAGTACCGGACCGGTATTCCAGGGACACCGCGTAGTCCAGGGCGTCGTAGTCTCCGGTACCCGCCACGGGTTCGCCCGCGGCGATCCCCGTGCCGGACACCAGCGCCGCGCAGACACCGATCATGGCTGTCGTGGTCAAGCGGTATTGGGGTTTCATGACGGTGAAACCTAGGGACGCGATGTCCCAGTCCGGTCCCAGTCCGGTCCGAGCGACGTCGTAACCTCGCCGCCCGGGGACGGCCCGGCGGACGTCACACCGAACCCGGCGGCCGGATGTGCGAGGGTGTGACCATGGCTGACGAACTGGTGCACTACGACGTGGTAGGCGGCACGGCCACGATCACGCTCGACTCCCCGCACAACCGCAACGCGCTGTCCGCGCAGCTCCGGCGCGAGCTGAGCGAATCGCTGGCGAAGGCGGCCGGGGACGACGCCGTGCGGGTCGTCGTGCTCACCCACACCGGGCCGGTGTTCTGCGCGGGCATGGACCTCAAGGAAGCCCGCGGCGCCGGGACCGGTGACCAGGGTGTCAACGAGTTCCCCAAGATCCTCGACCAGCTGTGGACGAGCCCGAAACCGGTCGTCGCGCGCCTGGCCGGGCCCGCCCGCGCCGGCGGCATCGGCATGGTCGCCGCCTGCGACATCGCGGTGGCCGTGGAGGAGGCGACGTTCGCCTTCACCGAGGTCAGGATCGGCGTCGTGCCCGCGGTCATCTCGCTGACCGTGCTCCCCCGCCTCAACGCCCGCGCCGCGCACGAACTCTTCCTCACCGGCGACACCTTCGACGCGCGGCGCGCGGCCGAGATCGGGCTGCTCAACTCCGCCGTCCCCGCCGACCGGCTGGACGCCGAGGTCGCCCGGTTCGTCAAGGCGCTCACGCTCGGCGGGCCGAAGGCGCTGGCGCTGACCAAGGAACTGCTGAGCAAGCCGCGCCCGGCCACGCCGAGCGACGGCTTCGAGGCGATGACATCGTTCTCGGCGAGCCTGTTCGCCAGCGAGGAAGGCCAGGAGGGCATCCTCGCCTTCGCCCAGAAGCGCAAGCCGAACTGGGTCCCGCAGGACTGACCCGCGAGGCTCGAACCTGCGACCTAGAGATTAGAAGGCTCTTGCTGCGGTCAGGCCGGGTGCTGAAGGACGCCTTCGGTGCGCTCGATGCGCTGAAGGCGTCCTTCAGAGCGCATCTCGGTCCGCGAGCCGCGCGGAATCAGGTCCCGGTGAGCACCACGGTGAGGCGGCCCGGCCCGAGCGCGCGCACCGCGTCCGAGAGCACGCTCCGGATCGCGAGGTAGGACTTCGGGTCGGCGGTCCGCAGCAGGTCCGAGCCCGGCCAGATCAGCACGTGCTCGCCCGGCGGGAGCCAGGACAGGTCGGTCAGGCAGTCGTAGAGCGCGTCGAGGTTGTGCCCGAAGTAGTCCGGAAAGGACAGTGCCTCGGCGATCGCGGCCAGTGTGCCCGCCTTGTCGGCCGCGCGACCGCCGTCGACGGTGTGCGGGAACGCGCCCCGCGCGAAAGCGTTTTCCGCGGCGGTCCGCGCCTCCTGCTCGCTCACCGGGCAGGGTCCACGACGACGAACGAGGAGTAGTGGTCCTCGGTGTAGTACAGCTCCTTCGCCTGCCCGGTCACCAGCCTGCGCGGCCCGCGGTCCGGGCTGCCCGGCGTCTTCACGGTGTACTCGTGGTAGTACCCGGACTGCTTGCGCGGCAGCACCTTCTCGCGGTTTTCGAACACGACGTCGTCGTTGCGCGGGTAGGGGTACGGCCCGCCCTTCTCGATCAGCTTCCAGGTGTCCGCGGCCTGCGACGGCAGGGCGGACAGCGGTTTGACCGGCAGCCCCGAGTCGGTGCCGGGCAGCTTCGCGTTCGACACGCCGCCCTTGGCGGGCGCGCCAGCACCGGACGAGGCGGGGGCCGACGGGGAGGACGACGGCGCGGCGGACGGGGAGTCACTGAGCTGGCTCTTCACCAGCCAGCCCCCGAGCACCAGCACGAGGAGCCCGACCAGTGCGGCGGTGATCCGCCTTCGGTTGACCATGGTTGGCCAGCTTAGGAGGGGCCGGGACGATCATCGTCACGGGCCGGGCCGAAGCGGCGGGCGAAGCGCTCGACCAGCTTGTCGATCGCCCACGCCGCGACGAGGCACAACGGCACCACGACGGCCATGACCAGCACGAACTGCACCGGGAACGAGGCCTGCGCGAGCCACAGCTCGGCGCTGTCCCACCAGTCGGCCAGCCCTGCGAACACGGATGTGAGCCTACGCGCGTCCCGCGCCACACCGCCGTGCGGGGCGGTACGTTGCAGGCATGTTCGCCGTATACGCGCAGGAACCCAACGCCGAAAGCCCGCTGGACTCGCTCGTCGTCGGCGAGCGGCCGGATCCCACCGTCCCCGAGGGCTGGGTCCGGGTGCACGTCAAGGCCGCCAGCCTCAACATGCACGATCTGTGGACCCTGCGCGGGGTCGGCATCAAGCCCGAGCAGTTCCCGATGATCCTCGGCTGCGACGGCGCGGGCACCCTCGACGACGGCAGCGAGGTCGTCATCCACTCGGTGATCAACGCGCCCGGCTGGCAGGGCGACGACACGCTCGACCCGAAGCGCACGCTGCTCACCGAGAAGCACCAGGGCACCTTCGCCGACCAGGTCGTGGTGCCCGCCCGCAACGTCGTGCCGAAGCCCGCCGGGCTGTCCTTCGCCGAGGCCGCCACGATGGGCACCGCCTGGCTCACCGCCTACCGGATGCTGTTCGTCAAGTCGGGACTGCGGCCGGGCCAGACGATGCTCGTGCAGGGTGCCTCCGGCGGCGTCTCGACGGCGCTGGTGCAGCTCGGCAAGGCGGCCGGGATCCGGGTGTGGGTCACCGGGCGGACCGAGGCCAAGCGCGCGCTCGCGGTCGAGCTCGGCGCGCACCAGGCGTTCGAGCCGGGGGCACGGCTGCCGGAACGGGTCGACGCGGTGTTCGAGACCGTCGGCAAGGCGACCTGGTCGCATTCGGTGAAGTCGCTCAAGCCGGGCGGCATCATCGTGGTCTCCGGGTCCACCAGCGGCCCCGACGCGCACGCCGAACTGCAGCGGGTCTTCTTCCTCCAGCTGCGGGTCGCCGGGTCGACCATGGGTACCCGGGACGAGCTGGCCGACCTGCTCAGTTACCTCGAACTGACCGGCGTCCGCCCGCAGATCGGCAGCGAGCTGCCCTTCGGCGAGGCCGCCAAGGGATTCCAGGCCATGCTGGACGGCGACACCGCGGGGAAGATCGTCTTCACTCGCTGACCAGCGAGCAACCGCACGCCCGGCGAGGTCGAGAATTCTCCACGGACTCCGGTTCGAAACCCGTTTGTTACCACCGGAAATCCACCGGAACTCGACCATGGCTGGTTAACCTGGTGACATGACCGCGACGCAGCGGCCCGCACCGGCTGGACCGGGCGGCCGGCCCAGCACCGACCCGGATCCGGTCCGGGTCTCCTTCCGGCGCTACGCCGGGGTCAGGACGCGGGTGCTGGAGGTCGGTCACCCCGCCTGCGAGCCGGAGCCGGTGCGGCGCCCGCTCGGGCGCCGTTCCCGTCGGCGGGCCGCCGCGGAGACGGTGACCGCGCCGCGCCTGGTCCTCCTGCACGGCTACTGCGACAGCGCGGACACCTGGCGTCCGGTGCTGGCCGAACTCGCCGAGGCGGGCATCCCGGCGATCGCGGTCGACCTGCCCGGTTTCGGTGACGCGCAGCCGCTGCGTCCCGGCCCGATCCTGCCGCAGCTCGACGCGTTCACCACCGCGGTCATCCGGGAGCAGGCCGTGCTCGGCTCGGTGGTGCTGGCCGGCAACTCGCTCGGCGGGACGATGAGCCTGCGCGCGGCACAGCAGCCCCGGCTCCCGATCGCGGGGGTGGTGTCCATCGCGGCGCCCGGTTTCGCCGACTCGTGGCTGGTCCGCGCGGTCGGGCGCTACCCGCTGCCGCTGCGGCTGTACTCGTCGCTGCCGGTCCCGGTGCCGGGTTTCCTGGTCCGCAAGGTCGCCGAGCAGGTCGTGCCCCGGCTGCTCTACGCCGACGCGGGCGCCGCCGACGAGTCCCAGGTCCGCCGTTTCACCTCGCTGTTCCCGGACTACCGCGCCACCACCGCCCGGCTCGAGCAGGCCAGGCAGCTGGTCGCCGAGCTCGCCGACGCCTACCGTCTCGACGCCGTGCGGATCCCGCTGCTGGTCGTGGCCTGCGGCAAGGACAAGCTGGTCACCGCCCGGTCGGGGCGGCAGCTGCACAGCCTCGTCCCGCACAGCAGGCTGCTGGTGCGCGAGGACTGGGGCCACTGCCCGCAGCTGGACGACCCGCCCGAGATCGCCGAGCTGCTCTCGTTCTTCGCCACCGGCGCGGTACGGACGGCACAGGCGAAGCGCGCCGGGACGTCGCCGGACGCGCGCAAGGGCACAGCGGTCGGCTGAAAACCCCCGACCGTCACCCGATCGGGTGTGATCCCGGGTGACATACAGTACGGTGCCGCGTTGAGCCCGTACCCCGGGCTCCCTCGCACAAACCGTTTGGGAGACAGTGATGTCCGCTCCAGAGAGCTTCGGCACGGGCTCCGGAATTTTCCGGCGCAAGCCGATCGACCAGATCGCCAGCTCCGAAGGAGGTGGGCTGAACCGGACGCTGGGCCTGTGGCAGCTCACCGCGATCGGGGTCGGCGGCATCATCGGGGCGGGAATCTTCTCTCTCGCGGGCGCGGTGGCCAACAAGACGGCCGGACCCGCGGTGCTCATCTCCTTCCTGATCGCGGGTGTCGCGAGCGCGGCGGCGGCGTTCTCCTACGCGGAGTTCGCCGGGCTCATCCCGAAGGCCGGTTCGGCCTACACCTACGGCTACGCGGTGCTGGGTGAGGTGGTCGGCTGGTTCATCGGCTGGGACCTGCTGCTGGAGTACACCGCGATCGTGTCCGTGGTGGCGATCGGGATCTCCGGCTACTTCAACGACCTGCTCGGTTTCCTGCACGTCAAGCTACCGCTGTGGATGTCCGGCGCGCCGGGCAGCGAGAAGGTCGGCGAGGTCGCGCCCGGCTCGTACAAGGTGAATCTGTTCGCGGTCCTGCTGTGCCTGCTGATCGCGTACATCCTCAACCAGGGCATGAAGAGCGCCGCGCGGTTCGAGACGCTGCTGGTGTACCTGAAGGTCGGACTGGTGGTCCTGGTCGTGGTGGTCGGCGCGTTCCACATCAACAGCGGCAACTACGCCGACTTCTTCCCGTTCGGCCTCTCCGGCGCGTTCACCGGCGCGGCGACGGTGTTCTTCGCGGTGTTCGGCTACGACGCGATGTCGACCGCGGCCGAGGAGTCCGTCGACTCCCAGAAGCACATGCCCAAGGCGATCATCTACTCGCTGGCCATCTCGATGGTGCTCTACGTGCTGGCCTGCCTGGTGCTCACCGGCATGGTGAACTACAAGGACATCAGCGCCGAGGCCGCGTTCTCCGCGGCGTTCAAGAGCATCGGCATGCCGTGGCTGGGCGCGGTGATCGCGGTCGGCGCGATCCTCGGCATCCTCACCGTGCTGTTCACCTTCCTCATGGGCGCCAGCCGCGTCGGCTACGCGATGAGCAAGGACGGGCTGCTGCCCAAGTGGTTCGGCAAGGCGCATCCGGTGCGCAAGGTGCCGAGCCGGATGACCTGGGTGCTCGGGGGCGCTTCGGCGGTCATCGCCGGGTTCCTACCGATCGGCGAGGCCGCGGAGCTGACCAACATCGGCATCCTGCTCGCGTTCATCGTCGTCTGCGTCGCGGTGATCGTGTTGCGCTACAAGCGGCCCGAGCTGAAGCGGACGTTCAAGACGCCGGGCATGCCGGTGGTGCCGATCATCGGGGTCGTGTTCTCGATCTGGCTCATCACGTTCCTCCAGCCGGAGACCTGGCTGCGGTTCGCGATCTGGTTCGCCATCGGCATGGTGATCTACTTCGCCTACGGACGACGTCGTTCGGTGCTCAACAACCCGCCCGCCGCCGAAGAGGCCAAGGCCGCGGAATAGCCCCGCACCACGAAAAGCGGGCCGCTCCCCCACCCGGGGTGCGGCCCGATTTCGTTTGTGGTGATTCAGTTCCGCAGCCGGGACAGCCGGTCGGCCGCGGCGCGCGCCTCCGTCCGCAGACGCTCCACAATGGACTCCGCGGGCCCCTCGGCGGCGAGCGGGTAGGTCTGCCCGGCCCACAGCGAAAGCGCCTCCGGGTCGCCCGCCTTCGCGGCCGCGGCGCGCACCGGGCGGCTGATGTGGTGCAGCTGCGGATAGGCCGCCGGCGCCTGCGCGGACAGCTCGGTGAGCACCCGGTTGACCAGCCCGCGCGCCGGGCGGCCGCTGAACGCGCGGGTGACGGCGGTGGCCCTGGCGCGTTCGGCCAGCGCGGCGCGGTAGGGCGCCGAGGTCCCCGCCTCGTCGGCCCGCAGGAAGGCCGTGCCCAGCTGCGCCGCGTCGGCGCCGGCGGCCAGCACCGCGGCGACGTCGGCGCCGTGCACCAGCCCGCCGGTGGCCACCAGCGGCAGGTCCACCCGCGCCGCGACGAGCCGCAGCAGCGACAGCAGCCCGTAGGTCTCGCCACCGGTGGGCGAGGCCGGGTCGTCGGCGAACAGCCCGCGATGCCCGCCCGCCTCGAACCCCTGCACGACCAGCGCGTCCGCGCCCGCCGCGGCGGCGAGTTCGGCCTCCCTCGGCGAAGTCACCGTGACGAGGACCTTGCTGCCGTTTTCGCGCAGGCGGGCGATGTCGGCCGCACCGGGCATCCCGAAGGTGAAGGACACCACCGGGATCCGCCGCTCGGCGACGACCTCGAACTTGCCGAGGTACGCGTCGTCGTCCCACAGCGGCTCGCCGGGCTCGACGCCGTAGCGGCGGGCCTCGGCGAGCATGCGCTCGCGGTGCGCGGAGACGTCCACGGCGGCCCGGGGGCCGGGGACGAACAGGTTGACCCCGAACGTGCCCGTGGTC
The DNA here is from genome assembly GCF_039541975.1 of Amycolatopsis samaneae. Taxonomy (NCBI): domain Bacteria; kingdom Bacillati; phylum Actinomycetota; class Actinomycetes; order Pseudonocardiales; family Pseudonocardiaceae; genus Amycolatopsis; species Amycolatopsis samaneae. Next base: position 165,034 of record NZ_BAABHG010000019.1, read on the forward strand.
AGCGCGGCGGTCTCGTCGATCCGCTCGGCGAGCGCCTGTGGCGTGAGGTAGCCCCCGGCGAGGAAACCGAAGCCACCCGCCCTCGTCACGGCCGCGACCAGCGCGGGTGTCGTCGGGCCGCCCGCCATCGGGGCCGCGATCACCGGGAAATCGAGATCTTCGAACATGCCACCGAGGGTAGTTCTCCGGCACGGACCGTTCCCGGCGGGAGCGAGCGGGATCACGAATTGCTGCAAAGTGGTCTAGACCTGTCTCCGGCGAAGTGCGACGATCCGGACAGGCGCGGCACCGGCGCCGCGTCCCCTTCACGCCAGGAGGACTCCCGTGAAGAAAACCCGCACGCGGCGGCTCGGTCACGCGCTCGCCGCACTGACCCTGCTCGTCGGCACGGCGAGTGCCACCACGGCAGGCACCGCCGCCGCGGCCACCCCGCCGCTGCAGTCGATCGTCCCCGTCCCGGTCTCCGTCCAGGCGCTCGACGGCGTCAGCTACGCGCTGACCGAAACCACCAAGATCCACACCGAAGCGGGCTCCGCCCCCGCCAAGGACGTCGGCGAATACCTCGCCGGTGTCCTCCGCCGCTCCACCGGTTTCCCGCTGCCGGTCTCCGACGCCGCGGGCACCCCCGCCGACGGCGTCTCCCTGCTGCTGTCCGGCGCCGACGCGAAGGTCGGCGACCAGGGCTACCAGCTGAACTCCACGGCCGGCTCGGTGGTGCTCCGCGCGAACACCGCCGACGGCCTGTTCGCCGGGGTGCAGACGCTGCGCCAGCTGCTGCCCGGCAAGATCGAAAGCCCGACCACGCAACCGGGCCCGTGGGCCGTGCCCGGCGCGAACATCCTCGACTATCCGCGCTTCGGCTACCGGGCCGCGATGCTCGACGTCGCCCGGCACTTCCACCCCGTCGACACCGTGAAGCGGTACCTCGACCAGCTCGCCCAGTACAAGATCAACCATCTGCACCTGCACCTCGCCGACGACCAGGGCTGGCGGATCCAGATCGACAGCTGGCCGCGCCTGGCCACCTACGGCGGCAGCACGCAGGTCGGCGGCGGCCCCGGCGGGTACTACACGAAGGCGCAGTACACCGACCTGGTGAACTACGCGGCCTCGCGGCACATCACGATCATTCCCGAGATCGACATGCCGGGGCACACCAACGCGGCGCAGGCCTCCTACGCCGAGCTGAACTGCAACGGCGTCGCGCCGCCGCTGCGTACCGACATCGAGGTCGGCTACAGCTCGCTGTGCATCTCGAAGGACATCACCTACAAGTTCGTCTCCGACGTCATCCGCGAGATCGCGGAGCTGACCCCCGGCCCGTACTTCCACATCGGCGGGGACGAGGCGGCGGCGACCTCGCAGCCGGACTACCTCAAGTTCATCGGCAAGGTGCTGCCGATCGTGGCGGCCAACGGCAAGCAGGCGAACGGCTGGCACGACATCGCCAAGGCCGATCTGCCCGCGAACGCCAGCCCGCAGTTCTGGGGCACCACCACCTCCGACGCCGGCGTGGCCAAGGCGGTCGCCAAGGGCAGCAAGGTGATCATGTCCCCGGCGAACAAGGCGTACCTGGACATGAAGTACAACGCCAGCACGCCGATCGGGCTCAACTGGGCCGGGTACATCGAGGTGAAGGACGCCTACGAGTGGAATCCCGGCGCGTACCTGTCCGGGGTCGGCGAATCCGCGGTACGGGGCGTCGAGTCTCCACTGTGGACCGAAACCGTGGTGACCCCGGCCCACATCGACCTGCTCGCCTTCCCCCGGCTGGCCGCGCACGCCGAACTCGGCTGGTCGCCGTGGTCGACGCACAACTGGAACGCGTTCCGGACCCGGCTCGGGGCACAGGGCCCGCGCTGGGAGGCGCAGTCGATGAACTTCTACCGCTCGGCGCAGATCCCGTGGGACAACGGCGGTACCCCGGGCACCTGCACCCTGCCCGCGTGGGACAGCGGATCCGTCTACACCGGCGGCAACACCGTCTCGCACAACGGGCACAAGTGGACCGCCAAGTGGTGGACGAAGGGCGAGGAACCCGGCGCCGGCGGTGATTGGGGCGTCTGGCGCGACGACGGCGTCTGCTGACCACCGACCGGAGAACGCCCGTCCGGGCGTTCTCCGGTGCGGCCCGGAACAGGATCGGACCGCACCGCGTTGGGCACGGACATGAGCGACGCTTGCGAGCGAATCATGGTTGTCATGCGCCAAAAGGGATTGAACACTGTCTCGCGGAGCGAGGCGATCGCATGAGCGATGACCTGGATCACCTCCGCGCGCTGTCCGTACGGGAACACGGCCTGGCCACGATCGCGACCACCCGCGCCGACGGGACGGTGCATTCCACGCTCGTCAACGCCGGGGTGATCGACGACCCGGTGACGGGCGCGACCAGCGTCGCCTTCGTGGCGCGGGGTGACGCGTACAAGCTGAAGCTGCTGCGCCGGGCCGGACACGCGAGCCTGGCCTTCCGCCACGGCTGGGACTGGGGTTCGGCCGACGGCCCGGTTCACCTGATCGGACCAGACGACCCGGACCCCGCCTTCGACGCCGCCGGGCTGCCGAAGCTGCTGCGGGACGTGTTCATCGCCGCGACGGGCACCCACGACGACTGGGACGAGTACGACCGCGTGATGGCCGCCGAACGCCGGGTGGCGGTGTTCGTCCGGGCGGACCGGATCCTGCGCAACCGGACCTGATCAGCGCTCCGCCAGCCGCCCCAGCAGGTCGCGCGGGACGATCCGCACCGGGAACGGCCGCTCGGCCTCGAACGGCTCGTCCCCGGCGGCCTTCGCGACCTGCTGGTACTGGCCGTCTTCATCCAGCTCGAACACGGTCAGTTCGGGCTCGGCCGGATCGATCACCCAGTAGCTCGGAGTGCCCAGCCGCTCGTACGCGACCCTCTTGTCGTTCAGGTCGTAGAGCACCGTGCTCGGCGACAGCACCTCGACCGCGAGCACCGGCGCTCGCGGAAGATCCTTCTCGGTGAAGTCCTCTTCCCAGCCCACCAAGACATCCGGCTGCAACTCGATCCGATCGCCGATGTGGATCGCGTACGGCGCACCCACCACCTCGAACCGGACGGGGCAGGCCGCCTCCAGCACACCGTAGAGGCGATAAGCGATCGTCTGATGTCTGCGGCCCGGCGCGGGGCTCACGAGGAGCATCCCGTCGATGAGTTCGTAGCGTCGGCCGTCATCCGGCATCCCCTCGAGGTCGCGCACCGTCTTGGGGCCCGACCCGGCCGGATACCGTATGTCCGTCATAACCGTCATGGTGCCCTCCTTCCCAGGCTTTGACCAGAGCACACCAGGAGGGACCGACAGAAACGGCGCCGGAAGAGACGAGGACGCCCCGCCTCACTCGATCGTGTGAGACGGGGCGCCAGAACGTCGAAGGTTACTTCTTGTTCTTTCCGTTGTCCTCAGTGGACAGTGCGGCGACGAATGCCTCCTGCGGGACCTCGACCCGGCCGACGGTCTTCATCCGCTTCTTGCCTTCCTTCTGCTTTTCCAGCAGTTTCCGCTTCCGCGAGATGTCACCGCCGTAGCACTTCGCGAGCACGTCCTTGCGGATCGCGCGAATGGTCTCGCGGGCGATGATCCGCGAGCCGATGGCCGCCTGGATCGGCACCTCGAACTGCTGGCGCGGAATGAGTTCGCGCAGCCGGGTCGCCATCCGGTTCCCGTAGGTGTAGGCGGCGTCCTTGTGCACGATCGCGGAGAACGCGTCGACGGTTTCGCCCTGCAGCAGGATGTCGACCTTGACCAGGTCGGCGACCTGTTCGCCCGCCTCCTCGTAGTCGAGCGAGGCGTAGCCGCGCGTACGCGACTTCAGCGTGTCGAAGAAGTCGAAGATGATCTCGGCGAGCGGCAGGTTGTAGCGCAGCTCGACGCGGTCCTCGGAGAGGTAGTCCATCCCGAGCAGGACACCGCGCTTGGTCTGGCACAGCTCCATGATGGTGCCGACGAACTCCGAAGGCGCGAGGATGCTCACCTTGCTGACCGGCTCGTGTACTTCGGAGATCTTGAGCCCGGTCGGCCAGTCCGACGGGTTGGTCACGGTGACCTCGTTCCCGTCCTCCAGCACCACGCGGTAGACGACGTTCGGCGCGGTCGAGATCAGGTCGAGCCCGAACTCCCGCTCCAGCCGGTCGCGGGTGATCTCCAGGTGCAGCAGGCCGAGGAAGCCGCAGCGGAACCCGAACCCGAGCGCCACCGAGGTCTCCGGCTCGTAGGTGAGCGCGGCGTCGTTGAGCTGGAGCTTGTCCAGCGCCTCGCGCAGTTCGGGGTAGTCCGAGCCGTCCACCGGGTAGAGCCCCGAATAGACCATCGGCTTCGGCTCGCGGTACCCGGCAAGCGGCTCGGCGGCGCCCTTGCGCTCCGAGGTCACCGTGTCCCCGACCTTCGACTGGCGGACGTCCTTCACCCCGGTGATGAGGTAGCCCACCTCGCCGACGCCGAGGCCCTTGCTGGCCTTGGGCTCCGGCGAGATGATGCCGACCTCCAGCAGCTCGTGCGTGGCCCCGGTGGACATCATCCGGATCCGCTCGCGCGGGGTGATGCTGCCGTCGACGACCCTGATGTAGGTGACCACGCCGCGGTAGGTGTCGTACACCGAGTCGAAGATCATCGCGCGCGCCGGGGCGTCGGCGTCGCCCTGCGGCGCCGGGACCTGGCGGACGACCTCGTCGAGCAGCTCGCCGACGCCCGCGCCGGTCTTCGCCGAGACCCGCAGCACGTCCGAGGGCTCGCAGCCGATGATGTGCGCGATCTCGGCGGCGTACTTGTCCGGGTCGGCCGAGGGCAGGTCGATCTTGTTCAGCACCGGGATGATCTGGAGGTTGTTCTCCAGCGCCAGGTACAGGTTGGCCAGCGTCTGCGCCTCGATGCCCTGCGCGGCGTCGACCAGCAGGATCGCGCCCTCACACGCTTCGAGCGCGCGAGAGACCTCGTAGGTGAAGTCGACGTGGCCGGGGGTGTCGATCATGTGCAGGACGTGGTCCTGGCCGTCGAGCTGCCAGGGCAGGCGCACGTTCTGCGCCTTGATCGTGATGCCGCGCTCCCGCTCGATGTCCATGCGGTCGAGGTACTGAGCGCGCATGGCCCGCGCCTCGACCACCCCGGTGAGCTGCAGCATCCGGTCCGCCAGTGTCGACTTTCCGTGGTCGATGTGGGCGATGATGCAGAAGTTCCGGATGAGCTCCGGCGGGGTGAAGGTCGTGTCAGCGAACGTGCTCACTCGTGTGATCCTCGGGAAAGGTCGGGGATGGCCACCCCTATGGTCCCATGGAGCTCCGGGTGTGAGTGGGGGTCATCCCCGATGCGGGCCGCGACGGCACGTGGTGCCCTCGAAGTATGAGCATTTCCCCCTCGTCCGCACCTGTTCCACCCCCGGCGCCCGCCGGTTCCCTGGAGGGGGTGCTGGACCGCGCGTTCGGACATCCCCGCGGGCTGCTCGGCAGACTCGGTTCGCTGGTCATGGCCCATTCCAACGGCCCGACCGAGCACCGCGTCGTCGAACTCGCGAAGATCACCGGTGACGAGTCCGTGCTGGTGGTCGGGCCCGGCCCCGGCGTCGGGCTGGCCGCCGCGGCGAAGACGGCCCGCCGCGTGACCGGCGTCGACCCGTCCCCCGCCATGCTGGCCAGGTGCGCCGAACGCTGCGCGGACGCCGAACTGCGCACCGGGTCCGCCCAGGAGACCGGGGAGCCCGGCGAGTCCGTCGACGTCGTGCTCAGCGTGAACAACGTCCAGCTGTGGCCCGACCGCGCGGCGGGCTTCGCCGAGCTGTACCGCGTACTGCGGCCGGGCGGCAGGCTGCTGCTCTCCACGCACGAGAAGTGGCTGCCGGTGCCCCGGCACGTCCTCGCCCGCGAGGCCGCGGACGCCGGGTTCACCGACCTCCAGACCTGGACCTGGGAACCGCCGGGCTTCGCCCCGCTCGCCGCCCAGCTGCGGGCCGTCAGGCCAGGGGGCTGAGGCACCCGCGCTAGTCCCAGCTCCGCGGATCGGTGCGCAGCGGATGCTCGGCGGGCACCTCGACCAGCACGATGCGGGTGCCGTCGGGATCGGCGATCCACGCCTCGTCGAGCCCCCACGGCTCCCGGCGGGCCTCCCGCGCCGGCGTCACCCCGCGAGCGGCGAGTTCGGCGAGGGTGGCGGGCAGGTCGCGGACCTGGATCCAGAGCGCGACGTCCGGGCTCGGCCCGGTGCTCGCGCTGCCGACGATCTCCAGCGAGCCGTGGCCGAGGAAGAACACCGTGCCGCCGGGGAACTCCTTGTCGATCGCCAGCCCGAGGGTGTCGCGGTAGAACGCGGTGGACGCCGCGAGGTCCCGCGGGTGGATGAGAAACCGGCTGCTCAGCACTTCCATGGGCTCAATCCCTACCCGCTGGTTCAGGCCATCGCAATCGCGGCGATGCCGGACAACACGATCACGGAACCGGCGAGCCTGCGCACCGCGTTCGCCTCGCCCAGCACGAGCCAGGCCGCGAGCCCGCCCAGCACGATGCTCAGCTCGCGCGCCGGGGCGACCAGGCTCACCGGGGCGATCCGCAGCGCGTAGAGCACCAGCAGGTAGGCCACCGGGGACAGCAGGCCGACGAGCAGCGTCTCACGTTTGTGCTCCCGCCACAGCCTGCCGAGCAGCGGCCGGTCGGCGAACGCGTAGGGCATCAGCATCAGGGACTGGATGACCGAGCCCAGCCCGAAGTAGACGACCGGCGGCACGGCGAGACCGGTCACCGAGTGCGCGTCCCACAGTGTGTAGCCCGCGATGAACGCGCCGGTGAGCACGCCGTAGCCGATCCCGGCCCGGCGGGCTCGCGGGTCGGTCTCCCCGTCCCGGCGGCCGGTGCTGATCACCAGCACGCCCGTGACCACCAGGAGCGCCCCGGCCAGCCCGAGCCAGCCGGGGTGCTCGCCGAACAGCACCACCGCGGCGAAGACCGAGAGCAGCGGCCCGGTGCCGCGGGCGAGCGGATAGACCACCGAGAGGTCGCCGACGACGTAACCGCGCTGCAGGACCACGCCGTACCCGACGTGCAGCAGCGAGGTGCCCAGCGCCGCCAGCAGCCACGTCCACTGTGGACGCTCGTCCTCCACCACCAGCATCACGGCGGTGACCGGGAGGAGCGCGACCGCGGAAACGGTGTAGTAGAGGTAGACGAACCGGGCGCCGCCGTAGCCGACGCGTTTGGCGGCGAGATTCCAGACGGCGTGCACGACGGCGGCGACGAGGACGAAGGACAGAGCGGTGGCGTTCATCGGACCCTTTCGGTTTTCGCGCGCGCGAAAACCAGGTCCTCCAGGCTTTTGTCCCGTTAGATGAACGGCGGACTCCCGAGCCGCCGATGGTGCCGCTCGGACCTGCCCCACCGGCCCTGGTTGTGTGACGTCGTGGCGGGCCGGTGGCGGAACCCTAGGCACTGACCCTGCCCACGGTAGTGGCCGCCGGCGATCATGTCGAGGTCGCCGCGAGCCCGCCAGGAGGCGGCTGTTAGGCTTTCCGTTCGTTGCCGTGCGGCATTCCGTCATGGAGGAAACCCGCCACCCGCGAGGGCGGCCGGGGCCACGGAGATCCCCGCGATCCCAGTGACGCGGCAGCGAACTCACCGAGTGCAGAAGGAGCGCCCCCGTGGCCAACATCAAGTCGCAGATCAAGCGCATCACCACCAACGAGAAGGCGCGTCAGCGCAACCAGGCGATCCGGTCCTCGGTGAAGACCGCGATCCGCAAGTTCCGCGAGGCCGCCGAGGCCGGGGACAAGGCCAAGGCCGCCGAGCTGCAGCGCGACGCCGCCAAGAAGCTGGACAAGGCCGTCACCAAGGGCGTCATCCACGCCAACCAGGCCGCGAACAAGAAGTCCGCGATGGCCAAGCGCGCCAACGCGCTCTGAGTCGTTCTTCATCCGAAAGGCCCCCGGTGACTTCGGTCACCGGGGGCCTTTCGCGTCGGTCCGCTCAGCGGTCGCCCTTGGCGGCGACCACCTCGCTCACGGCACGTTCCAGCGCGTAGTCCGGACTCGCCGCGGCGCCTTTGACCTCGGAGTTGAGCCGCGCGACGACGCGCATCGCGGCCGCGAGACCGTCGGCGTTCCAGCCGCGCGACTGCCCCTGCGCCTTGCGCACCTTCCACGGCGGCATCCCCAGCTCGCCTGCCAGCTGGTTCGGATTGCCCCGCCCGGCGGCGGAAACCCTGGCGATGGTGCGGACGGCGTCCGCGAGCGCGTCGGCGACGAGCACGTGCGGCACGCCGAGCTGCATCGCCCAGCGCAGCTGTTCCAGCGCGGCCGCCCGGTCCCCCGCCACCGCCTTCTCCGCGACCGCGAAACCCGTGACGTCGGCCCGGCCCCGGTGGTACCGGCGCACGGCCTGCTCGTCGACGACGCCACCGGCATCCGCGACGAGCTGGGTCGCCGCCGACGACAGCTCACGCAGATCCGAGCCCACCGCGTCGATCAGCGCGAGCACCGCGGCGCCGTCGGCCTTGCCGCCCGCCCGGCGGATTTCGTTGCGGACGAACGACTCCCGGTCGGCGGCCTTGGTCAGCTTGGCGCATTCGGTGATCTCGGCGCCCGCCTTGCGCAGCGCGGCGGGCAGCGCCTTCGCCGCCTTGCTCCGGCCGCCGCCGGTGTGCACGACGACCAGCACGATGCCGTCCGCGGGTGACTTGACGTAGGACAGCACGGCGTCGGCCAGCTCCTGCGAGATGTCCTGCGCCGCCTCGAGGACGATCACCCGGCCCTCGCTGAACAGGGACGGGCTCACCAGTTCGGCGAGTTCGGGCGCTGTGAGTTCCGACACCCGCGTCCTGGTCATGTCGGCGGTCGGATCGGCCGCCTTCGCGGCGTCCAGCGCGGCGCGGACGGCCCGTTCGATGAGCAGTTCTTCCTCACCGAGCACGAGATGCAGGGGCGCGGTGGCGGTGGCTTGCGCGGTCACCCCCCGATCCTCTCACCCGCCCGGCGGGGCGCCCGCTCCGGTGACACCGGAGCGCCCACCGTGGCACGAGCCGCTCGGGATGCCGTACGGTGTGTCCCGAGGCAGCGCCCACCGGCGCGCCGACAACCGAATACCGCTCATCCAGAGGGGCAGAGGGAACGGCCCGACGAAGCCCCGGCAACCGGCGTCAAGCCTGTCATCCCGCGATCGCGGGATAGCTGACGAACACGGTGCCAATTCCGGCCCGCTTCGGCGGGGCAGATGAGGAAAGGAACCTCGCGATGACCGCAACCCTCGGCACGACCTCCACCACCAAGACCCCGGACCTGGGCCCGGCCGTCGAACTGGTGTCGAAGGAAGAGGGTCACCGGCAGCCGCTCGCTCCGGAATTCGTCTCCGCCGAAGACTTCTCGCCGCTCGAGGTCGCCTACGACTTCGGCCGGGTCCGGCGCGAGGACATCGAGGCCGGCCCGAAGAACATCTGGCGCTACAAGAAACTCCTCCCGGTTCCCTCCAACGTCGAGGAGATCCCCAACACCGAGCCCGGCGGCACCCGGCTGGTCCGGGCCGACCGGCTGGCGAAGGCGCTGGGGGTCAAGCGGATCTGGGTCAAGGACGACACCGGGAACCCGACGCACTCCTTCAAGGACCGCGTCGTCGCCGTGGCGCTCGCGGCCGCCCGCGAGTTCGGGTTCGAGGTGCTGTGCTGTCCCTCCACCGGCAACCTGGCCAACGCCGTCGCCGCCGCGGCCGCCCGCGCGGGCTGGCAGTCGGTCGTGCTGATCCCGAAGACGCTGGAACGCGCCAAGATCCTCACCACCGCGGTGTACGACGGCGCGCTGATCGCCGTCGACGGCAACTACGACGACGTCAACCGCCTCGCCACCGAACTCGCCGCCGAGCAGCCGACCTGGGCCTTCGTGAACGTCAACGTCCGCCCGTACTACTCGGAGGGTTCGAAGACGCTGGCCTTCGAGGTCGCCGAGCAGCTCGGCTGGCGGCTGCCCGAACAGATCGTCGTGCCGATCGCCTCCGGTTCCCAGCTGACCAAGGTGGACAAGGGTTTCCGCGAGCTCGGACAGCTCGGACTGGTGGAAGCCAGCCCCTACAAGGTGTTCGGCGCCCAGGCCACCGGCTGCTCGCCCGTCTCGGCCGCGTTCCGCGCCGGGCACGACGTCGTCCAGCCGGTCAAGCCGGACACCATCGCGCGCTCGCTGGCGATCGGCAACCCGGCCGACGGCCCGTACGTGCTCGACGTGGTCAACCGCACCGGCGGCGCGATCGAGGACGTGACCGACGAGGAGGTCGTCGAGGGCATCCGGCTGCTGGCCCGTACCGAGGGCATCTTCACCGAGACCGCCGGCGGGGTCACCGTGGCCACGGCGAAGAAGCTCATCGAGACCGGCAAGCTGGACCCGGACGCCGAGACCGTCCTGCTGATCACCGGCGACGGCCTCAAGACGCTCGACGCGGTCGAGAACCACATCGGCCCCAAGGCGACCGTCCCGGCGTCGGCCGCGGCCGTGCGCGAGGCCCTCGGCTACTGACGCCCGCGCTCACCGCCGGGGCGGGCCACGCGGCTCGCCCCGGCGGGAGATCGCCGGGCCCCCGCCGTCCGGCACCACCGCGGTGTCCCCGTCGGTGTCGGTGCGGGTCACCAAGGCCCCCAAGGCGATCAGAGCGTCCATAGTGGACTTGCTCGGATGCCCGTAGCGGTTTCCCGCGCCCACACTGGCCATCGCGACGCGGGGCCCGACGGCCGCGAGGAAGTCCGGCAGCGAATACCGTGACCCGTGGTGCGGGATCTTCAGGACCTCCGCGCGCAGGTCCGCTCCCCCGGCCAGCAGATCGGCCTGCGCGGCCAGCTCGACGTCGCCGGTCAGCAGCACCCGCCCGGCCGGGGTCGCCGCGCGCAGCACGACCGAGCTGTTGTTGACCATCGTCCCGTCCTGTTCGACGGCCGACCGCGCCGGAACGTACCGGGGCCCCAGCACGTCGAGGGACAGGCCCGGCCACTCCAGCCGCTGTCCGACGCCCAGCTCCAGCAGGGGCACGCCCTGGCGCCCGGCCTCCTCCGCGACCTGCCGCCACGCCCAGCCCGGCGCCCGGCCCGGCCCGACCGCCACCGCGCCCACCGTCCGGCCCTCGAACACCGACGCCAGCCCGCCCAGGTGATCGGCGTGCAGGTGGCTCAGCACGACCAGCGGGACGCGGTCGACGTCGAGGCGCCGCAGGCACTCGTCGACCGGGCCGGGCTCGGGCCCGGTGTCGACGACCACCGCCCGCCCGCGCTCCGCGGTCGCCAGCACCAGCGCGTCACCCTGGCCGACATCGCATTCGACCATCGCCCACGCGCCGGGCGGCCAGGCCGGGTCGAGCACCCGCACCGGGACGAACACCAGCAGCACCCCGGCCAGGATCACCGTCACGAGCACCCGGATCCGGCGCAGCCGCAGCGCCACCACCACGACCGCGAGCAGGCCCGCCGCGAGCAGACCTCCCCACCAGCCGCCGGGCCAGTCCAGCACCGCACCCGGCGCCCGCGCGCCGTGCCGCGCCACGAGGATCAGCCAGCGCGCCTCCGGATCGGCCACGCGCACGAGCACCGTCCCGGCGCCGGGCCACCACGGGCCGACCACCGTGGCCAGCACCCCGAACACGGTGGCCGGGGCCACCACCGGCGCGGCGAGCACGTTGGTCAACACCGACACCAAACTCACTGATCCAGCCATGCCCGCGATGACCGGCGCGGTGACCACGAACGCCGCGAGCGGGACGGACAGCCCCTCGGCGTACCCGGGCGGGACGCCCCGGCGCACCATCGCGTCCGCCCAGCGCGGCGCCAGCAGGACCAGCCCGGCCGTGGCCAGCACCGAGAGCGCGAAGCCGAAGTCGACCGCCATCGCCGGATCCCAGATCACCAGCGAGCAGACCGAAAAGGCCAGCGCGGGCAAGGCCGAGCCACGTCTGCCCAGCGCCAGCGCGAGCAGCCCGACCGCGCCCATCACCCCGGCCCGGAGCACACTCGGCTCCGGCCCCGCGAGCACGAGGAACCCGACCAGACAGGCCCCGGCGGCGATCGCCGAAGCACGCGGCCCGACCCGCAGCAGGCGCAACAGGAGCAGCACGGCGCCACAGACGATCGCGAGGTTCCCGCCGCTGACCGCCGTCAGATGGGACATTCCCGAGGTGACGAACTCGTGCTCGACCCGGGGCGGCAGCGCGCTCGTGTCACCGACCACCAGCCCCGGCAGCAGCCCGGCCGGCTCCTCCGGGAGGACGGCGCAGAGCCGGTGCAGCCCCGCGCGCAGCGACTCGGCCGCCCGCTGCCACCACGGCGCCGCGCCGGGGTCACCGGGCGGGCCGCGCACCGACAGCACCGCGCCCGTCAGCTCCGCGCCACGGGCGGGCCCGAGCTGCCCGGAGACCGTCACGACCTGGCCGGGCAGCATGCCCGACCACGGGGTGACCGGGGCGAGCAACAGGACCCGGCCGGTGCTCTCGGCGGGACGTCCCGCGATCTCCGCCGCGGTCACCTCCGCCGGGAGCACGACCGAACGGGCGCCCGCCTGGCGATCGGCGTACCCGGCCGAGCGGACGGGTTTCGGCCGCTCGGTGACCACCACCCGCAGCACGGCCGGGGCCCCGTGTGCCGCCGCGGCGCGCAGCGGATCCCGCTCCGCGTCGTGGACGCGCATCGCCGTCGGGACCGCCAGCGCCAGTCCGGCCACCACCAGCGCGCCCGCCGCCGGGCGCCGGGACGGGCGGCGCCAGAACAGCACCGCACCCGCGAGCGCCGTGACCGCTCCCCCGGCCACCGCCGCCCACCAGGTGCCGAGCAGCGCCGCCAGCGTCACGCCCCACACCGCCAGCGCCGCCGGGACGAGCCGGGGATCCTGGGCGCGCCACCACGGCAGTGGCTGCCGTGTTTCCATGGTGCCGAGCCGCGCGGTCATCCGACGCTCACCTGTTCCCGGATCTTCGAGAACTTCGCCTCACCGATTCCTTCGACGTCGCGAAGCTGCTCGACGCTGGCGAACCCGCCGTGCCGGGTACGCCATTCGACGATCCGACGGGCCATCACGGCACCGACGCCGGGCAGGGTGTCGAGCTGCTCGGCGGTGGCCGCGTTGAGATCGACCTTGCCCGGTGCCCCGCCCGCACCGCCCGGCCCCGCCGCCGCGGGCGCGGGCACGCCGACCGCGAGCTGCTCACCGTCGGCCAGCCGCCGGGCCAGGTTCAGCGCGCTCAGGTCGGCGCCGGGCTCCGCGCCACCGGCGGCACGGAGCGCGTCGGCGACCCGCGCGCCCGCGGGCAGGGTGTGCAACCCCGGTGCCCGCACCCGCCCGACCACGCTGACGACGAGACCGGCCTTCGGCTGCTGGGCCTGCTCCGCCACCGGTTTCGCGCTCGGCAGCCCCGGGGGCCGCTCGGCGGCGGGCCCGCCGCCGAAGACCGCCACCGCACCGAGCACCAGCAGCACGACGCCGAGAAGGACGGCGCCGAGCACGAGCCGGCGTCTGCCCGGTGAGCCACCGGCCAGCCCCGCGGGCAGCCAGCGCCGGACCAGCCTGCCACCCGGGCCCGCAGGGACGTCCGGGGACAGCTGGTCGGCCAGCCAGGCGAGCCTGGCGTTGACGGAGGGGCCCGGATCCCGGGCGGCTGGGTCGAACACACGATCGACGTTAGGGCAGGCGGAAGACGTCCGGCAGGGGAAATCGGCGCGCCTGTGGACAACGGGGGTGTTGTGGACAGATCACCCCGGCGAGCGCCCGGCCGGGCGACTTCCGTCGTACCCGGATGAGACCATGGAGGGTTTACCGGATCCGCGCGAGCGCCGGGGCCTTGACTTCAAGCATGGTTCAAGTTCGAGCATGCTCACATGACATCGACGCTCGACGCACCGGCACCGTGGATCGGCCGGACCGCCCATCCCGTGGTCACCCGCGACCCCGAAGGATCACTCGACGACCTCGCGCCGCTGCGCGACATGGTGGGCGACGCGACCCTGGTCACGCTCGGCGCGTCGGCCCGCGGCACGCACGAACTTTCCGTTCTCTCCCACCGGATGCTGAGATTCCTCGTCGAAGATCTCGGGTTTCGTTCCCTCGTCGTCGAAGGCGACGACGAGACGAGCCTCGCGCTCGACGAGTACGTGCGCACCGGAACCGGTGACCCCCGTGCCCTGCTCGCGGGCGCCAGGTCGTTCTGGCGGACCGGGGAACTGCTCGACGTCGTCCGCTGGATACGCCGCCGCAACGAAGGCCATCCGGGCGACCCGGTGCGCATCGCCAATCCGGCCGGAGACGTCGTTCCGCTCCCCGGCGATCTCGGCGAGATCGAACGGCTGCTGGCCGACAACGCGATCCGGTGGCACGAGCGCACCGGGCACCGGATCGTCTACTGGGGCGGGATGGCGCATCTGGCGGTCAGCGGGACCCGCACCATTTCCGCCGGCACGGAACTGTTCGTCCATCGCAGCGCGGGCAGCTACTTCCGGGAGTACTTCGGGTCCCACCACGTCTCCGTGGGGCTGACCTTCCACCACGGAACGGCTTCGCACCCCAACCCCGTCCCGCCCACCGGCTACGCCGAAACCGTGCTCGGCGACGCCGGACTGAACGCCTACCTGCTGGATCTCCGCGCCCCGGGCCCCGCCCCGGTCCGGGCGTGGCTGAACAGCCCGGCGAAGACCCGGTTGCTCGGCCCCGGGTACGACCCCCGTGACGACGCGGCCCACCACCTGTCCGGCGGCTCGCTCGCCGAGTGGTTCGACGTCGTCGCCCACAGCCAGGAGGTGACCGCGGCCCACCCGATCGACGCCTGAGCCCCGGTCGGCGCTGTGTCTACTGTGGACGTTCGACCGCGCGCTGGATGACGACGCCGAGCACGCCCGGCCCGGTGTGCGCGCCGATCACCGCGCCGATCTCCGAAACGACGCAGCCGGACGAGCCGGGGACGGCCTCCTCCAGCCGGTTCGCGAGTTCGACCGCGCGTTCCGGCGAAGCGAGGTGATGCACCGCGAGCTCGACCTCGCCCTGCCCGGCCGCCGCCACGGCCAGCTCGACCAGCCTGGCCACCGCGCGGTTCATCGTGCGGACCTTCTCCAGTGGACGGATCCGGCCGTCGGCCATGTGCAGCACGGGTTTCACCGCGAGCGCCGTGCCGAGCAGCGCGGCGGCGGGGCCGATCCGCCCGCCGCGGCGCAGGTACTCCAGCGTCTCCACCACGAACAACGTCTCGGACCGCTCGGCGGCCGTCACCGCGGCGGCCTCCACCTCCGCCGCCGACGCCCCGGCCGAGGCGGCACCGGCGGCGTGCAGGGCGGCGAACCCCAGGCCCATCGCGGTGGTCCGCGAGTCGACCACCCGCACCCGGTCCGGGCCGACCTCCTGCGCCGCCAGCACGGCGGCCTCCCAGGTACCGGACAGCTCACGGGACAGGTGCACGGACACGACGGTGTCGGCGCCCGCGGCCAAGGCGGCGCGGAACTCGGCGGCGAACTCCGCGGGTGTGGGCCGGGAGGTCGTGACGTTCTTGCGCTGTCCCAGGGCTTCGGCGAGCGCGGACGGGCCCATCTCGGTGCCGTCGAGGGACACCACGCCGTCCACGAGGACGTGCAGGGGCACCACCCGCACCGCGCTGCGCTCGGCGAAACCCTCGGGCAGATGGGCGGTGGAATCCGTGACTACCGCGACCGACACGCGCGTCAGCCTACGTGGCCGGGCGTGAGGGACGGCGTCATCAGCGCCGCCATCGCGTCGCCGACCGCGGCGTGCCCCGCCCAGCCCCAGTGCATCCCGTCCGGATTCCCGTGCCCGCCCCGGACGTGCTCGCCTACGACCGAGGGAAGATCCAGCATCGGCACCCCCGCGCGGGTACCCCATCCGGCCAGCGCGGCGGTCGCGCCCGGGTGTGCCGTGTGGACCCCGCCGTACGCAGCGGCACGGTGGACCGAGGGCAGCATCCCGAAGATCGGCAGCTCCGGCCGCAGGATCCGCAGCGCCCCGACCGCCGTGTCGAGGTAGTGCACGGTGAGCTTCGCGGGCAACACGACGGGACGCCCTCGCAACGCGACGGCGAGCCTCGGCTGCGCGGCGAGGTAGGCCTTGCGGACGAGCCTGCGGACCGGATCCGGCCGCAGGTATCGCAGTCCGGTGCGCAGGTACGTCGGCAGCGGCGAGGGCAGGGTGTCCATGCTTCCGACGGCGAGTACCACCGCGTCGACGTGGTGCAGATCGGCCCAGACGCGCGGGTCCCCGATGAGCGACCACCAGGCGTCGCGAGCGGTCCAGCCGAAACCGGCGACGAGGTCGGCACGGCCCCCGAGCGCCCCGGCCGCGAGGTTCGGCCACAGCCTCGGCTCGTCGGCGGCGCACGGTCCCTCGGGTCCGTGAAAGCTCAGCGAATCGCCGAACACCAGCAGGCGCGGCCCCATCGTCAGCCGGTGATCCCCGCGTTGTACGCGTGTAGCCGCCACTTCCCGTCGCGCCGGACGAGTTCGACCCAGTGGCAGTTCACGATCCCGCCCAGCGCGGGCCACGTCCCGACCGGCAGGCCCACCAGCTTCGCGGTCAGCGCGAGGATCAGTCCGCCGTGCGTGGCCAGCAGCACGGTGTCGCTGGCGCCGGAGTTCGGCTGGCACAGGTCCGCGACGACCTCGAAGGCACGCTCGGCGACCTCCACCCGGGACTCACCGCCGGGCGGGGCCCAGGTGGCGTCGCCACGCCATCGGTCACGCTCGCCCGGATACGCCCTGTCGACCTCTTCGCCGGTCAGGCCCTGCCACTCGCCGAGGTGCGTTTCCCGCAGCCGCTTGTCGATGCGCAGCGGGACCCCGATCGCCTCGGTCAGCACGGTGGCGGTGTCGGTCGCCCGGCGCAGGTCCGACGCGATGACCAGCTCGGGTGAGAACCGGGCCAGCCCCGGCACCGCGAAACGCGCCTGGTTCCAGCCGACCGGGGTCAGCGCCGAGTCGAGGTGCCCCTGCATCCGCCCGGCGGCGTTGTAGTCGGTCTCACCGTGCCGCCACAGCACCAGCCGCCGCGGGTTCACGGGGAATCCGGCCCCGCGTCCGCCCCGTCGTCCTCGCCGGGCTCTTCCAGCCCGGCGACCTCGATGCGCGGGCAGTCCTTCCAGAGCCGTTCGAGACCGAAGAAGACGCGTGCTTCCTGATGCTGGACGTGCACCACGACGTCGACGTAGTCGAGCAGCACCCAGCGGCCCTCGCGAGCGCCCTCGCGGCGGACCGGCTTGTGCCCGGCGAGCCGCAGCTTCTCCTCGACGTTGTCGACGATCGCGCCGACCTGGCGTTCGTTGGGGGCCGAGGCGATGACGAAGGCGTCGGTGATGACCAGCTGCTCGGACACGTCCAGCACGACGATGTCGCTGGCCTTCTTGTCCGCCGCGGCGTGCGCGGCCGCTACGGCCAGCTCCCGTGCCTGGGACGTGGCTGCCACTGTGCTCCTTTGTCGTTGGGGATGCGCCCGAAGAGCGTACCCGGCGGCACCGACATGCCGCGCATCACGCACCTTCGTCCTTGCGGTACAGGTCCTTCTTGGCGATGTAGCGGACGACACCGTCGGGCACCAGGTACCAGACCGGCTCGCCCCGCTCGACACGTTCGCGACAGGCCGTCGAGGAGATCGCCATCGCGGTGACCTCGACGAGGCTGACCTTGCCACTGGGCAGGTGATGCGAGTTGAGCCGGTAGCCGGGCCTGGTCACGCCGATGAAGTGCGCGTAGGTGAACAGCTCGTCGGCGCGGTGCCAGGTCAGGATCTGCTCCAGCGCGTCCGCGCCGGTGATGAAGAACAGCTGGTCGTCGGGATACTCGGCGTGCAGGTCACGCAGCGTGTCGACGGTGAACGTCTGGCCGCCGCGGTCGATGTCCACCCTGCTGACCGAGAAGACCGGGTTGGACGCCGTCGCGATGACGGTCATCAGGTACCGGTCCTCCGCCTTCGTGACCACGCGGTCGGCCTTCTGCCACGGCTGGCCGGTGGGCACGAAGATGACCTCGTCCAGCGCGAACCGCGACTGGACCTCGCTGGCCGCGACGAGGTGGCCGTGATGCACGGGGTCGAACGTGCCGCCCATGACCCCGATCCGCCGTGGTGACATGACTGGTGAGCCTATACACCGAACGGCGTCCCGGCCCCCGGCGACGTGACGAGCGCTACCAGACCCGGCCGGACCCGCCGGCGGCGACCCGCGCCGGCGCCCTGCCGGGCAGATCACGCACCCGCAGCGCGGAGGCGTGGTCCAGGAGCTTTGCCTGCCCCTTACCCTGACCCGATGCGCGAGGCCGAGCCGAAGCCTTACTGGAACACCAACGTCGCCCGACATCCGAGCATCCTCCGGGCGGTTCCCGAGGGATGCGTCGAGGCACTCGATGTCGGCTGCGGGGACGGGCTGCTCGCGCGCAGGCTCACCGGAGTGGCGAAGCGCGTCACCGGCATCGACAAGTCACCGGAAATGATCGCGCGCGCCCGCGAACTCGCCGTCGGCTGCCCGGATCTCACCTTCCTCGCGGGCGACTTCCTCACCGCCGATCTCCCCGCCGGGGGATACGACTTCGTCTGCTCGGTGGCCACGATCCATCACATGGACTACGAGGCGGCTCTCACCCGCATGCGCGAGCTGCTGCGCCCCGGCGGCACGCTGGTGGTGGTCGGCCTGGCCAGGGAGGCGAGCGCGGCGGACTGGGCGGTGACGATCGCGGCGGCCCCGGTCGTGCGGATCGTCAAGGTGGCGCGCCGGGCGCACGGCCCGGCGGGGATGCCCGCCCAGCCCCCTCGAATGAGTTACGGACAGGTGCGGACTACGGCGCGACGTCTGCTGCCCACCGCGCGTTATCGGCGACACCTGCTCCGCCGGTACTCGCTGACCTGGGAAAAGCCCGTCGACTAGTGCCGGGTCTTCGACGCGGAGGAGGAGGCGCGGGTACCCCGCCGCTCCCCGGCCGGGGTACCCGCGCATCGTGTTCCGGCGGGCTGGGGGACCCCGCCGGGTGATCGATTCCGCCCCCCGCGGGGAACCGGTCTGCGAGGGAGACCCACGACACCCCGGCCCATGACGCCAGCCCGACATGTGACCTGAGTCACATATTAGCCGGTTTCCGTCGCGAGCGGTCCGTTCGCGACACCGCCGGTTGCCGCTCCGTCGGCGGGATGGGGTAGACGTGGGGACGTGGACACGACCTCACCTCTCCGCGACCGGGCCGAGACCCTCCTGCGGGCGCTGGCCGGCGAACAGGCGACACTGCGCGAAGACCAGTGGACGGCGATCGAAGCACTGGTCGCCGAACACCGGCGCGCGCTTGTCGTGCAGCGCACCGGCTGGGGCAAGTCGGCGGTCTACTTCCTGGCCACGGCACTGCTGCGTGAGCACGGCAGCGGCCCGACGGTGATCATCTCGCCGCTGCTCGCGTTGATGCGCAACCAGATCGCCGCCGCGGCGCGGGCCGGGATCCACGCGGCGACGATGAACTCGGCGAACCCGCAGGAGTGGGACCAGGTCCAGGCGGCCGTGGCGGCGGGCGAGGTGGACGTGCTGCTGGTGAGCCCGGAACGGCTGAACAACCCGGACTTCCGCGACACCGTGCTGCCCAAGCTGACCGCGAGCGCCGGGCTGCTCGTGGTCGACGAGGCACACTGCATCTCGGACTGGGGCCACGACTTCCGGCCCGACTACCGGCGGCTGCGCACGCTGCTGGCCGAGCTGCCCGACGGCGTCCCGGTGCTGGCCACCACCGCGACGGCGAACGACCGGGTGGCCACCGACGTGGCCGAGCAGCTGGGCATCGGCACCGGCGGGGACACCGTGGTGCTGCGCGGCAGCCTCGACCGGGAAAGCCTGCGGCTGTCGGTCTGCCGGTTGCCGACCCCGCAGGCGCGGCTGGCCTGGCTCGCCGAGCACCTGGAGAAGCTGCCGGGGTCCGGCATCATCTACACGCTCACCGTCGCGGCGGCGCACGACGTGGCCTCGTTGCTGGCCGAGCGGGGCTACCGGGTGGCGGCCTACACCGGGAAGACCGATCCGGCGGATCGGCAGGCCGCCGAGGACGATCTGCTGGAAAACCGGGTCAAGGCGCTGGTCGCCACGTCCGCGCTCGGGATGGGGTTCGACAAACCGGACCTCGGGTTCGTCGTGCACCTCGGCGCCCCGTCCTCCCCCATCGCCTACTACCAGCAGGTCGGGCGCGCGGGCCGCGGTGTCGAGCGGGCGGAGGTGGTGCTGCTCCCCGGTGAGGAGGACAGGGCGATCTGGGCGTACTTCGGCTCGCTCGCCTTCCCGGACGAGCTACGGGTCACCCAGGTGCTCAACTCGCTCGCCTACGCCGACCGTCCACTTTCGACAGCCGCGCTGGAGCCCACCGTCGAGCTGTCCAGGACCCGGCTGGAGATGGTGCTGAAGGTTCTCGACGTCGACGGCGCGGTCCGGCGGGTCAAGGGTGGCTGGGAGAGCACCGGGCAGGACTGGCACTACGACCGCGAGCGGTACGCCAGGGTCGCCACCGCCCGTGAAGCCGAGCAGCAGGCGATGCTCGGTTACCTCGGCACCTCCGAATGCCGGATGGAGTACCTCCGCCGCCAGCTCGACGACCCGGAGGCGGCGCCGTGCGGGCGGTGCGACAACTGCACCGGCGAGCACTGGGACACCACGGTCTCCGAGGACAGCGTGGTCGCCACCCGCGAACGGCTGGAGCGGCCGGGAGTCGAAGTGGCCCCACGCAAACAGTGGCCCAGCGGGATGGCCGGGCTGGACGTCCCGCTGTCCGGGCGGATCGCGGCGGCGGAGCAGGCCGAACCGGGACAGGTGCTCGGCAGGCTCACCGACGTCGGCTGGGGCACCCGGCTGCGGGAGCTCGTCGGCACCA
The DNA here is from genome assembly GCF_039541975.1 of Amycolatopsis samaneae. Classification (NCBI taxonomy): domain Bacteria; kingdom Bacillati; phylum Actinomycetota; class Actinomycetes; order Pseudonocardiales; family Pseudonocardiaceae; genus Amycolatopsis; species Amycolatopsis samaneae. The sequence continues at coordinate 185,859 of NZ_BAABHG010000019.1, forward strand.
CGGCGAAGGACGGCGAGGTCCCGGACGGCGTGTTCCAGGCCTGCGTCAAGGTGCTCGCCGCGTGGCAGTGGGCGGAGCGGCCGGTCGCGGTGGTGGAGGTCCCGTCGGCGACCCGGCCTCGGCTCACCCACAGCCTGGCCACCCGGCTGGCCTCGATCGGGCGGCTCGAATACCTGGGCGCGCTGGAGTCGGCGGGGCCGCCGCCCCGGCAGGCCAACAGCGCGCAGCGGCTGGCCGATCTGTGGCGACGGCTGAGCCTGTCCGGCGAGGTGGCCGAGCGCGTCGCCGGGGTGGCCGGGCCGATCCTGCTGGTCGACGACGTGATCGACACGGGCTGGACGATGACGCTCGCGTCGCGGCTGCTGCGCCAGGCGGGTGCTCCGGCGGTCCTGCCGTTCGCGCTGGCCAGCACGGCCTGACGCGGGTCGGCCCGGCACCGAAGCCGACGGAGAAAGGAGGTACCACACGCGGTTTTCACTGACACGATGAGCGGATGGAGTTCACCGATGTGCTCAAGGCACGCCACATGGTGCGGACGTATCTGCCGGACCCGGTCGACGAGGAGGCACTGCGCCGGATCGTCAAGGTGATCCACCGGGCGCCGAGCGCCGGGTTCAGCCAGGGCCACCGGCTGATCGTGATCACGGATCCCGGGCTGCGCGGCCGGATCGCCGACCTCTACGAACCTGTTTACGCCCGCAACGGGTTTCCCGGGTGGGTGAGCCGGACGCCCGTGTTCATCGCCTTGTGCGTACGTGAGGAGTCGTATCACGAGCGATACCAGCGGCCCGACAAGCTGAACGAGGACGGCACCGAGATCGACTGGCCGGTTCCGTACTGGTGGTTCGACAGCGGCGGCCTGCTCATGCTGCTCCAGCTCGCCGCCGCCGACGAGGGCCTCGCCACCGGGTTCTTCGGCCCGCACGTGGCAGGCCTGCGTGAGTTGCTGGAGCTGCCGGACGACCTGGGGCTCGCCGGCATGGTGACGCTGGGGTATGCGCCTGAGAACGACGGCGTCCGGCGGGAGCTGTTCCGGCAGCGGCGCATACCGCTGGACGAGCTGGTCGCCTGGCGCCGGTAGGACCGAGGGCTGGGAGAAACTTCCGCACCGGCGGGCGTTCTGGCAGAGTGCCGTCCACCGAACGGCAGGTGGAGGCACGATGACTGGGGCAACGACGAGCACAGAGGCCCGGCATCGGCTTCCGGTGCGGAAACTCTTCGCCGCGAGCGCGGGCAACGCGCTGGAGTGGTTCGACTGGACGATCTACGCGACGTTCAGCATCTACTTCGCGAACGCGTTCTTCCCCTCCGGCAACGACACGCTGGCGCTGATCAACACCTTCGCCACCTACGCGCTGGCCTTCTTCTTCCGTCCGCTCGGCGGGATCCTGCTCGGGCGCTTCGCCGATGTCCGCGGCCGCAAACCGGCCATGATCCTCACCCTGGTGCTCATGGCGGGCGGTTCGGTCGCCATCGGCGTCCTGCCCACCTTCCATCAGGTCGGCTGGCTGGCCCCGATCCTGCTGCTGCTCGCGCGCGTCGCGCAGGGCCTTTCCCTCGGCGGGGAGGTTTCCAACGCGTCGGCCTACCTCGGCGAGATCGCCCCGCCCGAGCGCCGCGGCCGGTACTCCGCGTTCTTCTATATCTCCACGGGCTCCGCGGTGCTGATCGCGTCGGTGCTCGGGTTCGTCCTCGCGAGAACACTGGACAAGGCGCAGCTGACGTCGTTCGGCTGGCGGATCCCGTTCATGCTCGGCGGGGTCTTCGGCCTGGTCGGACTGTGGCTGCGCCGCAGCCTCGCGGAAACGGAACTGTTCGAGCAGAACAAGAAACGAGCCCAAAAGGTCGAGCGGCCGCTGCTGACGACGATCCGCAGTCACCCGAAGGCCGTCGTCCGGCTCGTCGGCCTGTCGATGCTCTCCACCCTGTGCTACTACACGTTCTTCAGCGCGCTCAGCTCGTTCGCGGTGAAGACCCGGCACGCCGCGGACACCGACGTCTTCCTCGCCCTCTCCGTCGGCACCGCGTTGTTCGTCGCGCTCCAGTACCCGCTGGGCGCGCTGTCGGACCGGTTCGGCCGCAGGCCCCAGCTGCTTGTCTGGGCGGCGGCGACGGCGGTGCTCATCGTCCCACTGTCCACTTTGGTCCAGCCGGGGCTCGGCGGGCTGCTCGTCGTCTTCTGTGCCGGGCTCGGCCTCTACAGCGCGATGACCGCGATCGCGCCCGCGATCATGAGCGAGCTGTTCCCCACCGAGCTGCGCGGCCTGGGCATCGGCGCCTGGTACAACCTCACCGTCGCGGTCTTCGGCGGCACCGCCCCGCTCGTCATCACCCTGTTCGCCCGTACATCGTCCACTTTGTACTTCTGGTACGTCGCGGCCGCCGCCGTCCTCGCCTTCTTCGTCATCCTCCGGCTCCCCGAAACGCGCGGGAGCGAGCTGCGCTAAATCCTTCGTCACCCCGCTTTCCCTCCCGCTACGCTGCGATTTCCCGTGACGAAGCCGAAGGAGGGACACCATGCAGGCAACCGAGGTGAGCGAGGAACTGGCACGACGCGTGGTGGACGCCGCCGCCCGCGCGCTCGACGTCACGCTGTCCCCCGCCGAGGCGATGATCCAGGCGTCCGCGCGGGAGGGCGTGGACTACCAGGCCAACCTCGCGATGGGTCTCGGCAAGCGGCTCGGCCGCGCGCCGCGCGAGGTCGCGGCCCTGCTCGCCGGGCACCTCCACCTCGACGGCCTCACCGAACCGCCCGAGATCGCGGGCCCCGGGTTCCTGAACTTCGTCCTGAACCGCACGTGGCTGGAACACCGCGTCGCGGCGATCGACGACGATCCCCGGCTCGGCGTCGCCACCACCGCGAACCCGAGGCGGATCGCGCTCGACTACAGCAGCCCGAACGTCGCGAAGGAGATGCACGTCGGGCATCTGCGGTCCACCGTGATCGGCGACGCGCTCGCCCGGCTGCTGCGGTTCGCCGGGCACGAGGTGCTGCCGCACAACCATCTCGGTGACTGGGGCACGCCGTTCGGCATGCTGATCGAGCACCTCCTCGACGAAGGGCGTGAGGACGGCCGGATCGAGGATCTGAACGCATTCTACCAGGCGGCGCGGCGGAAGTTCGACGCCGACGAGGCGTTCGCGGCCCGCGCCCGCGAGCGGGTCGTGCTCCTGCAGGGCGGCGACGCCGCGACACTGGTGACCTGGCGGCGATTGGTCGACGAGTCGACACGGCACTTCAACGAGGTCTACGCGCTGCTCGGGATCACCCTGGCCGACGCCGACATCCACGGCGAAAGCTTCTACAACCCCTACCTCGGCGCCCTCGTCGCGGATCTCGAAGCCGCCGGGCTGACCGAACCCAGCGACGGCGCCGTGTGCGTGTTCCCCACCGGGTTCCACAACCGGGAAGGCGACCGGCTCCCGTTGATCGTCCGCAAGCGCGACGGCGGCTACGGATACGCCGCGACCGACCTCGCGACGCTGCGGTACTGGACGGCCGAGCGCGGCGCGACCGATCTCCTCTACGTCGTGGGCACGCCGCAGGCACAGCACTTCGCGATGGTGTTCGCGGTCTGCCGGGACGCGGGATGGCTCACCACGCAGCGCGCCGGGCACGTCGGGTTCGGCTCGGTGCTCGGCGCGGACGGGAAAACGATGCGGACCAGAGCGGGCGGCACCGTGAAGCTGGCCGACCTGCTCACCGAAGCCGTCGCCCATGCCGCGTCCGTGGTGGCCGAGCGCAGTGAACTGTCCGCCGAAGCCCAGCGCGAGGTCGCCCGCGCGGTCGGCATCGGCGCGGTCAAGTACGCCGACCTGTCCGGGGACCGCGAACGCGACTACGTCTTCGCGTGGGACCGGATGCTCGCGCGGGAGGGCAACACGTCGGTCTACCTCCAGTACGCGAACGCCCGGATCCGTTCGCTGCTCGCCCGCGCGGGCGAGCCGGAACCGGGCGCGCCCGTGGTGCTCGACGATCCGGCGGAACGAGCCCTGGCACTGGCGCTGCTCCGTTTCGGCGAGGCCGTGCACAGCGCGACGACGTCCTGTTCGCCGCACAAACTGTGCGCCTACCTCTACGAAACCGCGGTGGTGTTTTCCCGTTTCTACGAGCGGTGCCCGGTGCTCACGGCTCCGACCGACCGGCTGCGCGCGTCACGGCTGCGGCTGGCCGCGCTGACCTCGCGCACGCTGGTGCTCGGCCTGTCGCTGCTCGGCATCGACGCGCCCGCCCGGCTCTAGCCCCAGAACAGGTATCCGCCCTGGTCGGGGACCTGTTCCTGCGGGTTCAGGTCCCCGCGGCGGGCCTGACCGAGGTTGGCGCCTCTGGTCAGTGGCCGTCCCCGGCGGTTGCGGTCCTTGAAGTCCACGATCACGGCGATCGCGAGCAGGACCACGACGATGATTCCCAGTATCACGAAGGCTTCCAGCATGATGCCCCCTCACGCTTGGCGGTTCTTCGGCGAACCACTTACCGCAACGATACGACCACACGGAATGATCGTCGGAAAACTTAAGCGCCATTTAGGGTTGTCGTTTTCCGAAACCATTTCGGAATTCCGCGGTCCGTGGGGCCTCCCCGAGGGACCTGGAGTCCCTCGGGGAGGCCCCCACGGAGCGTCAGACCTCGACGTGGTGGCCGGGCGTTCCGGCGCGGTTCCGCTGGGTCGCGACGGCGAGGACGAGGGCGAGCGCCACCAGCGCCGCGCTCACCCACGGTGCCGCGCGGAACCCGAGGTCGCCGCCGACGGCGAGGCCGCCGAGCCACGGCCCGAGTACGGCCCCGACGTTGAACGCGGCGGTCCCCAGTCCGCCGGCCAGTGTCGGCGCCCCGGGCGCCTCCGCGAACACACGCGGGATCAGCGTGGACCCGACCCCGAACGACAGCACGCCCAGCACGAAGACGAGCGCGACCGCCACGACGAGGTTCGCGGCGGTGACCGCCAGCAGCGCCCAGCCGAGCAGCAACGCGGCGCTCCCGCCGAACAACACCACGCCGGGCCGTCGATCGGCGAGACGGCCGCCGAGCGTCACCCCGGCGAACGAACCCACGCCGAAGATCGCGAGCAGCGCGGGCACCCAGCCCGCGTCGAGCCCACCGGCCGTGGTGAACAGTGGCGCGAGATAGGTGAACGTGCCGAACGTCCCGCCGTTGACCAGTGCGCCGAGGAGCAGGACCACCAGCAGCCTTGGCTCCCGCAGGACCCGGAGTTCCTTGCGGGCACCCGTTTCCGCGGTTCCGGAACGGCCACCCGGGATCGTCCGCAGGATCGCGAAGAGCGCGGGGAGCGAAACTGCGGCGACCGCCCAGAACGCCGACCGCCAGCCCCAGTACTGGCCGAGCAGCGCACCGGCGGGCACCCCGGCCACGCAGGCGACGGTGACCCCACTGACCACAATGGACGTCGCGCGCCCGCGCAGTTCCGGCCGCACCATCGCGTTCGCGGCGGCCAGCGCGACCGCCCAGAACCCGGCGTTGGCCAGCGCCGCGGCGACCCGGGTGAGCAACAGAAGACCGAAACTGGTGATCACCGCGCCGAGCACGTGGACGACGATGAAGGCGCTCAGAAAACCCACGAGCGCGCCGCGCCGGGAAAGACGCAGGCTCAGCAACGCCATCACCGGCGCGCCGAGCACCATCCCGGCGGCGAACGCCGAGGTCAGCATCCCGGCGGCGGGAATGGACACGTGCAGGTCGGCCGCGATGTCCGCGACCAGACCGGACAGCATGAACTCGGACGTCCCCTGGGCGAACACCGCCAGTCCGAGCAGGTAAAGAGCGAAAGGCATGAGCAGACTCCGCACATCGAGAATCGACAGCACCACGCGAGCACGGCGTCCACAAAGGACACACGGGGCCGGCGCGGGAGAGGACCTGGATTCGGTGTACGGCGATCCGGTGGCGGAGCACGCGCCGGGATTCACGCGACCACAACGGTCGCGGGCCTTCGGCACGCCATCACGAAGAAGCCACCGGAGAGCCGGTGGCTACAGTCTGCTCGCCTCGGGACTGTTCACGACGACGAGGCTAGCAACACCCCGCGCGAGGTGTCCACGCGATTTCCCCGCGCGCTCAGCGGCGGAGCGGGACGAGATCGTCGGCGTGCACGACCTCGCGGCGCTGTTCGGCGGGCAGCTCGTGACTGGACCGGCCGATCAGCTCGGGCAGCTCGCCGGAGTCGAAGGCGACGACGCCCCTGGCGACCGCGCGATCGCGGGCGTCGACGAGATCGACGACGTCTCCCGCGTGGAAATCGCCGTCCACACCGGTGATCCCGGCCGCGAGCAGCGAGCGGCGGCGGCGCGCGACGGCGGTGACCGCGCCGTCGTCCAGCCGCAGCCTGCCGGACGCGTCGGCGGCGTACCCGAGCCAGAACCGCCGCGCGGAAAGCCGGGTGCCTGCCGCGGCGAACGCCGTGCCCACCCCGGCCTCGGCCAGCGCGCCCTCGGCGTTCGCCGCGGCCGCCAGCAGCACCGGGATGCCCGCCGCAGCGGCGGTGCGCGCCGCGGCCAGCTTGGAGACCATGCCCCCGGTGCCGAGGCCCGAGCTGGACATACCGACGCTGATACCGTCCACATCGGACTCGTCGCGCACCTCGGCGATACGGCGAGTGGCTCCGCTACGCGGATCTCCGTCGTACAGACCATCCACATCGGACAGCAGGACGAGCGCGTCGGCGCCGATGAGATGCGCCACGAGCGCGGCCAGCCGGTCGTTGTCACCGAACCGGATCTCTTCGGTGGCCACGGTGTCGTTCTCGTTGACCACCGGGACCGCGCCGAGCGCGAGCAGCCGGGAGAACGTGCGCTGCGCGTTGCGGTAGTGCGCGCGCCGGACGACGTCGTCGTTGGTCAGCAGGACCTGCCCGACGGTGAGCGAATAACGCCCGAACGACTCGGCGTAGGCGTGTGCCAGCGCCAGCTGCCCGACACTCGCGGCGGCCTGCTGGCTGGCGAGGTCACGCGGGCGCTTCGCGAGCGAAAGCGGGGCCAGCCCGGCGCCGATCGCCCCCGAGGACACCAGCACGATCTGGGTGCCCCGCGCGACCCTGGCGGCGATCGCGTCGACCAGCGCGTCCAGCCGGGCCACGTCGAGCCCGCTGCCCGCCGTGGTCAGCGCGGAGGAGCCGACCTTGACCACCAGGCGCCGCGCGGACGCGATCGCCTGCCGGGTCTGGGTCACCGGCCCCGCTCCGCATCCTCGCCCTCCACGGCGTCCGGACCGTCGCGGCGGATCCGGCGGGCTTCCTTGCGCTCGGCCGCGCCGATCCGGTCGTTGCGCTCCAGCCGGACGTCGGTGCCGCGCCCGGACAGGTGCTCGACGGCGCCCGGCGTCGAGGGCTCCCATTCGAACTGGACGTCGCCGATGGTGACCGGGCTGCCCGGCACCGCGCCGAGCTTCGCCAGCCGCTCTTCGACGCCGAGGCGGTTGAGCCGGTCGGCGAGGTAGCCGACGGCCTCGTCGTTGGCGAAATTCGTCTGACGGATCCACCGCTCGGGGCGGGCGCCGCGGACGACGAAGGCGCCCTCTTCTTCCGGATCGATCTCGACGGTGAAGCCCTCGTCGTTGACCGCGAGGGGCCGCAGCACGATCTTCTCCGGCTCCAGCACCGGCTGCGCCTCGCGGTACTGCTCGACGATCGCGGCGAGGGCGAAGGTCAGCTCCCGCAGGCCCTTGCGCGAGGCCGTGGAGACCTCGAACACCCTGAGCCCGCGTTCCTCCAGCTCGGGCCGCACCATCTCGGCCAGCTCGGCGGCCTCCGGGACGTCGATCTTGTTCAGCACCACCACGCGCGGGCGCTCTTCGAGCTTCCCGCCGAGGCTGGGCGTGTACTTGGCGAGCTCCGCCTCCAGCGCGTCCACATCGGACAGTGGGTCGCGGCCGGGTTCGAGCGTCGCGCAGTCGACGACGTGCACCAGCACCGCGCAGCGCTCGATGTGGCGGAGGAAGTCCAGGCCGAGGCCCTTGCCCTCGCTCGCGCCCGGGATGAGCCCCGGCACGTCGGCCATCGTGAAGACGGTTTCGCCGCCGGTGATCACGCCGAGGTTCGGGACCAGCGTGGTGAACGGGTAGTCGGCGATCTTCGGCTTGGCCGCGGACAGCACCGAGATCAGCGACGACTTCCCGGCCGAGGGGAAGCCGAGCAGGCCGACGTCGGCGACCGAGCGCAGCTCCAGCACCAGGTCCCGGCTCTCCCCCGCCTCGCCGAGCAGCGCGAACCCCGGCGCCTTGCGGGCCTTCGAGGCGAGCGCCGCGTTGCCGAGGCCGCCACGGCCGCCCTGGGCGGCGACGAACGTGGTGCCGGGGCCGATCAGGTCGGCGACCAGCTCGCCGTCCTCGGTGAACACGACGGTGCCGGAGGGCACCTTCATCACCAGGGTCTCCCCCGCCGCACCGGCGCGGTGGCCGCCCTGGCCCATCTTGCCGCTGCCCGCCTTGGCGTGCGGGCGGAAGTGGAAGTCGAGCAGCGTGTGCACGTTCGGGTCGACGACCAGCAGGACGTCGCCGCCGTTGCCGCCGTTGCCGCCGTCGGGACCACCGAGCGGCTTGAACTTCTCGCGGTGCACCGAGGCGCAGCCGTTCCCACCGTCACCGGCGGTCAGATGGATCACCGCGCGGTCCACGAACCGGGACGCCATGACTTGCCTCTTTCACTCGCGAGAAGGGGATTACACAAACAAACGAGGGGTGGCGCCGGATATTCCGGCCCCACCCCTCGTCAGAGGTCTCTATCGAGCCTGGATCAGGCGTCGACTGGAACGATGTTGACCGTCTTGCGGCCACGCTTCTCACCGAACTGGACCGCACCGGCGGCCAGCGCGAACAGCGTGTCGTCGCCGCCACGGCCGACGTTCACGCCGGGGTGGAACTTGGTGCCGCGCTGGCGGATGAGGATCTCGCCCGCGTTGACTTCCTGGCCACCGAAGCGCTTGACGCCGAGGCGCTGCGCGTTCGAATCACGACCGTTGCGGGAGCTGGACGCACCCTTCTTGTGAGCCATAGCTCAGTCCTCTTTCTTGAAAAGATCCGGAGAAAGTTCTACTTGGAGATGGCGGTGACCTCGACGCGGGTCAGCTTCTGCCGGTGACCCTGACGCTTGTGGTAGCCCGTCTTGTTCTTGAACTTGTGGATCCGGATCTTCGGACCCTTGGTCTGCTCGACGACCTTGCCGGTGACCGAGACCTGCGCCAACGCGTCGGCGTCCGTGGTGACCTCGCCACCGTCCACGAACAGCACGGCGGGGAAGGTGTGCTCGGTGCCCGGCTCGCCCTCGAGCTTCTCGACCTCGACGACGTCGCCAACGGCAACCTTGTACTGCTTGCCGCCGGTCTTGACGATCGCGTACGCCGACACGGAAGTCTCCTGCATTACTCGACAATGGGTGGGGGCTAGCGCTATCGGCCCGCCGAAGCGGCGGTCCAGGATTCGCGCAGCGGCCTGCTCTGGTGGCAGGCCGTACTACAGGTTACGTGGGGTTCCCCGGTGCGTGTGCACCGGGGTCCCCTAGTTGTTCACTAACTCTTGTCCGACGCGTGCACCGGCGGGCCCGCCGGACGCGACGCGGCACGGCGCGGACGCCGCCGGGTCGAGCGCGCGGCGGGTGCCGGGACGCTGACCTCGGGTTCGGCGGCCGCCTCCGGCGCCTCGGGGGCACCGGACGTCACAGTGGCCTCAGCGGCCTCAGCAGCCTTGACGGGCTCAGGAGCCTTCGTCGTCTCCTGGTCCGCACGCGACGCGGAGGCCTCGTCCGCCGACGCCGCCACCGGCTCCTCGGCGGCCGGTGCCGCTTCCCGCGTGTGCCCGTTCAGACCGGCGGGTGCCTCCTGCTCCGGGTGGTCGGCCTTCTTCGACGACGCCTTGGCCATCGCCTGGACCGCGGAGACCACCGACTCCCGCTGCTCGGGGGTCGGGGCGGGGGCCACCGGCTCGTTCTTCGGCGCGGGCTCGGTGTGCTGCTGCTGTTCCTCGCCCTTGTTGCGACCGCGCGAACGCCGCGAGCTCTTCTCGCCACCGCCGCCGTGGTTGTGGCCGTTCGAGCCACCGTTGGAACCGTTCCCGTTCCCGTGCGAGGAACGCGGATCGGTCGAGACGACCACCCCGCGGCCCTTGCAGTGCTCACACGGAGTGGAGAACGCTTCCAGCAGGCCGGTGCCGATCTTCTTGCGGGTCATCTGGACCAGGCCCAGCGAGGTGACCTCGGCCACCTGGTGACGCGTACGGTCGCGGCCGAGGCATTCGGTCAGCCGCCGCAGCACCAGCTCGCGGTTGGACTCGAGCACCATGTCGATGAAGTCGATGACGATGATGCCGCCGATGTCCCGCAGCCGGAGCTGGCGGACGATCTCCTCCGCCGACTCCAGGTTGTTACGGGTCACCGTCTCCTCGAGGTTTCCACCCGATCCGGTGAACTTCCCGGTGTTGACGTCGATCACCGTCATCGCCTCGGTGCGGTCGATGACCAGGTAACCACCCGAGGGCAGCCAGACCTTGCGGTCGAGCGCCTTGGTGATCTGCTCGTCGATGCGGTGCTCGGCGAACGCGTCGCCGGTGCCGGTGTAGCGCTTGAGGCGGTCGGTCAGGTCCGGCGCGACGTGCTGGACGTAGCCGTGGATGGTGTCCCAGGACCGGCTGCCCTGGATCTCCAGCTTGGCGAAGTCCTCGGTGAACAGGTCACGCACGACCTTGACCAGCAGGTCCGGCTCCTCGTAGAGCATGACCGGGGCGCCGCCCTTCTTGGCGGAACCCGCGTCGGCCTTCTCCTTGATGACGTCCCACTGCGCCTTCAGGCGCCGCACGTCGCGGTCGAGCTCCTCCTCGCTGATGCCCTCCGAGGCGGTGCGGATGATCACACCCGCGTCCTCCGGGACGATCCGCTTGAGGATGTCCTTGAGCCGGCGCCGCTCGTTCTCCGGCAGCTTGCGCGAGATCCCGGTGGCACCGCCGGCGGGCACGTAGACCAGGAACCGGCCCGGCAGCGAGATCTGCGTGGTCAGCCGGGCACCCTTGTGCCCGACCGGGTCCTTGGTGACCTGCACCAGCACGCTGTCCCCGGTGGACAGCGCCTGCTCGATCTTGCGGGCCTTGCCCTCCAGACCGGCGGCGTCCCAGTCCACCTCGCCCGCGTAGAGCACGGCGTTGCGGCCGCGGCCGATGTCGATGAACGCGGCCTCCATGCTGGGCAGCACGTTCTGGACCCGGCCGAGGTAGACGTTGCCGACGATCGAGCCGGAGCCCGACTGCGTCACGAAGTGCTCGACCAGCACGCCGTCCTCGAGCACGCCGATCTGCGTCGACTCGCCCTTCTCGGCGACGACCATCGTGCGCTCGACCGACTCGCGGCGGGCGAGGAACTCGGCCTCGGACAGGATCGGCGCGCGGCGGCGGCCCGCCTCGCGGCCGTCCCGGCGGCGCTGCCGCTTGGCCTCCAGCCGGGTCGAGCCGCGCACGCTGCGCACCTCGTCGCGGGCCGGTCGCTCACTCTCCGCCTTCGCCTGGCGGACATGGGTGACCGTGTTCGGCGGGTCGTCACCGGAGGTGGCCTCCGACGAGTCCCCGTCGTCTCCGCCCTTACGGCGGCGGCGACGGCGACGGCGCTTGCTGCCGGCGTCACCCTCGGCGTCGTCGGCCTCCGCCTCCGCGGGGGCCTCCCCGCTCTCGGCCTGCCCGGCGTCTTCGCCCTTGGCCGCCTTCTCGTCCTTCTTCTCGTCCTTGTGCTTGCCCTTGCCGCTCGGCTCCGCGGGCGGGTCGGTCTGCTCGTCGGCCTCGGTGCCCGCCTCGTCGCCGCCCTTGCCGCGGCCACGGCCACGGCGGCCACGACGACGGCGACGACGGCTGCCGGCGTCCCCGTCCGCGTCGTCGTCGGCGTGCTCGGCGGCCGAGGTCTCCTCCTCCGGCTGGGCCTGCTCCTCGGCGACCGGCTCCTCACCCGCGGCGAACACCGGCTCGGGCTTGCGGGCGGGCTTGGCCGGGGTCGGCTCCGGCGGCAGGAAGACCGGCGACGGGGCGGCGAACACCGGCAGGTGCGCGGCGGGCGCCCGGCGGGCGGGCGCCTCGGGCTCCGCCTCGGCCGCGGGCGCGGCCACCGGCTCCGGCGTCACCGGAGCGACAGCTTCGGGCTTCTCGGGCTTCTCGGGCTTTTCGGCCACGGCCTCGACGGGCGCCGGGGCCTCTTCGGCCGGGTCCTCGCCGACGCCCAGTGCCGAGGCGACGCGCAGCGCCACCTCGCGGGTCACGCTGGACTGCGCGCTGCGGGCGGTCTCGCCCAGCTCGGTGAGCTGGACCAGCAGTTCACGGCTGTTCGAGCCGAGCAGCTTCGCGAGTGCGTGCACCCGGATCCGGGCCGGGAGATCGGCCAGCGGACCGGTCGTGGGTGTGGCGGGATTCCCGCCGCTGTTCTCGGCGGGTGTATCCGCGTTCGACATATGTTGTCTCCTCCGCCCCCGGGCGCGTCTCCGGCTCAGACCGGCCGACGCGGCCGCGCAGGGGCCCCTTTCCTGTTCGTTCCGCCCTGGTGCTCTACCAGCGACGGGAATCCTTGCCAACAGCCGCGACGGCGCCACCGATCCGATGTGCCGCACACGGCAAGGTCTCCTCGGCGGCGCACCGTCCCGTCCCACGGCCCTCGGCCGCTCGCCACGTCGTCCAGCCACCCGGTACCCCGGGCGGCGACGCGTGATGCTGGTTCGGTACACCACCGGGCCACAACACCGCAGGCACCGCCTCTCACGGATGCCCCACGGCCCAGCGGCCACCGCAAGTATCCCACACGTGGGCACCGGTCCGGTGTAGTCGGTGCCCGTCGCAGGCCACGCGGGCGCGGCGGGGCCACCACCCGGGGGAACTTGCCGGGAGAGCTTGTCCGGTCGCGCCGGGGTGGCTAGCGTGCGGCTCGGGACGCCCGAGGAGCGCCGGGCGTCCACCGTTCCGCACCCGGTGGGAGGTCCGGTGTCCCTGCTGGCGCGGCCGCTGCGCGCGGCCGTGTGCGTCGTGCTGGCGTCCTCCGCCTGCGTCACGGCCGTGACCGCGGCGAACGCCGGTGAACCCGGGTGCGCCGACACCGGCAGGACGCTCCGGTACGTCGTCGCGTTCGACCGCGGCACCGCGGAGGACACCGCCCGCGCCGAACTCGCCCGCTCCTGCGGGGACACCATCGTGTACTACCCGCGGATCGCGGTGGCCGTCGCGACCTCGGCCGACCCGCGTTTCGCCGACCGGGCCGGGACCGGCCGCGTCTTCAGCGCGCAGGCCGAGCGGCTCGCGAACCAGCGGGCGGGCGGCCTGGTCACCCGGCCCCAGCCCGCCAGGGAGACCCTCCCGCCGACCGATCCGGCGCGGGTGCCCACCGCGGACCGCACCGGCGAGCAATGGGACATGCGGGCGATCAACGCGCCCTCGGCGCACGAGGTCTCCCGCGGCGGCCGTGACGTCGTGGTCGGCGTGCTGGACTCCGGGGTCGACCCGGACCATCCGGACCTGGCCGCGGCGGTGGACGCCGAGGACTCGGCGGGCTGTCTGACCGGCGCTCCCGACACGTCCCGGGCCGCGTGGACACCGACGACCTCGGCGCACGGCACGCATGTCGCCGGGATCATCGCGGCCGCCGACGACGGCCGGGGCGTCACCGGGGTCGCGCCCGGCGCGCGGATCGCGTCGGTGAAGGTGATCGACGACCGCGGCCACGCCGATCCGGAGGCGGCGGTGTGCGGGCTGATGTGGGCCGCGGACCGGCACCTGCGGGTGACCAACAGCAGTTTCTTCGTCAACCCGTGGTCGTTGTCGTGCGTGCGCGGGAACGACCACGGAGTGGTGCACGAGGTGCTGGCCAGAGCCGTCGAGTACGCGACATCGGCCGGGACGCTGAACGTCGCCGCGGCGACGAACGAGGCGGTCGGCCTGACCCCCTCGCCCCGGTCCGGGACCCGCGCGGACGGCGGCTGCGAAGCGCTGCCCGCGGGGCTGCGGGACGTCGTCTCGGTCTCGGCGGTGGGCGCGAACCGGGTCAAGGCGGGATACAGCTCCTACGGTCTCGGCGTGATCGATGTCACCGCGCCCGGCGGTGAGGCGGGGCGCTGTGTCGTCTCGACCGTCCCCGGCGGGTACGCGCCGCTGTGCGGGACGTCGATGGCGGCGCCGCACGCCGCCGGGGTGCTGGCGTTGCTGGCCTCGGCGCGGCCGGGGGACGGGCCCCGGCAGTTGCGCCAGGCGCTGGAGTCGACGGCGCTGCCGATGCCGTGCCCCGCCGACTACGACCTGACCGGTGACGGGCTGCAGGACGCCTACTGCGCCGGGTACGAGGGCTACAACGGGTTCTACGGTCACGGGATGGTCGACGCGCTGGCCGCGGTGGCGCCCCGGCCCTCGCGCCCGGACCCGGGCCGCTGACTCCGGCCGCGGCTCGGCTTCGCTGCGCGGGGTGCGCTGAAAGCGTCCTTCAGTGCGGTGGGTGCGCTGAAGGACGCAGTGATGATGATGTGTGTGGATGGAGGTTGTGGAGGGTCTGGCCCGGAAGGATGCTGACGCTCTCGGTTGGGGGTTGTCCTGTGAAGGATCTGCCGGCCTTGCGCGATCTCTG
>NZ_BAABHG010000020.1:0-165946 GCF_039541975.1 Amycolatopsis samaneae
CGCCGGTGGCCGTGTTCGCCGCGCACCTGGCCGCGCTCGCCGCGGTCCGCGCGGTGGTCGCGTCGTCGCGGGCCTGCCTTGCCGCCGCGTCCGCGGGCACCTGGTAGCCGCCCCCACGAGCCGCCGCGGCGCCCGCCTCCATGGCCGCCGCGCGTGCCTCGGCCGCCAGTTGTGCCTTCTCTGCCGCGAACGCGCGGTCACGGGCTCGGTTGGCGTTGGTCTCCTCATCGCCGGCCTTACGCTCGTAGTCGGCGGTGATCCCGTCCTGCCTCTCGGCGTCCTGCCGCGCCCCCAGCGCGATACCGGCCTGGCGATCGGCTTCCCGCCGCGCCGCGTGCGCGGCCGCTGCCTGCTTCTCGGCCTTTCCCCGTGCCGCGGCGGCGTTCGCACGTTCCCGCTCCGCAGTGGCGCGCGCGGCCGCCGCGTTCTGTGCTTCACGTTCGGCGGTGATCCGGGCGTTGCGCGTCCGCTCCGCCGCCGCCCACGCCCGCGACTCGGCGGACTCGGCTGCCTGCCGGGCCGCCTTCGTCCTGGCCGCAGCGTCCTTCGCGGCGTTGGCCTGCGCACGGGCAGCTTCGGCGAGCTGAGCCGCCGCCTTCGCATGTTCCTCGGCGTGCAGACGCCACTGCTTCGCTTCTTCGGCGTGCCGCTCGGCCTTCTGCTGCGCGTCGCGTGCCTGGTCGGTGTAGGCGGTCGCGTCGATCGCGTGCTGCGCGGTCTCGGCCGCGTGCACCGCGGCCTGTGCCGCGTCCGCCATCCCCTTGGCGATCTCGGCCCACTGCGTGCCGTACGTCAGCCCGGTTTCGACGAGGATGTTCGCCTGCACCTGGGCGGAAGCCGACGCCTGCTGCGCCGAAGTCGCCGCCTGCCCCGCGTATCCGAGCTGACGGGCGACCTCGTCCTTCACCCCGTTGAACGCGTCCACGGGGTGCTGGCCGCCGGCGTTGTTCGCCGCGAGGATCTGCGCGGCCTTCCGCGCCTCGTTTCCCGCCGACACCAACGCGTTCGACGCGTTCTCCAGTGCGCGCACGCCGTTTCCGTGTGCCACCAGCAGATCGCGCCGCGCCTGAGCCGCCCGCGCGGCCTTGCGCGCCAGCTCGGACGCTTCCTCGGCGGCCTTGTTCCGCGCCTCCTCGTCCTTGATCTGCTGTTCGCGCGCGTCGGCGTCGGCCTTCGCCGCCGTGAGGTAACCGGTGTTCAGGAACTCGATGATCGCCGCGTCACCGGCGTTGAGTGCCTGCTGCGCCGCCGCCTTCACCGCGGGGCTGCCCACCCCGGCCAGTATCTGCACCCTTGTCCGGAGTTCCGCCGCCCGGCGCTGTGCGTCCTGGGTGACCTCCGCGTCCCGCTGCCGCGCGATGTCCTTGCCGTAGGCCAGGAACAGCATCCGATCGGAGTCCGTGCCCGCGAGCACACGCTCGACCTCGGCGTTGAAGTACGGGCCGCCGGTGCCCCGCATCGGCTCGATCTCTGCGCGGTCCTTCCGCGCCTGCTCCTGTTTCCGCGCGGTCGCGCGCCGCTGGGCCTCGGTGAGTCCGCTGTTGAGGAACGCCATGATCGCGTCGTTGCCACCGGCGAGTGCGGCCGACGCGGCGTCCCGGACCTCCTGGTCCTCGGCCAGTTCGGCGTTGTCGACGACGATCTGCCGGATCCGCGGATCGACCAGCAGCTCCGGCGGGATTCCGGTCTTCCCGTCCCACTCGCGATAGAGCGGCTCCGAAGGCGGGTCCGGCACCGGATCACCGTCACCCGCCACGGACGACGCGGCGAGACTCGGCTGGGAAACGGGTGCCGCGGACGGTTGCAGCAGTCCGGCGAACACCGCAACGGCCATGGCGGCAGCCACGGCGGATCTCTTCAGGCTCATGATTCCCCTCACGGAAAGGCATGGCTGGGTGTCCTAAGCAGACAAAGCTCACTCAGGGCATTCAGGCCGTTCTTTTCCACACCCCAGACGAATTCACTCGGCCGATCAGCCCAGTGCGCAACACGCATTCGGACCACTCACCACAGTGCCGAAACCGCCGTGTTTCAAAAGCGGTTTCGGTAAAGCTGAGGTAAGCAGAACACTCACGGACACGGCAAGAGGGAAGAACATCACGATCTCGCCCGTCCGGTAACCAGTAACAAACCGGCCTTCGCGGCGATGAGAAGAAAGATCCCGGTCAGCGATCCATATCCGCTTCCCGGTGAAAACCGTGCCCGGAATCAGCGGGCGTGGCCTGCCGCGTTGAGCGCGCTGGCGACGTCGCCGACTTCGAGAACGCGGATGCCCGACGGGAGCTTTCCGGAGTCCGGCGGCACCAGCGCGTGCGTGAACCCGAGCCGGGCGGCCTCGGCGAGGCGACGGCCGACGTTCGGGACGCGCCGGACCTCCCCGGCCAGCCCCACCTCACCCACCGAGACCAACCGCGGCGAAAGCGCCACGTCACCAATCGAGGAAGACAGCGCGAGCACCACCGCGAGGTCGATCGCCGGTTCGGTGATCTTCATCCCGCCCACGGTCGCCACGTAGACGTCCTTGTCCCCCATCTTGAGCCCGCCGCGCTTCTCCAGCACCGCGAGCACCATCGCGACCCGCGCCGAGTCCAGTCCGCTCACCGCGCGTCGCGGCTGCGGCATCGACGACTGCGAGACCAGCGCCTGCACCTCGCCCAGCAGCGGTCGCTTGCCCTCCACGGTCACCGTGATCGCCGTCCCCGGCACCGGCTCGGCGGTGTGGCTCATGAACAGCCCGGACGGATCGGGCACCCCGGCGATGCCGTCCTCCCGCAGCTCGAAACAGCCGATCTCGTCCGCGGCGCCGAACCGGTTCTTGATCCCCCTGACCAGCCGCAGCGTCGAGTGCTTGTCGCCCTCGAACTGCAGCACGACGTCCACCAGGTGCTCCAGCACCCGCGGCCCGGCGACCGATCCGTCCTTCGTGACGTGCCCCACGAGCACGACCGGCAGCCCGCGTTCCTTCGCCAGCGCGACGAGCCCGGAGGTCACCGCGCGCACCTGCGTCACCCCACCGGGCGACCCTTCGACCTGTGGGGAGGCCATCGTCTGGACCGAGTCGACGATCAGCACGCCCGGCTTGACCGCGTCGACGTGCCCGAGGATCGCCGCGAGATCGCTCTCCGCGGCCAGGAACATGTCCTGGTGGACGTTCCCGGTGCGTTCGGCACGCAGCCGGACCTGCCCCGCGGACTCCTCACCCGTGACATACAGCGCCCGATCGACGGTGGCCGCCCACTGGTAGGCCACTTCGAGCAGCAATGTCGACTTGCCGACACCGGGTTCCCCGGCGAGCAGCACCACCGCCCCGGGCACCAGCCCGCCCCCGAGCACCCGATCCAGCTCGGACACCCCGGTCGGCCGGGCCCGCGCCGTCTCGACGTCGACCTCGGCGATCGGCCGGGCGGGTGCGCTCGGCGCCCCGGCCGCGACCCGCGTGATCGCCGGGCGCGAGGACCCACGCTCCTCAAGCGTGCCCCAGGCATGACATTCCGGACAGCGGCCCAGCCACTTGGCCGCCTCGTACCCGCATTCGGCGCAGCGGTACGCGACGCCGCCCTTCTTCACCACCCGCGCAGGCTAACGGCCGGCACCGACAGAATCAGTGACCCTCGGCCTTGGCCTCGCCGCCGCTGGTGCGCGCGTGCGCCGGCGCGGCGACGGGCAGCTCGACGGTGATCGGGCCGGCGTTCTGGAACACGAACGTCACCTTGATCGTCTGGCCGGGCCACAGCGGGTTCTTCAGGCCCTGCAGCGCCACGGTCCCGACGCCGACGACGTCGCCCGCGGCCGCGCTGCTGCTCGGCGCGGCGCTGGAGGACGGTGCGCCCGACGAGGACGGGGCACCGCTCGACGAGGGGGCGCCACTCGAACTCGGCGTGCTCTGCGGCGAGGACGACGGGGCCTTCTCGGTGGTCGACTCGACCGCGTCACCGGGGCCGATGACGAGGGAGTGCCCGGCCACGACGGCCTTCGAGCCGCCGAGAGCGGCGTTTCCGGTCGCGGCCTCCGAGGTGACCGACACCAGCGTGTCGTCCTGCTTGCCCTGGTTCACGATCGTCAGGGTCAGCGGCGCCGCGGCACCGGCCTGGTAGGCCGCGCCCTTCGCCGGGTACTGCACCGCCGCGTTGCGCAGCGACAGCGTCTTCACCTGCGCGAGGGTGCCGTTGACCGCGGGCTCCTGCGTGTCCGTCTGGGTGATCTGACCGGCACCACATCCGGCGAGCGCCAACGCGGCGCCGAGCGCCAGCACGCCCGCGCCGAACACGCGACGATTCTGCAGCCTCACGTCCGCGGTCCTTCCCTTTCGCCGACTCGTCACCGCGAAGACTAGCCGGGCGTATCCGCCGGGGCAGAACCACCTCCGCGTTGCGAAGCACCGCCATCCAAGATCAACCGTCCACAAAGGAATTCGAACGGGATTCCATGGCTGTCGCGAAAAGCTTTCGGGCTCACCTGCGTGAGCACGGGGCGTTGAGGTTTGTCAACCCCCGCTCAGGCCGCTGACCTGCGAGGACTGCCCCGGGGCGCTAGGTGGGCGTCAACGGCACGTGCTAGGATGGAGTCAGCGAAAGGGGCAGAGGACACATGGTTTTCAAGGTCGGAGAGACCGTCGTCTACCCGCACCACGGTGCCGCACTCATCGAAGCCATCGAAACCCGCGTGATCAAGGGCGAGGAGAAGAAGTACCTCGTCCTCAAGGTCGCGCAAGGGGATCTTACGGTTCGCGTGCCCGCTGACAACGCCGAGATCGTCGGCGTTCGCGATGTCGTCGGGCAAGAAGGACTGGACAAGGTTTTCGACGTACTGCGTGCTCCCCACACCGAGGAGCCCACCAACTGGTCTCGTCGGTACAAGGCCAACCTCGAGAAGCTCGCCTCCGGCGATGTGAACAAGGTGGCCGAAGTGGTGCGCGACCTCTGGCGGCGAGAGAAGGACCGCGGACTTTCAGCTGGTGAGAAACGTATGCTGGCTAAAGCGCGGCAAATTCTGGTCAGCGAGCTCGCGCTCGCGGAGGGCACCGACGAGGGCAAGGCTGAGGTCCTCCTCGACGAGGTCCTGGAAACCGCGACGGCCTGATCCCCGGACGTCCGGAGGAGGCGCCGGACGACCACACTCTACGATCGCGATCTGATGAACTCCGTCGCGTTCGTGACCGTCGCACACCACGCGGCCGACACCGAGCTCGCGCTCACGCCGGTCCACGGTGAAGCTCTACTCACGCATACCGTTCGGGGGCTGCTCGACGTACCGGATTTTCACCCGGTGGTCGTGGTGGCCCCCGTTCGTTGTGCGCCCGCTTTCCGCGAGGTCCTCGCCGGGCTCCCGCGGCGCTGCCGGGTGCTGCCCGGCGACTCGGTCCGCGGTGCCTTCGCGGCCATCGAGGCCGAGCTTTCCCCTGAAGCCATCGTGCTGGTGCACGACGCCCTGCGCGCCTTCACTCCTGCGGAAACGTTCCGTGACGTGCTCGCCACCGTCCGCTCAGGCGCACCGGTCGTCATCCCGGTGCTGCCCATGGCCGACACCGTGAAGGTGACCGACGAGGCCCGGCTGATCACCCGCACCGAGGACCGCACGCACCTGCGCACCGCGCAGACCCCGCTCGGATTCTCCGCCGACGCGTTCCGCGCCGTGTGCGCCGAGGGGGAACCCGATCTCGCGGCCGCGATCCGCGCCGGGGCCGTCACCGTCGACGGCCACCCGGACGCGATGCGCGTCGACAGCCCTTTCGCGCTGACACTCGCCGAGGCCATCGCGGCCGCGGCCGGCACCGAGGAGACCCTGTGAGGATCGGCAACGGCGTCGACGTGCACCCGATCGAGCCCGGCCGGGACTGCTGGATGGCCGGGCTCCACTGGCCGGGCGTCGACGGCTGTGCCGGGCATTCCGACGGTGACGTCGCCTCGCACGCCCTGTGCGACGCGCTGCTGTCGGCTGCGGGGCTCGGCGACCTCGGCGCGGTCTTCGGCACCGGCGATCCCCGGATGGACGGGGCACACGGGGCCGAGATGCTCGCCGAGGTCCGGGAACTGATCACGACGCACGGCTGGCGGGTCGGGAACGCGAGCGTGCAGATCGTCGGCAACGCGCCGCGGATCGGGAAGCGCCGCGACGAGGCGCAGCGCGTGCTGAGCGAGGCCGTCGGCGGCCCGGTGAGCGTCGCCGGGACGACCTCGGACGGGCTCGGGCTGACCGGGCGCGGCGAGGGCATCGCCGCGTTCGCCACGGCGCTGCTCCTACCTGATGGGAACCCGGAATGACCGATCGCCGTCGAGGGTTTTCCCTGGCATGGGAATCCCTCTCGACGAAGCCGTCCGCGAGCTGGTCGACGGCAGGAACTTCGCCACCGCCGCCACGGTGAACCCCGACGGCAGTCCGCAGACCTCGATCATCTGGGTCGGCCGCGACGGCGACGACGTCCTGTTCTCCGCCACCGAAGCGCGGCTGAAGGTCCGGAACCTCCGCCGCGACCCGCGGATCAGCCTGTCGATCCTGGACGGCGAGAACCCGTACCGGTACGCCGAGATCCGGGGCACGGTGACGATCGAAGACGACCCGGCGAGGAGCCTGCCGACAGCGCTTTCGCACAAGTACCTCGGCAAGCCCTACCCCGAGGAGCCGCCGGAGGTCGTACGCGTGATCGTGCGCGTCCACGCCGAGAAGATCGTCTCCTTCCCGTGAACCGGACGGACCGGCGGCGTTTAGGCTCGGCGACATGGCATTGACCTTCAACGAGGCCACCAGGGCCCTCCTCGACGGCAAGAACTTCCCGGTGCTGGCCACACTCAACAAGGACGGCTCGGCCCAGACCTCGGTCCTGTGGGCCAAGCGCGACGGTGACACGCTGATCTTCGCGACGGTGCGCGGCAGGCTCAAGGAACGCAACATGACCCGCGACCCGCGGGTGTCGGTGTCGGTCTTCGATCAGGACGACCCGTACAGCTACGTGGAGATCCGCGGCCGTGCCGAGTTGACCGACGAGGGCGGCCGCGAGCTGATCGACGAGCTGTCGCACAAGTACCTTGGCAAGCCCTACCCCGAGGAGCCGCCGGAGGTCGTACGCGTGCTGGTGCGCGTCATCCCGGAAAAGATCGTCGGCAACGCCGCCTGATTGCACCCTCCGCAACTCGCCGCCGAATGGCTGGATTCCAGTGCGGGCGACGCCACAATTCGGCGGCGAGTCGCAGGTGGACGCGGCTAATGTGGCGGACGTGACCACGATTCGGGCTGTGCTCTTCGACTTCTCCGGCACGTTGTTCCGCCTCGAGCAGGACGAAACCTGGCTGACCGATCTCACCGACCACGAGGGCGAGCGGCTCGACATCGAGGCGCAGGCCGAGCTCATGCGGCGGATGACCGCCCCGGTCGGCCAGGTGGTCGACCTCGATCCCGACCATCTGCACGCCTGGCACAACCGCGACCGCGACCCCGGCCTGCACCGGAAGGTCTACCTCGAAGTGCTGCGCCAGTCCGGCGTCCCGCGTCCCGAGCAGGCCGCCGCGCTGTACGAACGCCTCATCGATCCCGGCCAGTGGACGCCCTACCCCGACACCGAGACCGTGCTCAAGAGCGCCGCGGAGAAGGGGCTGAAGGTGGGTGTGCTGAGCAACATCGCCTTCGACATCCGGCCCGCGTTCACCCAGCGGGGCTGGGACACCCACGTCGACGAGTTCGTCCTGTCCTACGAGGTCGGCGCGATCAAACCGGAGCTGGAGATCTTCCGGAAGGCGGTGGGGAGCCTCGGCGTGCGCGCCGAGGAGACGCTGATGGTCGGCGACAGCGAGGAGGCCGACGGCGGGGCGAGGGCCCTGGGCTGCGAGTTCGCGCTGGTCGACCCGCTGCCCACGACCGAGCGGCCGGACGCCCTGCTCGCGGCCCTGCGAGCGCACGAGCTTTTGTGAGCACCCCCGGTCGCGCGCTGACCGGTTGCGACATCGCCCACACCGACCCCGTACCCTTTGAGGGTGACCCTCCACCTTTTCGACACCGCGACCCGGAGCGTGCGGGAGTTCCATCCCGTCCGTAGCGGAACGGCGTCCATCTATGTGTGTGGGGCCACCGTGCAGGGCGTTCCGCACATCGGGCACGTCCGCGGCTCACTGAACTACGACGTGCTGCGCCGCTGGCTTGTCCACAGTGGACTCGACGTTTTCCTGGTACGCAACGTCACCGACATCGACGACAAGATCCTGACCAAGGCCGCCGACCACGGCAGGCCGTGGTGGGAGTGGGCGGCCACGCACGAGCGCGCGTTCGAGGACGCGTACGACCGGCTCGGCTGCCTGCCGCCGTCGATCAACCCCCGCGCGACCGGGCACGTCACCCAGATGGTGCAACTCATGGAGCGCCTGATCGACCGCGGCCACGCCTACGCTGCGGACGGCGACGTGTACTTCTCGGTCAAGTCGTTCGACGCCTACGGCGCGCTGTCCGGGCAGCAGCTCGACGACGTCCAGCAGGGCGAGACGCCGACCAGGGGCAAGCGCGACCCGCGCGACTTCGCGCTGTGGAAGAGCGCGAAACCCGGCGAGCCGTCGTGGCCGACGCCGTGGGGTGACGGGCGTCCCGGCTGGCACCTGGAGTGCTCGGCGATGGCGACGGCGTACCTCGGCGCGGAGTTCGACATCCACGGCGGCGGCGTCGACCTGGTGTTCCCGCACCACGAGAACGAGCGGGCGCAGTCGAACGCGGCGGGTGACCCGTTCGCGCGGTTCTGGCTGCACAACGCGTGGGTCACCATGTCCGGCGAGAAGATGTCAAAGTCGCTGGGCAACACCGTGTCGATCCCGCAGATGCTGGCGGACTACCGGGCGCCCGAGCTGCGGTACTACCTCGTCCAGCCGCACTACCGCTCGACCATCGAGTACTCCGACGGCGCGCTGTCGGAGGCCGCGCAGGGCTATCGGCGGATCGAGCAGTTCCTCCGCCGCGCCGCGAGCCAGGCCGGGGTGGTGCCGATCGGCGCGCTCCCCGCCGAGTTCACCGCCGCGATGGACGACGACCTGGCCACTCCGCAGGCGTTCGCCGTGGTCCACAACACGGTCCGCGACGGTAACGCCGCGCTGGACGCGGCCGACACCCCCAAGGCACTCGAACTCGCCGCCGCCGTGCGCGCGATGACCGACGTGCTCGGTCTCGACCCGCTCTCCGCGCGCTGGTCCGAGGCGGGCGGTTCCGAGACGCCCACCCGCCAGGCGCTGGCCGGACTCGTGGAAGGGCTGCTCGCCGAACGGCAGCGAGCCCGCGCCGAGAAGGACTTCGCCCGCGCGGACGCCGCCCGTGATCGCCTCCAGGAGGCGGGCATCGTGGTGGAGGACACCCCGAACGGTCCACAGTGGACTGTCAGGAACTCCTGACCGTCCACGGCCGTAACCGAGAACAAGGATCTTTCAGCATGGCAGGCAACTCCCGGCGCCAGGGCGCTATCCGCAAGCCCGGTACGAAGAAGGGCCAGGTCGTCGGCTCCGGCGGGCAGCGCCGGAAGGGCCTGGAGGGCAAGGGCCCGACGCCCAGGGCGGAGGACCGGCCGGGGCACAAGGCGTACCGCGCGGCCAACGCGGCGAAACGCCGTGACGAGCAGCGCGCGAAGAAGGCCGACAAGCCCGAGCTGATCGCCGGGCGCAACCCGGTGGTCGAGGCGCTGCGTGCCGACGTCCCGGCGGTGGCGCTGTACGTCGCGCTGAACATCGAGATCGACGACCGCGTCAACGAGGCCGTGCGGCTCGCGGGCGACAAGGGCATCTCGATCCTGGAGATCCCGCGTGAGGAGCTCGACCGCAAGACGAACCGCGCGATGCACCAGGGGCTCGGCCTGCAGGTGCCGCCGTTCGACTACGCGCACCCGGACGACCTGATGGCGGTGGCGCGGGACTCAGGCCAGACCCCGCTGTTCGTCGCGCTCGACGGCGTCACCGACCCGCGGAACCTGGGCGCGGTGATCCGCTCGGCGGCCGCGTTCGGTGCCCAGGGCGTGCTGCTGCCGGAGCGTCGCAGCGCCGGGATGACCGCGGTCGCCTGGCGGACCAGCGCCGGGACCGCGGCGAAGCTGCCGATCGCGGTGGCGACGAACCTGACCCGTCAGCTCAAGGCGTGGGCGAACGACGGCCTGATGATCGTCGGTCTCGACGCCGACGGCACGGTGGACATCGACGAGCTGGCCCTCGCCGCCGACCCGCTGGTCGTCGTGCTCGGCTCGGAGGGCCGCGGGCTGTCCCGGCTCGTGCGGGAGACCTGCGACGCGACCGTGTCCATCCCGATGGCCGCGGGCGTCGAATCGCTGAACGCCTCGGTCGCCGCCGGTGTCCTGCTCGCCGAGGTCGCCCGCCGCCGCCGCATCGCCGGCCGCGTCTGAGGTTCTTCCGGGGACGAGCGCCCCAATGTGGCATTGGGTGCTCCACTCCTTGCCCCCACCACCACCCTCAACGGAGACGCTCCGCGCCCAGCCCCCAATCCACGCACCCAATGTGGCGTTCGGTGCGTCCAACGCACCGAACGCCACATTGGGGCGCATGAGCCGCGCCGGGGACGGGAGCGAGGGACCTTCGCTACCGCGCCATCGGAGCAGGGGACCTTTACTATCGCGCGGCGGGAGCAAGGGACCTTTGCTACCGCTTCGGCCCCGACCAGCGGGAACGTGACGCTCGTCGCGGCGTGATGCCCGGGCTTCGGCCCACGGGCGTGGGCTATCAGGTTAAGGTCACCAGCGGATAACCGAGGGGGTCCGCGACCGTG
Source organism: Amycolatopsis samaneae (assembly GCF_039541975.1). Taxonomy (NCBI): domain Bacteria; kingdom Bacillati; phylum Actinomycetota; class Actinomycetes; order Pseudonocardiales; family Pseudonocardiaceae; genus Amycolatopsis; species Amycolatopsis samaneae. Next base: position 10,732 of record NZ_BAABHG010000020.1, read on the forward strand.
TCGTTCATTTCGCCACTGTTCCTGTGGTACTTCATGCCGGCGGTGCTGCTCGCCGTCCTGGTGTGCCCGCGGAGCTGGCGCAACGGCATCGTCGCGGTCGGCAGCCTGCTGTTCTACACGATCGGCGCCGGTTCCTGGCTGCTCCTGCTGCTCGGCTGCATGGTGGTGAACTTCTTCGCCGGGCCGCTGTTGGAGGCCAGCCCGTGGGATCTGCACGGGAAGCGACGGAAACGGATCCTGATCGCCGTCATCGCGTTCGACGTGACGATGCTGGTGATCTGGAAGTACGCCGGGTTCGCGACGCAGCAGATCGCGGCCGTCACGCACTGGTTCGGCGGCGACTTCCCGGTGGCGCACCTGGTGGTGCCGATCGGGATCTCGTTCTACACCTTCCACCACATCTCCTACGTGGTGGACATCTACCGCGGCGAGCGGCACGCGCTGCGCAACCCGGTCGCCTTCGCCGCGTACATCGCGATGTTCCCGCAGCTGGTCGCGGGGCCCATCGTGCGTTACCGCGAGATCGCCGACCAGCTCCCGCAGCTGCGTTCGCACCGTCTCGACGACATCGCGGCGGGATTCCCCCGGTTCGCGCTCGGGCTGTGCAAGAAGGCGATCATCGCCGACTCGCTGAGCCCGATGGTCGAAGCCTGTTTCGCCACCCCGAGCGACCAGATGACGTTCGCGACCGCGTGGCTCGGTGCCATCGGCTACACGCTCCAGCTGTTCTTCGACTTCTCCGGGTACTCCGACATGGCGATCGGGCTGGGCCGGATGCTCGGGTTCCGGTTGCCGGAGAACTTCGCGCGGCCGTACTCGTCGGTGACGATCACCGAGTTCTGGCGACGCTGGCACATGTCGCTGTCGCGCTGGTTCCGCGACTACGTCTACATCCCGCTCGGCGGCAACCGCCACGGCGCCGGGCACACCTACCGCAACCTGTGCGTCGTGTTCGTACTGACCGGTTTCTGGCACGGCGCGCAGTGGACGTTCCTGGTGTGGGGCTGCTTCCACGGCGCGCTGCTGGTCATCGAGCGCGCGTTCGGCCTCGACCTCCAACCGGCGAACCGCGGGGCGCGTATCGCCCGGCGGGCGCTGACGCTGGTGCTCGTCGTGTTCGGCTGGGTGTTCTTCAAGTCGGCCGATCTACCGCACGCGCTGAACATGATCGGCCACATGCTCCTGCCGGACTTCGGCGGCCTCGGTGCCGCCGTCGAAAGCGCGCTGACCAACCAGCGGCTGGTCATCCTGCTCGCCGCGCTCGCCGTCGTCTTCCTGCCTTCGCACCCGGTGACCGGACCGCTGCTGGAGTCCTCCCGCAGCAGGCCCGCCACCGCACTGCGCATCGGCGTCATGACGGTCGGGCTCGTCTACGCCGCCATCCTCGTCGCGACCGGCACGTTCAGCCCGTTCCTCTACTACCAGTTCTGAGCCCGGACGCCGCCCGCGTATTCCCACGCGGTTCTTTCTTGATCCGAAAAAACCTCCTTGCCCTGCCGCCTTTCCGCTGGTGAGAAGCGTCGAACCGCCTTACGACACAGCCCGGGGTTTCGCGCGTTTGGCGGTTAACCACTCACTGACTACGCTTGCACAGCGTGACTTGGTCACTGTCCGGCATTCCCCCGAATTTCTTATTTCATCGTTCACTCCGGGCGCGTAAAGTGACTCCCCGCGCTCGAACAGATACGCACCGCACTTTTTCGTTCGAGCGATCCAAGGAGGTGACCTGTGGCAGCGGACGCCGGGCGGCTCCGCCGTACTCCATTGCACGAGATCTTCTGGACCAGGACGAGTCTTCTGTTGTTCGTGCTCGTCGTGGTCGCCGGCCTCAGTCTGTGGATCGCGAGCACCATGGACGCCGGCGCGGGCAAAACCCTGCTCACGTCATTGGGAAACGGCACCCTGATCTCCGCCGTGGTCGGATTCGGCCAGACCCTGATCACCGCGAGCGCCTCCCAGCGCGCGCTGGTGACGCCGGTGATCGAGGAAAGCCGCCGAGCCATGGAGGATCTCAGCGCCGAATACCGTTCGCTCAACAAGGAGTTCTTCCCGACCCACGTCTTCGAAGCGACCACCGATCCCGACCCCGCCTTCAACCGGGTGCTCATGGCCGACCTCGACGCGACGCGGCAGTACTTTTTCCGCGGCTTCTCCGGTCGGCACGCGGCGGCCCGATTGTTGTTGTCCCGCACGGAAAGGGAGCTCCGGGCCGTCATCGCCGACCCGCGCGACGCCGGGGCGATCAGCGGACGGGCCCGCTACCTGCTGCGCCGCGAGGCGGGCGAGGTCGACCTCGAAGAAATCCAGGGCAGGCTCGACGAGGAAATCCACATCGGTCTCGCCGGCCTGTTCCTCGCGCGCAGCCGATGCGCGCAGGTCGACATCACCGTGATCGCCGATCCGCCGCTGGATCGGCTGGAGATGTTCGACGACAGCGTGTGGGTGACGCTGTACAGCGATGTCCGCGGCGCGACCAAACTGTATCCGCGCACGTTGCGGTTCACCGCGGGTTCGTTCCTCTACAACATGGAGCGGGCCGAGTTCCTGCGCGTGTCGCAGGCACGCACCGGCCGCCAGTTCCGCATCACGCCCGCCACCACGCGGGCGGATTTCCTTGCCCTGTTCGAAAAAATCACCGGATCGGCCTTGACGCCGGAGCATTTCCGCGAGCTGGAAGACAAGTTCCACGCCTTCCGGGCGGAATTCTCCGCCGCGGCCGAGCTAGGGAGCTGAACGACTTGCTCACCCGTCTGTCCCCTCTCACCCCGTTGGCCACCCAGTTGCGATCGGCTGCCTTTCCGCTGACGCAGGACTGGGGCGTAGTGGACGCGTGGTTTCGTGCCTGGGTCGCACAGACCGTCCTGCGTGACGAACTCCGCGGCTGGCTGCGCGCGCTGGACCACAAGAAGGCCGAGGCCATCCTGCGTGGTTCCCGGGAAACGACCACCCATTTCGCCTGGTGCCTGCGCGACGTCCAGGGCGAACCGTTTTCCTTCTGGCTGCACGAGTACAAGGCGCTGGAGGACTGGCGCGAAGGCTACGCCGATTCGGTGCACAACCACAGGTATCACTTCTGCACCACAATTCTCAGCGGAAACTATCTGCACGAGCGTTACAGCACGACACGGGATCCGCTGACCGGAATGATCACCGGGGCCCAGCTCCGGCGGCGCACGGTGTGCCAGACCGGTTCGTGCTCGGTGATGCACGCGGACGAATTCCACCGGATCCCGGAGGCCGCCGAGCGGACGATGACCTTCCTGGTGAAATCACGCCCGGTATCCAGTTTCAGCCTCTCCTTCGATCCGGCCACCGGAACCGGGCATCGTCACATTCCGGTCGAGGTCCGATTGGGGGAACTGGCAACTCGCCTCTAGCTACACCCCGACGTCAAAACCGCATACCATTACTCCACCCGTCTTAACCGAAAGCCGGGATCGGAGAGGTGTATGCGTACGCATCAGATTCCGTTACAGAATCGGACTATTCCCCCGTCGGTCGTCACCGCGGTCGAGCACCGGGTGCGCCAGTTGTGCTGGCGTTACGCCAAGCGACTGCCCTTCCACGGCTGGCATCACGTCAGCTTCGTGCGGGCGAAGGCGCTCGGCTTCGCGGGATACAACGGCGCCGACGGTTCCGTCGTGGAGGTGGCCGCCCTCGTCCACGATGTGAACTACCTGGTATTGCGGAACTCCCCGGCCGCCGCCGGCCGGGACCTGCGGCTGGACATCCTCGCCGAATGCGGCGTGCCCGAGAAGGTCGCACGGTGGATCGACAGGATCGTCGACGAGGCGGAGATGGCCACCCGCGGCCGCGACATCTCGCTGGAGGCCCAGGCGCTGAGCGACGCCGACACCCTGTTCAAGGCGCTTCCGGTGACCCCGGTGGTGCTGGCCCACCGCTACCTCCGCGAGAACGACCTGAGCCTCCGCGAGCTGGCGGACAAGATCGTCGGCGAGCAGTGCGACGTCCACGACGAGGGCTACTACTTCTACAACCCGGAAGCCGCCGCGACCTACTCGCGGTGGGCGATGGCGAACCTCCAGTTGTGGCAGTGCATCAAGGAGGCCGTCGACGATCCGACGGTCGCCGAACTGCTCGACGCGGTCCACGCCGTGGACGCGGAAGCGGCCGCCTCCTGACGCTCCGGCCCGTTATTGGCCGTAGCCGCGCAGTTTCTCGACCACGTGCTCGATCTCCGCGGGTGGCAGCAGGCTCGGGCTGCCCGCGGAGCGCGCGAGCAGCCAGAGCTGGCACACCCATTCCAGCTGCTGTGCCCGGTGGTACGCCGCACCCGGCCCGTCGCCGTAGGTGATGGTGCCGTGGTTGGCCAGCAGGCAGCCGCGACGCTCGTCGAGGGCTTCGAGCATCGCCTTCGCCAGTCGTTCCGTGCCGTAGGTGGCGTAGCGGGCCACCCGCGCGGTGGGCCCGATCGCCGCCAGCATGTAGTGGATCGGCGGGACCTCGTTGACCAGTGTCGACACCGCCGTCGCGTACACCGAGTGGGTGTGCACGACGGCGGTCACCGGTTTGCCGTCCGGATCGGCGGCCTCGTTGTACACGGTCAGGTGCATCGGGAGTTCGCTGGTGGGCTTGAGATCCCCGGCCACGACCGTGCCGTCGAGCGCGACCACCGGGATGTCCGCCGCGGTGAGCGTGTCGTAGTCGACCCCGGTCGGGGTCACCGCGACCCGATCGCCCGCGCGCACGGACACGTTGCCCGAGGTGCCCACGACCAGCCCGTCGGCGGTCATCCGGCGTGCGTACGCGCAGACCTCCGCCCGTTCTTCCGCCAGGATCATTCAGAGCCTCCAGAGTCCGCGCGCGGCCGCGAGACCCGCTTGGTAGTCGGCGTATCCACGCTCGTAGACCTCGATCTCGCCCGGCCGGAACTCCACGGTCCGCGCGTTGTCCGCCCAGCGATCACGATCGTACGGCCGCCCGAGTGCCTCGGCCGCGGTGAGCACCGCGCCGCGAGCACCGACGCCAGGATCGCCGGGAACGACGATCGGACGGCCCAGCACACCGGCGAAGATCCTCGTCCACTCCGCGGAGCGCACTCCGCCGCCGCAGGCGTACAACCGGCCGGAGAGCCCGGCCGCCTCGAAGCAGTGCCGTGCCGCGTACGCGACCGACTCGCACAGCGCGCGCACCAGTTCCGCGCGCCCGGTTTCCAGGCTCAGCCCGGAAAACTGCGCCCGCGCCGTCGCGTCGACGAACGGCGCGCGTTCCCCGGACACGGACAGGAACGGCAACGCCCGCACCCCACCGGCGCCGGGGGGCGAACTCGCGAGAAGCGGGTCGATGTCCGCCACGTCGATACCGAGCAGCCGGCACACCCAGTCGATCCCGGCCGTGCCCACCATCGCGGGCATCGCCCGCAGGTACTCGCCGGGTTCGGGAGTGCACAGGAACATGCCGGCGGGCTCGCCGTCCGGATCGAACCTCGCCTCCCGGGTCAGCACCTGACAGGCGAGGGTGGTGCCCGCGGTGAGGATCCCGTCACCCGGCTCCCGCACACCCGCGCCGATCGCGCTCGCCGGGAGGTCGAACGGGCCCGCCGTGACCGGCAGCCCCGCCGGAAGGCCGAGTAGCTCCGCACCCCGGTCGTCCAGGCGGAAGACGGACTTCGCGGGCGCGGGTTCGGCGAACAGCGCACGCCGGTGGGTGAGACCGCAGGCCGCGATCGCGCTCTCGTCGTACTTCCGCGTCACCGGGTCGAGGAACGGCAGCGAAGCGTCGGAGACGTCGACCGTGATCTCGCCGGTGAGCCGCTGCAGCACCGCGTCCACGCAGTACCCGGCGACCACGGCCCGGTCGAGCACCTCCGGCTCCTGAGTGTCCAAAAAGGACATGATGGCCGCCGCGCAGCCGGGGAACATCCCCGAGCCCGTGCGCCGGAACACCTCGCGGGTGACGCCGTCCGCCTGCCACTTGGCCAGCAGCGCGTTCGCGCGCCCGTCCAGCCAGGAGACGGCGGGCCGCACGGCGGCGCCGCTCTCGTCCCGCAGCCACAGCCCGTCGCCCTGGCCGGTGAGCGCGAGCGCGGTGACCGGCTCCGGGAGCTGGGCGGCGACCTCGCGGACGACGGTGGCGACGGTGCCCAGTACCTGGTCGAGATCCTGCTCCACCCGGCCGCCCGGCAGGTGGTGTACCTCGGACCGGGTGCACGCGCTCACGATCGACACCCCGGCCTCGTCGAAGACCACCGCCTTGGTCAGCGAGGTGCCGATGTCGACGCCGACGATCATGGCCGCTGCCCGAGCACCTCGGGGTTGGCGAGGTTCGCGAGCGCCTCCCCGCGCGCGTACCGGCCGACCTCGGCGGCCACGATCGCGGCGGCTCGCTCGGCGGTCTGCCTGCTGGCGCCGGCCAGGTGCGGGGTGGCGACCACGTTCGGCACGTCACGCAGGGCCCAGTCCGCGGGCGGCGGTTCGACGTCGTACACGTCCAGCGCCAGCGCGCCGAGCCTGCCGCTGCGCAGGGCCGCCGGGAGCGGGGCGTAGTCGAGCAGGCCACCGCGGGCGGTGTTCACCAGGACCGCGCCGTGCGGCAGCAGGGCGAGCTTCTCCGCGTCGATGAGGTGCCTGGTCTGCTCGGTGAGCCGGGCGTGCAGGCTGACGACCTGGCTGTTCCGCAGCAGTTCGTCCAGCTCGACGACCCGGGCACCGTCGACCGTCACCGCGGCCGGATCGGCGTACGGATCCGCCACCAGCACCTTGGCGCCGAACGCGACCAGCACCTTGGCCACCCGCGAACCGATGGCGCCGTAGCCGACCAGGCCGACCGTCGTGCCGTTGAGTTCCAGCCCCGCCTGGTCGTAGGCGTAGTAGTCGCCGCGCCAGGTGCCGCCGAGCAGCTCCGCCGAGGACGTGGAGATCCGCCGCATCGCGGCGAGGATCATGCCGATCGCGAACTCGGCCGCGGCGCCGGCGTTGCGGCCGGGCGCGTAGGTGACCGCGACACCGGCCTCCGTCGCCGCGGCCAGGTCGACGTTCACCGGCCCGCCCCGGCACACCGAGACCAGCTTCAGGTTCTCCGCAGCCGCGAAGACCTGCTTGGTGAAGGGCGCCATCTGGGTCACCACGACCTCGGCGCCGCCCAGCGCGTCGATCACCTGCTGTTCGGTGCCACTGGCCTCGTGTACCTCGGCGACCGGGCCGAAGGGCTCGACCGGCCACGGCAGTTTCAGCTCGGTGATCTCGTGGTCACCACCCAGCTCCGACCGGACCGCACCGACCAGCAGGTCGGGGCCCACGAAATGGTCTCCCGCAGCGAGAATGCGCAACGCTGCTCCTTTCCTCGCCGTTCCAGTAAGAACCCGCACCGCTCGCTCGTCAACCGCGCGGCGGACGTCCGCCCTCAGTGAGCTTTCTCGTACTCGGTGATGTGCGCGACCTTGCTCGCGCTCGGCGATCCCGGGTCGAACCGGTAGCCCACCCATTCGGTGACGATCTTCTTCGCCAGCTCGGGCCCGATCGCGCGGGCGCCGAACGTGATCACCTGGCAGTCGTTCGATTTGATCGACCGCTCCGCGGAGTAGGAGTCGTGTGCCACGGTCGCGCGCACACCGGGCACCTTGTTGGCCGAGATCGCCATGCCGATCCCGGTACCGCAGACCAGCACCCCGCGATCGGCCTCGCCACGGGCGATCGTCTCCGCGGCCGCCAGTCCGAGCAGCGGGTACGCCCGCTCGTCGGCGCCGCTGGCGACACCGAGATCGGTCACCTCGTCGACACGTTCGTCGGCGAGCAACAGGTCCCGCAGCTGATCCTTCAGCCCGACCCCGGCGTTGTCCGCCGCCACCACGATCCGCATGTCAGTCGTTTTCCTTTCCCACAACCGCGCCGACGGCCGTGACCAGCAACGAGAAGGAGACCGCTCCCGGATCGGGGTGCCCCTTGCTCCGCTGTGCCAGCCGCGCCGCACGTCCCTTGGCGGGCACCAGATGCGCGCTCGCTTCGGCCGCGGTCACCGCCGCCGAAGCCGCCTTCCGCCACGCCTGCCCGACGTCGGCGCCCTCCTCGGCCTGCTCCCGCAGCACCGCGCGGAAGGGCTCGATCGCGTCGAGCATCGTCTTGTCACCGGGTTCGGCGCCGCCGAGTTCGACGAAGGCCAGCACGGCCTTGTCCACCGCCGTCGCGAGCCGGACCGCGGTGATTTCGTCGCCGCCGAGGCCACTCAGCCCGGCGCCGGTCTCCGCGAGCAGCACGCCGTACAGCGCACCGGACGCGCCACCCGCCGCGTCGGCGAACGCCGTGCCCGCCGCGAGGAGCGCGCCCGAAATCGACTCGCTGTCCCGGCGCGCCGCGGCGACCGCCGCACGCATCCCCCGGGTCATGCCGAGCCCGTGGTCACCGTCCGCCGCGACGGCGTCCAGCCTGCCCAGCTCGTCTTCGTTCGCCTCGATGCTGTGCAGCGCCGCCGTCAGCGCCCTGTCCACGATCGTGTTTCCCGGCCGCGTTTCGGCCAGCAGCTCGTCCACTGTGGACTCCACGGCGACCGGTGCCAGCGCCGGGCCGGTGGTGCGGTAGCCCGGGGTGTCACACGGCGCGGCGTACAGCTCGGCCAGCTCGTCGTCCAGCACCATGACCGACAGCGAAACGCCCGCCATGTCCAACGAGGTCACGAATTCCCCGACCTCGGTGTGCAGCGGGCTCAGCCCCGCCGCGGCCAGCCGCTCGTGCACCCGGGTGTAGGTGACGAACATTTCCTCGTACTTGGTGCGGCCCAGACCGTTGAGCAGCACCACGATCCGGCCGTCGCCCTCGGGCAGCTCGGGCAGCAGCCCGTCGACCAGCTCGTCGGCCAGTTCGGCCGCGGACAGCCTGCCGACCGTGCGCACGCCCGGCTCGCCGTGGATGCCGAGTCCCAGCTCCATCTCCCGCTCGCCGACGGTGAACAGCGGCTCGGCGGCACCGGGCAGCGTGCACCCGCCGAAGGCAACACCGAACGTCCGGATCCGCGCGTTCGCCTTCTCCGCCGCCGCGTACACCCCGGCGAGATCGTCACCGCGCTCGGCGGCGGCGCCCGCGATCTTGAACACCAGGAAGTCACCCGCGACACCACGCCGTCGCTCGGGATGCTCGGCCGGGCCACTCGCGACGTCGTCGGTGACCAGGATCGTGCGGCTCTCGATCCCCTCGGCGGCCAGCCGGCGCGCGGCCAGTCCGAAGTGGAGCACGTCGCCCTGGTAGTTGCCGTAGCCGAACAGGACTCCGGCACCGTTCTCGGCCGCCCGCGCGGTGCGGTACACCTGCTCGGCGCTCGGGCTGGTGAACACGTCGCCCACCACCGCGCCGTCGGCGAGGCCGGGCCCGACCAGCCCGGCGAACGCCGGGTAGTGCCCGCAGCCACCGCCGATGACCACCGCGACCTTGCCGGGCCGGGTGTCCTCGCGGCGCACGACACCGTAGGCGCCGGGCACCTTGCGGACCGTGCGGCCGTAGGCGGTGGCGAACCCGTCCAGCCATTCGCGCTTGAACGTCTCCGCGGTACCGAGAGTCGTCATTTCAGTCTCCTGCCGCCACCGGCTCACCGGCCAGGTAGGCCAGGAGTTTCACGCGGACGTCGTCGTTGCTTCCCGCCACCGCGCTGGCGAGCTCCAGCGCGTCCGGCTTCGGCGGGTAGGTCGGGTTCGGCAGCGCGATCACGGTGAGGCCGGCCGCCGCGGCCGCGCGGATCCCGTTGCTGGAGTCCTCCACGCCGAGACAGTCCGCGCCGGACCGGCCCAGCCGGGCGGCGGCCTCCAGGTAGACGTCCGGGCTGGGCTTGCCGCGCGCCACCTCGGCACTCGACACCGTGGCGGTGAACTCGCCTGCCAGCGCGTGCTTTTCGAGCACCGCGTCGATCACGCGGCGGGCCGCGGAGGAGGCGAGCGCGACCGGCACCCGCGCGCTGACCTCGCGCACCATCTCCCCGGCGCCCGGCAGCAGCGGTGCCTCACCGGCCTCGATCGAGGCGATCATGCCGTCGACCACGGCCTGCTCCACCTCGCCCGCACGGTCCGGCACGCCGCAGCGGCGCGCCAGGTAGGCGGCCCACTCGGGCGCGCTCATCCCCTGCACCGACGCGGTGTCCTCGGCCGTCCACTCGATCTGGTGCCGGGCCGCGTAGGCGACCCAGTTCTCCTCCCAGAGGTGTTCACTGTCGACCAGGACGCCGTCCAGATCGAAGACCACCGCACCGAGCCCCATCGAGATCCCCTTTCACACGGATGATGTTAAGTTAACATCGAAGATGAGATATTGGCAAGCGCGAGGAGGGCACCGTGGTCGCACGTCTACTGCTGGCCAGGCACGGGCAGACGGAATGGCACGCGGACAACAGGTACGCGGGCAGCAGTGAGGTGCCGTTGACCGAGGAGGGGCTCCGCCAGGCGGAGGCACTGGCGCGGCACGCCGCCGAGCTGAAGCCGACGGCGTTGTTCTGCTCCCCCCAGGCACGCGCCGTGCGGACCATGGCTCCGGCGGCGACCGCGCTCGGGATGACCCCGGCGATCGTGGAAGGACTGCGGGAAGCACACTTCGGCATCGCGGAGGGGCGAACCCGCGAAGAGCTGCGCGAGAGCGATCCCGTTGCACTGGAACGTTTTCTGGCGGATCCGGTGGACGGCGCGTTCCCCGGCGCCGAGTCCCCCGCCGGGGTGGCCGCCCGCGGGGCCGCCGCGCTCCGCGGGATCGCCGCGGACACCGACGGCGGCACCGCGCTCGTCGTCGCACACAACACGCTGCTCAGGCTGACCCTGTGCGCGTTGCTGGACATTCCACTGCGGACCTACCGCTCGGTGTTCCCCCGCGTGGACAACGTCGCGCTCACCGAACTGCGGATCGACGGCGAACACACCGCACTGCTCCGCTTCAACAACCCGGTCCCCGCGCGATACTGAGCACATGACCAGTGAGAAACCGACGAGCGGCAGCGGGCACTCCCGGGACCGTCGCCAGCAGTTGCTGGTCGACACCATCTTCGCGAAGGGCTCGGCGTCGATCCTCGAACTGGTGGAGCTTTCCGGCGTCAGCCACATGACCGTGCACCGCGACGTGGACGAGCTGGTGCGCCGCGGCCTGGTGCGCAAGTACCGCGGCGGGGTTTCGGCCATGCCCTCGACGGTGTTCGAGAGCAACGCCGAGTACCGGATGAACGCGCACGCGGAGGCCAAGGCGTCGATCGCGCGGCGGGCGCTGGAGGAGGTCGAGCCGGGGATGTCGGTCCTGCTCGACGACTCGACCAGCGCGCTGGCGCTGGCCAAACGGCTGGGCGAGGTCACGCCGCTGACCGTCGCGACGAACTACCTCGGCGCCATCGACCTGCTCAAACAGCTCGAAGAGGTCCGGCTCATCTGCATCGGCGGCGACTACTCGAACACGCACGACTCGTTCCTCGGCATGCAGAGCCTGGAGGCGATCGAACGGCTTTCGGTGGACGTCGCCTTCGTCTCGACCTCGGCGATGAACACCGAGCAGACGTTCCACCAGGAGCCCGAGATCGTGATGATCAAGCGCGCGATGCTCGCCAGTGCGCGGCAGAAGGTGCTGCTGATGGACGCGAGCAAGATGTCACGCGCCGCGCTGCACCGGCTCGCCCCGCTTTCGGACTTCGACCTGCTGATCGTCGACGCCGGCACGGACCGGCACGTACTCGACGAGTTGCGCAACCGGGTGAAGGTCGCCGTCGCCGACTGAGATCGCCGGGTTTCCGGCGCTAGTGCCGTGAAGGCCTCCTTCACAGCGGTGAGCGCCGCGAAGGAGGCCTGCACGGTCTTGGGCTGTTTGCCGCGCGGCCTCGCGAAAGCACCGTTCGGGGGCGTACTCGACGCGCCGGGGCCGATGAGCCGAGGGACGCCCTGGGTGCACTGAACGCACCGAGGGACGCCCTCGTCGCAGCCAATGCACCGAAGGCGTCCCTCGGCACTGCCAGGCGGTCGATTGCAGTGAAGGGCGCCCTCAGGGCACTCGATGCCCCGAAGGGGCCCTTCAGCTCATCCAAGATCGACGCGGTGGGTAGCCGCTCGACGACACCCCGAGTTAACAGGAACAAGTTCGAACTAACATCTTGTGTGCGAAGTTAACACGGTCCATGATACGTTGAACTCGACGCATGGAGGCGTGCATGAGCCAGACAACATCGGGGTTGTCCCCGGCGCGAAGCGGGTTCGCTCGCTTGCTCACGAAGTGGGGCCTGCCCGCCCCGCTGTTCCTCGGCTACGTCGGCCTGCTGCTGTTCATGATCGGCGACGGGGTCGAATCCGGCTTCATCGCGCCGTTCATGGCGAACAACGGCGCGGGCACCGAGATCAGGGCGTCCTATGTGATCACCGTGTACGGCGTCGCGGTGATGCTCGCGTCCTGGCTGTCCGGCGCGCTGTCGGACCTGTGGGGGCCACGCCGGGTGATGATGGCGGGCCTCGTCATCTGGCTGGTGTTCGACGTCCTGTTCCTGGCGGCCGCGGTCGGCACCGAGAACTACCCGCTGATGCTGGTCTTCTACGGCATCAGGGGCTTTGGCTACCCGATGTTCGCCTTCGGCTTCCTGGTGTGGATCACCGCGGTGGCCCCGGTCGCGCGGCTCGGCGCGGCGGTCGGCTGGTTCTACTTCGCCTTCACCGGCGGGCTGCCCACCCTCGGCGCGCTCGTCGCGAGCTTCACCAACCCGCTGCTCGGGCACTACGGGACGTTGTGGGTCTCGGTCGGGCTGCTCGCGCTCGGCGGCGTGCTCGCGATCTTCGGCGTCCGGCAGCGCACCGGGTACACCCGGCTGGCCCCGCCGGAGGTGAAACCGGTGCAGAGCCTGGTGTCCAGCGTGTCGATCGCGTGGAAGAAGCCCCGCATCGGGATCGGCATGATCGTCCGTGTCATCAACACCGCGCCCGAGTTCGGCATGCTCGTGTTCTTCCCGACGATCTTCATCAGCCAGATCGGGTTCGGCGAGAGCCGCTGGCTGCTGCTCGTCTCGGTGATCTACGGGACGAACATCTTCTTCAACCTGATCTTCGGCGTGCTGAGCGACAAGATCGGCTGGCGCACCACCATCTTCTGGTTCGGCGCGATCGGCTGTGCGATCTCCATCCTGCTGCTGTACTTCGTCCCGGTGGCGATGGGCGCGCAGTACTACTGGCTCGCGCTGCTCGTCGGCGCGCTGTACGGCGCGACGCTCGCCGGGTTCGTGCCGATCTCGGCGCTGCTTCCCTCGCTGGCACCGGAGCACAAGGGCGGCGCGATGGCGCTGCTCAACCTCGGCGCGGGCGCGGCCGCGTTCGTCGGACCGGCGATCGTGAGCCTGTTCCTCGGCCCGGCGGGCGCCGCCGGCGTGGTCATCATCTTCGCGGTGCTCTACCTCGTCGCGGCGGTCCTGGTGCGTTTCCTGAAACTGCCCGAGGAAACCGAAAAGGCGATCGCCGAGGACGCGAGCCTGCAACAAGCCGGAGAGAAGGTCGCGACAGCGTGAACGAACCGGTCACCATCGGCCTCGACGTCGCCACCGCGGGGGTCCGTGCCCTCGCGGTGCGCGGCGGCGCCGTCCTGGCCACCGCCGCCGAACCGCTCCCCGCGCCGGTCCGGGACGGGCGCGGGCACAGCGAGCAGGACGCGAGGTCGTGGTGGCCCGCCGCGGAAGCGGCGCTGGGCCGGGTCACCGCGGCGCTGCCGGGGAACGGCTCCGAGGTGGTCGCGGTGGCGATCGCGGCCACCTCGGGCACCATCGCCGGTGTCGACTCGCGCGGCGAGCCGGTCGGCCCGGCGCTGATGTACGACGACCGGCGCGGCGCCGGGTACAACGCGAAGGCGGCGGAGCTGGGCGCCGAGCGCTGGCGGGCGCTCGGATCCGGGGTGTCGGCGACCTCGGCGCTCGGCCGGATCGCCTGGCTCGCCGAGCACCACCCCGAGGTCACGAAGATCCGGCACACCGCGGATCTGATCGCCGCGAAGCTGACCGGCGGCCCGGTCGCGGCCGACTGGTCACACGCGTTGAAGAGCGGCTACGACCCGCGCGCCCGGGAGTGGCCGCACGAGGTGTTCGCCGGGCTGGGCGTGCCGGAAGGCCTGCTCCCGCCGGTGGTCCCGCCCACCACCGTGCTCGGCCGGGTCCCCCGGCCCGTCGCCGGGCTTCCGGCGGGATGCGCGGTGGTCGCCGGCATGACCGACGGCTGTGCCGGGCAGCTCGCGGCCGGCGCCGTCGCACCCGGTCAGTTCGTCGGGATTCTCGGCACCACGTATGTCCTCAAGGGAGTGACCGCCGAGCTGGTCCCGGATCCCAGCGGGGTCGTCTACAGCCATCGCCATCCCGACGGCTGGTGGCTGCCGGGCGGGGCGTCGAACACCGGCGGCGAGGCCGTGTCCGATCAGGCGGACCTGCCCGCGCTCGACGCCGCGGCGGCCGCGCGGGGGCCCGCCGGGATCGTCGCCTATCCACTGCGGCGTACCGGGGAACGTTTTCCGTTCGGCAGCGCGGAGGCCACCGGGTTCGTGCTCGGCACCCCGGCCGACGAGGCCGAGCTGCACCGGGCGCGGCTGGAGGGTGTGGCCTTCCTCGAACGGCTCGCACTGGATCACCTGCGCCGGCTCGGCGCGCGGGTGACCGGCCCGTTGCTGGCGGCGGGCGGCGGCAGCCGCAGTCCACTGTGGACACGTATCCGGGCGAGCGTGTCCGGGCTCGGGCTGCGCGTCGCCCCGAACGCCGAGACGGGGTACGGCGCGGCGTTGCTCGCCGCCGCCGGGGTGCTCCCGGGCGGGCTCACCGCAGTGTGCGGGGAGCTGCCCGGGGGCACCGTGATCGAGCCCGTCGTGGCCGAACAGGACGCGCTTTCCCAGTCCTATCACCGTTTCTGCGCGGCCCTGCACGAACGGGGGTGGATCGGCAGCGAGTTGTACGCCGCCACGCGGAGCTGACCCGCGCTCAGTCCTCGCGTGCGGCGGCCTCGTCCGAGGCGGCGGGTTCGGCGGCAGCGGTTTTGGCGGCGGCTTCGGCGGCGGTGTCCTCCTCCGAGGGCGTCAGCAGCCGGACCGCTTCCTGCACGGCGGCGTCGGTGGCGGCGAGCCGCTCGGCGACCTTCGCGCGGAGTTCGAGCGCCAGCGTCCGCTGCTTGTCGGCCTCGGCCTGTTTGGCGGTCGCGTCGGCGAGCGCGGCGTCGGTCTGCGCCTTCTTGGCCGTGATCTCCTCGGCCGCGACGCGGTCGGCCTCGGCGCGCCGGGCGGCCGCCTCCTCCTCAGCCTTCTTGTCCGCCTCGGCCCGCGCGTCCTGCGCGGCCTTGTCGAGCTGCGCGCGCTGCTTACCCGCCTCGGCTTCGAGCCGCTCGATCTCGGCGCGGGCGTCGGCCAGCAGCCTTTCGCGCTCGTCCTGCGCGTCCTTGGCCTGCTTGTCGCTCGAACGCTGGGTCTCGCGGGCGTACTTGTCCGCTTCCTCCCGGGTCGAGGCGGCGTCGGCCGAGGCGGCGGTTCGCAGCTCGGTGGCCTCCTCCTCGGCGAGTTGCATCATCATGCGCACCCGCTCGGCCATCGCACCGGCGCCGGTGGGGCTGGAGTTCAGCCGCACCAGCGCGGCCTTGGCCTCCGCCAGCTCCTGCTGCGCGTAGCTGAGCGCCTTCGAAAGTTCTCCGGATGTCGCGACGGCCTCGTCGCGGCTGTGAGCCGCCTCCTTGAGCTGACCAGTCAGCTCCGTGAGGCGTTCGTCGACCTGACGCTGGTTGTAGCCCCGGACGGTGACCGCGAACTGCGCGGTCTTGGGGCTGGGCTCGGACTTCTCGGGAGCTACCATTGCGCCACCTTAGTGAGCACGGGACCGCGCGGAAATACCGCCGAACGGCTTCATTACGATATTTGGTCCCCCCGGTCACCCATGGCATCCTGCTCTGTTGACGGTGCGCTAGCAGTGGGCGGCGGGAGGCCACAGTGGACATTCCGGCGATCCTCGACGACATCCGCGTCCACTGGCACGTCTACGCCACGATGCCGCTCATCGCGGCCCTCATCGGCTACCTGACCAAGCGCGTCGCGATCGAGATGATGTTCCGCCCGCTGGAGTTCGTCGGGATCCGGCCGGTCTTCGGCTGGCAGGGCGTGATCCCGGCGAACGCGCGGCGGATGGCCACCACCGCCGTCGATCTGCTGACCAAGAACCTCGTCGACCCGCGCGAGATCTTCTCGCGCCTCGACCCGGAGGAAATGGTCAAGGAACTCGAAGAGCCACTGCTGAAGGCCGTCGACGACGTCACGCGGGAGGTGATGGAGCAGTACCAGCCCCGGCTGTGGGAACTGCTGCCCGCCCAGGCGCAGCGGATGCTGATCGGCCAGGTCCGCGCGCAGGCGCCCAAGGCCGTCAAGCGGCTGCTGCGTGAAGTCTCGACGAACATCGACGACGTTCTCGACGTCAACGACATGCTGATCAACGCGATGGTCCGGGACAGGTCGCTGACCAACCGGCTCATCCGCGAGGTCGCCGCGCCGGAGTTCAGGTTCATCGCCCGCTCCGGCGTCTACTTCGGATTCGTGATCGGGCTCGTCCAGTTCGTCGCGTGGGCGCTGACAAAGCAGCCGTTGATCATGCCGGTGTTCGGGTTCGTGACCGGGTTCGTCACCGACTGGCTCGCCCTCAGGATGATCTTCTACCCCCGCGAGCCGCGCGGCTTCGGGTTCTTCCGCTGGCAGGGGATGTTCCAGAAGCGGCGTCGTCAGGTCGCGGCGGACTACGGCGCGCTCATCGCCGACGAGGTGCTGACCGTGCGCAACGTGCTGGAGGCCGTGCTCACCGGGCCGAAGTCGGACCGGCTGTTCGCGCTGATCACCCGCGAGGTCCAGCGGACCGTCGACGCGCAGACCAGCATCGCGAAGCCGCTCGTCGCGCTGACCGTCGGCGGACGGCAGTACCAGGAGATGAAACGCGCCGCCGCGGCGAAGGCGATCGCGTACCTGCCGGAGACCGTGAAGCACGTGGAGAGCTACGCCACCGACGCGCTCGATGTCCGCAACACCATCGTCGAGAAGATGCAGCAGCTCACCCCGATCGAGTTCGAGGGGATCCTGCGGCCCGCGTTCCGCCAGGACGAATGGAAACTGATCGCCGTCGGGGCGATCATCGGCGGTCTGGTCGGTGAGCTCCAGGTGCTCCTGCTGCTGCACTGACCGGCCGGTGCCCCTTCCCGGGCCCGAATCCGGAGCGCCCGCCCCGCACGGGATAACGTTCCGGGAGTGGATGCCGTCATCGCGGACCTGAGCCAGCACTGGCAGGTCTACCTCACGATGCCGTTCATCGCCGCGCTCATCGGCTACGTCACCAAGCGCGTCGCGATCGAGATGATGTTCCGCCCGCTGGAGTTCGTCGGGATCAAGCCGGTCTTCGGCTGGCAGGGCGTGCTCCCCGCGAACGCCGAGCGGATGGCGACCACCGCCACCGACGTGCTGACGACGAACCTGGTCGATCCGAAGGAGATCTTCGCCCGCCTCGACCCGGCCCAGGTCGCCAGGGAGATCGAGCAGCCGCTGCTGCGGGTGGTCGAGGACGTCACCCGCGAGGTGATGGAGCAGTACCAGCCGCGGTTGTGGGAGATGCTCCCCAACACCGCGCAGCGGATGCTGCTCAAACGCGTCCAGGCCGAGGCGCCGAAGGCGATCACCAAGATCATGCGGGAGATCTCCGAGAACATCGAGGACGTGCTCGACCTCAAGCACATGGTCGTGGAGAACCTGGTCCGCGACAAGGCGTTGCTGAACCGGCTGATCCGCGACATCTCCCGGCCGGAGATGCGGTTCATCGCCCGCTCGGGCATCTGGTTCGGTTTCTCCCTCGGCTGCGTGCAGCTGGCGGTGTGGGCGCTGACGAAGTCGCCGATCGTGCTGCCACTGTTCGGGCTCGGCATCGGCTGGTTCACCGACTGGCTGGCCCTGAAGATGATCTTCCTGCCGCGTGAGCCGAAACGCTTCTTCGGCCTCTACACCTGGCAGGGCATCTTCCAGAAGCGCCGGGACCAGGTCGCCGCCGACTACGGCGACATGATCGCGCGAGAGATCATCACGATCCCGAACCTCCTGGAGGCGGTGCTGCGCGGGCCGAAGTCGGACCGGCTGTTCACGATGATCACCCGCGAGGTCCAGCGGACGATCGACCAGCAGGCCAGCGTCGTCAAACCGTTCGTCGCGATCGCCGTCGGCACGAAGCGGTTCCAGGAGATGAAGCAGGTCGCGGCGACGAAGGCGGCGGAACGCGTCCCGGAGACGATCCGGCACGCGGAGGCGTACGCGGTCAACGCGCTCGACGTGCGCAACACCATCGTCGACCGGATGCGCAGGCTGAGCGCGCTGGAGTTCGAGCAGCTGCTGCGCCCGGCGTTCCGGCAGGACGAGTGGAAGCTGATCGCGGTCGGCGCGCTGATCGGCGGACTCGTCGGTGAGCTGCAGGTTCTCGCCCTGTTGCACTGACTCGCCCGGTCCACCGCGTACCCGCTAGGGTTCGGGCTGTCGGCGGGAGGGAGGTCGCGTGGGCGCAGTCCTTGACGACCTCGCGCGGCACTGGCAGCTCTACGCCGCGATGCCGTTCATCGCCGCGCTCATCGGCTACGTCACCAAGCGCGTCGCCATCGAGATGATGTTCCGCCCGCTGGAGTTCGTCGGCGTCAAACCGATCTTCGGCTGGCAGGGCGTCGTGCCGAAACACGGCGGGCGGATGGCCGCGGTCGCCACCGAGCTGCTGACCGCGAACCTCCTCGATATCAAGGAGGTCTTCGCCCGCCTCGATCCGGCGATCGTCACGCGTGAGCTGGAACAACCGCTGTTGCGCGCGGTCGACGACATCGCCCGCGACGTGCTCGAAAAGCACCAGCCGCGGCTGTGGGAGGCGATGCCGACACTGGCGCAGGACCTGCTGATCAAGCAGGTCCAGGCCGGGGCGCCGCGGCTGGTGCGGGAGTTCCTCGACGAGGTCCGCGAGCACCTCGACGACGTGCTTGATGTGCGGCAGATGACTGTCGAGCGGCTGACCAGGGACACTGAGGCTGCCATGAGCGACACTGGCGAAGCCCCCGCTCGTGGCAGCCGATCGGGTGCGGGTGCCCCGCAGGGCACAGCGTTGCTGGTCCGGCTCATCCGCGAGACCTCCCGGCCGGAGATGGCGTTCATCGCGCGGATGGGGATCTACTTCGGCTTCGGGCTGGGGCTCGTCCAGACCGTGGTGTGGGCGCTGACCAAACAGCCGTGGGTGCTGCCGGTCTTCGGCGGCTGCATCGGGCTGTTCACCGACTGGCTGGCGATCAAGCTGATCTTCGTGCCCCGCGAACCGGTGCGGATCGGGCGCGTGATCCTCCAGGGCAAGTTCCAGCGCCGCCGGGCCGAGGTCGCGCGCCAGTACGGCGAGCTGATCGCGAACGAGGTGCTGACCGTGCCGAACCTGCTCGACGCGATCCTCCGCGGCCCGAGGTCGGACCGCCTCGTCGCGCTCGTCGAACGGCTGGTCTCCCAGGCCGTCGACGAACGGGCCAGCGTTGCGAAGCCGATGCTGGCGCTAGCCGTCGGCGGCCGTCAGCTACGGGAGATCAAGCACGCCGCCGCCGAAAGGGCACTCGCCCGGCTGCCGTCGACGGCGCGGTACGCCGAGGGTTACCTGACCGAGGCGATGGACGTCGCGAAGATGGTCGAGCAGCGGATGCTCGCGCTGACCCCGATCGAGTTCGAGGGCCTGCTGCGCCCGGCGTTCCGGCAGGACGAGTGGAAACTGATCGCGGTCGGCGGCGTCATCGGCTTCCTGGTCGGTGAGCTGCAGGTCCTGCTCATGCTCGGGTGAGCAGCTCGCCAAGGGGTTCGGGCGTGGTGGCACGGACGTCCGAACGCCGGTCCCGCACCCACGCGGCGATCCGGCAGATCACGTAGATCAGGAACGAGATCGCGGTGACGAACGCGCTCACCGGGAGCCCCGGCGCGAGGGACAGCACGATCCCGCCCAGCGCGGCGACCTCCGCGAAGACGATCGAGAGCACCGTCGCCTTCCACGGGCTCGCGGTGATCCGCACGGCCGCGGCCGCGGGCGTCACCATCATCGCCACCACGAGCAGCGAACCGACGACCTGGACGCTCAGCGCGGTCGCGACGCCGACCAGCACCGAGAACAGCACGGTCAGCATCGAGACCGGGACGCCGCGCGCGACCGCGACGTTCCGGTCGACGCTGGCGAACAGCAGCGGCCGGTAGACCAGCGCGAGCACCAGCAGGATGGCGGCCGAGGCCACGATGAACATGGTGAGGTTCGTCGAGTCGATGGTGATGATCTGCCCGGTCAGGATGCCGAACTTGTTCGCCGACCGTCCTTTGTAGAGCGACAGCAGCAGCACGCCCATGCCCAGCCCGAAGGACAGGATCACGCCGATCACCGAATCGCGGTCGGCGTCGCGGGTGCCGAGGATGCCCAGCAGCAGCGCGGCCACCACCGCGCCGGCGAGCGCGCCGTACTCGACACCGACGCCGAGCAGCAGCGCCGCGGCACCACCGGTGAGCGCCAGCTCGGAGGTGCCGTGCACGGCGAAGGACATCCGGCGCATCACGATCAGCGGGCCGAGGAACCCGGCGACGACGGCGAGCACCGCGGCGGCCAGCAGCGCGATCTGGACGCCCTGGATCTCGGTGATCAGTTCCCAGGTCTTGGCGAAGTCGAACAGGTTGTCCACGGCTCAGCTCACCCGCTCGTGCTCGTCGTGATGCGGCTGGTCCTCGCACAACGCGCTCTGCGCGCCCGCGATGTGGATCTGTCCGCCGACCTTGAGCACCTCGATCCGCGTCCCGTACAGCTCCGACAGCGTCTCGGAGCTCATCACCTCGTCCGGCTTCCCGATCCGGAACTGGCCGTTGACCAGGTAGAGCACGCGGTCGACGAACCGCAGCACCGGGTTGATCTCGTGGGTCACGAACAGCACCGCGGTGCCCGCCGTGCGCCGCCGCGCGTCGATCAGCTCGCTCACCGCGCGCTGGTGCGCCAGGTCGAGCGAGAGCAGCGGCTCGTCGCAGAGCAGCACCTCGGGGTCGCCGACGAGTGCCTGCGCGACCCGCAGCCGCTGCTGTTCCCCACCGGAGAGTTTCCCGACCGGCTGCCGGGCGTAGCGCGCGGCGCCGACGGCCTCGACCGCTTCGGCGACGCGCGCGTGCCGCGCCCGGATGCCGAACAGTCCGGTGCCCCAGCGGTGTCCGTCGAGGCCGAGGCCGACCAGGTCGACACCGCGCAGGGTCAGCGAATCGTCGATCGCCCGCTGCTGCGGGATGTAGCCGACGTTGCGGTTCGCCCCGCCGGGGCGCCCGCCCGCGATCTCCACCGATCCCGAGGACAGGGCCTGCACGCCGAGCAGCGCCTTGAGCAGGCTGCTCTTGCCGGAGCCGTTGGGCCCCAGCACGGCGAGGAACTCCCCCGGCTCGACGTCGAGGTCGAGCCCGGACCACAGGGTCCGGTTCCCGAAGGCGAGCCCCGCCCCGCGGATGCGCACCGCGGGACGGACCTCCGATCGGACACCGCCGGCTGCCGCGGACACGGTTACTTCACGGCTCCTGCCAGCGTGTCGACAGTCTTGGTCATCCAGTCAATGTAGCCCGTGACACCGGCGGGAAGCGTCTCGGCCACATCGACCACCGCCACCCCGGCGCCCTTCGCGTCGGCCACCACCTGCTTGGTCACCGCGGTCTCCGTCTGCACGTTGTTGACCAGGGCCTTCACCTGCTTGCCGGTGATCAGCTTGCGGAACTGGTCAAGCGCGGCGGCGGGCACGTCGGACTCGTTCTCGACCGCCTTGGCGAACGCCTCCGGGGTCGCGTCGGTGATCTTCGCGGTCCGCAGCAGGTAGTGCGCGACCGGTTCGGTGGCGACGACCTTGGTGTCCGGGTGCGTGGCGCCGATCTCCCCTGCCTTCTTGACCAGGGCGTCGAGCTTGCCCTTGAACGCCTTCGCGTTGTCTTCGAAGGTCTGCTTCGAGGCGGGCTGGATCTCCCCGAGCCCGGCGGCGACCTGGTCGGCGATCTTCCCGACGCCCGGCAGGTCGTACCAGACGTGCTCGTTCTCGTTGCCGGGCGCGGCGATGTCGTAGGCGACGAGCTTCTTGGCGCCGCCGGCCTGACCGGCGAGCTTCTCGAAGAACTTGTCGTAGCCGCCGCCGTTGGCCAGCGTCAGCTTCGCGTTCTTGGCGGCGAGCGCGTCGTCAGCGGTGGTCTCGTAGGAGTGCGGGTCGGCCGACGAGTCGTGGATGATCGAGGTGACCTGGACCTTGTCGCCGCCGATGGCGGCCACGACGCTGCCCCAGACGTCGGTCGCGGCGACGACCTTCACCTTGTCCGTGGCCGAGGCGGCCGGATCCGCCTTGTCGCCGCTGGAGCACGCGGCCGCGCCCAGTGCGAACAGGGACAGCGCCGAGGCGGCGGCGAGCACTCTCGTGGTGCGGCGGAAACTCATCGAAACACTCCTGCGGGATCGAGCCATAGAGCTAATGGAAACCGTTGTCAGATTCACTTTACCCCATCCGGATGATCATGGGGCCATTCGTCCGGGGTGGCCCAGCACACGGAGTAGCGGGAAACGACCGACAGGACTCACATGGGGTGTCGCTTCTGCAAAACGATCTGAACCGTTACGGTTTGCTGATGGGCCGTCCTATTCGCACCAGGAGGCAGGCGACGCTGGCGTCGCTCGCGGCAGAGCTCGGTGTGTCCAGGACTACCGTGTCGAATGCATACAATCGACCGGATCAACTGTCCCCGGAACTGCGCCGACGCGTACTCGAGACCGCCCGGCGGCTCGGCTACCCGGGTCCCGACCCGGTGGCCCGTTCGCTGCGTACCCGCAAGGCGGGCGCGGTCGGGCTCCTGCTGACCGAAAACCTCTCCTACGCCTTCCGTGATCCCGCCGCCGTCGGCGTTCTCGAAGGGCTCGCGCTCGCGTGTGAGGACGCCGGGGTCGGGCTGCACCTGGTCCCCGCCAGCCCCGGCCGCGAGGACGTCGCCGCCGTGCACCGCGCGGGCGTCGACGGGTTCGTCGTCTACTCGGTACCCGACGACGATCCCCACCTCGCCGCGGTCATGGAGCGCCCGGTGCCCACCGTGATCATCGACCAGCCCCGCATCGAGGGCGTCGACCGCGTCGGCCCGGACGACGCGGCCGCGGTGACCGCGATCGCCGAGCACCTCGTCTCGCTGGGCCACCGGCAGGTCGGGGTGGTGTGCATGCGGCTGGCCCGCGAGCGCAACGACGACTTCGTCGATTCGGAGCGGCAGAGCAGCGCGCACTTCCACGTCCAGCGCACCCGGCTGGAGGCGCTGGCCACGGCGTTCTCCTCGGCGGGCGTGGACTGGGCCGGCGTGCCGGTGGTCGAGCGGTTCGACCACACCGTGGACGACGGCGCGTCCGCCGCGCGGCAGCTGCTCGACGCGTACCCGCAGATCACCGCGGTGATCTGCACCTCGGACATCCTCGCGCTCGGCGCGCTCGCCGAGGCCGAACGCCGGGGCCTGCGGGTGCCGCAGGACCTCACGGTGACCGGCTTCGACGGGATCTCCGAGGCAGAACGCGCTGGGCTCACCACGGTGCACCAGCCGGTGCTGGAGAAGGGCAAGGTGGCGGGCAGGCTGCTGCTCGGCTCGGCCGAGCGGGTCGGGCCGAAGGTCATCACGCTGCCCACCGAGCTGCGGGTCGGCCGGACCTCGGCGCCGCCGCGCACGGTCGAGGAGCCCTGGTTCGGCGGCTGAGCGGGGCGCTTCGCACGTATCGGCCCCGTGATGTGCAACAGAAAATATTGCCGTGAGGGGGGCCGGGCGGTTCCAATGGGAGGGACCGCCCGCGACGCGGGGACCTTCCAAGGCCGAAGGAGGCCTCGATGACCTCCATCGACATCCTGCTCAAGCGCAACGAAGAGCTGGGCAATGTCGTCCCCGGTGACCGTTCCTCTCCCCGGCCCTCGCTGCAGGTGGCCATCCTGACCTGCATGGACGCCCGGGTCCGGGTGTTCGAGATCTTCGGCCTGATCCAGGGCGAGTCCCACGTGCTGCGCAACGCGGGCGGCGTCGTCACCGACGACATGATCCGTTCGCTCGCGCTGAGCCAGCGCAAGCTCGGCACCCGCGAGGTGCTGATCGTGCAGCACACCGACTGCGGCCTGTCGATGGTGACCGAGGACGAGTTCAAGGACGAGCTGGAAGGCGCGACCGGACTGCGGCCGACCTGGTCGGTCGAGGCGTTCCGTGTCGTCGAGGACAGCGTCCGGCGTTCGGTGGAGCGGGTCCGGCGCAGCGACTTCCTGCCGCACCGGGACAACGTGCGCGGCTTCGTCTACGACGTCAAGACCGGGACACTGACCGAGGTCGCACCGCAGGGCAACTAAGCTCTGGCGAGTGCCTGTAGACGCCGAGATCCTGCTCGACTGGTTCGCCGCACACGGTCGCGAGCTGCCATGGCGCGAACCGGACTGTTCCGCGTGGGGCGTGCTGGTCAGCGAAATCATGCTCCAGCAGACGCCGGTTTCCCGTGTCCAGCCGATCTGGCTGGAGTGGCTGGCGCGCTGGCCGGTGCCCTCGGCACTGGCCGCCGAGCCGCAGGGCGAGGTCGTGCGGGCATGGGGCAAGCTCGGCTATCCGCGCCGCGCGCTGCGGCTGCACGAGGCCGCCGGGGTCATCGCGGCCGAGCACGGCGACGTCGTACCGTCCGATGTGGACACCCTGCTCGCGCTGCCGGGCATCGGGGCCTACACCGCGCGCGCGGTGGCGGCGTTCGCCTACGGCAAGCGGGCCCCGGTGGTCGACACGAACGTCCGGCGCGTGGTGGCGCGCGCGGTGCACGGTGCCGGGGACGCCGGGCCCGCGTCGAACACCCGCGACATGGCCGACGTCGAAGCGTTGCTGCCCGCCGCCGACGCGCCCGCGGCGAAGTTCTCGGCGGCGCTGATGGAACTCGGCGCGCTGGTCTGCACCGCGCGCTCGCCCCGCTGCGCGGACTGCCCGGTCCACGCCGACTGCGCCTGGCAGCGCGCGGGAAAGCCCGCCTACGCCGGGCCCGCCAAACCGGTCCAGAAGTTCGCGGGCACCGACCGCCAGGTGCGCGGCCTGCTGCTCGACGTCCTGCGCGGTACCGAGGGGCCGGTCGAAAAGGGCAGGCTGGACGTGGTGTGGCACGACGCGGGACAGCGGGATCGCTGCCTGGATTCACTGCTCGTGGACGGCCTGCTGGAGCAGACCGCGAGCGGGCTTTTCGCACTCCCTGGCGAACACTAACGCACCACTACAAAAGTTGGTCAATAGTTGTCATTGACCCGTTCGGGGGCTAACTTCTGCTGAACGCTTTCGGCGAGGGAGGTCCCAATGACCGAGTCGGGTATGGGCCGTCGTTCCTTCTTCAAAGGGGGGCTGACGGTCACCGCCGTGGGGGCGCTCGGGCTGGGCTGGGCGGGCAGAGCCGCCGCGGCCGCCGTGCCGACGCCACGGATCTACAGCACTTCGGAGTGGAACGCGCGCCCGGCGTCCGGCGCGATCACCGTGGAAAACCACAAACCGACCTACATCGTCGTGCACCACACGGTCGATCCGGGCAACAGCTCGGAAACGTCGCTGGAGCACGCGTTCAAGATCTCGCGCGACATCCAGAACTTCCACATGGACACCCGGGGCTGGATCGACACCGGGCAGCAGTTCACGAACAGCCGGGGCGGGCACGTCACCGAGGGCAGGCACAGAAGCCTGGAAATCCTGCGAGGCGGCAAGCAGCACGTCCAGGGCGCCAACGTCGGCAACCACAACAGCGAATGCCTCGGCATCGAGAACGAGGGGCTCTACAGCAAGGAAGACGTGCCGCCCGCGCTGTGGAACTCGCTGGTGAACCTGGTCGCCTACATCGCGCACCAGTACGGCATCGCCCCGGCGATGATCAAGGGCCACCGGGACTTCAACTCCACGGAGTGTCCCGGCACGGTGCTCTACAACCGGCTGCCGGAACTGCGCACCGCCGTCGGCAAGGTCCTCGGTTCGGCCGTCGAACGCGAAGAACCCACGTGGCCGCTGCTCAAACCGGGCGATTCCGGGCGAAACGTCCTCCGGGCCCAGCGGTTGCTGCGGGCCAAGGGCGCCGACGTCCCGGCCGACGGGGTGTTCGGCGCGTCCACAAAGGATGGCGTCGCGGCGTTCGCGGCGCAGCACGGGCTTTCCCGGGACATCTGCGCCGCGACAGCGGCGACCGACGAGACCGGCTTCCTCGGCTCCGACGTCTGGCCCCTGCTGGTCCCGCCCGGTGGTTCCGTGTCCGCCCTGCGCGCCGATCTCAGCGCGTGAAGATGGTCCGTGGGGGCCTCCTTGAGGGACCCCAGGTCCCTCAAGGAGGCCCCCACGGACCGCTAGCTCAGCGACCGAGGACTTCGGAGAGGAAGGCCTCGACGGCGCCGCGGTAGGTCTCCGGCGCCTCGTCGTGCACGATGTGGCCGGAGTCCGGGACGACGAGGTGCCGGGCGCCGGGGACGCGCAGGGCGATCCCGGCCTGCTGCCCGGCGGGCATCGCCGTGCGCTCGCCCTCCAGCACCAGCAGCGGGCAGCGCACGGCGTCCACAATGGACCAGAAGTCGCGGCGCCCCCATTCGGCGGCGATCTCGTAGAGACTGTCCATGTCGGCGATGAGGTGATAGCCGTCCTCGCGCTCCTCGACGCACTCGACGAAGTAGTCCCCGACCTCGCCGAAGAACTCCCGCACGTGCGCCAGCGACCCGAACGGCACCGGCCAGCTCTCGAAGTACCCGCGCCAGGTTTCCACCGTGCGGCCGCGCTGGTCCGGTGCGAAGTCCTCGGACACCACCGCGCGCACCAGCTCGGGGTACTTCGCGGCGGTGGCCCAGGCGTGCAGCCCACCCATGGAGTGCCCGATCAGCACGGCCGGTGTGTCGCCGATCGAGCGCACCGCGTCCGCGACGTCCTCGGCGAACCGCTCGGTGGTCCACGGCCCGGTGCGTACCGCGCGGCCGTGCCCGCGCGCGTCAAGTCCGTACACCCGTCCGTATGGCTTGAGCCACTGGGCGACACGCCACCACGTCCTGGCCCGGCCCATCAGCCCGTGCAGCAGAACGACGGGCACGTGACCCGTGCCGCCGAAGTCGACGAGCATCCCGCCTCCTGTCCCGATCATCGCCGCCGACGCTACCCGGTCGGCCGAACGCGCCCGGCCGGTCGCCGGGCCCCGCCCTAAGCTGGCCCATATGCGCCAACGCGGAATCGCCCTCGTCGCCGGCTGTGTGGTGTTGCTGGCCGCGAGCTGCACCGCCGCGGACAGCAACCCGACGCCGCCACCGCCACCGCCGATGCACCCGGCGCCGGGCGCGGCGAGCGCGGGCGATCCCTACTACCCCGACGACGGCAACGGGGGTTACGACGCGCTCGACTACCACGTCGACGTCGGCT
Organism: Amycolatopsis samaneae; assembly: GCF_039541975.1. Lineage (NCBI taxonomy): Bacteria > Bacillati > Actinomycetota > Actinomycetes > Pseudonocardiales > Pseudonocardiaceae > Amycolatopsis > Amycolatopsis samaneae. Next base: position 38,106 of record NZ_BAABHG010000020.1, read on the forward strand.
ACGACCCGGCGAGCGGCAGGCTCGACGGCGACACCACGGTCACCGTGAAGGCGACCCAGGATCTGAACCGCCTCTCGTTCGATCTGCGTGGTTTGGACGTGCGGAGCGTCGAGGTCGAGGGCAAGCCGGCGACGTTCGCCAGGGAAAAGGGTGTCAAGCTGCTCGTCACGCCCGCCGAGCCGCTGCGTTCGGGAGGCACGTTCCGCGTCCGCGTGCGCTACGACGGCGATCCGGCCAAGACACCGCACGGCGGTGGGAGCGAGAACGGCTGGCAGCGCTCGAAGGACGGCGGCGCGTACATGGTCGGCGAGCCGCACTCGGCCGCGTTCTGGTATCCGGTGAACGAAACCCCGCGCGACAAGGCGACCTTTTCGGTCACCGCACACGTTCCGGACGGCTGGACGGTGCTCTCGAACGGCCGTGAGCAGGGCAGCAACTCGGCGGGTGGGAAGACGACGACGTCGTGGGCCGAACCGAACCCGGTGGCGAGCTACCTGACCACGATCGCGATCGGCAAGTTCACCGTGGACCGGATGACGCTGCCCGACGGCACCCCGATCGTCAACGCCTACGCGCCCGATTCGAGCGGCCACGGCGAACCGTCGATCCGGCTCCCGGAGATCATCGCGTTCCTGGCGAGCAAGTTCGGCCCCTACCCGCAGAGCGCGGCGGGCGGGATCTTCCTCAACGAGGACATCCACTTCTCCCTGGAGACGCAGGGCAGGCCGACCTACGCGAAGTGGGCCGAGCTGCTGACCGTGGTGCACGAGACCGCCCATCAGTGGTTCGGCGATTCGGTGAGCCTGAACTCGTGGTCGGACATCTGCGTCAACGAGTGCATCGCGTCGTACGCGCAGTGGCTGTGGGCCGAGGCCAAGGACAACCAGAACCTCGACGACCGCTACCGCGCGGCCGTGGAGATCTTCGGCAACAGCACGGAGTTCTGGGCGTCGAAGCTGGTCGACATGGGTGCCGGGCACGAGTTCCAGGGCGTCTACGGCAAGGGGATCCTGGCCATCCACGCGCTGCGCCGCAAGATCGGCGAGGACGCCTTCACCCGTGTCCTGCGGGCATGGCCGGCCGAGCACCGGCACGCGAACGCGTCGTGGGCGGACTTCGAGGCCCTCGTCAGCAGGACTTCCGGGCAGGATCTGCGTGCCTTCTTCGACGACTGGTTCCGCGGCACGAAGAAGCCCGCCGACGAGAACCTCTACCCGGGCGCGTTGAAAGGCTGAGAATCCGGCACCGCCGACTTCTCGTCCCGGCAAGTCCGTGAATGCCACATTGAGGGACTCTGAGTCCCTCAATGTGGCATTCACGGACCTTGGGAGCCGACCAGCAGATGCCGGTAGTCGGGGAGTTCGATGCCGTTGAACACCTTGCGCAGGTTGCCGGACATCAGGAGTTTGCCGGGCAGCAGCGGCAGGACGCGCATGAGCTGGTTTCGCAGCCAGATCCCGGCTTTGGTCATGGGCTGCATCAGCTTGAGGTTGGACCGCCCGAAGCGCTGCGTCAGGTCCACCCATGCGCGCATCCGGTGTTCGTAGGCCCGCAGGCCGGCCGCGTGGTCACCCTCGGCGGCGGCGAGTTCGCCCGCGAGGATGTAGGCGCCGACGATCGCGAGGCTCGTGCCCTGCCCGGAAATCGGGGACGCGCAGAACGCGGCGTCGCCGAGCAGCCCGATCCGGCCCTTCGACCAGGACTCCAGGACGACCTGGCTGCAGGAGTCGAAGAAGAAGTCGGACGCCTCGTCCAGCCGCGCGATCAGGTTCGGTGTCTGCCACGCCATTCCGGCGGCCCCGGCACGGACCAGGTCCTTCTGCCGCTCGATGTCGCGGTAGTCGTACTCCACCGCCGCGGACCGGTAGGACAGGTAGACCATCACCTGGGTGTTGTCGTGGATCGTGCGGAGTCCGGCGCCGCGGCCGGGCTCGTCATAGCCGATCGCCCAGTTTTCCAGGCCGAAGGTGTTTTCGGCCGACCAGAACGACAGGTACATCCCCAGGTGCCGGAGAAAACGCGACTCCTCGCCGAAAACCAGCGCACGCACCCCGGAATGCAGCCCGTCGGCGCCGATCACGACGTCGAACCGCTCCTCTTCACCACGTTCAAAGGTGACGTGCACGCCGTCGTCCCGCTCGTCGAGCGCGGTGATCCGGTCGCCGAAGACGTAGTTCACGTCGTCCCTCGTCGCGGTGAGGAACACCTCGGCCAGGTCGCCGCGCAGGATCTCGTACTCGGCGATCAGCCCGTCACCGCCGTAGCTGTCCGCGGTCTGGGTGGACAGGGTCCTGCCGTACCGGTCGACGAACGACAGCCCGCCGGTCTCGGTGCAGGCCGCGCGCACGCTCGGCTCCAGCCCCATCAGCTCGACGGCCCGCCTGGCGACGCCCCTGATGTCGACGGCCTGCCCGCCGGGACGCGGTGAAGGCGCGCGTTCCACCACCGTGACGTCCGCGCCGAAGCGGTGTAACCAGAAGGCGAGCGCCGGACCGGCGATGCTCGCACCGGAGATGAGAACCTTCGTCCCCCGCATATGAGACCCCCCTCACTCCCTTTCCAAGGTAGCCAGCCCTGTGACGGCCGCCAACCCGATTTCGGGCGGCGAAATCAGTACGCTGGGGACATGACAGTCGTGAAGATCAACGCCATCGAGGTACCCGAGGGCGCGGGCCCTGAGCTGGAGAAACGGTTTGCCGCGCGGCTGCACTCGGTCGACGAGCAGCCGGGGTTCCTCGGCTTCGAACTGCTCCGCCCGGTCAACGGGGAAACCCGCTACTTCGTTTACACGAAGTGGGAGACCGAAGAGCACTACCAGGCCTGGGCCGCGGGGCCCGCGCGCGAGGCGCACGCCGGCGAGCGCGCCAAGCCGGTCGCCTCCGGGGCGAGCCTGCTGGAGTTCGAGGTCGTCACGGCCAGTAAACCGGGTGAGTGACCTCGGCAGAGCCGCGGAGCTGATCGCCGGCGCCGGTGCGCTGCTCGTCTGCGCCGGCGCCGGGATGGGCGTGGACTCCGGGTTGCCGGACTTCCGCGGCGGTGAGGGTTTCTGGCGCGCCTACCCGCCGTACGCCCGGCTGGGCCTGCGGTTCGAGGAACTCGCCGACCCCCGGCACTTCGCCGCCGATCCCGAGCTGGCGTGGGGTTTCTACGGCCACCGGCTCGACCTGTACCGGCGGACGGCGCCGCATCCGGGGTTCGGGCTGCTGCGCTCGTGGGGTTCCCGTACCCCCGGCGGCGTCCGCGCCTTCACGTCCAATGTGGACGGACAGTTCCAGCGGGCGGGCTTCGGCGCGGTGGCCGAGGCACACGGGTCGATCCACCACCTGCAGTGCCTGGACGGCTGCACCGACGAGATCTGGGCGGCCGACACCGCCGAGGTCGAGGTCGACGAAGACACCATGCGCGCCCGGTCGCCGCTGCCGTCCTGCCTCCGCTGCGGTGGCCTCGCGCGGCCCAACATCCTGATGTTCGGCGACTTCTCCTGGCAGCCCGCGCGCAGCGAGGCCCAGCTGACCGAGCTGACCGCCTGGCGGCGGGCGCACCGGGACGTCGTGGTCGTCGAGCTGGGCGCCGGTCGCGCCGTGCCGACCGTGCGCCGCTACGCCGAGCTGGCGAGCGCGGCGACCGGCGCGTTGATCCGCGTCAACCCGCGCGAGCCGGAGATCCGGCACGGCCGGGGCGTGTCGATCGCCGCCGGTGCGCTGGAGACGCTCACCGCGCTGGACGAGCTGCTGCGTCAGCCCGCCGCGGTCCGTGGGGGCCTCCCCGAGGGACTCTAGGTCCCTCGGGGAGGCCCCCACGGCGCGTCAGGGGAGCTGGATCTCGGCGTAGACCGCCCGGTGGTCGCTGCCCGGCACCTTGAACACCCGGAAGTCCCGCACCGCGGCCCGCCGGTCCACGACGACGTGGTCGAGCGCGACCAGCGGCGCCGCGGTGTGCCAGGTCGGGGTGAGCGCGTCGCCGCGCTGCTCGGCCGCGTCGAGATAGCCCCTGGACAGCACGGTCCGGAAGGCGGCGTGGTCCAGCGTCGCGTTGAAGTCCCCGGCGAGGATCCGGATCCCGTGCTCGCCCTCGGCGGCGGAGAGGTCCTTCAGCTCCCGCTCCCAGCGCCGAGAGTCGATGTCCGGCGCGATCGGGTGCACCGCGACCACCTCGACCACGACACCGTCGCCGAGATCGACCCGCGCGCCCGGCTGCTTGACCGAGGAGTCCCCGGCCAGATGCGTCTCGGCCAGCGGGAAGCGCGACACGATCCCCGAGCCCTCCACACCGGGATCCGTGTGCAGCACGCGGTAGGGCAGCAGGGTGAACAGCCCGGCCTCGTCCAGCCGCCGGAGTACGTCCGGGGTCAGTTCGACGAGGTTGAGCACGTCGACCTGGTTGGCCCGGACGAGGTTCACCACCTCCCTCGGGTCGGCCGAGCCGATGTACAGGTTCGAAGCGAGCACCCGCAGTGTCCGTCCGTGCGCCGCGCGCTGGTCGATCGCGGACAGCCTCGGCACCACCAGTGCCGCCACCGCGCCGGCCACCATCAGCGCGAGCACCCCGATCCACCAGCGCCGGAGCAGCATCGCGAGCACCGCGAGCAGCACCCCGACCGGCACGACGTAGGGCGTGAGCGACAACGGGGCGATGACGTACCAGTTGCCGTCGAAGCCGACGAACCGCAGCGCGGCCACCCCGGCCAGTGCCAGCAGCACAAGCGTCAGCAGGAAGGTGACCCACCCGCGCCGCGCCCGGACCTCTCCTTCGACCACCATGCGGCCGAGTATGCCGATCCCCGGCCGTCGAGGGCGGCGCACCGGCCGGACCTCCACAAGACCTCCACACCGCGCACGCGCCCTGTCAGCCACCACCGGCCGCTGACAGCGCGGTGTGCGCGGGCTGTCAGCCCCGGGGTCCACAGTGATCCCAAGCGACAGCGAAGGGAGACGTGATGTCGCACGCGATCCGGGCCGAGGGCCTGGTGAAACACTTCGGGGAGACGAAGGCGCTGGACGGGGTTGACCTCGAAGTTCCGTTCGGCAAGGTGGTGGGCGTGCTGGGCCCGAACGGCGCCGGGAAGACGACCGCGGTCCGCATCCTGGCGACACTGCTGCGGCCGGACGGCGGACGCGCGGAGGTCGCCGGTTACGACGTCGTCAAGGATCCGGTCCGGGTCCGCTCGATGATCGGGCTGACCGGGCAGTACGCGTCGGTCGACGAGGACCTCAGCGGTACCGAGAACCTGGTGCTGATCGGCCGGCTGCTCAACCTGTCGCGCCCGAACGCCCGCGCCAGGGCGGCGGAACTGCTGGAGCGCTTCGAGCTGACCGACGCGGCGAAGCGGCCGATCAAGACCTACTCCGGTGGGATGCGGCGGCGGCTGGACCTGGCCGCGAGCCTGGTCGGCCGGCCGGAGGTGATCTACCTCGACGAACCGACCACCGGGCTGGACCCGCACGTGCGCAACGAGGTGTGGCAGGTCGTGCGCCAGCTGGTCGCCGACGGCGCCACGGTGCTGCTCACCACGCAGTACCTGGAGGAGGCCGACCAGCTGGCCGACTCGATCACCGTGTTCGACCACGGCCGGGTCGTGGCCAACGGCCGCGCCGACGAGCTCAAGCGCCGGGTGGGCAGCCAGACGCTCCAGGTCCGCCCCACCTCGGCGGCCGATCTGGACGTGGTGGGCCGCATTCTCGGCGAGCTGACCGGCACGCGTCCACACCGTGACGACGGCACCGGGCTGCTCACCGCGCCGGTGTCGGATCCGGTGCTGCTGTCCACTTTGGTCCGCAGGCTGGACGAGGCGGGGATCACCGCCGACGAGCTGGCGCTGCGACTGCCCAGCCTCGACGAGGTTTTCCTCGCACTGACCGGCCACACGGCCGAAGAGTCCACTCCGGACAAGACACTCGAAGGGAGCGTGGCATGACCGCGGCCGTCGCCGGCGCACCGGCGTCGCACATCAGCCCCGCGCGGGGGCTCCAGAACGCGCTTTCCCTGGCCTGGCGGGGAATCCTGAAGATCAGGAAGAATCCGGAACAGCTGCTCGACGTCACGCTGATGCCGATCGTGTTCCTGGTGATGTTCACCTACCTGTTCGGCGGCGCGCTGGGCGGCAACGTCGGGGCCTACCTGCAGACGCTGGTCCCCGGCGTGCTGGTGATGAACATCCTACAGGCCAGCATGACCATCGGCACGCAGATGAACACCGACATCACCAAGGGCGTGTTCGACCGGTTCCGCAGTATGCCGATCGCGCGCTCGGCCCCGCTGGTCGGCGCGGTGCTCGCGGACATGGTGCGCTACGTCGTCTGCCTGACCGTGCTGATGATCGTGGCCACCGTCATGGGTTTCCGGATCACCACCGGGCCGGCGGAGTTCGTGCTGGCCGTCCTGCTGGCGATCGCGTTCGGGCTGTGCTTCTGCTGGCTCTCGGTGTTCGTCGGGATGGCACTGCGCAGCAGCGGCGCCGTGCAGGGTGTGATGTTCCTGTTCATCATGCCGCTCACCTTCGGCAGCAACGTGTTCGTCGCCAACACCTCGACGATGCCCGGCTGGCTACAGGCCTGGGCCGACATCAGCCCGGTGAGCCAGCTGACGAACGTGATGCGCAGCCTGCTCACCGGGGCACCGATGGGTGGCTCGCTCGCCGGCTCGCTGGCCTGGATGGCAGGCGCCGTACTGGTGTTCTTCCCGCTCGCGACCTTGGCCTACCGCAAGCGGGTGTAAAGGGGAAGGCGCGCCGCGAGTAGGACGATGTCCTACTCGCGGCGTCGCGCGTCGGCAATCGAATCCACAGTGGACATCAGCCGATCGAGAACGTCCGTTTTGGACAGACTTTGGGCCTCGGTGACGATTTCCTCGTAACGCGCGTCGGAAAGCTCACCGCGGAGCGTCTCGATCAGCCGGCGGGTTTCCGGGTCACCGAAGTCGAAGATGCCACGGACCCGCGCGGCGAGGCCGAGCACGGTCGCCGCCTCCTCCGGCCGCCCGCGCCGCAGCAGGATCACGGCGAGCACGTCGGCCGACGAGGCGAGATCCGGGAAGTCCGGGCGCTTGGCGCTCTTCCGCATCGCGGCGAGTGCCCAGGACTCCGCGTCGTCGAGCCGGTCTTCCCCGATGTCCAGCCGGGCCGTGCTGGCACCCAGCCACTCGTCCAGGATTTCGAGGGGAATCGAAAGCTGTTCCGAGCGCTGCCTGATCGCGGGAAGCAGTTCGCGCGCGTTCGCGTAGTCACCGCGCTGCACCAGCGTTTCCAGCTCGCCGAGCATGGTGATGACGTCCAGCTGACGGTTGCCCGTCCCCGCCGCGTACCGCCGCGCGGCCTCGATCTCCCGCTCCGCCGTGGCGAGATCACCCACCCGCACGTACTCGAGCATCAACCGCCACCACTGCTGCGCGGTGTCCTCCGGCGACTTCAGTTCGAGGGCGAGCCGGAGCCCCTCCTGGTACGCCTCGATCGCCTCCGCGCCGTTCCCGCGCCGGGAAAGGTTCATCGCCTGGAAGCTCCGGGCCATCGCCGTCCCCCAGCGGTCCCCGACCTGCCGGAATCCGGCGATCGAGTGATCCAGCGCGACATCGGCGTCGTCCAGCTTTCCCTCGTCGAGCAGGATGAAACCTTCGGCCCAGTGCCCGCCGGCGCGCATCCACGGATCGGCGGCGCCCTTGGCCCGTTCGACTTCTCGCTGGGCCAGTTCCCGGTCACCGCTGAGGAAAGCCATCATCGGGATCGCGATGACGAACGCGGGAAACCGCGCATGCGCGTCCGTGCGCACGCAGTCGTCCAGCAGCACCGCCATCCGTTCCGGCGACGGCAGCTCTGACGGGATGAGCATCATGGCTTCACTCAGGTTCATCGCCGCGTGAACGTCCGGGCGCAGCCGGTCGCCGAACGCGAGCAGCTGCTTGACCAGCTTTTCGGCCAGTTCGCCGTGGCCGAGAGTGACCAGATACCAATACATCCCGCCCATCAGCCGGGACGCGATATCCACTTCGGACAGTGAGATCGCCGAACGCAGCGCGGCGATCAGGTTGGCGTTCTCCTCCTCGTACCGCGCGATGACGTCGAGCTGGTCCCGGCTGCGCAGCCTTGGCTCCAGCCGCTCCACGAACCCGGCGTAGTAGTCGAACATCCGCGTCCGGACGACAGCCTCTTCGTCCACTTCGGACAGTCGCTCCCGCGCGTACACCCGGATCGTCTCCAGCATCCGGTACCGAGGCTCACCCCTGCCGTCCTCCACAGCGTCCACAATGGACTTCTCGACGAGCGAGCCGAGGACGTAGAAGACATCCTGCTCGGGCAACACGCCGTCCGCGCAAACCGCCTCGATCGCTTCGAGACTGGCGCCCGCGGCGAACACCGACAGGCGCCGCGCCAGCGTCAGCTCGGCCTCGGTGAGCAGGTCCCAGCTCCACTCGACCACCGCGCGCAGGGTCCGCTGCCTCGGCAACGCTGTCCGGCTGCCCGAGGTGAGCAACCGGAAGCGGTCGTCGAGCCGGAGGGCGATCTGCGCGACGGTCATCGAGCGCAACCGCGCCGCGGCGAGTTCGAGCGCGAGCGGCATCCCGTCGAGACTGCGGCAGATCCGCGCCACGTCGTCCACAGTGGACGCGTTGAGCACGAAGTCGGGCCGCACCGCGACGGCCCGGTCCAGGAACAGCCGCATCGCGCCCAGCTCGCCCGCCTCCTCGACGGAGGCCCGCTCACCCGGCACCGGCAGCGGCCCGAGCGGGCAGAGCACCTCGCCGGTGATCGCCAGCGGCTCCCGGCTGGTGGCGATCACCCGCACCGAGGGCACCCGGTGCAGCACCGTGTCCACCAGCCGCGCGGCGGCCTCGATCACGTGCTCGCAGTTGTCGAGCACCAGCAACGATTCCGCGCTGCCGAGGAGATCGAAGGCACGCTCCGTCGGCGTTTCGACCGGCTTGCGCCGGATATCCACCTCGGGACCGCGCAGCTCACGGATTTCGAGCGCGTTCAGCAACGCGCCGAGCACGTCCTCCTGATCGCGGACACCCGCCAGCGGCACGAACCACACCCGGCCCCGGTGCTGGGCGGGATGCCGCGACGCGGCTTCGAGCGCGAGCCGCGTCTTCCCCGCACCGCCCGGCCCGACCAGGGTCACCAGGCGTGCCCCGTCGAGCAGTTCGGCGAGCAGTTTCAGCTCGTCGTCCCTGCCGACGAAGGTGGTCAGCCGGGTCGGGAGCCGATCGGCGGCGGACGCGAGCGGGGTGAGCTCGCCGCGCAACGCGGCGAGATGGATCTCCTGCAGTTCGGCGGAGGGATCGACACCCAGCTGGTCGGCGAGCGTCTCCCGGATGGCCGCGTACACGGCCAGCGCCTCGGACTGCCTGCCCGCGGCGGCCAGCGCCCTGATCCGCAGCCCCGCCAGCCGCTCCCGCAGCGGATGGCCGTCGGCCAGCGTGGTGAGGTCGGCGAGCACGGCGGCGTGCTGGCCACCGCGGATCCGCGCGTCGAAGAAGTCTTCGGCGGCTTCGACCCGCAGCTCTTCGAGCCGGGTCGCGGGCGCCGGCGCGTACGGAGCGTCGAGGACGTCGGCGAGCGCGGCGCCGCGCCACAGGTCCAGCGCCTCGGCCAGCAGTTCCGCCGCCCGGCCGTCCCGGCCCTCGGCGAGTTCGCGGTGGCCGTCGGCGGCGAGCCGTTCGAACCGGTGCGCGTCGACGTCCTCCGGCCGAAGCGCCAGCCGGTATCCGGCCGCGCCGGACTCGACGACGCCCGCGCCCAGTGCCTTGCGCAGCCTGGACACCAGCGACTGGAGCGCGTTCGCCGCGTCGGTGGGCGAGGCGTCGCCCCACAGGCCGTCGATCAGCACCTCGGCCGGGACCGGCCGCCCGGCGTCGAGAGCCAGCCGGGCCAGGAGCGTGCGGAGCCGCGCGCCGCCGATCTCGATCGGGGTGCCGTCGTCCTCCACCGCCCGCAACGGGCCCAGCAGCGCCACGCGCATGACACCAGCTTTCCAGAACGGCCCCGCACCAGGTGCCCGACCTGCCCGGAAGCATGCCCGAAGGGCCCGACGTAGGTGTGAATTTTCCGGACAAAAGCGGCGGACGCCCGGGATTCCCGTGGTCCGGGAGATACGTTGCAGCGAGTTCGTGCCCACGCGAGATCGACAGGAGCTTTGATGAGTGGTCAGCGCCGCTGGCGTAAACCGGCCGTGACCGTGGCGGCCGTGCTCGCCGGGATCAGCCTGAGCAGTGGGGTCGCGGTCGCGGGCGAGGACGGCTGGGGGAAGCCGACGCCGGGAAGCGACGGAGCGGGAGACAGCTACTACCCGCAGGACGGCAACGGCGGCTACGACGTCGCCGACTACAACCTCAAGGTCTCCTACGACCCGCCGACGCGTCAGCTCACCGGGGTGCAGGACATCACCGCGCGGGCGACGCAGTCGCTCAGCTCGTTCGATCTGGACCTGAAGGGACTCACCGTCGACTCGGTCGAGGTCGACGGGCGCAAGGCGACCTTCACCCGCACCGGCGACCACGAGCTGGTGATCACCCCGGCCCGGCCGATCCACCGCGGCCAGGGCTTCCGCACCCGCGTCGCCTACCACGGCGTCCCCGCCGCGATCAACGATCCGAGGCTCGGGCCGAACGGCTGGCAGTTCGGCAAGTCCGGCGGCGCGTTCGCCGCTGGCGAGCCGAAGTCCGCGACCACCTGGTACCCGGTCAACGACACCCCGCTGGACAAGGCCACGTTCCACCTGGCTATCACCGTGCCCGACGAATGGGGCGTGATCTCGAACGGCCGCGAGCGCGGCACCTTCAAAACGCCGAAGGGCACCACGCACGTCTGGGCCGAGGAAACCCCCGTGGTGCCGTACATGACCACGGTCGCCATCGACAAGTGGACCTTCGAACGCTCCAAGCGGGCCGACGGGACGCCGATCGTCAGCGCGTACGCGCCGGGCACTTCGGACGCGACCAAGCAGGCCGAGGCCAGGCTCCCGGAGGTCCTCGACTTCCTGGAGTCGAAGTTCGGGCCGTACCCGGTGGACGCGGCGGGCGGGATCTTCCTCGCTGAGCCGATCGGGTTCTCGCTGGAGACGCTCAGCAGGCCGATCTACTCGGGCCGGGCGGGCAACATCGGCACGATCGTGCACGAGAACGCCCACCAGTGGTACGGCGACTCGGTCGCGGTCGAGCACTGGAAGGACGTCTGCCTCAACGAGTGCTTCGCCTCGTACGCGACGTGGCTGTGGTCCGAGGCGAAGGACGGCAAGGACCTCAAGGCCCAGTACCTGAACACGGCGAAGACCGCGCCGGACTCGTTCTGGGCGGGCAAGCTGTACGACATGGGGCCGGGCAACGAGTTCACCTCCGTGTACTCGAAGGGTCCGCTCATGCTGCACGCGTTGCGGAACACCATCGGCCAGCGGGCGTTCGACCGCGTGCTGAAGACCTGGCCGTCGCTGCACCGCGACGGGAACGCGAACATGCAGGAGTTCCAGCGCTTCACCGAACGCGTCGCGCACCAGAACCTGAAGGGCTTCTTCGACGCGTGGATCTACGGGAACGGCAAACCCGCCGACCAGTACCTCTACCCGGGTGACCTGAAGCCCACCGCCTGACCGCAAGCCTCTGAAGGCCACCTTGAGGGAACTAGAGTCCCTCAAGGTGGCCTTCAGCGACTTCGAGGAGTTTGACCGTGGCAAAGGTGCTGGTGACGGGGTTCGCGCCGTTCGGCGGCGAGGCGGTGAACCCGTCGTGGCAGGCGGTGTCCGCGCTGGCGGCACACCGTGACGACGTCGCGGCGGTCGAACTGCCCTGCGAGTTCGGCGCCTCGCTTCCCACGCTGCGCCAAGCGATCGAGCGACACGGCCCGGAACTCGTGGTGTGCGTCGGTCAGGCGGGCGGCCGCCCGGACGTCACCCCGGAGCGGGTCGCGGTCAACCTCGTCGACGCGCGCATCCCGGACAACGCCGGTGCCCAGCCGGTGGACGTCCCGGTGATCGACGGCGGTCCGGCGGCGTACTTCAGCTCCCTGCCGGTCAAGGCCTGTGTGGCGACGATCCGCGCCGCCGGGGTACCCGCCTCGGTCTCGCACACGGCCGGCACGTATGTGTGCAACCAGGTCTTCTACGGCCTCATGCACCTGCTGACCACGGACTTTCCCGGGCTGCGCGGCGGTTTCGTGCACGTGCCCTTCAGCCCGGAGCAGGTCGCCGCCGCCGGGACGGCCGCCCCGAGTCTCGACGTGACACGCACGACCGAAGCGCTCGCGGCGCTCGTCGACACGGCCCTGTCGGTGGCCGAGGATCTCGCCGTCCCGGCGGGCGCGCTGCACTGACGCGGGCGCCTCAGGCCGGTTTGACCTGCTCGGTGAAGTACTTGGCCATGCTCTGCGCGGTCGGCATGGTGGTCCGGTCGAGCAGCACGACGACGCCGACCGCGGGTGTCCCTTCGGCCTGGAACAACACGAATCCCGCGTCCCCGCTGGGCGCGCCTGCCACGTAGCTGCCGCGCAGGCCACTGCCGGTCCAGGTCCCGGTGACGTTGCCCGCCGCGCCCAGGTTCAGGCTCGCCCGCGCGGCGACCGCCGGGGTGTCGATCCCCTGGTAGTAACTGATCGTCGTGACGCGGGAGGCCGTGCCGGACGTGTCGATGGGCACCGTGCAGTCGACCGCCGCGACGGCGTTCAGCGTTTTCGCGGCCGTCGCGTTGCCGGAGCACCGGGTCCGGTCGGGCACGGTCCCGGCCAGCGGGCGCAGGCAGGGCGTGAAGCCGAACTGGTCGAAGGTGCCCGCGGCGGTGCAGTTGTCCGCGGGCTTCGCCGTCGCCCCGCCCCCGCTGTTCACCAGGAGCACCGTGGTCACCGCGATGGCGATCACCACCAGCACGGCGGCACCGATGAGCAGCGGCTTCTTCGCCGAACGCCGGGGCGCGGGTTCCGGTGGCCGCCACGGCCCCGAGCCCGGCGCGGGAGGCGCGGCGGATGGCGGGCCGGGCCGTTGGGGCGCGGGCGGCGGGCCCGGCCAGGACGGCTGGGGCCTCGGCGGCGTCGGTGTCGTCGCCGGACGGACCGGTGCGAAGGCGGGCACGGTGAGGTTCGCGTCGGCACCACCGAGCGGCACGTGGTGCAGCCCGAACGCCACCGCCGTCTCCGGCTGGTCCTGTGTCGTCGGCACGACACCGAGTTGCTGGGCGAGCAGCCCCGCCAGCAACGGCATCCGGCTGGGGCCGCCGACGAGGTAGATGCCGCCGAGCCGCGCGGGCGTCAGCCCGGCCCGTCCGACGGTGGCCGCCAGCAGTTCGGCGCTGCGCAGCAGGCTCGGCCGGACCAGCGCCTCGAGTTCGTCCCTGGTCACCAGGACGTCGCCGAACGGCTCCGGCATCGGCACCTCGGTCCGCGGGTGCCGCGACAGGCTTTCCTTGGCGTCGCGGAGATCCTGCAGCAGTGAACGGCGCAGCCTGCGGTCGGCCGTGGTGCGCGGGCGCAGCAGCCGCTGCCACTGCGCGGGATCGGCGTGCGACACCGACCGTCCGATGTGGACAAGAAGCGCCTGGTCGATGTCGAGGCTGCCGAGGTCGGGCAGCCCGTCCTCGGCGAGCACCGCGAATCCGTGCTCGGTGATCCCGACGACCGAGCAGTCGAAGGTCCCCGCCCCGAGGTCGTACACCGCGATCGGGCCGAGACGGCGGGAGGTCTGGCCGCCCAGCGCCGCGTAGTGCGCCGCGGCCGCCACCGGCTCCGGCACGAGCCGGACGTCGGACAGCCTGGCCTTGACCGCGCTGCGCCGCAGGATCTCCTGCCGGGCCGCGCCCCAGCCCGCCGGATGGGAGATGCGCACCTGGTCCGGTGGCCGGTTCAGCTGACGCTCGGCCTCCTCGCCGATCCGCCGCAACACCGCCGCGAACGCGTCGGCCACCTCGACGACCGTGTCGCCCAGCAACAACGTGCCCTCGTCGATACGGCGCTTGGGATTGGGCTCGAACCGGCTCGGTTCGAGCCGTGCCCGGCGCTCGGCGTCCTGCCCCACGACGAGCAGCCCGTCCTCGGCCGCGTACACCGCCGACGACATCGTGACCGACCCGTCGATCTCGATGGCCCGCGGCCCGCGCCCGAACGCCGACAACACACCCACGGTGCTCGAAGTGCCGAAATCGATCGACAGCACGTCCACGCGCCTCACCCTCCCCGGACCGGCCAGCGCATCGTCTCACGCCGTGAGAGGTGGAGGTTCGCCACCGGCCCACCGCGTCGCGAATGCCGTGAAGGCCTCCTTGCCTACCTTGAGCGCTGGGAAGGGGGCTTTCACGGACGTGCCATGTCCCGAACGCATCGTTCAGGACGCTGAACGTCTCGAACGGAGCTTTCGGGGCATGAACCCGCACAACCCCGCCCGCGCATAGCGAAAGGGCGGTTCCCCGTTCGGGGAACCGCCCTTTCACGTCAGGCTCGGACCGGGATCAGTCGTTCTCGGCCTCGGTGGTGTCCTCACCGCTGCTCGCGCCGATGCTGACCGGCGGGGCGTCGGGAACCGACGTCGGCTTCTTCTCACCGCGGAAGGTGAAGTGTGCCTTGTCGTCCTTCTCGTCCGGGTCGCCGTTCCAGCCCTCGACGTCGACCAGGATGATCTGGCCCGCCTCGACCTCGCCGAAGAGGATCTTCTCCGACAGCTGGTCCTCGATCTCGCGCTGGATGGTCCGGCGCAGCGGCCGGGCGCCGAGCACGGGGTCGAAACCGCGCTTGGCCAGCAGCGACTTCGCCTTCGAGGTCAGCTCCAGCTCCATGCCCTTGATCTTCAGCTGGGTCTCGACCCGGCCGATCATCAGGTCGACCATCTGGATGATCTGTTCCTGCGTGAGCTGGTGGAACACGATGATGTCGTCGATCCGGTTCAGGAACTCCGGGCGGAAATGCTTCTTCATTTCCTCGTTGACCTTTTGCTTCATCTTCTCGTACCGGTTCGTCGAGTCCGAACCGGAACCGAAGCCGAGCGACACGGACTTCGAGATGTCCGAGGTACCCAGGTTCGAGGTGAAGATCAGCACCGTGTTCTTGAAGTCGACCGTGCGGCCCTGACCGTCGGTCAGGCGGCCGTCCTCCAGCACCTGCAGGAGCGTGTTGTAGATCTCCTGGTGCGCCTTCTCGATCTCGTCGAACAGCACCACCGAGAACGGCTTGCGCCGCACCTTCTCGGTCAGCTGGCCGCCCTCTTCGTAGCCGACGTAGCCCGGAGGGGCACCGAAGAGCCGCGAAGCGGTGTAGCGGTCGTGGAACTCACCCATGTCGATCTGGATGAGCGCGTCGTCCTCGCCGAACAGGAACGACGCCAGCGCCTTGGACAGCTCGGTCTTACCAACACCGGACGGACCGGCGAAGATGAACGAACCGGACGGGCGCTTCGGGTCCTTCAAGCCGGCGCGGGTGCGGCGGATCGCCTGGGACACGGCCTTGACCGCGTCCTCCTGGCCGATGATCCGCTTGTGCAGCTCGTCCTCCATGCGGAGCAGACGCGTGGTCTCCTCCTCGGTGAGCTTGAACACCGGGATACCGGTCCAGTTGGCCAGGACCTCGGCGATCTGCTCGTCGTCGACCTCCGCGACGACGTCCAGGTCACCGTCCTTCCACTGCTTCTCCCGCTCGCCCTTCTGGCCGAGCAGCGTCTTCTCCTCGTCCCGCAGCCGCGCGGCGCGCTCGAAGTCCTGCGCGTCGATCGCGGACTCCTTGTCCCGGCGCACGTCGGCGATCTTCTCGTCGAACTCGCGCAGGTCCGGCGGCGCGGTCATCCGGCGGATGCGCATCCGCGCGCCCGCCTCGTCGATCAGGTCGATCGCCTTGTCCGGCAGGAACCGGTCGTTGATGTACCGGTCGGCCAGCGTCGCCGCGGCCACCAGCGCCGAGTCGGTGATCGAGACGCGGTGGTGCGCCTCGTACCGGTCGCGCAGGCCCTTGAGGATCTCGATGGTGTGCTCCAGCGACGGCTCGCCGACCTGGATCGGCTGGAACCGGCGCTCCAGCGCGGCGTCCTTCTCGATGTACTTGCGGTACTCCTCGAGCGTGGTCGCCCCGATGGTCTGCAGCTCACCACGGGCCAGCATCGGCTTCAGGATCGACGCGGCGTCGATCGCGCCCTCCGCGGCACCCGCCCCGACCAGCGTGTGCAGCTCGTCGATGAACAGGATGATGTCGCCGCGGGTCTTGATCTCCTTGAGGACCTTCTTCAACCGCTCTTCGAAGTCACCGCGGTACCGCGAGCCCGCGACCAGTGAACCCAGGTCGAGGGTGTAGAGCTGCTTGTCCTTGAGCGTCTCCGGGACCTCGCCCTTGACGATGTTCTGCGCCAGCCCCTCGACGACGGCGGTCTTGCCGACACCGGGCTCGCCGATCAGCACGGGGTTGTTCTTCGTGCGCCGCGAGAGGACCTGCATGACCCGCTCGATCTCCTTGCCGCGCCCGATCACCGGGTCGAGCTTGCCCTCACGGGCGGAGACGGTCAGGTTGCGGCCGAACTGGTCCAGCACCAGCGACGAGGACGGCGTGCCCTCACCGCGGCCGGAGCCGGTCTCCGCGGACTCCTTGCCGCCCTGGTAGCCCGAGAGCAGCTGTAGCACCTGCTGGCGCACCCGGTTCAGGTCCGCGCCCAGCTTGACCAGCACCTGCGCGGCGACGCCCTCGCCCTCGCGGATCAGGCCGAGCAGGATGTGCTCGGTGCCGATGTAGTTGTGGCCGAGCTGCAGCGCCTCCCGCAGCGACAGCTCCAGCACCTTCTTCGCCCGCGGCGTGAACGGGATGTGCCCGCTCGGCGCCTGCTGGCCCTGGCCGATGATCTCCTCGACCTGCTGGCGCACGCCTTCCAGGGCGATACCCAGCGACTCCAGCGCCTTGGCGGCGACACCCTCACCCTCGTGGATCAGACCCAGGAGGATGTGCTCGGTGCCGATGTAGTTGTGGTTGAGCATCCGGGCCTCTTCCTGGGCCAGGACAACCACCCGCCTCGCGCGGTCGGTGAACCTCTCAAACATGTGCACTCCCTCGACTGCTGCGCCGGCGGCCCGTTTCCATCGCGTGCTTGCACCGCGATGGATTCAGCACCGTGAGACCACTCTAGTAGCCAAGTGGTAGCGCTGGCGTACCACTACGACTCTTCGCGGCCTGATCGCACCCGTACGGCTATCCGTGCGGGCACCACTCATCATCCGGTTGCCCTGCACCTTTACGTCAAGTCCAACGTGCGATCGCCCGTCCGGATTCCACCGGATGGGCCGTGTCCGCTCACCGCGAACAGGTCCGCACCCTGGAAGTTCCCACGTCCTGGTTACCCGATTGGCGTAGTGACGAAAAGTATGTAAGGTTAGGCAGACCTAAGTGACAGGTGGTGTCGAGCTGCGTCGCCGAAGGAGGACCGCGGGTGAACCATCAGCGGTCCCGCCGCGACGCACATGAGGTCGGTGACGGCCTCGCGGCCTCGCTCCGGCGGGTCGACGGGGCGCAGGAGCGTGGGGAAATCCGCCGCGACGCCCCCGAGGGCTGGCTGAGGTGCGCGGACCTGCTCGAGGATCCCGAGCGGTTCGAGAACTGGCGCAAGCTGCTCCACGACTGGCTGCTCACCGAGCACGGCGAGGCCCCGGAGCGCACCACCGCGAGCTACGTCATGTCGTGGTACCTGCACGTGCCCGCGTACGTCGGCGCGCTGCTGCTGCACCACGAGCGCCGGGTCCCCTCGCTGAAGCCGGCGGAGCTGGCGTTCGAGCTGGGTGACGACCGGCCGCACCCGGTCGGGATGGCCGTGCTCGGCGACGGCTTCCACTGCCTGCCGACCGATCCCGGGTCCGCCCGGCCGGAGGCGACGGTCGTGCGCGACGAGCACGCCCTCGCCGCGGTGCTGCGCGCGAACTACGTCGCCCACGCCGCGAAGTTCGTCCGCACGTACGCGCCGGGCAGCAGGCTCGGCCGCCGGATGCTGTGGGCCGCGGCGACCGACGCGCTGGACAACTCGCTGTGGTGGGCGGGCAAGCAGGGCGGCACGGCCGAGGCCGAGGGCGCCGGGGTCGCCGACGCCGCCCTCGTGCTCGACGCCCGGTTCCCGCCGCTGACCTCGGCCTCGACCCTGCGGATGGAGACCGGCCCCGACGGGCACCGCGAGTGGGCCCGCCGCCGCGAAAGCTGCTGCTTCTCCTATCTCCTGCCGGAAGAAACCGAATGCGCGGAGTGCCCGCGCACCTGTTACCGCTGAGCCGACCCTCCAGGCACGCGAGTCGTCCGTCCAGGCACGCGAGTTCTCCATCCAGGCACGCGAGATACCCGAACGGTCACATTGTCGCGGCCCGCCGGGACCACATCGGCAATTCCCGTCGAATAGACGAAATCTCGGCCGAGCACGCGAGCGGGATACCGGCCATCGCGGTCGGTGCCGGTCTCGCACGGCGTGCGAAGGGCGAGGTCGGCCGAAGTGAGCGACACGACGGAATTCGGCCGCGGCGGCCGGGACGAATGCGAATTGGCCGGTCATGCCCCCGACACGCGTCGACACCGAGCTCCCCGGTGCCCGATCGCGATAAACAACACAGCCTCGGCGAGCCCAGGACGAAATAGCACAGACCTCTCGATGCCGCTGGCTGAAGTCTTCGATCCGGCCGCCGGGTGGCGACGGAATCGATCCGGACCGGCCAGGAGATCACGAAATGGCCGAGGCGATCGACAACTTGCTGATCGCAAATTCCCCATGCTTCCCGCCTCGGCCGCACGGGCCGCCGTGGCGGTCGAAACAATCGCGGCCACCCGGCTCGGCTTCCGTTGTCGGCAGCGGCCGTACACCGAACTCGCCGGCCGATCCCCGAGTGGGCCATCCGGGTATATCGGCCGAACGACGCGGTGCGACGGATCGGCGTGACCGGGCCGCCGGATTACGCCGGTCTGGCGGTGCGACTGGGCTATCGTGACCAGTCACACTTCACCCACGATTTCCGCACGGTAACCGACCTGTCGCCCGGCGAGTACGTGAGAAGTGCTCACGAAGATCGGAGACATCCCCGGACACGAAGAAAGCCGCCGGAAGGAGAAATTCCGGCGGCTTGGCGGCGACGCACGCCGTCAGTTCTTCTTGTGGTAGGCCTCGACCACCTCGGACGGGATGCGGCCGCGGTCGGAAACCGCGTAGCCGTTCTTGCGGGCCCACGCGCGAATGGCCTGGTTCTGCTCGCGGTCGACCGTCGCCGGGCGCGCCGACGCCTTGGCTCCGACCGCCGGGCGAATCGGGGCACGCTTACGACCACCGGCACGACGGGCGTGCTCTACATACTGCGCCAGGACGTCCCGCAACTCCTCCGCGTTTTCCGCGGAGAGGTCGATCTGGTAGGCGACACCGTCCAAACCGAACTCGACAGTCTCCTCCGCCTCGGTACCGTCGATGTCATCGACCAGCGAGACGAGCACCTTCTGTGCCATCTGTTTCCTCCTGGGCTTGCTACTCGAAACGATCTGGTTACGGGGCGAGCCCCGGAACAGAAGACTTTGTCTAGCACATTAATACCCGCTGATCGGAGCCAGCGCAAATCTCGTTTGAGATAACCGTCAGCTATCCGTCACACGAGCGGGTTATTCGGGTCGCACGAGGGGGAAGAGGATCGTCTCCCGGATACCGAGCCCGGTCAGCGCCATGAGCAACCGGTCGATCCCCATTCCGACACCACCGCTCGGCGGCATTCCGTACTCCAGGGCGCGCAGGAAATCCTCGTCGAGCCGCATGGCTTCGCTATCACCCTCCGCCGCGAGCCGCGACTGTTCGGTGAGCCGCTGCCGTTCCACGACCGGATCGACCAGCTCGGAGTAACCCGTGGCCAGTTCGAATCCGCGAACGTAGAGGTCCCACTTCTCCGCCACTCCCGGCCTGCTCCGATGCTGCCTGGTCAGCGGCGAGGTCTCCAGCGGAAAATCACGGACAAATGTCGGCGCGTGGAGATGATCACCGACGAGGTGTTCCCACAGTTCTTCCACCAGCTTGCCGTGACCGAGCTTCGGATCGACTTCCAGGCCCCTGGCCTCGGCAAACGCCAACAGCTTGCCGGCGGGCGTCTCCGGGGTGACCTCTTCACCAAGCGCTTCGGACAGCGACTCGTACATTCCGAGAGTCGTCCACTCACCGGAAAGGTCGTAGTCAGAACCGTCGGGGAGTGTCACCACCTGGGTACCGAGCACCGTCTCGGCCGCTTCCTGGATCAGCTCCCGCGTCATGACCGCATTGGTGTCATATGTGGCGTAGGCCTCGTAGTACTCCAGCATCGCGAACTCGGGCGAGTGCGAGGAGTCACTGCCCTCGTTCCGGAAGTTTCGATTGATCTCGAAAACCTTCTCGATACCGCCCACGACACAGCGCTTGAGGTACAGCTCCGGCGCGATCCGCAGATACAGATCGAGATCGAAGGCGTTCGAATGCGTGACGAACGGGCGTGCCGCCGCGCCGCCGTGCAGCGTCTGCAGCATCGGCGTCTCGACCTCGGTGAAACCACGGCGATGGAACGAGTCGCGCAGCGAACGCAGCACTCCGGCCCTGGTACGCACGACATCGCGGGCCTTCGGCCGCAGGATGAGGTCGACGTAGCGCTGCCGGATCCGGGTTTCCTCGGCGAGCTCCTTGTGCGCGACCGGCAGCGGGCGCAGTGCCTTCGAGGTCAGCCGCCAGCCGTCGGCGAGCACGGAAAGCTCACCGCGCTTGGAAGTGATCACCTCGCCGTGCACGAATACGTGGTCACCGAGATCGACGTCGGACTTCCACGCGGCGAGTGCGTCCTCGCCGACCTTCGCGAGGCTGATCATCGCCTGCAATTCGGTCCCGTCACCCTCACGGAGGCTGGCGAAACACAGCTTGCCGGTATTACGGATGAACATGACCCGGCCGGTGACGCCGACCACTTCACCGGTGGCGGTGTCGGCGGGCAAACCGGAATGCGCGGCACGCACCTGCTCCAGCGAGTGCGTTCGCGGCACCTCGACCGGGTAAGGGTCGATCCCCTCCTCGAGGATGCGCGCACGCTTGTCCCGGCGGACCCGCATCTGTTCGGGCAGATCGTCTTCGGGTGGCGTGTCGCCAGAAGGGGGATTGGTGTTCATGGCCCATAGCGTACGAACTCACCGCTCGCCTACGCCAACCGGATTACCGTTCGCGCAGTGCCCCGCGGTATTTCCCTCGTTTACCCTGGGCAGGTGAACGAACCGTCGGCCGGTGACGCGCGGGAACTGCGTGCCATGCGGGCCGCGTCCTTCGGCTCCCACGCGGCCGCATACGCCCGGCATCGCCCCGGCTACCCGCGGAAAGCATTGTCCTGGGGCCTTTCCGGAGCCGCCTTCACGCCTGTTCGGACGGTGGATCTCGCGGCGGGGACCGGCAAGGTGAGCCTCGGCCTCGCCGAACTGGGCCTTGCCGTCACCGCCGTCGAACCCGATCCCGGCATGCGTGCCGAGTTCTCCCGGCTGTTGCCGCAGGTCACCGCGTTGGCCGGGACCGCGGAGAACATCCCGTTGCCCGGCGGTTCGGCCGACGCGGTCGTCGTCGGCCAGGCATTTCACTGGTTCGACACCAATGCCGCGCTCACCGAAATGGCACGAGTGGTTCGGCCGGGTGGAGTAGTCGTGGCGTTGTGGAACCACGACGACGAATCGGTGCCATGGGTCGCCGAGTTCCGCGCACTCACCAGAACCGGGGTCAGCCGGGTATGGCTCGACGATCCGGACGTGGTGCCCGCGCATCCGGCCTTCGGGGCGTTCGAACGGGAGATCTTCCCGCACTCGCAGCGGCGTACCGCAGAAACTCTCGTGGAAACCGTGGCCACGCATTCGCACCTGCTCGTCGCGTCCGCCGAAGAGGCGAACGCCGTGCTGGGCGCGGCACTGGCATTCCTCGAGTCGAATCCGGAGACCGCGGGCGGCGAGTTCGACCTGCCGATCGTCACGTCGGTTTTCCGTGCGCGAAGGGTGTGACCTCGATGGATCGGACGAACTGGGCGGAAGTGTTCACCTCGGTGTTCGGTGAACCGGCGTCGGCGGTGCAGGCCCGCATCCACGCCGAGGTGTTCGGCGACGAATATCCGGCGGGCCTCGACGTCTACAGCTACGTCACCAAAACGGACCTACGGAGATTCACAGCGGAAACACAGGCTTCGCCGAGCGACAGAATTGCCGACATCGGCTGTGGGCGCGGCGGGCCGGGCCTGTGGGTTTCCGCGCAGCGGAATTCATCCCTGATCGGAATCGATATAGCCGAGACCGCGCTGGAGTCCGCGCGACAGCGGGCCGAGACGCTCGGCAGGGCCGATCGGGCGGAATTCCGGCTCGGCAGCTTCGCCGAAACCGGCCTGCCCGCCGCGTCCGTGCAGGCCGTGATGAGCGTGGACGCGTTGTTGTTCGCCCCCGACAAGGCCGCCGCGTGCGCCGAACTGGCCCGAATCCTCGTTCCCGGCGGCCGGCTGGTGGCCACGACCTGGGATTTCCATGGTCAGCCGGTGAATCGCCCGCCACAGGTATCGGATCACCGCCCGCTGCTCGAAGCCGCGGGTTTCACCGTGCTCGCCTATGACGAGACCGAGGCGTGGCGGGAGCGGCAGCTGCGGATCAACGAATTGATGCTCCAGGAGGTGGACGCGCTCGCCGCGGAAAGCGGGGAAGATCCGGTGGAGAGCGCTGCACATCTGAAGCAGCAGCGGATCAACCAGGATCTGATGACGCGGCGGGTGCTGATGGTCGCCGAACGTCGCTGATCGCGCGCAGTACGAAACGTCTTCAAGGTGCCTGCGGTGGCGACCGAAATCACCGGGCGGGGAGGCCGGGCGGTGTTATCGTCGAAGGTGACCGCGCCGCTCGGGGTGGTCCCGGACGAGAGCGTCGTACCCGGTCAGGACAAGACGACGCAGTGGCCACCACTGCGAAAGGTTCGACCATGTCCTGGCTTGTCCTTGTCCTGTCCGGTTTCCTCGAGACCGTCTGGGCCGCCGCGCTCGGCGCCTCGAAGGGCTTCTCGAAACTCCTCCCCAGCGTCACCTTCGGGGTCGCACTGCTGCTCAGCATGGGCGGGCTCGCCTTCGCCCTGCGCGAGATCCCGCTCGGCACCGGGTACGCCGTCTGGGTCGGCATCGGCGCGATCGGCACCGCGATCTACGGCATGGTGTCGCTCGGCGATCCGGTCAGCGCCGCTCGTATCTCATGTCTCGTACTCATCGTGGCGGGCGTCGTCGGACTGAAACTCCTGCACTAGACGCCTTGACCTCCAGTTGACTCGAACTACGAGACTGGGAGAAAACCCATCGACGAACGGGAAACCTCATGCGGGTACCACGGCTGCGCGGACGCGGCATCGGGCGGGCACTGATCTCGGTCACCGCGCTGGCGACCGCTGCCGGGCCGTACAAGGCCGACTGGAACGAGACCCACGTACACAACCCGGCGTGGCCGCCGCACGCCAAGTTCCACAACGGACAGACGATGAGCCTCGGGCTCGCGCTGGGGCTCGGCAGCCTCTACCAGCTCTGGCGCGCCCCAGGATCGGCACGCACGAGCCTCGACACCGGCGCCACGCTGGCGTCGCTGTACTGGCTGACGCAGATCTCGGCGCTCGCCTATCCGGGCAGCAAGGCGGTCGACCCGCCGGGCACCGCACGCTTCCCCCAGGCGAAGATCGCGTTCCCGGCGCTGGCCCTCACCGGCCTCGGCTACCTGCTCGAACGCCGACGGCTGGCCAAAGCCACCTGAGCATCACGACCGGTCGTCTCGCGTTCACGGAAGGTCGGCTCGCGTACCCAGACGGTCGGCCACCCAGCCGACCCTCCAGGTACGCCAACCGACTCCCTGGGTACGCGAGTTCGCCTTACTTACGGGGTCTTGCGGGCGTTGCGCTCGTAGACCAGGCGCAGCCCGAGCAGCGTCAGATCGGGGACGTGCTCGGTGATGGTCTCCGATTCGCCGATCACCAGCGGGGCCAGCCCGCCGGTCGCGAGCACCGCGACCGGCGCGACCCCGTCCGGCGACAGCTCGCGCACGATCCGCCGGACGAGGCCGTCGACCTGGCCCGCGAAGCCGTAGAGAATGCCGGACTGCAGGCATTCCACGGTGTTCTTGCCGATCACCGACCGCGGTGGCACGAGCTCGACCTTGCGCAGCGCGGCCGCGCGGGCGGCCAGCGCGTCCACCGAGATCTCGATGCCGGGCGCGAACGCGCCGCCGAGGAACTCCCCCTTCGCCGAGATCGCGTCCACATTGGTCGACGTGCCGAAGTCGACCACCACGCAGGCGGTGTTGTGCAGGTGGTGCGCGGCCAGCGTGTTGACCAGCCGGTCCGCGCCCACCTCCTTGGGGTTGTCCACCAGCAGCGCGACGCCGGTGCGTACGCCGGGTTCGACCACGATCTTCGGCAGCCTCGGGTAGTACCGCGCCAGCATCACCCGCAGCTCACGCAGCACCGCGGGCACGGTGGACAGCGCGCTGATCCCGGTGACCGCGTCGGCGTACGAACCGAGCAGCCCGCGCATGGTCAGCGCGAGCTCGTCGGCGGTGATGCGCGCGTCGGTGCGCATCCGCCAGTCGCCGACGAGCTCATCGCCCGAATACAGGCCCAGCACGATGTTGGTGTTGCCGACGTCGACCGCGAGCAGCACGAATCTTCCTCACTGCGGCGTCGGCGCCGCCGGTCCTGGGTGGGTCAGCTCTCCGCGTGCAGCAACGCGTCGAGACGGCGCGCGTCCGCGGTCTCGGCGACCGGGAACGCGATAGTGTCCTCCTCCGGCAACGTGACGGTGCCGCTGAGCAGGCCGGATCCCTCCGGCGCGTGACCGGCGTCCGCACCACGCTCGACGATCCGGTTGTCCGCGTCGACGAACACCACCCTCGGCTGGTACGCGGCGGCCTCCGCGTTGTCCATCTGCCCGTAGGAGATCAGGATGACCAGGTCACCGGGGTGCACCAGATGCGCCGCGGCACCGTTGATCCCGAGCACCCCGCTGCCGCGCTCCCCCTTGATGACGTAGGTCTCCAGCCGCGCGCCGTTCGTGACGTCCACAATGGACACCTGCTCGCCGGGCAACAGGTCGGCGGCCTCCATCAGGTCCTCGTCGACGGTCACCGACCCCACGTAGTGCAGATCGGCCTGGGTCACCGTGACCCGATGGATCTTCGATTTCAGCATCGTCCGGTACATCGTGGACTCTCCCTATTCCCCTGCGTCCAACTCAGCTGCCTCCGGATGCTCGGCTGCCTTGCCGAGCAGCACCGGAACGTTGTCGATCAGCCGGGTGCTCCCTACCCGGGCAGCGATCAGCAACCGTGCTTCACCGTCGACGGGCGCGGGCCCGAGGTCGGTTCCCCTCAACTCCAGATAGTCGACATCGACCGCGGGCCGCGCGGCCAGTGTCCGGTTCGCGGCGTCGAGCACCGCTTCGCCACCCTCGCGCCCGACGAACGCCCCCGCGGTGAGGGCGGCCGAAAGCACCATCGCGTCCGCACGCTGTTCCGGCGTGAGGTACACGTTGCGCGAGGACAACGCGAGCCCGTCCTGCTCACGCACGGTCGGGACCCCGAGCACGCGGGTGGGGATGTTCAGGTCCGCCACCATGCGCTTGATCAGTACCAGCTGCTGGTAGTCCTTCTCCCCGAAGAACGCGTAGTCCGGACGTACCAGGTTGAACAGCTTCGCCACGACCGTCAGCACCCCGGCGAAATGCCCCGGCCGGGACGCGCCCTCCAACTCGTCACCGAGCGGTCCGGGATGGACGGTCACCGTCGCGCCCTCGGCGTAGAGATCCGACGCCTTCGGCACGAAAGCGATTTCCGCGCCCGCTTCTTCGAGCGTGCGCAGATCGTCGTCGAGCGGGCGCGGGTAGGCCTCGAAGTCCTCGCCCTCGCCGAACTGCAACGGGTTCACGAAGATCGACGCCGCCACCACCGCGTTCGGGATCCGCTTCGCGCGGCGCAGCAGTTCGCGGTGCCCGGCGTGCAGCGCGCCCATCGTCGGCACCAGGGAGATCTTGCGGCCCACCGCGCGCAACGCGCCGGTGACCTGGCTGACGTGCTCGGGCGGCTGGAACGTGTTCAGCGTGCCGCGGGTGAATTTCGGTGTGGTCACTGGATCTGCTGCCCTTCGGCGGGATCGTCGAGAAGATCGGAGAGCTCGGCGGCCGCGGCACCGCTCAGCAACCCGGCGGTGACCGAGCGCGCGACCGTGCGCCTGGCGAGCGCGCGATAGGCCGGGGCCACCTCGGGTGCCTGCCCGGCGAGCACGGCAAGGTGCTCACGGACGGTGCCGAGATCGCCGCGGGCGACCGGGCCGGTCAACGCGCGATCGCCGTGCCGCAGCACATTATCCAATGCCGCCGACAACAACGGTGCGACGAGTCGCTCGGACTGGCCGATCCCGGCCGCCCGCAACAGTTCCGCGCAGTCCGCGACGAGCGTCATCAGGTGGTTCGCGCCGTGTGCCAGCGCGGCGTGATACAGCGCACGCGCGGATTCGGGCACCCGCACCGGTTCCGCGCCCATCTCGACGGCGAGCGCCTCGCCGACGTTCCACGCGGCCTCGTCCGCGCCCGAGGCGGTGATCCCGATGCTGCACGCGGCCAGTCGTTCGAGGTCCTCGGGCCGGCCGGTGAACGTCATCACCGGATGCAGGGCCAGCGGCAGCACGCCCGCTTCGGCGGCGGGGGCGAGGATGTCGACGCCGTGGGCCCCGGAGGTGTGCACGACGATCTGTCCCGGCCGGAGCGATCCGGTGGCGACCAGGCCGCGCACCATGCCGGCCAGCGCGTCGTCGGGCAGCGCGAGCAGGACCAGGTCCGCGCGCCGCACCACCTCGTCCGGCGGCAGCAGCGGCACGTCGGGCAGCATGCGTTCGGCCCGTGCCAGCGAGGCCGAGGACAGCCCCGACGCGGCGACCACGGCGTGGCCCGCCCTGGCGAGCGCGGCACCGAGCACACTGCCGACCCGGCCGGCCGACACGACGCCCACCGCGAGGCGGGCGGGCCGCGTCATGGCGTACGTCCGTGGACGCTCATGCGATCGACCCGCTTCGCGAGACAGTGTTGAATCCTTTTTGGCGCATGATATCCATGATTCGCTCGCAAGCGTCGCTCATGCGAGAACTCCCTTGCTCGTTCCAGTCCCGTTTTCTTCGCACGGGTACCAGACGACGCGGCGAGAGTAGCCCCGATCCGCCCGGAGCACGGACCTCAGGTGACAAGCTTCACCCGGACCGGGTCACCCCGACCGGGCGCTCTTGGCGAGCCGGACGGCCTCGGCCCGGGCCGCCTTCAACGTCGCCAACAGCTCGGCCTGACGCTCCCGGTCGTCTTCCGTGCGCAGGCCACGACGGTACAGAAAGGCCAGCTCGGTCACGCTCGCCTGGTAGAGCCCGACCGCCTTCGCGGCCTGCTTCCCGGATTCGCGCCGGGCCTGACGCCGCCAGTCACGGCGTCCCGAAAGGCTGGAAAGCAGGTCCACCTCCGACGGCGCGATCCAGCGGTTGGTGACCATCTTGGGCAGCGCGGCGGCCACGATCCGCTGTTCCCGGCGTCGTTGGAGAACCACCAGGTAGAACACCGCGATGAAGAGCGGGACCATGATCAGGAAGTACACGGTGAGGAAGGTCTTCGACCCGCCGATCAGCGCGGAACCGTTCCACAGCGCGTGCAGGCACACCGCGGCGAGGTAGCCCCCGAGCGGCGCCAGGATCCGCATCGCCTTGCTCGCGGTGGTCGCGGCCACGCCGATGCCGATCCCGGTCAGCACCGCGAACAGCGGATGCGTGAACGGCGACAGCACGCCCCGCAGGAAGAAGGCGGCGAGCACCCCGGAGTTCTGGCCGTTCCCGAATCCGTGGTCGGCGAACGCGCGGCCGAAGTAGTAGATGTTCTCCATGAAGGCGAAGCCCGCGGCGCTGAACCCCGCGTAGACGACGCCGTCGACCACGCCGTCGAACTCGCTGGTGCGCCGCCACAGGATGAGCAGCACGAAGGCGCCCTTCAGCGCCTCCTCGACGATCGGCGCGGACACCACCGCGCTGAACGTGCTGCCCTGCCCGCTGCCGAGCAGCAGGTCACCGACGGCCTCCGCGGTGCTGTTGATGAGCAGCGCCGCGATCGTCGCCACACAGGCGCCCCAGAAGAAGGCGAGCAGTAGCAGCTTCGCGGGTTCGGGCTCCCAGCGGTCGACCCACAGGAACGTGGCGACGACCACCGCGACCGGCACCAGCGCCGCGACGGTGCCGATCCCCACCGCGACCACTCCGACGCGGGTCGTGGCGAGGCCGAACAGGAACAGGCCGCACAGGGCGATGGCGATGAGCCCGAGCACGGGCAGCAGGACGGTGATCCGTCGCGACACGCGCCCGCGGTCCAGAGTCGTCGCCGTGGAGGATCCGCTCACAGCGAGTCACCCTACGCACACCGCGCCGGGGCGGGTCCGCTCACCCGGACGCCACACGCCGGCTCAGTCCTCGGCACGCCGACGGCGCCGGGGCGTCGAGGAGCCGCCGCCGTGCGCCGCGAGCAGCTCGTTGACCGATCGGCCCGCGGCGTGCGAACCACCGGCGTCCTCCGGCTCCGCGGCCCGGCGGCCCCTCGGCGCCGAGCCGTTGGTCTCGGCCTCGGCGTCGGCGTGGTGTCCGGCGGCCCCGTTGACCGCGCCGCCGTCGTTCTCCGGTTGCTTACCGTGACTACCGGACGGGCGTTCGGTGACCAGACCTTCCCAGGCCGGCGGCTCGCCGTCGGGACGGCGCCTGCGGCCACCGCCCGACCCGGGCGCGGGCGTCGGCGGCTGCTCGTCCTCGGCGCGACGGCGACGGCCGCCACTCCGGCCGCGTTCCGCCGGTGCCGGCGCCGGAGCGGCGGGCTTCGGCTCCTCGGGCGCCTCCTCGGCGGGCGTGCGATGCGCGCCGTGCCGGTTCGCCGGGGTCTCGAGGATCGGCGAAAGATCCGCCCGCGAGAACTGCTCCAGCTTGGACGGCTTACGCGGTTCGGGCTCGGCGGCGGCCGGCGGCTCGGGGCGCGCGGGCGGCAGATCCGTGCGCGAGGGCTGCCGGGCGGCGAGCGGCTGTTCCGGGGTCGGCTCGGTCGCCGGTTCGGCGGGCGGCTGGGGCCGCTTCGGCCGGGCACGCTCGGCGAAGTCGTCCCGGTTCGGGAACGCGGCGCTCAGGTCGGAGACCGCGCGGTCCGGTGTCCGGGACCCGGCCCAGCCGGGCTGCCACTCGGCGGTGTTCTCCTTGGGCGTCTCCGGCTCCGGGCGCGGACGCGCGGGCGGCGCGACGCTCGAAGCGGGACGGCCGCGCTCGGACGGCTTCATCGCGGGCCGGGTCAGGTCCGCCTCGGCGGGCCGCTGCTCGGTCACCGGCATCCCGGGACTGCTCTGTTCGGCGTTCGGACGGGGCCCGAACCGGCCCTTCGGCGCGGCCGCGCGGGGCATCTCCGGCCGCGAGGCCTCCGCCGGGCGCATGCCCGGACGCGACAGCTCGGCGGCGGGGGCGTCCGCGCGGGGCGCCTCCCGGCGGGTGGCCTCGGCGCGGACCGGTTCCGGCCGGGCCGCCTGCTTCTTCGGCTCCGGCGGGCGCTGCCGTTCGGCGCGCGGGGCCTGCCCTCGGTCGGACGCGGCGGCCTGCCGTCGCGCGGCCTCGGCACGCTGCTCGGCGTCCTTCACCGCGCGGGCGGCGGCGGTGTCGGCCAGCGGATCCGCCGGCGCCGCGGGTTTCGCCTCCGCGCGGGCGGGCTTCGGCCGGGAGATCTGCTGGGTGCGCTGGAGGTCACCGGCGCCGTTGTTCCCGGTGGCGGGTTTGCGGCGACGGTCCGACATCGGGGCCTTGTCGCGGACGCGTTCGATCAGCTCGGTGGGCCGCTCGGCAGGCTCGGCGGGCTTCTTGGGCTTGGTGCCGCGCCCCTTGTTGCGGTCGCCGTTCCCGTTTCCGACGTCGCCCCCGTCGAGGGTGGCGCTGAGACCGCCGTTGCCGCCGGGCCCGGCGAGCAGCTGGGCGGGCACGGACTTGCCGAGTTCCTCGCCGCCGGTGACGAGACGGTTCTCGTCGTGCAGCGAGCGCATCCTGGTCGCCTGCGCGGTGAGCGCGACCCGCTCCAGCAGCACCTCGCCACCGAAGAGGGCCTGCAGGTTCTCCCGCAGGGCGAGGACCTCGGCACGCAGCGCCTCGAGCTCCTCATGGGACCTCGAGTCGGCGGCGGCCCTGCTCTCCGCTTCCATCTCCAGCTCGTATTCGCGGCGAGCCGCAATCTCCCGCTCGAGTTCGAGTTCGTACACCGCCTGCGCCTCGGCGACCGCGTCCTCGGAATGTGCCGCGTGCTTGCGATAACGCACCGCCAGGAAGCCGCCGATCAGGGCGGCCCAGAGGGCGGCGACGATGCCGAGCCGGAGGTAGCGAAGGTCATCGCTGAGCACGAGCGCGAGGGTGGCGCCGATGGCGAGGATCAAGCCGACAACTAGCCACGGCCTGCCCAGTAGGCGGCCGCGCGAGTCGTCACCCACGCCGGTCATGACAGACACCGTACCTTCTAGTAATCCGAACGAGACCTAGTCGGTACTTCGAGCGGTCCGATCCGGGCGTTAACCGGTCGTTCGCCCGGGGTGCTCCCGATCACTGTCCGACGGCGTCCGGCAGCAGTGCTCCAGCCACAAAGCCGCAGCTACGAGCAGCACCGAGGACCCGACGCCGATCACCGTCGCGGGGGTGTCGGCCACCGCCGCGACGAGTTCGTCACGCCGGGGAAAGACGTAGGCGAACGCCGCCAGCCACGCACCCGCCATGAACGCGCCCGCGAGCGAACTCGCCTTGGCGAGTGCCACCGAACGTGCGACGCCGATCGCGGAACGTAACCGACCGGCCCGGACCCGGGCTCGGACGACGAACGCCAGCACGGCTTCGATCACGGCCAGCACCGCGAAGGTGACCCCGGCGAGGGCGGGCAACTGCGGCAGCGATCCGTAGGAAACCAGGAACAGCAGGTAGCCGAGGACCAAACCGAGCAGCCCGGCCACCACCAGGTCCCGTGGCCGGGTGAAGTGCATGCCCCCACGGTACCGAGTCGGCGATGCGGCACTCCGCCGATGCGTCCTCGACGGTAGAACATGTCTCGGAACTTGACTCTCCACCGACTGGAGACTTCATCATGCGAGCTGTGGGTACTTTCACCATCGGCGAACTGGCCAGGCGGACCGGCCTGCCGGTGAAGACGATCCGGTTCTATTCGGACGAGGGCCTGCTGCCCCCGACCGAGCGGACCGGCGCCGGGTACCGCCTTTACGACACCAGGGCACTGGCCCGGCTGGAGCTGGTCCGCACGCTGCGCGAGCTCGGCCTCGGCCTCGCCGAGGTCGAACAGGCGCTGAGCAGGCAGGCGACGGTGCGTGACCTGGCGGTCCGGCACGTCGAAGCGCTCGACGAGCAGATCCGGCGGCTGCGGCTGCGCCGGGCGGTGCTGCGCGCGGTGGTGAAGCGTGATTCCGAGTTGGAGGAAGTGAAACTGATGAACCGTCTCGCGTCGATGTCCGACGAGGAACGCAGGAGACTGCTCGACGAGTTCTGGGCGGAGATGTCCGAGGGGCTCGAAGTCGACCCGGAGTTCTACGCCCGGATGAGCTCGGCGAAGCCGGACCTCCCGGACGATCCGAGCCCGGAGCAGCTGGAGGCGTGGATCGAGTTCGCCGAGCTGATCCAGGATCCCGGCTTCCGCGCGCTGATCCGCGACATGAGCACCCGCCACTCCGAGCAGCGGAAGACCGGTGAACAGCCGGCGATCGGCGCCGCCCAGCAGGAACACTGGTTCTCCTGGAGCACCCGCGCCCAGGAGTGCCTTGACGGCGGGATCACCCCGGACTCGCCGAAGGGCCGCGAGCTGGCGGAGGAGGTCTTCACGGCGTCGGCGTCGCCCAGTCGCGACGCCGCCGACCCGGCCTACCGGCGCGAGCTGGCCGAGACGATCGCCGCGGGCGCCGACCCGCGTGCCGAGCGGTACTGGACGCTGCTCGGGATCATCAACGGCTGGCCGCCCTTCCCGAGCCAGGCCGCCCCGGCGCAGTGGATCGTCGCGGCGCTCAAGGCCCACGCCTGACGACCGCCCCCACCTTGTCCACAACCACCCGGGTTGTCCACAGATTCACCGGACACCCCATTTCCCCAGGTCAACCACGATAAGCTGGTTGCAGGGGTGCCCCCGGGAGGGTGGGGGAATGCCCAGGGGACTGCCCCTGAGTAACGATGGGTATGGGCCCGATCCGGCGCGGCGGCGAGGTTCCGAATGTGCCGCTGAGGACAGTGCACGAGGCCGACAGCGAAGTCCGGCGCCCGGGTGTGCTGAAGGACGCCTTAGGTGCGCTCGATGCACTGAAAGCGTCCTTCAGTGCGCCCACCGCACTGAAAGCGTCCTTCAGCGCTCTCAGGGCAGGACGAGGTCGGGGCGGAGCCGGACACCGGCGCGATCGGCCTCGGGCAGGGCCGCGAGCAGATCCGCGACGGGGCCGTGGCCGGGCAGTGTCGCCCCCGGCTCGATCTCCAGCCACGGGACGAGCACACTCGCGCGATCCGGCGTGCCGGGATGCGGCAGCAGCAGTTCGGGATCGTCCGAGCGCACACTGTCGACGGTCACTATGTCGACATCGAGCGTCCGCGGCCCCCACCGCAGCTCCCGCACCCGGCCCGCCGCGCGTTCGGCGGCCTGCCCGGTGCGCAGCCAGTCCCAGTGATCCCGCGCCGGATCGTCCACCAGGCAAACGGCGTTGAGGAAGTCCGGCTGGTCCTCCACACCCCACGCCTTCGTCTCGTACACCCCCGACACCGCGACCAGCGCCGGGCGCACCGCCTCGACCGCGATCTTCAGGAATCCCAGCCGATCACCGAGGTTCGAGCCGAGCGAAAGGAGCGCCCGGCTCATCGCTGTCGCCGGACGGTGACGGCGACGTCGTCGAACGTCAGCGGGATCGGCGCGGACGGCTTGTGCACGGTGACCTCGACCGCCGACAACCGCTCGTCGGCGACCACCGCGTCCGCGATCCGGCCCGCGACACTCTCGATCAGGTCGTACGGCTCGCCCGCGACGATCCCCGCGGCGAGCTCGGCCAGCTCCCCGTAGTGCAGCGTCTTGGTGAGATCGTCGGACGCCGCGGCCGGGCCGAGATCCAGCCACACGGTGATGTCGACGACGAACTCCTGCCCGTCCCGCTTCTCGTGCTCGAACACCCCGTGGTGCCCGAACACCCGGAGCCCGGTCAAGGTGATCCGGTCGGTGCTCGTCGGATCAGTGCTCATCCGGTCTTCCTCTCCGCCAAGCCGCCGCGACGGCGACCGCGTCCAGCGACGCGCCGACCTCGTGCACCCGCACACCCCACGCCCCGGCCGCCGCGGCCAGCACGGACACCGCCGCGGTGGCGTCCTCGCGGCCGTCCGGCGGCCGTGGCTTACTGTCCTTGTCGGACAGGAGCCGCCCGAGAAAACGTTTTCGCGAAGCTCCGACAAGCACCGGGAAACCGAGCGACAGCAACGAATCCAAGCCGTGCAACAGGGCCCAGTCGTGCTCGGCGTCCTTCGCGAACCCGAGCCCCGGATCGAGCACGATCGCGCCTTCGTCCACTCCGGACCGGATCGCTTCGTCCACTCTGGACAGCAGTTCGGCGCGGACCTCCGCCACGACGTCCCGATAGGACGCGAGCCGCTGCATGTCCCTGCTGTGCCCGCGCCAGTGCATCAGCACCCACGGCGCCCCGCTCTCGGCCGCGACCCGCGCCATGTCCGGATCGGCCAGCCCGCCCGACACGTCGTTGATCACCCGCGCGCCGGCTTCGAGCGCCGCCGCGGCCACCGCCGCGCGCGTGGTGTCCACGGAGAGCACGATCCCCTCGCCCGCGAGCGCGCGGATCACCGGGAGCACCCGAGCCAGTTCGGTTTCCGCGTCCACCCGGGACGCGCCGGGCCGCGTCGACTCGCCGCCGACGTCGATGAGATCGGCGCCGCGGGCCCACATCTCCCGTGCGTGGTCGAGCGCCTGCCCGACGTCGAGATAGCGACCGCCGTCGGAAAACGAATCCGGCGTGACATTGAGGACGCCCATCACCGCGCAGCGCCCCGGGGAAGGCAGCGAAGGCGGGTTCACCGGCGCCCCTTGATCAGATCGAGCGCTTCGGCCCGCGAAGAGGCCGACGTCTTCAACAGCCCACGTACCGCCGACGTCGTCGTGCGGGCGCCGGGCTTGCGGATCCCGCGCATGGCCATACATAGGTGCTCGGCCTCGACCACCACGATCACCCCGCGCGGCTCCAGCTTCCGGACCAGCGCGTCGGCGACCTGCGAGGTCAGCCGCTCCTGCACCTGGGGTCGCTTCGCGTAGAGATCCACCAGCCTGGCCAGTTTGGACAGTCCGGTGACCTTGCCATGACCATTCGGAATATAACCGACATGCGCGACACCATTGAATGGCACTAAATGGTGTTCACAGGTCGAAAACATCGGGATGTCGGTGACGAGGACGAGTTCCTCGTGCGCCTCGTCGAAGGTCCTGTCGAGGACCGAATCGGGATTGGTGTAGAGCCCGGCGAACATCTCGCGGTAAGCGCGGGCGACCCGGGCGGGCGTGTCGAGCAGACCGTCCCGGTCCGGGTCCTCACCGCAGGCGAGCAACAGTTCGCGAACCGCCTTTTCCGCCCGGTCCTGATCGAAGACCGGGCGGTCGGCGTCACTGCCTGTTGTCGTCTCGTCCATCCACGTCACGGCGGTGCTGTCCCTCGTCATGCTGCTGGCCACCGGCCGGGTCGGCGGGCCTGCCGTGCTCGCCACCGCCGGGGTGCCAGGGCTGCTGCGCGGACTGCCCGCCCGGCGAGGTCGCCGGCGTCCATCCCGGAGGCGCCCCGTAGTTCGGCGGGCCGCCGGGCGCACCGGCCTGACCACCCGGGTGATATCCGCCCGGCTGCTGACCACCATAGGCCTGCGGCCACGGGCCCGCGCCGTTCGGCCCGGTGTTCGGACGACCACCGTTCGCGTAGCCACCGGGCGGCGGCGGGGCGTACGGGTTCGCGTTCGGGTCCGCCGCAACCGGGTACGGCGGCGGCGCGGGCAGCTCGCCGACGGCACCGGTACCGCTGCCGACCGGGGTCGGCGCCGGCTGCGACACCTGCTTGGGCTGCTCCTTCTCCGGCGGCGGCCACGGCTCGCCGCGCTCCATCGCCAGCTCGCCCGGGGTCTTGATCGGCGGCTTGTCCGACGGGGTCCGCTCACCGAACTCGTTGAAGACGGTGATGTGCGGGCGCTTCTCGACCGTGGCGAAGATCCGCTCCAGGTCCTTGCGGGTCA
The DNA here is from genome assembly GCF_039541975.1 of Amycolatopsis samaneae. Lineage (NCBI taxonomy): Bacteria > Bacillati > Actinomycetota > Actinomycetes > Pseudonocardiales > Pseudonocardiaceae > Amycolatopsis > Amycolatopsis samaneae. Next base: position 73,361 of record NZ_BAABHG010000020.1, read on the forward strand.
GCGTCTCCTTCTCCAGGAGCTCGATGACCAGCTCGTCGAGCACGTCGCGGTAGGTGTTGAGCACGTGCCACGCCTCGGTGTGCGCCGTCTCGATGAGCTTGCGCACCTCCTCGTCGATCTCGTGCGCCACTTCCAGCGAGTAGTCCGCCTGCCGTCCGGCCGACCGGCCGAGGAACGGGTCACCCTGCTCCTGGCCGTACTTGACCGCGCCGAGGCGGGCACTCATGCCGTACTCGGTGACCATCGCGCGGGCGATCTTTGTCGCCTGTTCGATGTCGGACGAGGCGCCGGTGGTGGGCTCGTGGAAGACGAGCTCCTCCGCCGTGCGGCCACCCATCGCGAAGACCAGCCGCCCGATCATCTCGGAGCGGGTCATCAGGTCCTTGTCGTCCTCGGGGACGAGCAGGGCGTGTCCGCCCGTGCGGCCGCGCGGGAGGATCGTCAGCTTGTACACCGGCTCGATGTCCGGCATCGCCCACGCGGCGAGCGCGTGCCCGCCCTCGTGGTAGGCGGTGATCTTCTTCTCCTTCTCGGAGATGATCCGGCTCTTGCGCGCCGGGCCGCCGACCACGCGGTCGACCGACTCCTCCAGCGCCGCGTCGGTGATCACGTGCCCGTTCTGGCGGGCGGTGAGCAACGCGGCCTCGTTCAGCACGTTCGCCAGGTCCGCGCCGGACATGCCCACGGTCCGCTTGGCGAGGCCGCCCAGGTCGGTGCCCTGCGCGATCGGCTTGCCCTTGGCGTGCACCTCGAGGATCGCGCGACGGCCGCGCATGTCGGGCGCGGACACCGGGATCTGCCGGTCGAACCGGCCGGGGCGCAGCAGCGCCGGGTCGAGGATGTCGGGCCGGTTGGTGGCGGCGATCAGGATGATGCCGCCGCGGGCGTCGAAGCCGTCCATCTCGACGAGCAGCTGGTTCAGGGTCTGCTCACGCTCGTCGTGCCCGCCGCCGAGACCGGCGCCGCGCTGACGGCCGACGGCGTCGATCTCGTCGACGAAGATGATGCACGGCGCGTTCTGCTTGGCCTGCTCGAACAGGTCGCGGACACGCGAGGCGCCGACACCGACGAACATCTCGACGAAGTCCGAACCGGAGATCGTGTAGAACGGCACGCCCGCCTCGCCGGCGACGGCGCGCGCGAGCAGCGTCTTACCGGTACCGGGCGGGCCGTAGAGCAACACGCCCTTCGGGATCTTCGCCCCGAGTGCCTGGTAGCGCGCCGGGTTCTGCAGGAAGTCCTTGATCTCGTACAGCTCTTCGACGGCCTCGTCGGCGCCGGCGACGTCACCGAAGGTGGTCTTCGGCATGTCCTTGTTGAGCTGCTTGGCCTTCGACTTGCCGAAGTTGAGGACGCGGTTCCCGCCGCCCTGCGCGTTGTTCATCATCCACATCAGCAGCCCGAGCACGAGCGCGAGCGGGATGGCGAAGATCAGCAGCTGGGTCAGGAAGCTCTGCTGGGTGACCTTGGTGGTGAACTTGATCGGCGCGTCGCCGTTCTTCGCGGCGAGCAGCTTGCTGTAGATGTCGTAGGAGGCGTCCGCGGGGTACTGCGCGAGGATCTGGTCGGTCTGCTGACCGTCGTAGTCGATCTTCTGCGTGAGCAGCAGCTTGACCGACTGCTCCTTGTCCTCGAGATTCGCTTCCTTGATGTGGTTCTGGGTGATCTGCTGGTTCGCCACCGAGATGGGCACCTGGGTGTACCCACGATCGCTGTCGAAGATCGTGTTGTATGCGAACAACGCCAGCAACCCCGCGACGATCCAAAGCAGTGGGTTCCTGAGCACGCTCTTCCGGTTCATACGACTCGGCCCTGCTGGCCTCGACCCTCCCTGGTTGGGCGGCTCCTGTGATACCCGCCATGCGATCTTGACAGCCGTGGTGCCTGGACACCCGTCCCATCAGGGTACCGTCCGCCCGGGCGAACGAACCCTCTGAGCCTCTGGGTCAACGGCGGACAGCGTGCCGGGGTTCCCTGGCGGGCGTGCGGCGGTCACCCTAGCGTGTGTCGACCGCCACGCTGGAGACCATCTCACCGAGCCGGGTGCGCAGTGTTTTCGGGTCCGCCGGGGCTACGGTCACCCACTCCCGCCCGTCGGTTCCCGCCCGTGACAGGCTCAGATAACGCCCGGTAGCGGTGTCGAACCAGGCCAGCACCCTGGAGCGCTGCCGCGCGCCGACCTGCGAGCGGCTGTTCGCTGCCAGCTGACCGCCGCACAGCCGGGGCTGCCCCGAGAGCCGGGCGTAGGCCTCACGCGGGTCCACTGTGACGCGCTCGCTCAGTGATGTCCGTCTCGGTGCTTGGGACCGTTCTTTCCGCTTGCCCTTTTCCGCGGATTCCGGCGGTGTCGCGCTGACCGGGACACGCATCGGCGCGGTGCGCAGCGCCTCGTCCAGCGGCAGGGTGATCGGGGCCTCGGAGCCGCGCCGGCCGGCGGGCAGCAGGTCGACGACGGTCGAGACGAGACCGTCCGGCGGGGCGCTCCGCAGCCAGACGCCGTCGTCGTCCTGGATGGCCACGACGCCCTTGCGCCCGTCGCCCGCGGCGAGCAGCCCGACGGTCGGGGCCTCGAACCGGGGGATGTGCAGGGCGTCGATCGTCAGCGGCGCGCGGGCGATCAGGTGCAGCACGTCCTCGATGTCCGGTTCGAGCCTGCCGCGCGCGTCCCGGACTCCGCGGGCGGACAGCTCGGCGTCGACGCGGTGCCGCAGCGACACCCGCTCGTCCTCGTCCGCGCCGTGCGACCGGATCCGCAGCGGATACGGCAGCTCACCGAGGCCGGCCGACTCCCACAGGAAGTCGAACGCCAGCGGGGAAAAGAACTCCTGAAACCCCAAAACAACTCTCCACGTTCGTGCTCTTGCTCAGCGTAACGACGTCACCGTGCCCGCGGTAACGCCTTCCCCGCGATGGGCCGCCGGGCCGTCAGAGCGAGGCGGCGGTGGCGTTGCCCGCCGAGGTCAGCATCTCGCCGAGCCGGTGCCGCAGCGTCGCGGGGTCGGCCGGGGCGATGGTGATCCAGTCGCGGCCGTCGCGGCCGCGGGAAGCCTGGGTGAAGTAGCGGCCGGTCTCGGTGTCGAACCAGCTCAGCACCGGTGTCCTCGTCCGGCCGCCGAGGCGGCCGCGCGCGTTGGCGCCGATCTGCCCGCCACGCAGCCTGCGCTGGGCGTGCAGCCTGGCGAGTGCCTTGCGGTCCTCGTCGACGCTCGCGCGGCCGTCGCCGTCGACGTGGTTCCCGCGCCGCTGCAGGAAGTCCACCCCGGAGCTGCCGACGAGCTGTTCGAGCGGCACGGTGATGGACTTCTCGGTGCCGCGCGGTGCGCCGGGCAGCAGCGAGATGATCGCGCTGGCCAGCCCGTCGGCCGGGATCGGCTGCAGGTGCAGCCCCCTGCCGTCCTGCACGGCGAGCAGGCCCTGCCCGCCCAGTGCCCCGGCGACCGCCAGCAGTGGTTCGCTCTCCGGGTCGAGCAGCTGGACGATGTCGAGGCTCACCTCGGGCGAGGCGAGCAGCCCGAAGTAGTCCTCGAGATGCGGTTCCGGACGGCCGCGGTGATCGGCGAGCCCGCGCCGGACCAGGCCCTCCAGTGTCTGCCGCCGCAGCGCGGCCCGCTCGTCCAGTGTCACGCCGTGGGAACGTCCCCGCAGCGGGTAGGGCAGCTCCCCCACCGCGGCTTCCTCCCACAGGAAGTCCAGCTCGAGCAGGGTGAGCAGCTCGGCGGTCGGCATCGACCAGCCCCTCCCAGGATCGGGGCGGGCGCGCGGTTCCCCGCGCGCCCGCCCGGTCTCAGCGGTCGTCTTCCTCCGACCACGCGCCGATCACCGGCGGCGGGGTCGCTTCGTTGGCGCCGAAGGTGTCGTCGGGGTCGGGCTCGATGAGGAACGAGGCGTGGGTGTGCTCCTCGTCCTGCTCGGCGTGCGCACCGTGCGCGCCACCCATCCCGCCGCCCATGCCGCCACCCATCGGGTTCATCCCCGGCGGCGTGCCCTGCGCGCCGATGGTGCCCGCCGACGGGACGACGCCCTGCTGCGGCGCGTTGGCCGAAGCCGCGCTCTGCGCCGCGCCCTGCTTCTCGGCCGCCGCGGCGGAGGTCTCCGACTCGGACTTCGCGCCGGTCCGGCCGCCCTGGCCCAGCGCGCGGCCACCGGCGAGGCCGAGGCCGCCGCCGAGCGCGCCGGCGCCCAGCGCCTGGCCGAAGCCGCTGCCCGCGCCGCCGGTGGGCACCGAGGGGGTCGCGGGCGCGGCGGGGACGGCGCCCGTGCCGACACCGGCGCCGCCGGAGAGGGGGTTACCGCCGGTGTATCCCGAGGTCCCGAACGTCCCGGAGTCCGGCACGTGCCCGGCCGGGGCGCCGGAGGACCCGCCCACGACGGCGCCGTGGCTGCCGAAGGAGGTGCCGCCGCCGCTGACGCCGTGGCCGACCGAGGTGGCGTGGACCCCGCCGACGTTGCCGAAGCCGCCCACCGAGTTGTGCGTCGGGGTCGGCTTCATGCCGAGCGATTCGGGACCGAAGCTCGGGGTCGAGCTGTCCACCTCGCTCATCGACTTGGTGTAGTTGGTGAAGAACTGGACCTGCTGCTGCTTGACCGCGTCGGCGGCGTCGGCCGCCGCCTTCTGGTCGACGACCATGGCCGCGGGGCCGCCCGCGAGCGCGTCGATCATGCCGGTCTTCGGGTTGTAGCCCTTCGGCTGCGGCATCTTCTTGACTTCTTCGGCCGCCGCGGCCTGCTTGGCGAGGCGGTCCGCCATGGTGTGCGCGGCCTCGGACGCCTGCGAACCCGAGTTCGCGATGGCGACCAGCGCGCTCTGCGCGGACGCCGCGCCCTGGCCGATCCACACCGCGCCGAGCTCGGAGATCGCCGAGTACAGGTCGTTGGACGCCTGGCTCAGCTCGCGGCCGTGGTGGCTCCAGGTGTGCCCGATCGACTGCGCCGTCGAGGGCACGTTGTTGTCGGTGGCCATCTTGTAGAGCTGCAGGCTTTCCTGGCCCTGCCAGTTCGGCGGGCTGCCGATCGCGCGGTCGCCGCCCATCTCGAAGCCGTCGGAGCGGCCGCGGGCGGCGTTGACGATGTCCTGCGACGCCGAGTTGTCCCCGAGCGGGACCTTCGACGGGTTCGAACCGGTCGACGACGGCGTGGGCAGGGGCGAGGACGAGTCGCCGCCCAGCCCTTCACTGCTGTGCTTGGGTGCCATGACTACGGAATCCCCCTCGGATGTCAGGCGTGCCGGAACGGTTCGGCGGCGGCGTGGTCGATCTCGTGGTAGCGCGCCATCGCGGTGACGATGCCCTGCTCGGCGGCCTCGTACTGACCGAGCAGGTTGCGCAGGGCGGCGGCGTAGGAGTCGTTGCCGCCCTCGGCACGGTGCTCGAACTTGGCCGCCATCGCCTGACCGACCGGGTTGGCGCCGAGCTGCGGCTTCTCCGCGAGCGCGCCGGCGTTCGCGAGCAGCGTCTCGACGGCGTCCTTGCCCGTGCGGATCTTGTTCAGTACGGTCTGGGCCGCGTCGGGGTCGATCCCCACCTGACCCGCCACTGCCGCTGCCTTGAACGCGTTCGCGTCGGCCACGCTGCTTGTGCCCATCTGCCCTCTCTCCGTTCCCCCTGGCAGGCCCTCGTCGGCCCCATGGCCTGGACTCTTTGCTTAGGTTAACCGACCAGATCGGCACCTATGACGCAATGGCGATGCTCAGGGTTCCGCATCACCGCCCGTGACCGCAAGCAGTTCCGCGAAGAAGGGTCGAGTCCCCGTTCAGCGGGCGAGGTCAGGACGTGTAGACGTGCGGATCCAGGGTCCCGATGTAGGGAAGGTCGCGGTAACGCTCCGCGTAGTCGAGGCCGTAGCCGACGACGAACTCGTTCGGGATGTCGAAGCCGATGTACTTGACCGGTACGTCGACCTTGACCGCCTCCGGCTTGCGCAGCAGCGAGACGACCTCGAGCGAGGCCGGGTTGCGGCTGGCCAGGTTCTTCAGCAGCCACGACAGCGTCAGGCCCGAGTCGACGATGTCCTCGACGATCAGGACGTCCCGGCCCGCGATGTCGCGGTCGAGGTCCTTGAGGATGCGAACCACCCCCGAGGAGGAGGTCGACGAGCCGTACGACGAGACGGCCATGAACTCCAGCTGCGTCGGCAGCGGCAGCGCCCGCGCGAAGTCGGTCATGAACATCACGGCGCCCTTGAGGACGCCGACCAGCAGGAGCTCCCCGCTTCCGTTGGCCGGGTAGTCGGCGGCGATCTTGGCCGACAGTTCCGCGATCTTGTCCTTGATCTGCTGCTCGGTGACGAGCACGGAGGCGATCTCGCCTTCGTACACGGGTCATTCCCCTCGTGTGGTGGATTGAGGTTTCAGGCAAAGCCTGCCATGCGCCCGGCGGGCCTCCAACTCGCCGGGTAGCCAAACGCCGCCCTGACCGCGCCAGCGGCCGATCAACGCGTCGACGGCCCGCAGGTGCGCGTCGGTCAGCTCGCGGACGCCGCCGAGCAGCAGCCACCTGCGCAGGACCCGGCGCCGGAGTGCGGGCGGCTCCGCGGCGAGGACGGCCACGTCGAGGCCGTCGCCGGTGTCCGAACGGGACAAGAGCGCGTCGGCGAGTGTGTCCAACGCCTCGTTGTCCTCACGCAGCTGCGTCGCGGTGCGGGCGAGCGCGGCGGCGACCCCGCCGCTGAGCACGTCCTCCAGCAACGGCAGGACCTCGGTGCGCAACCGGACGCGGGTGAACCGCGAATCGGTGTTGTGCGGGTCGTGCCATGGCTCGACGCCGAGCTCCGCGCAGGCCCGCGCCGTGGTCGCCCTGGTGACGTCGAGCAGCGGCCGCCCCCATGGCGGGTTGTGCGGGCGCATCCCGGCGAGCGACCGGGGCCCCGAGCCGCGGCCGAGGCCAAGCAGGACCGTCTCCGCCTGGTCGTCCCTGGTGTGGCCGAGCAGGACGAGTGCGTCGGCGGGGGCCGCCCGGCGCAGCGCGTCGTACCGCGCCCTGCGGGCCGCGGCCTCCGGGCCGCCGGGGCCGTGGACGGTCGCGGTGAGGATCTTGGCCTCGTCGGCACCCAGCGCGCGGGCCGTGGCGGCGGCGTCTTCGGCGGTCTTCCCCGAACCCGCCTGCAGGCCGTGATCGACCACGAGCGCGCGGACCCGCAGCCCGGCCCGGTGCGCGGCGTGCGCGGTCGCTTCGGTCAGCGCGAGGGAGTCCGCGCCACCGGACACCGCGACGTCGATCCGGGACGGCGGCCGGGTGACGGCGAAGAACTCCCGGACGGCGAGCCGGACCGCCGCGACCGCCTGGCCGGGGCCGGTCACCCGTGCAGGCGCCGGACCCATCCGGCGGGGTCGGTGATTTCGGCGCGGGTGGGCAGGGTGTTGGGGGACGTCCAGACGGCGTTGAACCCGGCCATGCCGACCTCGTCGACGACGTACCGGGTGAACTTCGCGCCCTCCTCGTACTGCCGGATCTTCGCGTCGATGCCGAGCAGCGCGCGAAGCAGCTTGTCGAGCGGGCCGCCGCCCTTGCGCCGCGCGCTGAACCGCGCGCGGATCGTGTCGACGGACGGCACGACCCGGGGGCCGACGGCGTCCATGACGTAGTCCGCGTGGCCTTCGAGCAACGTCGAGAGCGCGAGCAGCCGGTCGAGCACGGCGCGTTCGGCCGGGGACTGGAGCAGATCGACGAGCCCGCCGCCGAACCGGCCGCGCCCGGCCTGCTTGATCACCTCGGGCAGCTTGCCGACCAGGTCGGACAGGCCGTCGGCGTCCCGCCCGGCGAGGCCGGCGAGGAGCCGTTCGACCTCGTCGGCGAAGTAGTCGCGCAGCCAGGGCACCGCGGTGAACTGCAGGCGGTGGGTGCATTCGTGCAGGCAGACCCAGAGCCGGAAATCGTGCGCGGACACCTTCATCGCGCGCTGCGCGGCGACGACGTTGGGCGCGACGAGCAGGAGCTGGCCCGTCTTCTCCGGCCCGCCGAAGGGGTCGTACTGGCCGAGGATGCGGGAGGCGAGGAAGGCGAGCACCACCCCGGTCTGCACGCCGGCGCCGGACGCCAGTACCGGGCCGAGCGGCCCGCCCTGCGCCTCGGGGAGCGCGCGGCCGGTGAGCGCGTCGAGCCCGGCCGCGGCGGACCGGACCCAGCCCGGCCGGTCGACGACCTCGCCGGGCAGCAGCGGCAGGTCGAGCCCGAGGCCGGTCAGCTCGCGGACGTGCCCCTCCGCCTCGGCGGTCAGCTCGCGGAGGTCGGCGACGGCCGCTTCGGCCTCCTCGCGCGGGACCTGCGGGCCACCGCGTACCAGGAACGCGGCGGTCGACGCGGCGAGCGACCAGTCGACGATCGGGCGACGGCGGGTCTCGGTTTCCTGACTCACCCTTTCGACGCTACCCGTCTCCGGCGGCTTTTCCGCCACGACTTCCGTACCGATCTCCTGTCGGTGTCGCGATTCCCGGCGCGCTCGCGGTGGTGAGCCTCATGGCGGCGTGGGAGCGAGGGACCTTTGCTGTCGTTTTCGCGGACGTTCCGGGTGACTGAGGGGCTGGGGTGGCCGGGTGTGCTGAAGGACGCCTTCGGTGCACTCGATGCACTGAAAGCGTCCTTCAGTGCGCCCAACGCACTGAAAGCGTCCTTCAGCACCATCTCCCTCCAGGCCCCCACGCCCCACGCTCCACAAAGGACGAACCCGGCGAACCCCGCGGCTCAACGGCATACTGTCGCGAACGGCCCGTTCGCGACGGCCCGGCGCCCCCGATACACATTCTCGCGGTTCGGGTGTCCGATCCGGTGGGCCCGTGCGGTTCCGGGCCCGAGTTGTCCACAACGGAACCACCTGTCCACAGATTCGCCGAGCCCCCGTTTCCGCACCCCCAACGGCGATACGCTGGTTATGGGGGGGGACCCCGAGGGCCCGCGTTCCGGGCGGGTCGTGGAGCGCCGGGGTTCCGGTGAGCGGCGGGCGGTGTCTTGTCCCGAACGCTCCGTTCGGGACGTTCAACGTCGGTGACGGAGCGTTCGGGACGTCCCCAACGCGTCGTTCGCGGCGGGTAAGCACACCGGCCTGGCTCCCAAACCGCGGAAACCAAGCCGCCGGAACCTGCCGGGAGAATGGCTCAGTGGCAGCCGCAGGTGCGCAGGGTGGCGGCGACCACGTCCAGGGCGGCCTTGCCCGGCTTGTCGTCCGAGCCCTTGGACATCAGCGCGAACACCAGCACCCGGCCGTCGGCGTCGAGGACGTAGCCGGCGAGCGTGTTGACCTCGGAGAGGGTCCCGGTCTTCGCCCGGACCCAGCCCTTGCCCTTCGCCGAATCCGGCTTCCCGTACCGCCCGGCCAGCGTGCCGGACCCACCGGCGACCGGCAGGCCGGTCAGCAGCGGCCGCAGCTTCGCGGTGTCCGGGTTCTTCCCGTCCGGCTCGGCCGCGCGCGTGAGGACCTGGGCGAGCAGCTTCGCCGGGATCTTGTTCTGCACGGACAGCCCGCTGTTGTCCGACAACTGCACGCCCGTGGTGTCGAAACCGTGTTCCTGCAACACCTTCAGCGTCGCGGCGGCCGCGCCGGAGAACGACGGCTCGGTCCCCTTCTCGATCGCCACCTGGCGCGCGACCGCGTCCGCGAGCAGGTTGTCGGACAGTTGCAGCAGGTCGTAGGTGAGCTCGGTCAGCGGCGCCGACTTGACCTCGGCCAGCACCTTCGCGTCCGCGGGCGCGGTCGCCGGGCCGCCCGCGGACGCGCTCAGCTTCTGCGCGATGAGCTGTGTCAGCGCGGTGGCCGGGTTGGCCGTGCGCATCGCGAGGTCGTTCTTCGGGTCCGTGCGGCCGCCGTCGGCCATCACGGGCGCGACCTGCGCGGCGAAGGTGGACGGCGCGTCCGTGGGATCCCAGCCGGGCGCGGTCGCCGGGCCCTTGAACGCGTTCAGGTCGACCTGGACCTTCTTGACGTCGTTCCCGGCGACCTTCTTGACCTGCGCGACGAGATCGTCCACATGGGCCGCCCCCGGATACAACGGCGAGTCGGTGCCCAGCGGCAACGTCGTCAGCGTGACGTCACCACCCGCGACCAGGATCACCGTGCCCGGCTCCGCGCCCTGCACGATCTTCGTGCTCAGCTGCTTCTCGTGGCCCAGCGCCAGCAGCGCCGCCGCGACGGTGAGCACCTTCGTCGTCGAAGCCGGGGTCAGCGGCTGGCCCGAGTTGCGGTCCCACAGCACGGTTCCGGTCGCCGGGTCGATCACACTGCCGGTGAGCGTGCCCAGCGCGGCACTGCCCGCGGGCCCGGCGAGCGCGGACTGGATGGCTTCGGGCGTCGGCGCCGCCCCCGAGGTGCTCGGCCCCCGCAACGCGGCCTTCGCGACCGCGGGCTCGGGCATCGCCGCCTTGGGCGCGTTCGGCGCCCAGGGGAATCCGAACCGGTTCGCGATGCTCGGCCTCGTCGCCGTGACACCGGCCGCGACCAGCAGCACGACCACCACCAGCGCGCCGATCAGCAGTCCCCGCCGACGCTTGCGCGGCGGCTCCGCTGCCGCCGCCTGCTCCGGGCTCGGCGGTTCGGGCGGTGGCACCGCGGCGGGCTCACCCGCCGCCTCGGCACCGGTCGTCGCCTCGGCCGGGGCCTGCTCCCCGCCGGGCCCGATCCGCATCGGACGCGCCAGCGTCGCGGACGAAGCGGGCGGCGGCACCGCGCCGCGGGGCGGCTCGGGCGGCAGGCCACGGAGGTACTCGGTCGCCTCGGCCGGATGCCGCTCACCGGGCGTCTCCCGCAGGTCGACGCGCTGCGCCCAGACCGTGTCGGCCTCGGCCGCCGCGTCCTCCGCCTCCCGCTGCCGGGCGGGTGACGGCTCCGGCCGCGACTGCTGCGACTGCTGCGACTGCTGCGGATTCGAGGACTGCGCCGCCGAGGACTGCGGTCCCGGAGGCCGCGACGAACCCGAGGGCTGTGACGCCCGCGGTCCGGGCTCCTCGGCGAACGGCGTCGCGCGTTCGATCGGCACCCACGGCGTCGCGGGCCGCACCGGCAGCTGCTGCGTGTTCTCCTCGGACTTCCCCGGCGGTTCCTGCTCGGGCCGTCGCTGGGCGGCCTGCTCGGCAGGCCCCGGATCGGACGTGTGCCCCAGCCGGTCGGCCAGATCCCGTGGACGGCGTGGTGCCGCGGGCGGTGTGGCGGGCGGCGGTGTGCCCGGCGCGGGCAGCGGTTCGGGCGCCACCACGGGCCGGAACCACGAACCGGCGCCGTCTTCCGGTGTGAGATTCGTCTGGGGCGCTGTGACGTTGGGCACGGGCAACGCGTCCGTCGCGCCCGGATCGGCCTTCGCGTGCGGCAGCCGAGCGGTCGCCCCGCCGTCGCCGGAGGACCCGTCCTCATCGGCGGAAGGCCACCTAGGCTCGTCGTTTTGCGACACGCACCCACTCCTTACGCAGCTGCCCCGGCCGGGTCGAGCCCCAAGACCGCGCGGCCGACATCCGTCCGGCCGCCCCTGGCGGGCGTAGTCCACACTAGTGAGGTCAAGAGTGTCAGCACGGTGGCCGCCCGACACGCGGGTGGCCGAGAGCGGGAACAGCGAGGACCGGCGTGGAGTTCGACGTCACGATCGAAATCCCCAAGGGGGAGCGCAACAAGTACGAGGTCGACCACAAGACCGGTCGGATCAAGCTGGACAGGACCCTGTTCACGGCGACCCAGTACCCGGCCGACTACGGCTTCATCGACGACACGCTGGGCCAGGACGGTGACCCGCTGGACGTGCTCGTCCTCGTGCAGGAGCCGACCTTTCCCGGCTGCCTGATCCGCTGCCGCGCGATCGGCATGTTCCGGATGACCGACGAGAAGGGCCCGGACGACAAGGTCCTCGCGGTCCCGACCAACGACCCGCGCCTGGAGCACCTGCGCGACATCCACCACCTCAACGAGTTCCACAAGCTGGAGATCCAGCACTTCTTCGAGGTGTACAAGGACTTGGAGCCGGGCAAGAGCGTCGAGGGTTCGAGCTGGGTCGGCCGCGCCGACGCCGAGGCCGAGATCGAGCGTTCCCTCGGCCGTGAGCGTGACCGCATCGCCAAGGAAGAGGCGAACGGCGGCGCCGCCCACTAAGGCGCTGAACGGTCCGTGGGGGCCTCCTTGAGGGACTCTAGGTCCCTCAAGGAGGCCCCCACGGACCGTTTACGGCCTCGGCGTCAGTGCGCCATGGCCAGCGCGGGGGCATCCGCTTCGGCGTCGGCCCGCTGCTCCAGCGCCGACTTCTCCGAAAGCGGTTTCTCCCGGAGCAGCCACACCAGCGCGAAACCGACCGTCAGCACGGCCCCGCCGACCAGGAACACGGTGCTCATCGAGCTCGCGAACCCGTCGAGGATCGGCCGCGCCAGCACCGGGTCCAAAGTGGACAGGAACGACGTGTCGTTGATGTCCACCCCGCCACCGGCCATCCGCCGCGCGAACTCCGGATGCTGGGCCAGCGCCGCCGCGTAGGCGGGCGAGGCCGCCGCGGAGCGGACCGCCGCCGCGATGCGGTCCCCGACCGTCGCGAACAGGATCGACAGGAACACCGCGGTACCCGCCGTGCCACCGATCTGCCGGAAGAACGTCGCCGACGAGGTCGCGACGCCGATGTCGGACGGCGGCACGTCGTTGGTCGCGGCCAGCTGCAGCGTCTGCATCGAGGCGCCAAGACCCAGCCCGATCGCGAACGCGATCGCCATGACCACCGCCATCGGCGTGTCCACCCCGATCGCCGACAGCGCGAACACCGACGCCGCCATCACGCCGAGCCCGGCCACCGCGAACGCCTTGTACCGACCGGTCCGCGAGATCACCGACCCGCTCGCCATGCTCGCGATCATGATCCCGAGCGTCAGCGGCAGCATCTGCAACCCCGCCTGGGTCGGCGTCGCGCCCTTCACGATCTGCAGGTACAGCGGCAGTGACATCATCGCGCCGAACATCCCGACGCCCTGGATCACCGTGACCAGCGTGGCGACCCGGAACACCGGCCGCGAGAACAGCCGCAGCGGCAGCAGCGCGGCGTCGCCCATCCGGCGTTCCTGCCAGACGAACGCGGTCACACCCAGCGCGCCGACGACGTACATCGCGATCGACCCCGGGGAACCCCAGCCCCACTCGCGGCCCTGCTCGGCCACGATCAGCAGCGGCACCAGGCCGACGATCATCGTCACCGCGCCCCAGTAGTCGATCTTCTGCTCGACCCGGGTGTGCGGCACGTTCAGCACCTTGCTCACCACGACCAGCGCGGCCAGCGCGATCGGCACGTTCACCAGGAACACCCAGCGCCAGCCGGTGACCCCGGCGAAGGAGTCGAGCCCGGCGAAGAAGCCGCCGACGACCGGACCGGCGACACTGGAGACGCCGAACACCGCCATGAAGTACCCCTGGTAGCGGCTGCGCTCACGCGGGGAGGTGATGTCGGTGATGATGGCCAGCGCCAGCGACATCAGACCACCGGCCCCGAGTCCCTGGAACGCGCGGAACGCGGCCAGTTCGTACATCGACCCCGCCATCCCGCTGGCCAGGGAGCCGACGAGGAACAGCGAGATCGCCGTCAGGTACATCGGTTTCCGGCCGTAGAGGTCGGAGAGCTTGCCGTACAGCGGCGTCGAAAGCGTCGCCGTGATCAGGTACGCGGTGGTGGCCCATGCCTGGAGGCTCTGACCGTGCAGTTCGTCGGCGATCGTCTTCATCGCCGAGGACACGATCGTCTGGTCCAGCGCCGCCAGGAACATGCCGAGCATCAGCCCGGACAACACCGTCAGGATCTGCCGGTGGGAGAGCTTGCCCTTCGTAGCGGTCTCTCCTTCCGCCGTGGATGTCGCACTCATGTGGATCTCCCTCGGTAAGTCTTCGGTAGTTGCTTGTACCCCTCAACTACTTGCCGAAGACAACTGTCCTCCAGAAGCTTGTATCAAGCAATCAAATTGACTGTGACGCTCGTCGCCCCGCCCGCTTGACGGCCTGCGCGACCACCGTGACCTCGGCGGATGGCACGTCGAAGGCGCCGAGGCCGGTCACGAACGCGTACAGCGCGGGCAGGTTACGGCAGAACACCGCGGCCATCAGGTTCGACGTCCCGGTGGTCGCGAGCGTCCCGTGCACGAGGGGATGACGGGCCAGCGCGCGGCCGATGGAGTCGAGGTCGCCCGGCGGCACGGTCATCCAGACGTTCGCGTCCACGGCCAGGCCCAGCGCCCGGACGTCGATGTCGGCGTAGGTACGCAGCCTGCCGGCCTCGGTCAGCCGGTCGAGCCTGCGGCGGACCGTCGACTCCGGCGCCCCGGTGGCGGTGGCCAGCTCGCCGGGGCCGGTACGGGCGTCCGCGCTCAGCAGGCCGAGCAGCCGCCGGTCGAGGTCGTCGGGAGTCAGGTCCAGCTCGGCGGTGGGCGGGGCGAGCGCGGCGGCCTCGTCCGCGGTGAGCAGGCCCGTGCGCCAGCTGGCGGCGTCGGAGAAGACGTGCAGCACGGAATGCGCGCGCACCTCGGTCACCGCCGACGTCGCCGGGAGCTGGTCACGCACCAGGCGGCCGTCGGGCCCGCCCACCGCCACCGCGCTGATCTCCTCGCCCCCGGCGAGGACGTCGACGAACAGCACGTCCGCGCGGCGCGCGAGGGCGTCCGCGAGCACGTCGGCCCGGCCGCGCAGGACACGGATCCGCAGGATGAGCGCGCCACGCAGGCCGTGCTCGGGATTGGGGACCGCGACCACCCGCAGCCGCCCGTCCGCCCGCAGCCGCGCGATACACCGGGAAACCGTGCGCGGCGAGATGCCGAGGACCTCCGCGACGCGGCCCGGCGCGGCACGTCCGTCGAGTTGGAGCGCGGAGACGATGCGTTGCTCCAGCGCGGACATAATCGCCGAATCAACGGTCATACTTGTCCTCTTCCGCTCACTATTGGCTACTGGAGTGCGGCTTCCTGCCGTCCGAGCGTAACCCTGGGCGCATGACGACGAACGCGCTCAAGCCCGTGATCGAGCTCGTGGAAGCACTTTCCGCGGATCTCCCCGCCCACCGGCCCGCCACCCCGCCCCGCGACCTCGAAGAACTGGACGCGCTGTTCCACGCCGTGGACGATCCGCTGGCCGCGCGGCTGCGCGCGGGCCTGGCGGAGATCCGGCCCGAAGCCGGTTGGGCGGACGACGAGTTCGCGCCGGGCGGGGCTGGTGGCGAGTACTGGGTGGTCGACGCGCTCGACGGCGCGGTGCAGTTCCTACAGGGACTGCCGCAGTGGTGCGTAACGGTGTCACTCGTGCGCGACGGCGAACCCGTGCTGGCGGTGCTGCACTCCCCGTCACTGCGCGAAACCTACGCGGCCGAACGGGGTGCGGGCGCGTGGCGGGACGGGCGGCCGATCACGCCGTCACGCAAGACGTCGCTGGACGCGGCCGTGGTCGCGACGAGCCAGCCGCCGTTCGTCACCCGGCAGCGCGAGGCCGCCGCGAGGGCCGGACGCGCACTGCCGGAAATGCTCGGCCGTGTGGTGGCGGTCCGGAACCTCGGCCCGACGTCGTGGCAGCTGGCCGACGTCGCCTCGGGACGGCTGGACCTGTTCTGGCAGTACGGATCCGACGCGGCGAACCTGCTCGGCGCCGCACTCGTCGCCCGCGAGGCCGGCGCACTGGTCACCACGTGCGCCGGCACCCCGTGGACGTCCACTTCGGACAGTTTCCTCGCCGCCCCGGCCGCCCTGCATCCCGCCGCGGTCGAGATCCTCACCGAATTCCCGGCGGACATGCGCCCCAATGTGGCGTTCGGTGCACTCAACGCACCGAACGCCACATTGGGTGCGTCCAACGCACCGAACGCCACATTGGGGCGCTCGACCGCGAGCAGCGATCAGGCGGTGTAGCCGGGGATCGGGAACGGGGCGAGGAACTCCCGGATCTCCGCGGCAATGGTGTCCAAAGAGGACTCGTCGGACGCGGCGGCCGCGGTGACCGTGCGGTCGATCCAGTCGGCGACCTGGGCCTGGTGCTCCGGCTTGAGCCCCCGCGTGGTGATCGCCGAGGTGCCCAGCCGGATGCCCGACGGGTCGAACGGCTTGCGCGGGTCGAACGGCACCGTGTTGTAGTTCAGCTCGATCCCCGCGCGGTCCAGCGCCTGCGCGGCGGGTTTGCCGGGCACGGCCTTGTTCGTCAGGTCGATCAGCAGCAGGTGGTTGTCCGTGCCGCCGGACACCAGGTCGTAGCCCTTGGCGAGCAACGCCTCCGCCAGCGCCTTCGCGTTCGCGACGATCGTGTGCGCGTACTCGCTGAACGCGGGCTGCTGCGCCTCGCCGAGCGCGACGGCGATCGCGGCGGTGGTGTGGTTGTGCGGGCCGCCCTGCAGACCGGGGAACACCGCCTTGTCGACGGCCTTCGCGTGCTCCGCGTCGGAAAGGATCATCGCGCCACGTGGGCCACGCAGCGTCTTGTGCGTGGTCGTGGTGATGACCTGCGCGTGCCCGACCGGCGACGGGTGCGCGCCGCCCGCGACCAGCCCGGCGATGTGCGCGATGTCGGCCACGAGCACCGCGCCGACCTCGCGGGCGATGTCGGCGAACGCCGGGAAGTCGATCGTGCGCGGAATCGCCGTGCCACCGGCGAAGATCAGCTTCGGCCGGTGCTGGCGGGCGAGGTCGCGGACCTGGTCGAGGTCGACGCGGCCGGTCTCCTTGGCCACGCCGTAGCGCACCGGCGTGAACCACTTGCCGGTCGCCGAAACGCCCCAGCCGTGGGTCAGGTGCCCGCCGTCGGGCAGCGCCATGCCGAGCACGGTGTCCCCGGGCTGGGCGAACGCGAGATACGCCGCGAGGTTCGCCGGGGAACCGGAGTACGGCTGGACGTTCGCGTGGTCGGCCCCGAACACGGCCTTGGCGCGCTCGATGGCCAGCCGCTCGACCTGGTCGATGAGCTGCTGGCCCTCGTAGTAGCGCTTGCCCGCGTACCCCTCGGAGTACTTGTTGGTGAGCACGGTGCCGGTCGCCTCGAGGACGGCCTGCGACACGTAGTTCTCCGACGCGATGAGCCGGATCTTGTCGTGCTGGCGTTTCGCCTCGTCCTCCACGAGCCCGGCGATCCGCGGGTCCGCGGCGGCGAGCGCGGAAAGGGCTGGCTGGTGCGTCAAGGGCCTTCTCCTGCCGTGACGGCCGGACCCAGGCGCGCGGTGCCGGCCTCGTCGTCGCTTCCCGGTGGTGCTCCACCTCGTGGCGCCAGTCGCTGCTGCCCGCCCAGCCTAGTCCACGTGACCGGTGGATAGTTCGAAGTGAGATCGGTGCGGGCCAGGCCACTTTCGGGTGCTCGCGCGCGTCAGTCCACGATCGTGACACCCATCGAGCGGGCCGTCCCGGCGACGGTACGCATGGCCGCCTCGACGTCGGCGGTGTTGAGGTCGGGCAGCTTGCGCTCGGCGATCCCGCGCAGCTGGTCGCGGGTGAGCTGCCCCGCCGTTTCGTGTCCGGGTCGCGCGGATCCCTTGCCGCCCAAGGCTTTCCGGATCAGGAACGCCGTCGGCGGTGTCTTGAGCCGCAGCTCGAACGAGCGATCCTCGAACACCGACACGACGACAGGGACGACCTCGCCACGCTGGGCGGCGGTCGCCGCGTCATAGGTCTTCTTGACCTCGACGAGGTTGACCCCGGTCTGCCCCAGCGTCTTGCCGAGGTCGACGACCGGGGCGTTGCCCGCGTCGAGGTGGAGCGTGACCTGGTGGGTCTGCTTCTTCGTCTTCGGTGCCATACCGCGACGCTAAAGTCTCCGGTAACCGGAGAGTCAAACCCGAAAAGTCAGCCTTCGATCGGCTTGATCCCGGCCGCGTGCCGCCGGGCGAGCTGCCGGTAGACCTCGCCGTTGTGATCGACCCACAGCCTGGCGCTGTCGGTGAGCGGCACGAACTTCTTCGCCGGGCTGCCCATGGCGATGTGCTCGGCCGGGACGACGGTGCCCGGTGTGACGGTGGCACCCGCGGCGACCAGGGCCCGCTCGCCGATCCGCGCCTTGTCCAGCACGGTCGACCCGTTGCCGATCAGGGCCTGCTCGCCGATCGTGCAGTCGTGGACGAGGCACTGGTGCCCGACGGTGACGTTCTTCCCGACCTCGCACACGCCGTCGTTGACGTGCAGGACCGAGTTGTCCTGGATGTTCGCCCCCTCGCGGACGACGATCTTCCCGAAGTCGGCGCGGAGGACCGCGCCGTACCAGATCGAGACGTCCTTTTCGATGACGACGTCCCCGATCAGCGTCGCGGTGGGGGCGATCCACGCGTCCGGGTGAATCTGCGGGCTGAGCCCCTCGAAGGAGAACAAAGGCATGCCCGCACCCTAACCGCGCACCGATCACCGACGTGCTCTGAAGGCCACCTTGAGGGCGTCCAGGTCCCTCATGGTGGCCTTCAGAGACTTGCGGGTCAGCCGGTGATCGCGGCGTTGATGATGATGTCGACCGCCTTGTCGTTGCGGGTCGTCTGCGGCACGATCGCCGAGTCGGGCGGGTAGAAGCCAGGGCTGCCGCCCCGCGGGTACATCTCGAAGGTGTAGCTCCAGATCCGGTTCGTCGCCCACATCCAGTCGTTCATCGAACCGTCGGTGATGTACAGCTGGCTGGACTGCTCGGGCGTGTAGCCGTTCGTCGCCGCCATCTGCCTGCCGAGGTTCTGGAACTTCGCCGCCTCGGCCTGGGTCATCCCCGGCCCGGTGGCGTCGTAGGTGTAGCCCCACGGCCAGAGCACCAGCTCGGAGTAGGTGTGGAAGTCGATGTGCGTCTTGATCCGCTGCACACCGTTGACCTTGTGCGCGTTCACCCAGTTCGACACCGCCTTGGTCTCCGGCGCGGAGAACGCCGACGGGCCGCGGTAGGTCTCGTTGCTCGGCGAGCCGGAGGAACCGCCGCAGCAGCCCCACTTGTAGCCCCAGTTGCGGTTGGTGTCGGTGCCCTGGCCCTGGCGGTTCTTGCGCCAGGAGTGGAACCGGCCGCCGGATATGTCGTACTCCGACCCGTCCGGGTTGACGTTCGGGATCACGAAGATCGCCGTGCTGTCGACCATCTTCTTGATCGCCGGATCGGTCGCGTACCCCTTGGTGAACCGGTCCACGATGCGCAGGCACATCTCGGTCGTCAGGTGCTCACGGGCGTGCTGGTTGCAGGTGAACAGCACCTCGGGCTCGTTCTCGTCGGCTTCGACGTTCTTGCTGATCTTGAGCACGTTGAGGGTGCGTCCCTCGTACGATTTGCCCGCGCTGGACAGCTTCGCGATCGCCGGGTAGTTCGCCTGCGCCTTCTGCAGTTCGGTCGTCACCTCGGCATAGGTGTGGTAGCCGGTGTACCCGGGCGGGAACTCCGCGGGCGCCGCGCTCGTGCTCGGCGAGCGGTCGACGGGCCCGCGCGATTCGAGGGTGAACCCGAGCGCCCGCAGCCGCGCGGCTTCACCGGGGTTGGCGATGATCGTCGTCGTGGCGCCGGACGTCCCGAGCACGTCGACCCCGGTGCGCGCGACCTCGGTGCGCAGCTGTGGGGTTCCGGTGCCGAGGACCTCGTAAATCTGCGGCCCGTCGGGCTGCCGCGCGGGTTCCGCCGCCGCCTGGCTCGCGGCGACCCCGCTGGCCAGCACCACCAGGGCGGCCAACGCCGCCGCCACGCACCGTTTCTTGCGTTTGTTCGCAAGCATCACGCCTCCTGCTCTCTTGGCAGCCTTCGGCTTCGATCGACCTTGGCGGGAGCGGAGGCAGGGGAACAATCCGTAGCGGTACGGATCTATTGGGCGTTTCTAGCCGTAGTTCGCGAAACAGAGCGCCTCGATGTCACCGCGCACCGAGGCGAACGGCCGTGGCCGTACCCGCTGCTGGACGACGGCCCCGAGCAGGTAGGAAAGCAGTGCCCGCGCGCGGGCACGCGGATCGTCGACGTCGAGTGGCGCCAGCAGTTCGGCGAGCAGTTCGGTGATCGAGGTCAGCATCGCGTCGATCGCCTGCGGATGCTGGGCACGCCCCGCCGCGATCCAGTATTCGAACCACAGGAAGGCGCCGTTGGGGCGAGCCGCGAACTCGGCGAGATAGGCCTCGGTGACCCCGAACAGCCGCGCACGCGGATCGTCGTGCCGGGCGGCCGCCTCGCGCAGCCCGGCGGCGAAGGTGTTGATGTGCGCGGCCATCGCCCGGTCGATGAGGACATCGATGTCGGCGAAGTAGTAGTGGACGGCGCTCTTGGTGAGCGGCCCGGCCTCGGCGATGGCGCGGACCGTGCAGCCGGCGAGACCGTCGCGGGCGAGCACGACACGGGCTGCCTCGACGATCTGTTCCTGCTTCTGGAGCTGGTTGGGCGACAGCTGTTCGCTGCGACCGGGAACGACACTCACGGTGATCCTCGTTACTAATTCCGGGACGCCAGGCCCAAAGTCTAGGGCAGACGTCCCATTCGTCGCCGGAGGGTGACCGGCATCCCGAAAACCGGATTGGCCACCCCGGTCCGGACAGCGGACAATTCCCGTCATGGTGATCTCAGGGGACAAGGGGCTGAGTGCGGCTACGCGCCGTCAGCTGGAGAAGGAACTGGACAGCTTGCGTGCGCAACGGGCCGCGCTGTCGCCGCAACCGGGCGAGCTCGAACGCACCGGTGACGCGGCGGACCAGGCGGACGTGATCGACCGCGCGGAGGCCGCCGCCCGGCTCGACCGCCAGATCGCCGACCTGAGCGCGAAGATGGAGCACGGCGCGGCCAACAGCTCGCTGGTGCCCGACGGCACCAAGGTGTCCCTGCGCTTCGACGACGGCGACGAGGAGACCCTCCAGGTCGTCACCGTGCCGGGCGAGGACCCCGACGCGGTCACCTCCGACAGCCCGCTCGGGCTCGCGCTCGTCGGCGCCAAGGAGGGCGACAAGGTCACCTACCGCACCCCGCGCGGGGAAATCACCGTGACCGTGGTGAAACTGACTCCGCCGAAGGGCTGACAACGTCCTTTGTGGACTTTCCAGGGCGGCGCCGGGCACCCCGGCGCCGCCCTGTCGTCGTTCCTGCCCTGCACGGCCGGAGGGCGTGTCTTGCCGCGAGGCAGCGGCACCGCGCGCCGCGCCCGGCGGGACCGCACCGCGCGCACGGCTCCCCAGCCGGCCACGAGCGCCGCCGTGGCGCCGCCCAGCACCTTCACCACCAGCGCGGGCAGTACCGCCGCGGCACCGCCGGACAGGCAGGCCGCGAGCAGTACCAGCGCGGCGAGCACCATCGCGAGCGCGATCAGGCCGTCACGCCGGATCAGCGGGTCCCGCACCCAGCGGTCGACGATGCGCCACGCCTGCGCTTCCCGCCCCCGTCCGGAACGGCTCGGCTCCGCGCCCATAGCGCCGCGCTCCTCACCCGGCGCAGTACGTGCGCCGTTCACCCACGTCCGATGGTGCGAACAACGACACCTCCGCCCGCTGGGCAGAAGGTCCATGGGCGAGAGGACCGCTTGAGGCGGGCCATTACGCGATTCCCCCAAGTTGGTCCGTTCGAGTGACACAACAAGCCTCACCGGTTCGAGTGAAATCCAGCGAGAAGGAGACACCACGGAACGAAGCCCCCGAAAGCCCGCAACCACGATGGGGGTCCGGGGGCGAAGCCCACCGGGCGGGGTCTGGGGGTTGCACCCCCAGAAAACACAGCGGAGCGAGCCAGTTCGCGCCCTCCGCGAACACAGCTCACCCCGAGTGGAGCCGCCTAGGGGAATCGAACCCCTGACCTATTCATTACGAGTGAATCGCTCTGGCCGACTGAGCTAAGGCGGCAAGCACCGGACTGTCGCCCGGAACCGGATGCAAGTGTAGCGGAGCCCGCGCGCGTCACTTTCCCGGGGCGCCCTCGTTAGGGTCCTATGACGTCGGTCTCACTCCCCGACCGACCTACCTCTTGGAGGACCTGGCACATGCGGCGAAGACTGCCCCGCTCGGTTGCCCTGCCGGCCGCCGCGGCGC
Source organism: Amycolatopsis samaneae (assembly GCF_039541975.1). NCBI lineage: Bacteria > Bacillati > Actinomycetota > Actinomycetes > Pseudonocardiales > Pseudonocardiaceae > Amycolatopsis > Amycolatopsis samaneae. The sequence continues at coordinate 95,248 of NZ_BAABHG010000020.1, forward strand.
TGCTCCTGCTGACCGCGCCTGTCGCGACGGCCCAGACGATCCCCACCACGCCGATCCCGGAGCCGGCGAACCCGGGGCAGCCGCCCGCGTCCGCGCCGATCGGGCCCCAGCCGCTCGGCCGCGCCGTCGGCGACGCGGGCACGGCGCTCGGGGTGCTGCGGTTGTTGCCGAACGCGGTACCGACCGGCTCGATCATCCCCGGCTACGACAAACAGCTGCCGAAGCAGTCGGCGCTCGAAGCGGGCATGGGCTTGTCGAGCGCGTCGGCGAACTCCGAGGCGTACCTGAGCTACGAGAAGGCGATCGCGCAGGCCTCGCCGTTCGGGCTGTCGGTGGGTGGCAACGCGCCGCAGACACCGGGCAGCGTCGTGCAGACGGCGTTGCCGGACAACCCGCAGCCGATCAGCGGCGGCCTCAACGGCCCGCCCAACCCGCTGCTCAACGTCGGCCTGCTCAACGGCAGCGCGCACGCGCGCTGGAGCCAGCCCCTCGGACCGTGTGTCGACACCATCGCCGACGCCAGCACGTCCGTGGCCAGCCTGTCCCTGCTCAACGTCATCCCGACGATGCCCGGCCTCGGCCTCGACGCGCTCAAGCCGAAGCTCGACCCGAGCACTCTCGCCCAGGGCTTCGACCTGACGAAGGGTCTGCAGAGCCTCGGCGGGCTGCTGCAGGGCGGCGGGCAGACCGCGGCGGACGGCACCGGATCGCTGCTGAGCCTGCCGAACACGCTGTCCTCCCGCTCGCAGGTCAAGCTGGTCGACATCCCCGGCTCGAAGAACAAGGCCGTCCAGTCGACCTCCACGATGCAGGGCGCCGACATCGAAATCCTCAAGGGCACCCCGCTCGCGCTGAGCATCAAGGTGGCCAGCCAGCCGACGCTGAAGGTGACCTCCACCGGCGACGAGAAAACGTCCAAAGTGGAGTACACCGCGCCGGTGCTGACCATCGAGGCGGGCGGCAAGGTGCTGTACACGCTGGACGCGGCGCACCCGACCAAGGACATTCCCCTCGGGCTGCCGCTCAAGGGCCTGAGCGACCAGTTCGGGCAGCTCAACGACATCCCGGTGGTCGGCGGGCTCGTCTCGACGGCGACCAAGGGCCTCCAGCAGGTCGGCAACACCGCGGGCACCGTGCTCGACCTCGGCGTGCTGCGGCTGAGCATCGCCGGGCTCGACCAGAAGGGCGCGCAGCTGAACGAACCGTTCGCCGGGTACCAGCTCGGTGCCTCGGCCCGGCTGTTCGACCTGCAACTGCTGCCCACCAGCAAGTTCAAGGACCTGCTGCCCGGCGACGCGGCGAAGAACCTGCCGTCCTCGCTGGCCCAGGTTTCCCTCGGTGAGCAGATCGCGCGGGCCTACGCGCCGAACGGTGGCGTGGTGTGCGGGACCGCGACGACGCCGGCGCCCCCGCCCGGCGGTGGCGAAGCACCGCAGGGACCGGCGAAGAACCTGGCCTACACCGGCGCGTACGACACCGTGCCGATGTTCTGGACCGGCACCGCGATGCTGCTGGTCGGTGTGGTCATGGTGGCCGCGATGCCGGGCCGCCGTCGCCGTCCGGCCGCGCTCACGCTGACCCCGGCGAAGGAGCCGGAGCCGTTCAAGCCGTCGCCTCGCCCACGGGACTAGTCACCCCGGGTCCATCCACAAAGGACGGCCCTTCATCCCGCACGGGATGAAGGGCCGTTCGCTGTCCCGGGCTCAGCCCTGGCGCAACGTGGTGACCATGGCCTCGACGGCAATGCGCGGTTTGACGTTGAGCTCGATCGCTTCGCGGCATTCCAGGACGGCTTCGAGCCGCCGCAACGTCGATTCCGGGGTCCACGCCGACGCGGCCGACGCGATCTGCTCGGCGTGGTCCGGGTGGTTGAGCGTCGCCCCGGACCCGGTGGTCGTGACCAGCACGTCGCGGTAGAACGCGGCGAGGTCGACCAGCGCCAGGTCCAGGGTGTCCCGCTGGGTACGGGTCGCCCGGGACTTCTGCTTCTTCTCCAGCTGTTTGACCGCGGCCTCGGCGGCCCGCTTCGCTCCCGCGACGCCCTTGCCGGTGCCGTCGCCCCCCATGGCCGTCCGCAGTTCGGCACGCTCGTTCTCGTCGCGGGCCTTGCTCGCCTCGCCCGCGTCGGCCTCTGCGGCGCTGATCAGCTGATCGGCGCTGGTGAAGATGTCCGACGGGCGGCGCAGCCCCAGCGGGATGCGCAGCACGGTGGCGCGGCGCTGCCGGGCTGCCTCGTCGGTGGCGAGCCGCCGCGCGCGGCCGACGTGCCCGCCGCAGACCGAGGCGGCCCACCGCGCCTGCTCCGGATCGACGCCGTCGCGGTCGACGAGCACCTGCGCGATCGCGGCCGCGGGCGGCGTGCGCAGCGGCACCAGACGGCAACGGGAGCGGATCGTCACCGACACGTCCTCGGGATGGTCCGAGGGCGCGCAGAGCAGGAACACGGTGCGCTCCGGCGGCTCTTCGACCGCCTTGAGCAACGCGTTCGACGCGCCTTCGGTGAGCCGGTCGGCGTCCTCGATGACGACCACGCGCCAGTTGCCCGTCGTCGGGCGCCGGGCGGCGGCCTGGACGAGCGCGCGCATCTCGGCGACCGAGATCGACAGCCCTTCGGGCGCGACGAGCCGGACGTCACCGTGCGTGCCTGCCATGGTGGTGCGGCAGCCCGAGCATTCCCCGCAGCCGGTCCCGGTGCTGCACTGCAACGCCGCGGCGAACGTCCGCGCCGCCGTCGAACGGCCCGAGCCGGGCGGGCCGGTGAGCAACCACGCGTGCGTCATCGCCGCCGGGGCGACCGGCTCACCCGCGACGATCTTCGCCGCGGCCGCGGCGGCCGACGCGAGCGTCTCGGCGGCCGGTTCCTGGCCGACGAGCTGCCGCCAGACACCGATCCGTACCTGTTCTGTCACTTCGCCTCCGCCGGAGCTTCCACGGGTTCGGCCGGTGGCTCGGGCGCCCCGGCCGGGGCAGCGGCGTCGCCCACCGGCGCGAGGGCGGCCAGCCGCCCGACGAACACCGCGCGGACGGCCTCACGGACCCGTTCGGCGACCTCGTCGTCGGTGCCGTCGGCCTCGACCACGACGTAGCGGTCCGGATCCGCGGCGGCCATCTCGGTGAGCAGGTGCTGCACCCGCCACTGGTCGTTCATCGTCTCGGACCGGTCCCTCGGCTCCCCACCGGGGGCGGCGTCGAGCAGGACCGTGAGGTCCGGGCGGAGCCGCCCGGTCGCCCAGTCGGCGAGCCCCTCCAGCTCATCGCTGTCGAGACCGGCGACGGCGGAAAGGTGCGCGAGCGGCGAATCGACGAACCGCTCCATCACGACGACCGAGCCGGCGTCGAGCGCGGGCCGCACGTGTCGCTCGACGATGTCGGCGCGTACCGCGGCGGCGGCGAGCGCCTGCGCGCGGGCACCGGTCAGCGATGCGCTGGTCAGTAGTTTTTCCAGGCGCTGATCGTCGAGCGCGGGATCGGCGGCGAGCACGACGGGCCGGGTGCCGGTGCCCAGCCAGTCGGCGAGCCCGGCGGCCTGCCGCGCGGTGTCGGTCGCCGTGGTGCCCTCGACCGCGATCAGGTAACCGTTGACACGGCGCGGATTGCGGCGCAGCGCGTTGCGCAGATCGCTCAGGATCGGCTCGGCGCGGCGGTCGTCCATCTGCCGGTAGGCGAAGATGCCCGCCAGCACCGCGAGCACGGCCCCGCCGAGCAGCACCGGCCGCGTGCCGTCGATGGTGAGCGCGTTGCCCCAGACCTCGATCCGGCGGGGCTGGACGAGGCCGATCAGCAGCGGCGCGGTGATCGTCGCGCCGAAGACCACGATCTTCAGCATCGACTGGTAGATCGCGTTGATCCGGCCGCGGATGGCGTCCTCGACACGGGAGCCGATGATCGTCACGCCGGTGAGGAACGCGGCCCCGGCCGCGATGCCGACCACCACCACCGCGACCAGCGACACGGCCAGGTGCGGGGACAGCGCGACCACCGCGAGCGCGAACCCGGCGGTGACGATCGAAATGCCGAACAGCCGGTCGTGCGCCAGCCGCCTGGCCAGCTTCGGAGCGACCGCCATCCCGGTCGCCAGCCCGAGAAACACCGAGAGCACCAGCATGTTGAACGACGCGTCGCCGCCAAGCAGGCTCGACGAATACGGCTTCGCCGAGCCGATCACCGCGCCGCCGGCGGCGAAGGCGCCGAACGCGCCGATCAGCAGGCCGCGCACCAGCGGGGTGCTGCGGACGAACCGGATGCCGTCGCGCAGCATCGCGCGGAGGCCGAGTTTCTCCTCGTCGGCCTTCTTGACCGTCGGATCCGGGGTCTCGTGCACGTTGCGCAGCGACAGCTCGGGAATCCGGGTGGCGATGAGAATCGCGCTGGTCAGGTACAGCAGGCCGTTGATGACGACGACCATCTTCGCGATGTTGAGGTCGGCGCTGCCGCCGGGGAACAGGTGGAACGTCGTGTTGATGCCGGTGAGCACGGCGTTGGCGCCGGCCGCGGTGATCACCGCGAGGCCGTAGGTCATCACCATGCCGAGCTGGTTGGCGGTCTCGACCTGGTCCGGGCGGCGCAGCAGGTTCGGTACCGCCGCGTCCTTCGACGGGATCCACATCATCGAGCAGCAGCCGACCAGGAAGTTGCCGACGAACAGCCACCAGGGCGCGCCGACGAACGCGATGGACAGCAGGAAGCCACAGCGGCCGAGGTCGCAGAGCACCATCACCTTGCGCCGGTCGAACCGGTCGGCGAGCAGCCCGCCGACCGGGGCGAACAGCAACCCCGGCAACAGCGCGGTGAGCACGACCGCCACGAACGCGAAGTTCTGCGCGGTGTAGTCGTCGAGCAGCTTCGTGGCCAGGCCGGTCAGCGCGAGCAGGTTCAGCCAGTCGGCGACGCTGCACAGATACGTGACGCCCCAGAGGCGGCGAAAAGGTTTGATCGCCAGTACCCGCCGGACGCGGTGGATCGTGGACGCCTCGGCACCCGACGATCCACCCGGGCCGGGCCCGGGTACTGATCGCATGCCCTCGCTGATGCTGCCCACCCCACTCGTCACCGCGGCGTCGGGCGACCCGGCAGGGTCCCCCGACCGTGTCGCCAGAGTAACCCTGGTAACAGGTGGGGCGCGGCAGTGGCCCGGATCGAGGGCGCGGCGAGCGCGTTAGTTGAACAATCCCGTCACGCTGCTGACCAGGCTCGACACCATCTGGATGGCGACGACCCCGAAGACGATCAGCAGCACGACCGCGAGCACGACGCCCGCGGTGCTGGCCGACGGACGCCCGATGCTGATGCTGGGCATGCTCACCGACGGCAGCTTGCGCTTCTTCTGCGCGGCCGCCTCGATCTCCTCGTCGATGTCGTCGTCGGCGGGAGGAATCTGCTTCGTCCGCCGGACCTGACGCAGCAGCTGCGGCGGCCGGGCGGGCCAGGTGCGCTGCCGGGGCAGGACACCGAGCGGCGGCGCCACCTGCTCGCCGAGCGTTCCCGTGGTGCCCGCGGGCGGGATCGCGCCGGGCGTGTGCGGTGCACCGCCCTGTTGCGCGTCCTCCTGGAGTGCGGCGGCGACCATCTGCCGCACCACCTCGGGGTCGTGCTGCACCGGACCGGACACCGGGATCGCGGGCGTTCCCGCACCGTTGGCCGTGCCGGCCGGCGGGGCGTCCGCCGAGGTCACGAGCCCGGAAAGGGGATCGGCGAACGAGTCGCCCGGCGTGCCGGCCAGCGTGCCGTCACGCGAGGGTGGCTCCGGAGAACTGAAGAAGGGAGCCTCACCGCTGTTGCTCATGGGGGACCACCTCACTGTGTGTGTCGCGGTGGGAGTGCCCACGTTCACCGTGAACAGTCACTAGCCGTGAGCGCACCGAGACTCCGTTCCGCGACAACTCCACTGTCGAATGTCCTCGCCTTTCAGGGTAGCGACGTGGGCGCAGAGCGCATCCGCCCAATGGGCCAGATATCCGTTACGCCTTGCGTACTGTCCGTCGCGTTCACAGGCAGTGTCCAGCCATCCGGAACTAAGGTCGACCTTTCTTTGTGACAGATCGTAGTGATTCCGGTCACAGATCGGCCACGGGTCTGTCACGGCGGCTCCACCGGCCCGGCGTCGACGACCTCGCGGAACCAGCCGATGAGCATGTCCCTGCTGAACGGCGCGAGCACGAGCTGCCGCCGCCCGCCACCACGGTGGATGGCACACAGGACGTGCCTGCCGAGATCGGTGTCGAGCAGGACGAACCCGTGCTCGGGGAACTCGGCGCACAGCCCGCCGAAGGCGAACAGGTCGAGCACCGCGGTGCCGCTGCGCGGACGGGCCAGCAGCTCACGCAGCTCCCCGACCTCGTCGTGCTGGCCGTGGATCAGGCCGTGTTCGTCGACCGAGAGCCAGATCTGCCGGGACTCGCCCTCCGGCGCGTCCGGCAGCGCCTCGACGAGCAGCTCCGGCAGCCGGGCGTACTCGTCGAGGTGGATGGCCGTGTGATCGGGCAGCGAGGCCATCACGAGCGCGTGCTCGCCGTCGGCGTAGCAGCGGATGTCCGCGGTCTCCGGGCCTTCGGAAAACACGCCGCTCACCGCCGCGCGCACCGAGCCGCGCAGGATCAGCGACACCACCTCGTACCCGACCTCGGTCAGCTCGCCGTCGTCGCCGAACGGCGTGCCCTCGAGCGCGGCCGCCCACGCCGCGTGCCGCTCGACCTCGGCGACCAGATCGGCCGGATCGTCGGACACCGTGCCGTGGACGCGGATCTCCTCGTCGGTCACCTCCGGGTTGTAGAGCCGGTCGACCGGATCACGCTCCGGCATCGCCGCCAGCACCGGCGCGGCCGCGAGTTCGAGCAGCTCCAGCACCGCGGTACGGCTAGACATGGCTCTGCACCGCCTTGACGATCCACTGCTCCGCGGTGCTGCGGGTGGCCGGGCCCCAGGTGATCGTCCAGCTGCCGGACCGGCCGACGGCCGCGCTGAACTGGTAGCGGCCGAGATCGTTGTCCACCAGCCCGAACGCGCCGTGCGGGTACTTGGCGAGAATCGCGTCCCGCACCGCGAGATCGACCAGCACGGTGCCCTGCCGGGGCCGGGCCGCACACTCGCGGATGACCGAAAGCTCTCGTTCCCACCGCGCCGGGATGAGTCCGCGCTCGTCGGTGTGGATGCGCACCGATTCGCCGGGCCCCGGCGGACGGTCGGGCAGATCGTCGAACACCCAGCCCGGCAGCGAGCTGAGGAAACCCGAGCGCAGCCGGGCGCGGTGCCCCAGCTTGTTCAGCACGGTGGTGTAGTCCTCGTCGCCGAAGAAGCGGACCTCCCACGGCTCCCGCCGCGTGGGGAACACCCCGGTGACGACGCCACGGATGAACCCGCCGCGCAACGCGCGGTACAGCCCGAGCGCCTCCGGCGTGACCTCGCCGCCCGGCGCGAGGCCGAGCGCGGCCATGCCCGCGACGAACCGGGTGTACTGCTCGACCTCGTCGGCCAGGCTGAGGCCGGGCGGCGGTTCGGCGTCGGCGAGGACGGGCGGCACTTCGAACTGCGGGTCGTAGAACTCCATCACCGAAGGCCGCTCCGGCACCTCGGCGCGGAGCGGGGCGATGACTTCGTCGATGACGTCGAAGACGGCGAGTGCTGAGTTGCTCACCCCTGCATTGAACACCCTGGCACCGACAATTTCTCGAACAAAGGTTCGAGTGAGTGACGCCGTTCGGTGAGCGGTTCCGATGACGCTGTGAAGGGCTTTCACCCGCTTCGCGGTGACGCTCCGGGGTCGCTTCGCGGGGACGGCTCGTCCGCCGCGCACCGGGACCGGGCTGGAGCGAGGGACCTTTGCTATCGCCCCGGCCGCGCGCAGCCGCCAGCACCCCGAAACGCCGTGGAGGCCTCCTTACCGGCGCTCAGTGCCGGTAAGGAGGCCTTCAGGGACCTGACGAGAACTACTTCGACTTCGCCGTCGTGGTGCGCTTCTTCGCGGTGGTCGACTTCGTGCCGGTCGACTTCGCGGCCGCCGACTTGGTCGTCCCCGACTTCGCCGCGGTGGACTTCGACGCGGACGACGCCGTCTTGCGGGCCGGCGCCTTGCGCTTCGGGGCCGGGCCCTTCGCGCGCTTCTCCGCCAGCAACTCCGCGGCCCGCTCGGCGGTCAGCTCCTCGATGCTGTCGGTCTTCCGCAGCGTCGCGTTGTACTCGCCGTCGGTCACGTACGGGCCGAACCGCCCGTCCTTGACCACCATCGGCTTACCCGACACCGGGTCGTCGCCCAGCTCCTTGAGCGGCGGCTTCGCCGTCGCCGACCGGCCACGCTGCTTCGGCTCGGAGTAGATCTTCAGCGCTTCCTCGACGGTGATCGAGAACAGCTGGTCCTCTGTGGACAGTGAGCGCGAGTCCGTGCCCTTCTTCAGGTACGGCCCGTAGCGCCCGTTCTGCGCGGTGATCTCGTCGCCGGATTCGGGGTCCTTGCCGACCACGCGCGGCAGCGAGAGCAGCTTGAGCGCGTCGTCCAGCGTCATCGTCTCGATGGACATGCTCTTGAACAACGAGCCCGTGCGCGGCTTCGGCTGCTTCGCCTTGGCGGCCTTCTTCTGCGCGGCGGTCGCGCCCTCGGGCAGCGGCTCTGGCTCCGGCAGCAGCTCCGTGACGTAGGGCCCGAACCGGCCCTCCTTCGCCACGATCTCGTGCCCCGACACCGGATCCGTGCCCAGCACGCGGCCCTCCTGCGGGGTCGCGAACAGCTTCTCCGCGATCGCCGGGGTCAGCTCGTCCGGCGGCAGGTCCTCGGGCAGGTTCGCCCGCTGCGACGTCCCGTCGACCTCACGCTCCAGGTACGGCCCGTACCGGCCGACCCGGACGACGACGGTGTGCCCGTCGGCGTCGCTGAACAGCGGGATCGAGTTGATCTCACGGGCGTCGATGTCCTCGACGCTGGAGCCGACGAGCTTCTTCAGCCCGCCGAGCCGCCCGACCGAACCGTCGACGCCCATGTCGCCGCCGAAGTAGAACTTGCCCAGCCACTCGGTCCGGTGCTCGGCACCGGCGGCGATGCGGTCGAGCTCGTCCTCCATACCCGCGGTGAAGCCGTAGTCGACCAGCCGCTCGAAGTGCCGTTCCATCAGTCCGATCACGGCGAACGCGACCCAGGAGGGCACCAGCGCGGAGCCCTTCTTCCACACGTAGCCGCGGTCCTGGATGGTCTTGATGATCGACGCGTACGTCGACGGGCGGCCGATGCCCAGCTCTTCCAGCTTGCTGACCAGGCTCGGCTCCGAGTAGCGCGCCGGCGGCGAGGTGGTGTGCCCGTCCGGGGACAGCTCGGTCGCGGTCAGCGCCTGGTCCTTGGCCAGCCGCGGAAGCCTGCTCTGCTTGTCGTCGGCTTCGCCGCCGGTCTCGGTGTCGACCGCCTCGACGTAGGCCTTCAGGAACCCCGCGAAGGTGATGGTGCGGCCCGAAGCCGCGAAGGTGCATTCCTCGCCGCTCGTGGCCGTGCCGACGATGCGCACCGACATCGTGGTGCCCTTGGCGTCGGCCATCTGCGAGGCGATCGTGCGCTGCCAGATCATCTCGTAGAGCCGGTACTCGTCGGTGTCCAGATCCTTCGCGACCTGTCCCGGCGTGCGGAACACCTCGCCGGAGGGCCGGATCGCCTCGTGGGCTTCCTGCGCGTTCTTGACCTTGCGGGTGTACTGGCGCGGCGACGGCGAGACGTACTCCTTGCCGTATAGCTGCGTCGCCTGGCTGCGTGCCGCCGAAAGCGCCGACTCCGACAGCGTCGTCGAGTCGGTACGCATGTAGGTGATGTACCCGTTCTCGTACAGCTTCTGCGCGATCCGCATGGTGCGTTCGGACGAGAACCGCAGCTTGCGGCCCGCCTCCTGCTGCAGCGTCGAGGTCATGAACGGCGCGTACGGCTTGCGCGTGTACGGCTTCTCCTCGACGCTCGCGACCTTGAAGTCACGCTGGTCCAGCGCCTGCGCGAGCCGGACCGCGTCGGCCTCGGCGAGCACCCTCGCCTCCGCCGAGCCCGCCTTGAGCTGCCCGTTGGAGTCGAAGTCGCGGCCGGTGGCCAGCTTCGCGCCGTCGATCGCGACCAGCCGCGCCGGGAACGCGCGCGGCGTCGCGTCGGCACCCGCGTCCATCGTCGCCGAGATGTCCCAGTACGAGGCCGAGGTGAAGCGCATCCGCTCGCGCTCCCGCTCGACGATGATCCGCGTCGCCACCGACTGGACCCGGCCTGCCGACAGCTTCGGCATGACCTTCTTCCACAGCACCGGTGAGACCTCGTAGCCGTAGAGGCGGTCGAGGATGCGGCGGGTCTCCTGCGCGTCGACCAGGTCGGCGTCCAGCTCGCGGGTGCTGTCCGCGGCGGCGCGGATGGCCTGCTCGGTGACCTCGTGGAAGACCATCCGGCGGACCGGGACCTTGGGCTTGAGCGTCTCCAGCAGGTGCCAGGCGATGGCCTCGCCCTCGCGGTCGGGGTCGGTGGCGAGGTAGAGCTCGTCGACGTCCTTCAGGAGGCCCTTCAGCTCGGTGACCTTGGACTTCTTGTCCGGCGTGACGACGTAGAGCGGCTTGAAGCCGTTGTCGACGTCGACGCCGAGCCGCGCCCAGGCCTCTCCCTTGTACTGGGCGGGGACGTCGGCGGCGCCACGTGGCAGGTCGCGGATGTGCCCGACCGAGGACTCGACGACGTAGTTCCCGCCGAGGTAGGGGGCGATCTTGCGGGCCTTCGTGGGCGACTCGACGATCACCAGCCGCCGACGCCCGGAGGCGTCCGCTCCGGTGCCGTTCTTCTTGGTCCGTGCTCCTGCCACGCTTCGCCTGCTCTCCGCTCATCTCCGGCCGCCGCGGCGGCGGCCCGCCCCTCGACGCCGGGGCCACGCCCGTGTCTCCGACCTGTCAGTGTGCACGCTCGTACCACCCGAACGGCGCCGAGGTGGCACAACACGCCGCTTCAGGAGTGTCCAGCACATCGCCAGTGACCTCGGCGATGTTTCTTTTCCACACCTAGCACGTGACGTCGGACACGCGCAGTGCAGGGTGCGAGAGTAACCGGCCAGATACCCTCCGTTCGACGGTGGTGGGCGTCACGCGTCGCCGATTGACTTACTAGCTCGTCGAGCTGAAAGGGCCCCACCATGATCCGACGACTCCTCGGCGCACTCGCCGTCGCGGCGACCGCGACCGCGGTACTGGGGACTACCCCGGCACTCGCCGCCACCACCACCTTCGCGGGAACGGTGGCGCTGTCCAACTGTTCCGGCTCCGTGGTCAAGCCGGCCGGCACCCCGGACACCGCCCCCGCGCTCGTGCTGTCCAACGGGCACTGCCTCGAAAGCGGCATGCCACGACCCGGTCAGGTCATCGTCAACCGGGCCTCGTCACGGAGCTTCAGCCTGCTCTCCCCGGACGGTCAGCGCTCGCTCGGGGCACTGCGGGCGAAGAAGATCGTGTACGGGACCATGACCGACACCGACGTCTCGTTGTACCAGGTGAGCACGACCTACGCCCAGATCAAACGGCAGTACGGGATCACCGCGCTGGAACTGTCCAACGCGCACCCGGCCGACGGCGTGCGCATGGACGTGGTGTCCGGATACTGGAAACAGATCTATTCCTGCACGGTCAACGGCTTCGTGCACGAGCTGCGCGAAAACGGCTGGGTGTGGAAGGACTCGATCCGGTACACCCCGGACTGCCAGACCATCGGCGGCACCTCGGGTTCCCCGGTCGTCGAAACCTCGACCGGCAAGGTCATCGGCGTCAACAACACCAGGAACGAAAACGGTGAGGAGTGCACGCTGAACAACCCGTGCGAGGTCGACGAATCCGGGAACGTCACGGTGCACCCGGACACCCCGTACGGGCAGGAGACCTACGGCATCCCCGCCTGTCTCACCCAGGCCAACGAGATCGATCTCGCCAGGCCGGGCTGCTCGCTGCCGAAACCGCTGGCGGTCGACGCCGCCGCCTAGCCGCGCTCATCCGGCACGCCTGGCCGGGACCGTTTCCGGCCAGGCGGCCTCGGCGCCGCTCGGCGGCTCACCGATGAGTTCGAGAAGGCTTTCCAGCCGGCGCCGCCCGGTCACCCGGACGGCGGGGGTGTCCGCCTTGGGTCCCAGCAACCGGGCCGGTACCCCGAGCGGCGCGAGCGCGGCCGCCAGCCTGGCGTGCGTGCCGGGAGCCAGCGGATCGAGGGCGAGCAGGTAGGCGCTGCCGCCCTGCCTGCCGCCCGCCAGCGCCCACATGCGCAGCATGGCGCCGCTCAGCCGGAAGCCGTCGGGCACCGCCTTGCCCGAATCGTCCTCCGCCGGGCCGGTGCACCCGGACCGCAGCCAGCGGGACGCCAGCGGCAGCAGGTCCACCCGGAACGCCGTGCGCACCTGCGGGTGGCCGCAGTCGGCGGTGCCGACCTGCGCGTCGGCGCCGCGCCTGCGGCACTCGCCTGCCAGCGCGCGGGCGCGCCACGGCTCGTCCACGACCACCGACAGCCGCGCCGCGGTACGGCCGAACCCGGCGATCTGGCCGTGCCCGCACAGCAGCCCGGCCAGATCGGCCAGCCCCGGCCCGCTCGCCTCGGCGGAGAAGAACGAGATCGTCCGATCCACTCGGGTATACTAGAACACAAGTTCGATTCGGGCGAGGGTCCGGTGAGGTCACCGAGGTGCGGCGGGCACCGTCAGCTGCTGACAGCCGGGGGCCCGCTTGCTCGCCGCGTCGAGGTCGGGCACGTCCTGAAGGCCCTTGAGCACGTTGAGCCCGGCGATCTCGTCGAGCGCCGCCCGCGCGTCGCCGAGGGCGTCCCTGGTCACGGCGGGGTCGGCGCGCCCGTCGTCGATGCGCTTGCGCACGTCCTGCGCGCGCTGCCGGATGCCGCCGAAACGTCCGACCATGTCCGCTCGCGCCTGGTCCGCGGCGGGCGCCGGTGGCGCGTCGAGCGCGCGGAGACCGGCGATGGACTGGTCGAGCCCGCCGACCACCGCGCCGAGCAACGCGCTCGACGTCTTCGCGGCCTGCTGGGCCGTGCTGGGATCGACGGTGGGCAGTGTGGCCAGTGCGCGCACCAGGTGCGTGACCGCACCGCAGTAGCCGTCCGCCCATCTGCCCGCCGGATCGGCCTGCTCCGCGGCACTCACGGGGTTGTCCTCTCGTGCCTGCGAAGTGACCGCCGGCTGCTGTCCGCATCCGGCGAGACCGATCCCGATTCCTGTTGCTAGCGCGGCAAGAACGGTCAACCGCGGCCGCACTCTCACACCTCCTGCCCGTCGACGTCAGCAGCCCCGACCGTACCGACCCGGGCATGCTTCGCAAGTCGCCGGGCATTCCCCGGGATCGGATCACACACCGGAGACGACCGGTTACCACACGACGCGGCCCGGCATGCGTAACCGCACACCGGGCCGCGTCCTGGGAAAAGGTCAGACTTTCGCTTCCGCCGGGCTGTCGGCGATGACGGAACCCCGCCGCTTCGACACCACGATAGCCGCGATGATCACCGCGACCGCCACGAGCGAGATGACCAGCCGCACCGTCAGGTTGGCCTGCTCACCGATCGAGAACTGCACGACGGCGGGCGCGATCAGCACCGAAACCAGGTTCATCACCTTGATCAGCGGGTTGATCGCCGGGCCTGCGGTGTCCTTGAACGGGTCACCCACGGTGTCACCGATGATGGTGGCCTCGTGCGCGTCCGAACCCTTGCCGCCGTGGTTGCCGTCCTCGACGAGCTTCTTCGCGTTGTCCCAGGCACCACCGGAGTTGGCGAGGAAGATCGCCATCAGGGTGCCGCACGCGATCGCGCCGGCCAGGTAACCGGCGAGCGCGCCGGTGCCGAGGCCGAAGCCGACCGCGATGGGGGCGAAGACCGCGAGCAGACCGGGAGTGGCCAGTTCGCGCAGCGAGTCACGCGTGACGATGTCGACGACGCGTCCGTACTCGGGCCGCGTGGTGCCCTCCATGATCCCCGGGATGTCGCGGAACTGGCGGCGCACCTCGTAGACGACCGCGCCCGCGGCACGGGACACCGCGTTGACCGCGAGGCCGGAGAACAGGAACACGACCGCCGCGCCGACGATGATGCCGACCAGGGTGTTCGGGCTGACCACCTCGTTCACGAAGAGGTTGATCGCGCTCGTGCTCGCCTGCGCCGCCTCCGGGATCGACTTCAGCGCCTTGCTGATCGCGTCCTGGTAGGACCCGAACAGCGCCGTCGCCGCGAGGACCGCGGTGGCGATCGCGATGCCCTTGGTGATGGCCTTGGTGGTGTTGCCGACCGCGTCCAGTTCGGTGAGGATCTGCGCGGCCTTCTCGTCGACGTCGCCGGACATCTCCGCGATGCCCTGCGCGTTGTCCGAGACCGGGCCGAAGGTGTCCATCGCGACGATGACGCCGACGGTGGTCAGCAGACCGGTACCGGCCAGCGCCACCGCGAACAGCGCGACGCCGCCGCCGAGCAGGTACGCGCCGAACACGGCCGCGCCGATGACCAGCGCGGTGTACACGGCGGACTCGAAACCGACCGAGATACCGGACAGGATCACCGTCGCCGCACCGGTTTCCGACGTCTTGCCGACGTCCTTGACCGGCTTGTGCTCGGTGCCGGTGTAGTACCCGGTGAGCTTCAGGATGATCGCGGCGAGCACGATGCCGATGATCACCGCGACGGTCGCGATGACCGCCGGGTTGCCCGACAGCCCGGCCTTCCCGCCGGTGAGTTCGAGTTCGGAGAACGAGCCCGGCAGGTAGACGAACGCCGCGATCGCCGAGAGCACCGCGGAAATGACCGCGGAGATGTAGAACGAGCGGTTGATCGTGACGAGGCCGCCCTCACCCGACTTGGCCTTGGTGATGTAGACGCCGATCACCGCGGTGATCACGCCGATCGCGGGCACGATGAGCGGGAAGATCAGGCCGTGCACGCCGAACGCCGTGCTGCCCAGGATCAGCGCGGCCACGAGCATGACCGCGTAGGACTCGAACAGGTCCGCGGCCATCCCGGCGCAGTCGCCCACGTTGTCACCGACGTTGTCGGCGATGGTGGCCGCGTTGCGCGGGTCGTCCTCGGGGATGCCCTGCTCCACCTTGCCGACCAGGTCCGCGCCGACGTCGGCGGCCTTGGTGAAGATGCCGCCGCCGACACGCATGAACATCGCGATCAGCGCGGCACCGAAACCGAAGCCCTCCAGCACCTTCGGCGCCTGGCCGGTGTAGACGAGCACGACGATCGCGGCGCCGAAGAGGCCGAGGCCGACAGTGATCATGCCGACCACACCGCCGGTGCGGAAGGCGACCCGCATCGCCTTCTCGCGTCCGCCCTCTTCCCGTGACGCGGCCGCGACACGCAGGTTCGCCTGGGTGGCCAGCCACATGCCGAGATACCCGATGCAGAACGAGAACACCGCGCCGACCAGGAAGAAGATCGACCGGCCGATCCGCTCGTTCCAGTCGTCGGCCGGGAGCGCGAACAGCAGGAGGAACACGATCACCCCGAAGATGGCGAGGGTGTTCCGCTGCCGTTTGAGATAGGCAGCCGCGCCTTCCTGCACTGCCTTCGCGATGTCCTGCATCTTGGTGGTGCCCTGGCCCGCGGCCAGCACCTCCTTGAGCAGCACGTAGCCGATGACCAGTGCGGCAAGGGCGACCACGGCGACCACACCGACGATGGTGTAGCCACCTCCGGAGAGCGTGAATCCGCCCTCCGCGAGGAACTGCCGGGACATTCGTCCTCCTGGAGACGTCGCCGTTCGCCAACGACGAACCCGCCGATCTCCGGCGTGCCGGCGCTGGCATGGATCTGTACCGATCGACACGCTAGCCGTACGGGGACGTACGTCTCACATGACGCTCGCCACAGAGAGTGTGGATTGCGGGAGTGTATTGGTAGTGGCGAACCGCGAGGCAAGGTGTCCTGATCACAATACGATCCGTGATCTTGTGAGACTGATCACTGGATCGATCAGTGCGGCGCCTGTGCCGTTCGTTACCGGGTTCGACGGCAGCCATGGCGGAAACGGGTACCTACGAGCAGGTCAGCCGCGGCCCGTGTCCGTCTACCTTCTCTTCGGATCGGCGAAAGCAGCACCGACCAGGGTTGTCGTACCCCTGTGCCAAGCTCGACGCCGTGGTGGACGGCATGACGGGCGCGCGCGGGCGGCGGCTACTGGACCGGGTGACCGCGGGCATCCCGGCCAGCGAGAACCCGATCACTCATGTGGCCGAGCTGCCCGCCCGGCCGCCGGGGCACGCGCCGTGGCCGGACTGGGCCGCGGCGCCGGTGGTCGGCGCGCTGCGCGCGAACGGCGTCGAACGGCCGTGGACGCATCAGGCGGAGGCGGCCGGGCTCGCGTTCTCCGGGCGGCACGTGGTGATCTCGACGGGCACGGCGTCGGGGAAGTCGCTGGCTTACCAGCTGCCGGTGCTCACGGAGATCGCCGCAGGCGGCCGCGTCACCGCGCTCTACCTGTCCCCGACGAAGGCGCTCGGCGCCGACCAGCTGCGCTCAGTGTCCTCTTTGGACATCGAGGGCGTCCGCGCGGCCGCGTTCGACGGTGACACACCGATGGTGGAGCGGGACTGGGTGCGCGCGCACGCGAACTGGGTGTTCACCAATCCGGACATGCTGCACCGGGGCATCCTGTCGGCGCATGGGCGCTGGTCGGGGTTCTTCCGGCGGCTGCGCTACGTCGTCGTCGACGAATGCCACAGCTACCGGGGTGTTTTCGGTTCGCACGTGGCACTGCTGCTGCGCCGGTTGCGACGGGTCGCCGCGCACTACGGCGCCTCACCGGTGTTCGTCCTCGCCTCGGCGACGACGGCGGCGCCCGCCGAGTTCGCCACCCGGTTGACGGGGGTGGACTGCGCGGCGGTCACCGAGGACGCTTCGCCGCGCGGTGCGCGCACGGTGGCGTTGTGGGAGCCCCCGCTGTTGCCCGAGCTGTCCGGGGAAAACGGTGCCCCGGTCCGCCGTTCGGCCGGGGCGGAGACGTCGCGGATCCTGACCGAGCTGGTGGTCGAGGGCGCCCGATCGCTGGCGTTCGTACGTTCCCGTCGTGGTGCCGAGCTGACCGCGCTCGGTGCGCGGCGGCTGCTGTCCGAAGTGGATCCCGCGCTCGTGGGCACCGTCGCCGCCTACCGCTCCGGGTACCTGCCGGAGGAGCGCCGGGCGCTGGAGGCGTCGTTGTTGTCCGGGCGGCTGCTGGGGGTCGCGACCACGAACGCGCTCGAACTCGGCGTGGACATCGCCGGCCTGGACGCGGTGGTGCTCGCGGGATATCCGGGCACGCTGGCGTCGTTCTGGCAGCAGGCCGGGCGGGCGGGCCGCACCGGTGACGCGGCGCTCGTGGTGTTCGTGGCGCGGGACGATCCGCTGGACACCTACCTGGTCCACCATCCGGCGGCGTTGCTCGACCGGCCGGTCGAGACCGCGGTCCTCGACCCGTCGAACCCGTACGTACTGGCGCCGCAGCTCGCCTGCGCGGTCGCCGAGCTACCGCTCACCGAGCCGGAACTGGCCACGTTCGGGGGCGAGGCCGCGCGCGAGGTGCTGGCCGAGCTGACCGCGGAACGGTTGCTGCGCCGCCGTTCGAGTGGCTGGTACTGGATCTCCCGGGACCGTCCCCACGCGGATGTCGGCATTCGTGGTTCGGGCGGTGACCAGGTCGCGGTCGTCGAGGCGGATTCGGGGCGGATGCTCGGCACGGTCGATCCGGGTTCGGCGTGTTTCGCGGTGCATCCCGGCGCGGTCTATCTGCATCAGGGTTCGTCGTACGTGGTGGACGAGCTGGATCTGGAGCAGGGGCTGGCACTGGTGCACGCCGAGGACCCGGACTGGAACACGTCGCCGCGTGAGGTCGTCGACATCTCGGTGTTGAACACGGTGGAACGTTGTGTGCACGGCGGGGTGAGTGTGTGTCTCGGGGAGGTGGCCGTGACGTCGCAGGTGGTGGGTTACCTGCGACGTCGTCCGTCCGGTGAGGTGCTGGACCACACGCCGCTCGACCTGCCGGAGCAGCGCCTGCACACCCGCGCCGTCTGGTACACCATCTCCACCGACCTCCTGGGCCCCGAAGCCACGAAGCCGGTGGGGACCGAGGGCTCCGGGTCGGGGCCCGAAATCAAGGAACCGATGGGGACCGAGGTGGAAAACCCGGTGGGGAACGGGAATTCCGCGGCGGGGACCGAGGAAGTTCGACAGGCGACCGAATCACCCGAGGCAACCACGATGGGGGTCCGGGGGCGTGCCCCCGGGCGGGGTCTGGGGGTTGCACCCCCAGAAGACACTCGGAGCGAGCCCGGTGAGTGCCGCCAGGCACGAACAGAGCTCGCCCACTCGCGCAGGGCACCGGGGAGCGCCGGGTTGGTTCCGGCGCGTGTCCCCGGTGCCCTGCATGCCGCCGAGCACGCGGCGATCGGCCTGCTACCGCTTTTCGCTACGTGCGACCGCTGGGACATCGGCGGGGTTTCTACCGCGTGGCACGGAGACACCGGGGAGGCGACGGTGTTCGTGCACGATGGGCATCCCGGGGGTGCGGGATTTGCCGACCGCGGTTTTGCCGCAATTGTCCCGTGGCTGGCCGCAACGCGGGAGGCGATCGTCTCCTGCGAGTGCCCGACGGGGTGCCCGTCCTGCGTCCAGTCGCCGAAGTGCGGGAACGGCAACGAACCGCTGGACAAGGCGGGGGCAGTGGCCGTCTTGGATTCCGTGCTCGGGGCTTTGCGTCAACACGGGGACCAATGCGGCCACGGTGGTACTTGATACCGAACGCTGTCTGCCGGGATGGGACCGGTCAGGCGGCGGAGGACTCGACCAGCTGCGGGCCCGGCCGGGCCTCGTTGCGGAGCGCGCGAACCAGGACGTCGTGCACCTCGGTGGCGTCCGGCAGCTGCCAGCCACACACCTCGGGCTTGACTCGCCAGTGCACGACACCGTGCTGGAAGGGGGACGGGGGCAGCGGGATCCAGCTGCCGGCACCGTGCCACTGGACCGAGGCACGCGCGGCGAGCTGGGCCGGGACGTGGTCCGCGACGGTGGTGAGGAACAGCCAGCGGCCGTTCGGCATGGCGACGATCGGGGCAGGGTGCCCGAGCGTGCGCAGCAGGCGCGCGGCCCGCTTGCCCAGCTCGTCGTCCACCTCGATCGCGTCGAGGACGGTGCCGGTGGCGACCAGCAGGCTGTGGGTCCGGTCGGAGAACCAGGTGGCGACCTCGTGGGCGTGCGTGCCGATCCGCTCACGCCAGTCGTCGTGGGCGGGCACCGGGCGACGCCAGGTCAGGTCGTCCCGCTCTCCGGTGATCGGGGCCGGGCTCGTCCCGGGCAGCACCGGCCAGCCACGCCAGGCGAGACCGATCGCCTCCGCCCGCAGTTCGATGCGGAAGGCGCCCCGCCAGCTGTCCGGCCAATTCGCGTCCAACATTGCTTTCCTGCCTTCAAGTTCCGGTTCTCGCGCTACCCGGGGCCGTTGGCCGGTGCCGTGGTGGCGCACATCTCACTAAACGGCAAGTTGCACTTTGCGGGGAGCCCCTGCGCGACAACCGGTGGTTACCGGGCGATGAACGCCCGGTAGTTCAACCGCCGAACCGAACCCGCCGAGCCGATCATCGGCCGACGACGACCGGTCTCAGGCCGCTCGTCGCAGCCTGCTCCTCGCTCCGCAGGGGCCGCGGGACGACCGCGTGGCCGCCGCGGTGCGCCCGTTCAGCTCACCCGACCGGGTTTTCGACCGTTCGTCGACAGTCAACGACCGCTGCCCGTGCGGTCCCCCGTCCGTCGACCGGACCGGCGGACCCGCCCGGCGGCCAGGCGGCGACGGGCGACCGGTCAGGGCGCGGGGCCGACCGGCCCGGCCCGCGCCCGCGCGGAGGGCGCGGGCAACCAGGCGGGACGGCCGCCGCTCGCCGAGCCGACCTCGACCAGCGCGTCGCTCCGCTCCCATCGGCAGCTCAGCACCACGGCGGACAGGTGCTCCGCCACCCATCGCGCGCGCTCGCACGCACGCGCAGGCCCCTCCGCCGCGTGCGAGGCCGCCGCGAGGGCACCCAGGTCCGCGGCCGCTTCGAGCCGATGCCGGGCCGCCATGGCCGCGCCGAGGAGGAAGACCAGCGCCGCGACGCTGACCAGCGCGGCGACCGCCGCCGCGGTCCACACGGTCGCCACCCCGGCATCGGGACCGCCCGCGCGGTCGGTCCGTTCAGTGGTCCGCACGGCCGTCTCCCACCCCCGGCTCGGCCACCGCGTAGGCCCTCGCGCTCAGGTGGACTCCTGGCAGCAGTCCGCCCAGCGCGCCGGCGCCGACCTCGACGGTGATGCCGTCGCCCGCGCGCTGGACGTCGAGCCGCGCGCCACCCGGCGCGATGGTGTGGACCGCGGACGCAGCCTCCTGCGGCTGCCCCCTGGCGAGCAGCCTGGCCGCTTCCCTGGCCGCGTCGGTGCAACGCAGCTGGCCGGACAACGCGGCGATCCCGGCGAGCAGGATGGCGAGCACGACGGTCAGCCCGCCGAGGCCGATCGCCGATTCCACGGTGACGTAGCCGCGATCGCCCGCGAACCGGATGCCGGCGCTCATCAGAGCACCACGGTGAGCGCTCGCTGGACGAGATCGCCCAGCAGCGCGAACACCGACTGCCCGGTCAGCAGCCCGTAGAGAACGGCGGCGAACGCGGCCGCGGCCAGCGTGCCGATGGCGTACTCGATCGTGGTGGATCCGGCGTCGGAACGACGGAGCCGGGTGATGAAGCGCATCAGGATACCTTTCTGTCCATTGTGGATTGTCAGAGCACGCCACCGAGCCTGGTGGCGAGGCCGAGCACGACCGGCACCACGCCGAGGCAGAAGAACGCGGGCAGGAAACAGAGCCCGACCGGGAGCGCGAGCACGACGCCCGCGCGTTCGGCCCGTTCCTCGGCCTCGGCACCGAGACCGTCACGAAGCCGCTGGGCCAGCTCGCCGGCCGCCGACGCGAGTGCGGTTCCCGCCCGTGCCGTCCGCACCGCGGCGACCGCGAGATCGCCGAGGCCGGGTGTCGCGCGCACGGCTTGCCAGGCTTCGGCGGGTTCCGCGCCGAGCGCGAGCAGACCGGCGGCGGACCGCAGCGCGTCCGCCTGCCCCGGCGGCGCTGTCCCGGACACGGCTTCGAGCGCGACCGGTACCGGCAGCCCGGTCCGCAGACCGGCCGCGAGCAGGTCGAGCGTCGCCGCGGCCCGGAGCCGCTCCGCCACGCCGTCCGCTCGCCCCTGCTGTTTCGCCGCCCGCCGCAGCAGCCACCAGCTCCCCAGCGCGACCACGACACCGATCCCGTATCCGGCGCCACCGCCCAGCAGGACCGGCATCGCCACTCCGGTCGCCGCGGCCAGCGCCGCGTGCACGGCCACTTTGGCGCGCGGACGGGGCCGACCGCCCAACCGCGTCGTGATCGCCGTAGCCAGTGCCGCGAACCGGTGTCCGTACGGGCGGCCGGGCCAGAGCGCGAGCGCCCCGGCGAGCAGCACCATGGCGACCCCGGTGGGCACGGGCGGGCTCATCGGAATCCCGCCTTCCCGAGCAGCGCGCGGCACCACGAGCCGCCGGTCCAGATCAGCGCGCTACCGGCGACCAGGAGAAGCTGACCCGGCACCGTCGCGGTCAGCACGTGGACGGGATCCGCGCCCATCGACTGGCCGAGCACCACACACACCGCGGGAAGCCCGGTGAGCACCGCCGCGCTGGCCCTCGGGCCTGCCATCTTGGCGCGCAGTCGCCGTGCGAACGCCAGCCTCGCCTCGACGTCCCGGCGTGCCGCGTCGAGCACCACGGCCATCGGCAGGCCGTACTTCCGCGCCAGTGCCCAGACGTCGGCCAGTTCGCGCAGCGAAGCCGACCGCAGCTCGCCGTCGAGCCTGGCCGCGGACGCCAGCGCGCGGAGCTCACCGCCGAGTTCGGGAACGGCCTCGGCGGCCGCCTCCGCGGCCGACACCGGATGCGCACCGGCGCGCAGTTCCGCAACCATCGTCCGCATGACCGCGGCCGCGCGTTCCGCGGAGACCACGACCGCGTCCGTCCGGCGGCGGTCGCGCCGCTCCTGACGGAAGGCCAGGGTGAGCAGCCCGGTGGCGACAGCCCCACCGAGCCCTGCCACCGGAGTGACGGCGACCGCGAGCAGCAACCACTTCCAGCGGGACCACACCTTGGGCACGCGCCACGCGCGCACCCGGCGGCGCGCGATCCGCGCCCGCGGCGGGGCCGAGGGCCAGCACAACGATCCCGCCCCCATGAGGAGCAGGCCCCACATCGCGGTCATCGGCGGGCCGCCTTTCCGGATCGGCAGGCCAAGGGACGGCATACCGGTGCGATCTCCCCGGCAATCGGGGAAAGCCGGAGAAGTAACGGAGTCAGCACGCGATCGCCCCGCCCAGCTCTCCTGGCGCACCGAGATCGGCGAGCAGCCGGCGATCGGTGGTCCACCGGCCCGCCCGCCACACCGGCAGCACCCGCGCGCGACCACGATCGGCGCGCAGGACCCCCACCTCGGCCAGCCTGCGCCTGCCGCCGGGACCCCGCCGCATGTGCAGAACCACCCGGATCGCCGCGACCAGCTGGCTGTGCACGGCTTCGCGGCCGAGACCGCCGAGGGTGGCCAGCGCCTCGACCCTGGCCGGGACCTCCGCCGGGGAATTGGCGTGCAGCGTGCAGGCACCGCCGTCGTGGCCGGTGTTCAGCGCGTTGAGCAGCGAGCACACCTCCGCACCGCGGACCTCGCCGACGATCAGCCGGTCGGGCCGCATGCGCAGCGCCTGGCGGACCAACTCGGGCAGCCCCACCTCACCCGCGCCCTCCACATTGGGCGGACGGGCGATCAGGCTGACGAACTGCGGATGCGCGGGCTGGAGTTCTCCCGCGTCCTCGACACACACGATGCGCTCGCCGGGCGGCACCGCGCCGAGCAGCGCGGCCAGCAACGTCGTCTTGCCCGCGCCGGTACCGCCGGTGACGAGGAACGCCAACCGTCGCGAAACGATCCGACGCAACAACTCGGCTCCTGCCGCGTCGAAGACGCCCAGTGCGCGCAAGGCCTCCAAATCGTGCGACGCCGGGCGGAGCACCCGTAGCGACAGGCACGTCCCGTTCACCGCGACCGGGGGCAGGACCGCGTGCATCCTGATCCGCCCGTGCGGGCCGGCTCCCGGCAGCCATCCGTCCACATAGGGCTGTGCGTCGTCCAGCCTGCGACCGGCCGTGAGCGCGAGGCGCTGGGCGAGCCGGCGCACCGCCTCCTCACCGGCGAACCGGACCTCGGTACGAACCAGCCCGGTGGGGCCATCGGCCCAGACCTCGTCCGGCGCGGTCACCAGGACGTCGGTCGTCGCGGGGTCCTCCAGCAGCGGGGCGAGCGGACCGGCACCGACGAACTCGTCACGAGCGGCGCGGACGGCGTCGAGCACGGCGCCGTGCCCCAGCGCGCCACCGGCCTCGGCCCGCACCGCCTGCGCCACCGGATCGGCGACCCGGTGACCGCCAGCGAGCCGATGCCGGACCCGATCGACGAACTCGGTGTTCATCGCTGCCTCGCCCCGCTTTCGGGCCGCGCCGCGGTCAGCACGGCTTCCGCCGCCTTGGCCAACGGACCGCGGTGCCGCGGCCGGAACTCACCGTTTTCGACGGAGACCGCGAGGCCGCGCTCGGGTGCCATGGCCGCCAGCAGTGGTGGCCCCAGCAGCGCCGCCGTCTCCTGCGCGGTGAACCCGACCGGCGACCGTCCACACGCGACGATCCCGATCCGGTCGGTGTACGCGGAAAGCCTGCGCATGACCTGCTTCGCCGCCATGCAGGCACGGGATTCCACCGGGACGACCAGCACCACGAGGTCGGCATCGGCCACCACGGCCGCCTCCTGTTCGCCGAAACCGCGCGGGAGGTCACAGACGACGGTGCGGCCCGCCCGCTTCCCGGCGGCGACGACCGCGTCGAGTGCCTCCGCTGACGGCCCCGGCCCTTCCCGCCCACACGAGAGCACCGGGAGACCGCGCCCGCCATGACGGTGCTGTGGCAGGTCGACGATGAGCGCGGGCAGCGAAACCCGGCCGGTCAGCCGGACCTCCGGCCAGCGCCTGCCTTCGGCCTTTTCCAGGCCGAGCAGCAGATCCACACCGCCGCCGAGCGGATCGCAGTCGACGAGCAACGCGCCGGCCGGATCCTCGTCCGCCGCGAGCGCCACCGCCCCGGCGAGCACCGAAGCGCCCGCGCCGCCACTGCCGCCGATGACGCCGATCACCCGCCCCGCCCGGTCGGCGGGCCCGTCGAGGACATCGGCGAACGCCTCGGCGAGCGCCGCCTCCTCGTCGGGCAAAGCGATGATCCGGCCCGCCCCGGAGTTGTAGGCGTGCCGCCACGCCTCCCCCTCCGGCGCGCCCTTGCAGATCAGGACGACGCCGCCGCGACGGGACAGCTCCGGACCCGCGCGAACGGCGGCCTCGTCGAGGACGACCAGCGGCGCGCGAGCCCAGCGTGCCCGTGCGGCCGCCAGATCCGGCGCGCATTCCGGTTCGCAGCCGGCCACCGCGGCGACGCGCAGTATCTCTTCGAGCACGGTCTCGTCCATGGCGACGACGAGCGGACGTACCTCGGTCATGCGTTCCTCCCCCTTGCTGTCGAACTGCCGCCGAGCCGAATGCCGGGCACGGCCGGACTTCCACCGTCACCCCTGGCACGGGCGGCGCACAACACCGGCGACCCTCTCCTGTGGACAACCGGGGTGTTGTGGACAACCCGGCTCGCGCCGAGCTTCCGCGACGTGTTTCGTCGGCGCCCTGTGGCAGGATGCGCACCGCCCGTGCGCAAAACGTTCGAAGGGCCGTGCGCCGTACTCGCCCGGCGCGAAGTTTCCCTTGCAAGAAAAGGAAAAGAAGGCGGCCCCTGCCAGGGGGGATGTACAGGGGCCGCCGGGGTTCAGCCCCGGGGGGTCGGACTGAACCGGCCCGGTTCCGCACCGGGCATTCTCACTGTAACTCCGCCGTCAGCCGGTTGACGCATTCCGCCGTACCCACAATTCGATAACGGCACCCCGGCCCGGAAATCCCGCCCTGGCGTGAATTTTCCGGCAACACACCGTCGGCGTTGTCGATCAACGCGAGGCACACCGGAGAACCTCTTCTATCCTGGCAAGGTGCCCGAACCCAGCAGCAGCGCGCCGCCTGCCACCACAACGGAAAACGCCGTCGCGGCGTTCTTCGATCTCGACAAGACGATCATCGCTTCTTCGAGCGCGTTGGCGTTCAGCAAACCATTACTGAGGGAGGGGTTGATCAATCGTCGCGCCGCGTTGCGGAGCGCCTACGCGCAGCTCGTGTTCTCGCTGGCCGGCGCCGACGCGGACAAGACCGAGCGCATGCGCGCGGAGGTGTCGGCGCTCTGCGCGGGCTGGGACGTCGCCCAGGTGTCGGCGATCGTCCGCGAGACGCTGCACGACGTCGTCGACCCGCTCGTCTACGTCGAGGCGACGGAGCTGATCGCCCGGCACCGCGCGGACGGCCACGACGTCATCGTGCTGTCGGCGACCGGCGAGGAGGTCGTCGCCCCGGTCGCCGAGATGCTCGGCGCGACCCGCAGCGTCGCCACCCGGATGCAGATCGTCGACGGCTGCTACTCCGGCGAGGTCGACTTCTACTGCTACGGCGCGAACAAGGCCGTCGCCGCGAAGCAGCTCGCGGCGACCTACGGCTACGACCTCGCCGAGTGCTTCGCCTACACCGACTCGAGCACGGACATCCCACTGCTCGAGGTCGTCGGCAGGCCCCACGCGGTCAATCCCGACAAGCTGCTGCGCCGCGAGGCGATGGAACGGGACTGGCCGGTGCTCACCTTCGAACGGCCGATGTCGCTGCGCAACCGGATCCCGTCCCGGTCCGCCGGGCTGGTGGCGCTGGGCGTCGGTGTCGGCGCGGTGGCGGCCGGCGCGACCTGGTACGGCCTCAGTCGTCGCCGACGGTCCAAGTGACCGCCCGGTAACACCCACACGGCCGCTCGCGCCCGGGTTTTCCCTGGCCAGCCCCGGATTGTCCGTCGCCGAGTGTGCCGATGTCACCAGATCGAGCCTCTGTACCGGTGCACCCATACGCGCACTTGAAGTGACCGCGCCCACGGCGTAGAAAGTAGGTGCGGACGTTTGGTCGGCCAGGGAGCAGGTAGAAGAGAAGCCTGTTCCACCCCGGCAAATCTCCGTGCGCGGACTCCGGGTACCCACGCGCAGCGCGCCGCGGGAGGCTCGTCGTCTAGGGATTGCGTAGTGGGACGCCACACGCCGAGTCCATGTAGGTACGACCAGAGTTGCACGCTTGGTCGCCCGAGATGCCCGCGCTAAGGGACCGTGTTCGCAGGCTTCGCCTGCTCCCACGGTCCCTTTTCCATGTGGGGGCCGAGCCCCCACACCCCCACGGTGCGGATGGTTGCCGACCCAGCGTGGTTGCCTTCCTGGAGCCCCCCGTGATCACCAATCGGCTTGCGTGCGGGGGTGCGAGTGGCCCGTTCGTACCGTTGTGGCCTCGAAACTTCCGTTCGTGCGCATGGCTGATGGACAAAGGCCCGAGCCGGTGGGTAGCTTCCCGATTACCGGCGCACCTCGGTGGATGTTTCCACCAGGTGCGCCCGAACACTGGGAGGCTCGTCGTGAAAACCCGCTCCGCGTACCACCGTTTCCGGAGGCCGCATGCCCTCGCCCTGCCCCTCGCGGGGATCCTCGCCATCGGCCTCGCGAGCCCGGCGACGGCGGCGCCGCAGGTGAACGCCGACGCGCAGGCGACGGCGGCCGCCCGGCAGATGTTGCGCGGGATGAGTCTGCCGGAGAAGGTCGGGCAACTGTTCGTCACCTGGGTGAACGGCAAGAGCGCCGACGAGGTCAACCCACAGAACCGGATCGACTTCGGAGTCGACACCCCGGCGCAGGTCGTGCAGCGCTACCACCTCGGCGGCGTCATCTACTTCAACAACGACTCGCACGACAACTTCGACGATCCCGTCCAGGTCGCGAAGCTGTCCAACGGCGTACAGCGGGCGGCGGTGAGCAGCGGGGCACACATCCCGCTGCAGGTCGGCACCGACCAGGAAGGCGGCACGGTCACCCGGATGGGTTCCCCCGCGACGGAGTTCCCGAACGCGATGGCCATCTCGGCGGGCCGCAGCACGGACCGGGCCACCGCGGCCGCCACCATCCTCGGCCACGAACTGCGCGCCGTCGGCATCAACCAGGACTACGCCCCGGACGCCGACGTCAACTCGAACCCGGCCAACCCGGTCATCGGCGTGCGCTCCTTCTCCGGCCGCCCGGACCTGGCGAGCCAGTACGTGGCCGCCGAGGTCAAGGGATTCCAGAACTCCGGACGGCCCACGGACACGGTCTCCTCGACCGCGAAGCACTTCCCCGGGCACGGTGACGCGGCCACGGACAGCCACACCGGGCTGCCCCGCATCGACCGCACCGAACAGCAGTGGCGCGACATCGACGTGCCGCCGTTCAAGGCCGCGATCAAGGCCGGCATCGATTCGATCATGAGCGCGCACATCCAGTTCCCGAGCCTCGACCCCTCCGGCGAACCCGCGACGCTGTCGAAGCCGATCCTCACCGGCAAGCTGCGCGACGAGCTCGGCTACCAGGGCGTCGTCATCACCGACTCGCTGATGATGGACGGGGTCCGCGAGCGGCACAGCGACGCCGAGATCCCGGTGCTGGCGTTGAAGGCCGGAGTCGACCAGCTGCTCATGCCCGCGCACCTCGACGTCGCGATCGACTCGGTCCTGAACGCGGTCCGCTCCGGGGAACTCACCGAGCGGCGCATCGACGAGAGCGTGCTGCGGGTACTGAAGCTGAAGTTCAAGCGCGGCATCATGTTCTCGCCGTTCGTGAACCCGGCCAAGGTCGCCTCGCGGGTCGGCACGCCGGAACACCTCGCCACCGCCCAGGACATCGCCGACCGTTCGATCACCGCGATCGCGAACGACGCGGGAGTACTGCCGCTGAAGCAGAAGCCGTCTACCGCGCTGGTCACCGGCTGGGGCGAGAGCACCGGAAAGGCCCTCGCGGCGCGGTTCACCGCGCACGGCACCAAGGCGACCGCGCTACCCACCGGCCAGACACCGACCGCCGACCAGGTGGCGCAGGCCGCCGCGGCGGCGAAGAACGTCGACGTGGTCGTCGTGCTCACCAACAACCTCGGCGGCTTCCCCTTGCAGGGCAACCTGTTGAAGGCGCTGGCGGACACCGGGAAGCCGGTCGTCGCGGTGGCTTCGCAGATTCCCTACGACGCCGGGTACGCGAACCCGATCCCGACCTGGCTGGCGACCTACGGCTACATCGCTCCGTCGCTGGAGGCGCTGACCAAGGTCGTCCTCGGCGAGACGAAACCGACCGGGAAACTGCCCGTCGACATTCCCGCCGGGGCCGATGTGCACACCGTCAAGTACCCGTTCGGTCACGGGCTGACCTGGTGAGCCTGAACCGGCGTCACTTCCTCGCCTCCGGCGCGCTCGCCGTTCCCGCGCTGGCGGCGACGTCGTCGGCGGCGAACGCGGCGGAAAGCGAGAGCAAAGGTCCCCCGCTCCGCACCGGGGCCGACGTGCTGGCCGCGCAGGGCTGGCGGCGGCTGGCCGGGCGCCGGGTCGGCGTGCTGTCCAATCCGACGGGAGTGCTCGCCGGTGGCGAGCACATCGTCGACGCGATGGTCGCCGCCGGGCTCCGTCCGGTGGCCGCGTTCGGGCCGGAGCACGGGTTCCGCGGCAGCGCGCAGGCGGGCGGCTCCGAAGGCGACTACACCGATCCGCGCACCGGGATTCCCGTCTACGACGCGTACGGTGCCGACGCGGCGAAGCTCGCCGGGATGTTCACCAAGGCGGGCGTGGACACCGTCGTGTTCGACATCGCGGACGTCGGCGCCCGCTTCTACACCTACATCTGGTCGCTCTACACCGCGCAGGTCGCCGCCGCCCGCGTCGGCGCCGCGTTCCTCGTACTGGACCGCCCGAATCCCTTGGGCGGCAAGGTTTCCGGGCCGGTCCTCGATCCGAGGTTCGCGTCCGGGGTCGGCCGGAAACCGATCGCGCAGCAACACGGGATGACCGTCGGCGAACTCGCCGGGTTCTTCGCCGCAGAGTTCCTGCCCGGCGAAGGCACCGGGCCCGGCGAACTCGACGTCGTCGAGGTCCGCGGCTGGCGACGCGACACGATGTTCGCGCGGACCGGTCTGGACTGGGTACCCCCGAGCCCCAACATGCCGACACCGGACACCGCGCTCGTCTACCCCGGCACCGGAATGTTCGAGGGCACGGTGTTCTCCGAAGGGCGGGGCACGACGAGGCCGTTCGAGATCCTCGGCGCGCCGGGGCTCGACTGGCGCTGGCGGGAGAAACTGAGCTCGCTGGCCCTGCCCGGCGTGCGCTTCCGCGAGACATACTTTGTCCCGACCTTCGGAAAGTTCGTCAACCAGACCTGCGGTGGCGTACAGCTGACCGTCACCAACGCGAGCGCGTTCGACGCGATCCGCACGACGGTGGCCA
The DNA here is from genome assembly GCF_039541975.1 of Amycolatopsis samaneae. Lineage (NCBI taxonomy): Bacteria > Bacillati > Actinomycetota > Actinomycetes > Pseudonocardiales > Pseudonocardiaceae > Amycolatopsis > Amycolatopsis samaneae. The sequence goes on from NZ_BAABHG010000020.1 coordinate 124,739, forward strand.
TGTTCGTCACGGCCAGGGCGCTGCATCCGGACAGGTTCGGCTGGCGCCCCGATCACTACATCGACCTGCTCTCCGGTTCGGATCGGTTGCGGACCATGGTCGACGCGGGCGCCGGAATCGACGAGATCACCGCGTCCTGGCGGGCCGAACTGGCCGAGTTCGACCGCAGGCGCAGACGCCACCTGCTCTACCGCTGAGGGGACGGGATTCGGATGCGTGCTAGGAAGTTCGTGATCGTGGCCGCCTGCGTGCTGGTCACGGCGGCCATGTCGAGCACCGCGGGAGCCAACGCCATCACCGGACACGAAGGAGCGGCCGTCGGCCGGTTCGACCGCCCGCAGCAGGGGTTCTCGCGCTCGTGGACCACCCTGCGCGACGGCGCGCCGCGCGACGTCGGCCTCGATCCGGCACCGATCAAGGCGGCCGAACGGTTCGTCGAGAGCTGGACGCGACCCGACGCGTCCGGGCATCCGCATTTCTCCGGCGCCGTCGGGCTGCTCGCGCACGCCGGTGTCGTGGTGGACAAGTACGCCGTGGGCGGCGCGCTGCGCTACGCCGACGCGCGGGGCACGGAGCTGCCGCCGGACCAGCAGGTCCCCATGCGCGAGGACACGATCTTCGACCTGGCGTCGATTTCGAAGCTGTTCACGTCGATCGCGGTGCTCCAGCTCGTCGACCAGGGCAAGGTCGACGTCAACGCGCCCGTGGTGCGGTACCTGCCCGAGTTCGGTGTCAACGGCAAGGAAGCGGTCACCGTCGAGCAGTTGCTGACCCACACCTCCGGCTTCGACGCCGACCCGAGCCCGCCGTTGTGGTCGGGTTACCCGGACATCCCGTCCCGCCGCAAGGCCGTGCTGGACAGCCCGCTGAAGAATTCCCCCGGCAGTACCTACCTCTACTCCGACATCAACATGATGACGCTCGGTTTCCTCGTCGAGCGGCTGACCGGGTCGCCACTCGATCAGGTGATACGGGAGCGGATCACCGCGCCGCTCGGGATGCGCGACACCGGATATAACCCGCCCGCCTCGAAGCTGAACCGGATCGCGGCGACCGAGTACGAGTCGACGCCGCCCCGCGGCCTCGTCCGCGGACAGGTGCACGACGAGAACGCCTGGTCACTCGGCGGAGTCTCCGGGCACGCCGGGGTGTTCTCGACCGTCGGCGACATGGCCGTGCTGTGCCAGACAATCCTCAACGGCGGCAGCTACCGGGGTCACCGGATCCTGCGCGAAAACACCGTCAAGGCGATGCTGACCAACTACAACCAGCGATTTCCTGACGACGCGCACGGGCTCGGCTTCGAGCTCGACCAGCCCTGGTACATGGGCGCGCTGGCGTCGCCGATCACCGCGGGTCACACCGGTTACACCGGAACCACGCTCGTGCTCGACCCGGAATCGCGCTCGTTCGCGCTGCTGCTGACCAACCGGGTGCATCCGACGCGCGACTGGGGCACGATCAACCCCGCCCGCCAGGTCTGGGCGACGTCGCTGGCCAAGGCGATGGCCGTGCGCCCGGTCGTGGGCCGGACCGCCTGGTACAGCGACGTCGGCAATGCCAGTACGGCCACGCTGACCAGCCCCGAAATGGGGACGCGGGGCGGGCAGGCGCGAGTCGACTTCGACGCGTTCGTCGACACCGAGGGCCCCTCGGATCCGCTCGTGCTGGAGGCGAGCACCGACGGTGCGACATGGCAACCGGTCCCGGTACGGGCGACCGGTCCCGGCGCGCCGGACGGCGACGCACCGGCACTGTCCGGACACGGTCACCGTGCGTGGTGGCGGGTGAGCGCGGATCTGCCCCGAGCTCCCCGGCTCACCGTTCGCTGGCGTTACACGACGGACGCGAATTACACCGGACGCGGAGTTTCCGTCGATGGTGTGAAAGTCACTGAGCGGGGCCACGCACTTCTTGACGGTGAGCGGAATCCGTCCGCACTGACCCCGATGGGGTGGCGCTTGAGCGCTCGGTGACCGATCGGTCGCCGAGCGCCGAGCACCTTGGCCCGTTTACCGGAAATTTGCCGCTTGCGCCACGACACTAAGTTGCCAAGTCGTTAGCTGGAGCACGTTAACAAGGTCGACCTGGTTAGCGACTTTCTGGTCAACGATTAATCGTAATTACATCCGCAGAAGCGGATGGGGTTGCGATCCTGCCGAAGGGTGTGGGTAGCCTTGTCGCAAATGCCAACGGTTAGTAAATTTCCTACGGTCGGTGATGCCGAGTCCGTGATCACGGCAGCACCGTCCGACGTCGGCCCGGTCCAGGTGACCGTGCGCGACGCGGACGCCAGCCCGCTGGTGCGGATCAGGTCGCTGCTGCCCGGGCTCGCCAGAGCCGAGCAGCGCGTGGCGAAGGTCGTGCTCGACGACCCCGCCGCCGTCGCGCGGCGCAGCATCACCGAGGTCGCCCTCGCGGCCAGCACCAGCGAAACCACGGTGACCCGGTTCTGCAAAGCGGTCGGTGTGGGGGGTTACCCTCAGTTAAGGATCGCACTCGCCGCGGACACCGCGCGCACCGAGGCCCGCACCACTCGCAACCTCGGCGGGGAGATCGGCCCGAACGACGATCTCGCCGCGGTGATCGGCAAGGTCAGCTTCGCCGACGCGCGCGCCGTGGAGGAGACCGCGGACCAGCTCGAGGTGGCCACGCTGCAGCAGGTCATCGATCTGGTGGCGGGCGCGAACCGCGTCGACGTCTACGGGGTGGGCGCGAGCGCGTTCGTCGCCGCGGACCTCCAGCAGAAGCTGCACCGCATCGGCCGGGTGAGCTTCGCCTGGTCGGACACGCACATCATGCTCACCTCCGCCGCCGTGCTCTCGCCCGGCGACGTCGCGGTGGGCATCTCGCACACCGGCGCGACCACCGACACCGTCGAGGCGCTGCGCGTCGCCCGTGAGCACGGCGCGATCACCGTCGCGGTGACCAACTTCCCGCGCTCCCCGATCACCGAGGTCGCCGATCACGTGCTCACCACGGCCGCGCGGGAGACCACGTTCCGTTCCGGCGCGACGGCGAGCAGGATCGCCCAGCTCACCGTCATCGACTGCATGTTCATCGGTGTCGCGCAGCGGCACATGGAAGCCTCGGTCAGCGCGTTGGACGCGACCAGGGACGCGGTCGGCTCACACCGGCTCGGGGTCCGCCCCGACGGACGCCGCCGGCCGCGGGAAACCGGAAAATGAGCGTAGAGCGCTCTGAAAAAAGAGTGAGGCGCATGATGACCGTCCCACGTCAGGTGGTGCACGTCGATTCGCCGACGGAGAAGCGCAACCCCCGCACCACCGACATCGACCTGATGCCCACCATGGCGATCCTCGGCGCCATCAACGCCGAAGACCGCCGGGTGCCCGACGCGGTCGCGGCCGTGCTGCCGCAACTGGCCCGCGCGGTGGACTACGCCGTGGAGGCGCTGCGTGCCGGGCATCGCGTGCACTACGTAGGCGCGGGCACGTCGGGCAGGCTGGCCACGCTCGACGCGGCCGAGCTCGTGCCGACGTTCAACGTGCCGGAAGACTGGTTCATCGCGCACCACGCCGGCGGACCGCGAGCGCTGCGGCACGCCGTCGAGAACGCGGAAGACGACAAGGAGACCGGTGCGGCCGAACTGACCGAATCGGTCGAGCCGGGGGACTTCGTCCTCGGCCTGACGGCGTCCGGCCGGACGCCGTACGTGCTCGGCGCGCTGGAGGCGTCGAGCCGCGAGGGAGCGCACACCGCGCTCGTGTCGGGGAATCCCGCCGCCGCGATCCCGGCGGGCGTGGACGTGCTCATCGCCGTCGACACCGGCCCGGAGGTCATTGCCGGTTCGACCAGGATGAAGGCGGGCACCGCGCAGAAGATCATCCTGACCGCCTTCTCCACCGCCACGATGATCAAGCTCGGCCGGACCTACTCGAACCTGATGGTCAGCGTGCGGGCGACCAACGCGAAACTGCGCGGCCGGACGATCCGGATCCTGCAGGAGGCCACCGGTATGACGATGGCGGACTGTTCGGACGCGCTGACCGAGTCGGGCGGTGACCTGAAGGTCGCGCTCGTGCACCTGCTGTCCGGGCAGGACGTGCGGTCTTCGGCCGACGCGCTGGAGTCCTCCGGTGGGCACGTCCGGAAGGCGCTGGACAGGCTGCGGGCGCGGGCGAGCTAGTCGGCGGATTGCGGTTCACCTTTTCACCTGCTTAACCTCTCAGGTATCGCGTGACGAGAGGTGGAGGTGGCGATGACCGCGGTACCCACCACCGGAGGCAACGGGACTTCCCTTTCGCGGCGCGGGCTTTCGCGCCGCGAAAGGATGTCCGTGGCCGGAATGGCCGGTTTTGTTCTGCTGCTCAACGTTTTCGGGTGGGGCGTCCTGGTGTTGTTCGTGGCGCCCCAGCACTACGTCCTCGGCACCTCCGGGGTGTTCGGCATCGGGCTCGGCGTCACCGCGTTCACCCTCGGTATGCGGCACGCTTTCGACGCCGACCACATCGCGGCGATCGACAACACGACGCGCAAGCTCATGGGTGACGGCCAGCGTCCGCTTTCGGTCGGTTTCTGGTTCTCACTGGGACATTCGACGATCGTCTTCGCGCTGTGCCTGCTGCTTTCGCTCGGCGTGCGGGCGCTCGCGGGGCAGGTCGAGGACGACTCCTCGGCGCTGCACGAGACCACCGGGCTGATCGGGACGTCGGTGTCCGGGGTGTTCCTCTACCTCATCGCGATCATGAACCTCGTGGTGCTGGTCGGGATCGTGCGGGTGTTCCGGAAACTGCGCGGCGGCGAGCTCGACGAGGCCACGCTCGAACGGCAGCTGGACAACCGCGGCATCATGAACCGGCTGCTCCGGGGCGCGACGAAGGCCGTGCGGAAGCCGTGGCACATCTACCCCGTCGGTGTCCTTTTCGGACTCGGTTTCGACACCGCGACCGAGGTCGCGCTGCTCGTGCTCGCCGCCGGCGCGGCGACTTTCTCCCTTCCCTGGTACGCGATTCTGGTGCTCCCGGTGCTGTTCGCGGCGGGGATGAGCCTGTTCGACGCGCTCGACGGGTTCTTCATGAACTACGCCTACGGCTGGGCGCTCGCCAAGCCCGTGCGCAAGATCTACTACAACATCACGGTGACGGCGTTGTCGGTCGCGGTCGCGCTGGTCATCGGCACCATCGAGCTGGTCTCGATTCTCGCCGAGAAGCTCGGCCTCACCTCCGGACCGCTCGCCGCGATCGCCGGGCTCGACCTGAACTACGTCGGCTTCGCGGTGGTCGGCCTGTTCGTCGTGACCTGGCTGGCGGCGCTCGCGGTGTGGCGCTTCGGCCGCATCGAGGAGAAGTGGTCGGCGCGCCTCGCCCCGTCGGACAGCTGACCTGCGTTTAGTGGCAGTCCCGTCCCGAACGCTCCGTTCGGGACGATGAACGTCCTCAACGACGCGTTCGGGACATCAGCCGCTCGGGCGTCGGCGCGATGGCCGGTGTCGCGCGCCGACGGGCGGTGGCCAGTGCCAGCGCGGCCACCGCCACCACCGCGCCCACCGGCCCGAGCCAGCCCGCCCCGGCACCGGCCAGTACGGTCCCGCCCAGCGCCGAGCCCAGCGCGACGCCGACGTAGCTCGCCGAGCCGTTCAGCCCGAGCGCCACGGTGGCCGCGTCCGGCGCGAGCGAGTACAGCCGATGCTGCTGCGGGACCATGAGCATTCCGCCGGAAAACCCGCTCAACAGCACCACGACGAACAGCGCGGGCAGGGCGAGCACCGCGAGGTTCATCGACGCCAGTGCCACCGCGGTACCCACCAGCGACCAGGTCCGCACCCGCGCGGAACCGAAGCGGTCGGTCCAGCGTCCGGCGACGGTCGTGCCGAGCAGCTGCCCGACGCCGTAGGCGGCCAGCACCCAGGAAAGCGTCGCCCCCGCCGCGACCGGCGCGACCAGGACCGGCAGGTACACGAACACCGTGATCCCGGCGAGCAGGCCGGTGACCGTCACCAGCAGCACCCGCGCCACCGGCGGCCGGATCACCACCGCGAGCCGGGTTCGCAGGTTCGCCGCGGGGATCCGGACGGCGGGCAGGAACGGCAGATACGCCGCCAGCGCGAGGCCGATCGCCGCGATCACCCACATCACCGCGCGCCAGCCGATCCACTGTCCGGCGAACACCCCGATCGGCACCCCGACCACCGTCGACACGCTCATCCCCGCCGCGACGGTCGCCAACGCCCGGCCGCGACGCTCGTCCGAGGAAAGCGCACCGGCCAGCGCGAACGCGTTGGCCTGGAACGCCGCGGCGCCGATCGCGGCGAGCGCGCGGGCCAGGGCGACGACCGCGAACGTCGTCCCCACCGCCTGCCCCATCATGCCGACGGTGAACAGCCCGAGCCCGCCCGCCAGCAGGATCCGGCGGTCCCAGCTGCCGGTGAACGCGGCGATCAGCGGCGAGGAAACCGCGTACGTCAGCGCGAAGACCGTGGTGAGCTGGCCCGCGCCGGATTCGGAGACGCGCAGGTCGGTGGCGATCGTGGGCAGGAGGCCGTTGAGGACCATCGCGTCCGTCCCGAGCGTGAACGTCCCCACGGCGAGCGCGATGAGGGACCCCAGTCCGAGACGATCCTTCGACGGTTGTCGAATCGTCATGCGGTCATGATGGAGGTACTATTTGATGATTGTCAAACCATCTATTCAGTCAGGAGCGCGCGTGACCCGCACGTTGCCCCAGCCCGCCACCGAAGCCATCGACCTCGTGACGGTGCTCCAGGCGCTGGGTGACCCGGTGCGTCTCGAACTGGTTCGCACCCTCGCGAAAGAGGACGAGCCGCGGCCGTGCAGCATCGACAAGTACGACGTCGAGATCAGCGCGCCCACGTTGTCGCACCACTGGCGCATCCTGCGGGAGGCCGGGCTGACCACGACGTTCGTCAACGGCCGCACCCGATGGGTCGAGCTGCGCCGCGAGGACGTGCACTCCCGTTTCCCCGGACTGCTGGACGCCGTTCTGGCGTAAGGGAAATCAGCCCGCGGCGGCCGAGATGCTCTTGGCCTCGCGGGCACCGGCTTCGAACGACTCGCACGAGAACAACAGCCACGCACGGACGCCTTCGGGCGTCCCGCCCTCGAATCCGCCGGCCAGCTCCAGGTACTTCGGCACCCGCCGGAAATACGCCACCTCGGGCACCGTCAACGCCTTCGGGTCGAGCCCGGTCGCGACCATCGACAGCCGGGCGGCGGCCCTGGCCACGACGCCGTCCGCGGTGCCGAACGGCCGCAGCGCCAGCAGTTCCCCGTGCACCACGGCGGTCAGGACCGGCCCCGGCACCGAAGTCGCCCCGGTGACGAGCTGGGCGAGCAGCTCCAGCCGCGGCCCGCCTGCCCGCGGACGGCCCAGCACGTCGGTGTCGGTCACCAGGTCGGCCGCGGCGAGGACGTGCAGCCGCGCCAGTGCCTGCAGCGGCGCGCGACGCCAGGTCGGCAGGATCGACTCCAGCGCCTCGGCGACCCGCAGCGCCCCGGCGAGTGCCGGATCGGCGACGGCACCGTCGGCGGGCAGTTCGGGGTTCGCACCGTCGATCCCCGCCGACGCGCGCGCCGCGCGCACGGACGCTTCGGCGGCGGTTTCCGCACCACCGCGCAGGTTCGCGGGCAGCCGGTGGACGGCGAACACGGCGTCCTGGGCGGACTTCGCCGCCTCCGCGACCCCGTCGAGGTCGAGCAGCGGGCGCAAGGGGTCGGTCATGCGATCGACTCGCTTCGCGAGACAGTGTTCAATCCCTTTTGGCGCATGACGTCGTTGATTCGCTCGCAAGCGTCGCTCATGCGTCCAGCACCTGCCCGGCCCGCCGCACGACCGGTGCCTGCACCGACCACGGGAAGTTGATCCAGCGGTCGGTGTGCCGCCAGACGTACTCGCACTTGACCTCGGACCGCGGCTTCTCGTAGATCACCGCGCACCGCACCTCGGCGACGTGGTCGGCGCAGAAGTCGCGGACGAGCTTCAAGGTCGCGCCGGTGTCGGCCACGTCGTCGGCGACCAGCACCTTCTTCTGCGTCAGGTCCACGACGTTGGGCACCGGCGGCAGCATCACGGGCAGGTCGAGCCGCTGGTCGACGCCGGTGTAGAACTCGACGTTCATGACGTGCAGGTTCTTCACGTCGAGCGCGTAGCCGAGCGCGCCCGCCACGAACAGCCCGCCCCGCGCGATGGACAGGATCAGATCCGGCTCGAACCCGTCGTCGGCGATCGTCTGCGCCAGCTCCCTGCTGGCCGAACCGAACAACTCCCAGGTGAGCTCTTCCCGCTCTTCGGCCATCGCCCCTGCCCTTCCGCATCGTTCACGCGAGCATAAGCAACGCCGAAGTGGCCTTTCGACACGCTCTGGAATCAGGGCTTTCGGCAGCCCATTACCGGACCTGAAGATCGACTGGTATTGCCCGGCTACCCCAGCAGTGGTGCAACCACGCCGCAACCTTTTACATGAGGGACTAACGTCGCTAGCGTGCCGTGAGCCGCGGGTTCGCACAACAGGAGGCCTTGCACCATGACCGAGCAGTCCCCAGCCCTGGACAACCTGCTCACCGAAAGCCGCACCTTTCCGCCCAGCCAGGATTTCGCCGCGCAGGCCAACGCGAAAGCCGAGTTGTACGCCGAAAGCGACGCCGATCGCGAGCAGTTCTGGGCGAAGCAGGCAGACCGGCTGCATTGGGACACCAGGTGGACGCGGGTCCTCGATTGGAGCAACGCGCCCTTCGCGAAGTGGTTCGTCGGTGGCAAGCTCAACGTCGCCTACAACTGCGTCGACCGGCACGTCGCCGACGGGCACAGCGACCAGGTCGCGATCCACTGGGTCGGCGAGCCGGGCGACACCCGCGACATCACGTACGCGAACCTGAAGGACGAGGTCTCGAAGGCCGCCAACGCCCTGCTCTCCCTCGGCGTCGGCGCGAACGACCGCGTCGCGATCCAGCTGCCGATGATCCCCGAGGCCATCTTCGCGATGCTCGCCTGCGCGCGGATCGGCGCGCTGCACAGCGTCGTGTTCGGCGGCTTCTCCCCGACGGCGCTGCGTTCGCGGGTCGACGACGCGGCCGCGAAGGTCGTCATCACCTCGGACGGGCAGTACCGCCGCGGCAAGGCCGTGGCGATGAAGACCAACGTGGACGAAGCGCTCGACGGCGCGGAGTCGGTCGAGAAGGTCGTCGTCATCCGCCGCACCGGTGACGAGGTGCCGATGACCGAGGGCCGCGACGTCTGGTGGCACGACCTGGTCGAGGCCCAGTCCGCCGAGCACACCCCCGAGGCGTTCGACTCCGAGCACCCGCTGTTCATCCTGTACACCTCGGGCACCACCGGGAACCCGAAGGGCATCCTGCACACCTCCGGCGGCTACCTCACCCAGGCCGCCTACACCCACCACAACGTCTTCGACCACAAGGCGGGCGAGGACGTCTACTGGTGCACCGCCGACATCGGCTGGGTCACCGGGCACAGCTACATCGTGTACGGGCCGCTGGCCAACCGCACGACGCAGGTCGTCTACGAGGGCACCCCGAACACGCCGCACGAGGGCAGGCACTGGGAGATCGTCCAGAAGTACAAGGTCTCCATCTACTACACCGCCCCGACGCTGATCCGCACGTTCATGAAGTGGGGCGCGGAGATCCCGGAGAAGTACGACCTCTCCTCGCTGCGGGTGCTCGGCAGCGTCGGCGAGCCGATCAACCCCGAGGCCTGGATCTGGTACCGGGAGAACATCGGCGCCGGCCGCGCGCCGATCGTGGACACCTGGTGGCAAACCGAAACCGGGGCGATCATGATCTCACCGCTGCCGGGCGTCACCTCGACGAAGCCGGGTTCGGCGCAGCGCGCGCTGCCGGGCATCTCGGCGAAGGTCGTCGACGACCAGGGCGTCGAGGTCCCGCACGGCGGCGGTGGCTACCTGGTGCTCGACAAGCCGTGGCCGGGCATGCTGCGCGGCATCTGGGGCGACGAGGCGCGCTACAAGGACACCTACTGGTCGCGCTTCGCCGAGCAGGGCTACTACTTCGCCGGTGACGGCGCGAAGTACGACGCCGACGGCGACATCTGGCTGCTGGGCCGCGTCGACGACGTGATGAACGTGTCCGGGCACCGGATCTCGACCACCGAGGTCGAGTCGGCGCTGGTCTCGCACCCGACGGTCGCCGAGGCCGCCGTGGTCGGCGCGACCGACCCGACGACCGGCCAGGGCATCGTGGCGTTCGTGATCCTGCGCGGCAACGCGAGCGACGGTGGCGACGCCGCGGTCCAGGAGCTGCGCAACCACGTCGCGAAGGAGATCGGGCCGATCGCGAAGCCGCGGCAGATCCTGGTCGTCCCGGAGCTGCCGAAGACGCGTTCGGGCAAGATCATGCGCCGCCTGCTCCGCGACGTCGCGGAGAACCGGCAGGTCGGCGACGTCACCACGCTGGCCGACTCCGCGGTGATGGACCTCATCTCCGCCGGCCTTCAGTCCGGCAAGTCCGAGGACTGACTCCGACGCTCCGTGGGGGCCTCCCTGAGGGACCTGGAGTCCCTCAGGGAGGCCCCCACGGCGTTTGACCACCCCGAATGGCGGCCGTCGAACGCCTGTTCTAAGATGTGCCGCTGTACCCACCCCATTTCCGGGCAAGGAGACGACACCAACGATGACCGTGGATGTCATGACGCACGAAACGGAACCGACGACGGCCGACGCTGCGACGGCTCCGGCGTCACAGCCCGCCGACACCTCGAAGACCGAGACCGACACCGCCGAGGCCACCGCTTCCGCTTCCGCGGACGAGAAGGCCGACAGCGCCGAGGCGCCGGAGAGCGCGGACGAGAAGCCCGCCGAGGAGCCGAAGCCGAAACGCGGCCGTCCGAAGACGCCGACCACGGCCAAGAAGACCCGCACGGTCGAGCTGATCCTGACCGTCACCGGCACCGCCGACGGCGAGTGGCAGGCCGAGCTGAAGAACGGCAGCAAGTGGGTGGCCAAGGGCCTCGAGATCCCCGCCGCCGCCGTGTCCCGCGCGGCCAAGGAGCTGCACCAGGACCTGTCCGGTCCGATCGACGAGGTCATCAACGCCGCCCGCGAGGCGCAGGCCGCCAAGGTCGCCCAGCTCGAGGCCGAGCTGGAGCGCGCCAAGCAGGCGCTGGCCGAGCTGGACGGCTGACCCACAGGAGAAGCACCGGCCGCCGAGGCGGCCAGTCACCAGAACGCCCGGAGTCGCATCACGCGGCGCCGGGCGTTCTGCCGTCCACCCGGCGCCAAGGTCCGTGAATGCCACATTGAGGGACTTGAATCCATTCTGGACGCGCCAGGACGGGCGAGCCGAAACCCGTTCAGGTAAGGCGATCCTGCGTAAGGATTGCCTGTCTTCACCGAATTTCGGAAAAGCAACCCTCATTAGCCGGATCCCGGTTTTCGTGTTTCACTGAAGCGGTGACCGACACGCTGAATGACGAGGCCTCCTCGCACTCGGACGAACCACACCACGACGACGTCGGCGGCAAGCTGAACTGGCTGCGCGCCGGGGTTCTCGGCGCCAACGACGGGATCGTGTCGGTGGCGGGCATCGTGGTCGGCGTCGCGGGCGCGACCACGGACCGGATAGCGATCCTCACCGCCGGAATCGCCGGGCTGGTGGCCGGCGCGTTTTCGATGGCCGGTGGTGAATACGTCTCGGTGAGCACCCAGCGCGATACCGAGAAGGCGATGTTGCGGCTCGAGAAACACGAGCTGAAAACCATGCCGGAGGCCGAGGAAGCCGAGCTCGCGCAGATCTACGAGCGGAAGGGCCTCTCCCCGGAACTCGCCGCGCGGGTCGCCCGCGAACTGTCCGAAAAGGACGCCCTGCAGGCGCACGCGGAGGCCGAACTCGGGATCGACCCTGGCAACCTGACGAGCCCGTGGCAGGCGGCGTGGGCGTCGCTGATCGCGTTCACCGTCGGCGCGCTGCTGCCGCTGCTGGCCATCGCGTGGACCAATGTTTCCCTGCGTGTCGGCGCGTGTGCCGCCGCGGTCGTCCTCGGCCTCGTGCTGACCGGCTGGATCAGCGCGCGGCTCGGTGACGCCGATGTGAAACGGGCGATCCTGCGCAACGTCGGCGTCGGCGCGCTCACCATGCTGGTGACGTACTTCGTCGGGGTCCTCTTCGGCACCACCGTCGGCTAGCCGAACGCCCGGCGGCGCCTAGGGGTTGCCCCTGACGTCGGAGACATCGATGGCGAAGCGGCCCGTCGCCCAGCCGACCGACCGGCCGAACTGGTCGAAGATCGTCTTGTTCACGTTGTCCAGGGTGTCGCACGGCTGGTGGTAGCAGGAATCAAGCATTTCGCCCGCGGTACCACCGAACAGCCGCACCCACTCCGGCGGTTTCAAGGTCTCGGCTCCGGCGTTGACCCCGCCCGAGGGGATGCCGGCGGCGACGAACGGCGCGTGGTCCGATCGGTCATCCAGGTCACGTCCGGCCGTCGGCAGGTTCCGCGCGGCGAAGTAGTCGGTGATGACCTTGGTGATCCGCTCCGATCCCCTTGGCGCGGGGCCGTTCGGCGTTCGTCCATTGTAGACCAGACGGGCGAAGTTCGGCGACGCGATCATTTCGAGGTTGAGGTACAACGCGGTCCCGTCGCGCTGTGGCGGTGTCAGCTGGTCGACGTAGTGCCGCGAGCCGACGAGCCCCTTCTCCTCGGCCGCCCACCAGGCGAACCGGACCCGGTTCTTGAGGTGACCGGCATACGGTGCGAGGCGTAGCGCGATCTCCAGCTCCATCGCCGCGGCCGCCGCGTTGTCGTTCATCCCTGGCGTGATGTCCACGCTGTCGAGATGCGCACCCAGCACGACGGTGTCGTTCGCACTTCCCGACCGGGTGTCGGCGATCAGGTTGTAGGCCCTGGTGGTGACGGCCCGGCTTCGCAGGTCCAGCCGGACGCTGACCGGCCCTCGGGCGATGTCCGCCTTCAGCTGCTCGGCCTCGCCCCGGGGCAGCGTGGCGGTCGGGATGCGAGCGTCCCCCGGCGGGTTGATCCGGTACCGGATGTTCATGGTTTCGCGGGGATAGTTGACGTTCATCAGCATCGCCGCGGCACCGGCAGCGGCCGCTGTCAGCTGCTTCGCCGCCGTGGTGCAGGCACCGATGTCGACCAGAACGATCTTGCCAGCGACGTCGGCGCCCGCGTAGTCGGCCGCGGTGCACCCGGTCGCCTGTCCCTTGGGCAGCACCGCCGGACGCGCCAGCCCTTGGTCCGGAGTGGACACGGAAAAGTACGCGAGCAGTGCGTGCAGTGGCCGGTTCACCGGCGCCGTGACCGCCGCGGTCTCCGCCACCGTCTCGTAGTCGGGAAAGGTGAACTCCTGCCGCCGCACCTGGTAGCCCGCCTCGCTGAGCGTTCTGGTCAGGTAGCCGGCCGACGCGTCGTAGCCCGCGGACCCGGAGACCCGGTTGCCCCCGTTGGCCGCCGTCGCCGCCGAGATGGCCTGCAAATGGGTCCACGCGTTGGTTCCGTTCACCTCCCTGCCCAGGATTTCGGCGAGCCATCGCCGGTCGTACTGGCCGGCCGTGGAAACCGGTGCCGCGCTGACGGCGAGCAGGCAGACGCAGGCCGCCAGCGCGGAAACGAACCTCCACCATGGGCGGGTGGAACGGTTGATGCCGATCATCGGTGCTTCCTCCAGTTCGATCGGGGTGTACCGCCGACCGGGCGGATCGGTGCTCGTCCGGGCGGAAGCGCACCAGCGGCCCGCAGGACCGGGCCGAGGAACAGCGAAAGCCCCGCGGCGGCGACGGCCGCGGCGGCGGCCGCCAGGAAGGTCGTCCGGTGCGCACCGCCGGCCTCGGCGAGCAGCCGTCCCGCGAGAGCGGTGCCGATGCCGTTGCCGAGCCACATGAACGTGCTCATCCAGGCGAACGCCTCGGCTCGATGTTCGGGAGCGGCCACGTCGCCGAGCACCACCTGATGCAGCGCGTCACGAGGACCGGCGACGAGTCCCACCACGACCAGGAGAGCCGCGTTCAGGAGGAATCCCGGCACCAGACCGGTCACGACGAGCAGGACCGCGGAAGCCGCGTGCAACGTGGCGAGCTGACGCCGGGGACGTGGATCCCGCTGCCGCGTCCCGAAACCCAGCGCGCTGACCACGACGCCGAACGAGTAGGCGCCGAGCAGCACACCGGACAGCTCCGGCACGCCGCCGGTCGTGGCCACGGCGGTGACACCGACGAGGACGCAGCCGAAGGCGAGCATGTCGCAGGCGGTGATCCCGAGCAGCACGCGAACCTCCCGTGACCCGAGTGGTCCCAGAAGCCGCCGGCGGGGAGCCGGGGCGTCCTCGCGCACCCGATCCGGCATGGAAAGCAGGATCAGGATCCCGGCGCAGGTGCCGACGCCCGCCATGGCCACGGTGATCACGGGCGAAGTGGCCGCCACCAACGCCGAGACGACCAGCGCGCCCATGACGACCATGACCTCGTTGAGCACGGCGTCGAGCGCGAAGGCGGCCCTGGTGTGCCGGGCGGGCAGGACGACCGGCCAGGTCGATCGGATGACGGGGGAGGCAGGCGGGTTACTCGCCCCCAGCGCGACGGCACCCCCGATGAGGACGCTCGCGGGCGCGTGGTGCGACATCGCGATCAATGTCAGCGCGTAGGCACCAAAGTGCAGCAGCAGCGTGCTCACCAGCACGGGCCGTGGGCCCAGCCGGTCCACGAGTCTCGCCGACACCGGCACGAACAGCGCGAGCGCGACCGCGAACCCGGTCAACGCCAGCCCGCCGGCCAGGTAGGAGCCCTGAACCGCCACGACCGCCAGCAACAGGCTGAGGTTGAGTACCGGCGCCGCGAGCCGGGTGACCGTCAACGCCACGACCAACCGCGGCACCCCGCGGAAGGTGAACAGCACTCCGTACGCCCGCATGCGCTTCCCCGGCGTTGTCCCGGCCAGTGGCGTTGCTCCCGCCTACGAGGACGGGAGCAACGCGTCCAGCTGTCAGCTCACAGGTAGACCGGTCACTGGTTGACCTTGCTGGGCGGCGGGTAAGCCATGGTCGTTCACCTCCCCCCATCGTCGACGAGAGCGGGACACCGCGAATACGGCTTCCGCAGCCTCCTCCACAGGCTTTCACAGGCGAAACCCCGAAACGAGACCCGGATTCGAGATCCGGGACAGACTTTCGACGAATCAGCCGGTAACCCCGAGAAAATCCGGCCGCCGATCGATACGAGCACGGACCGAGTCCGACCCGAAATGGTAATCGATCCGCCGGGTGGCGTCGGCCCATTCCGCCATGGTGCGAACCGAGGAAAGAGCCTCCACGACGAATGGATCGGTCCAGCGTTGCGTCGCGCGCCGCCACAACACGTGCCAGGGTTCTTCCAGCAGGCTGCCCACCGTACCCTCGTACACCGGCATCGCCCTGACCTCGCCGTCCGGTTCGATCTGCAGGGCCGCGAAATCACAGCCCCGCGCGAACTGCCGGGGATTCATCTGCAGGACGAGGTTGTCGGTGCAGGTGACCCGCACGGACGGCGGCGCGAGCGAGCGCAGACGTCTCTCCAGCGCGGCCCCGCCCATCAGCCGGACCTGCTCCTCGCTCAGGAGCTCACGTTCCTCGAACCCGCGGCGGCTGGCCAGCCCGGCCGGTACCACCGCCCCGAAATCGAGCGAGCCGAGTGCGGGAAAGCGCGGCGCGATGGTGGTACAGATGTCTTCCAGCTGGTGAAAGTTGCTTCGGACGACGACGGTGTCGATGCCGAAGGCGAACCCCGCGCCGCCGGCGTCGCGCGCGGCCTCGTCAAGGAGGCCCAGTGCCGCCAACGCCCGTTCGAACGAGCCGTTCCGGCCACGAACGCGATCGTGCACTCCGGCGGTCGCACCGTCCAGGCTCACCTTGACGGAATCGCAGCTCCGCACCAGATCGTCCACCATCGACCGCCGGAGTGGCCAGCCGCCGGTATAACACATCACGTGAATCCCGGACCGCGACATCCGCTCCGCGACCTCGAAAATCCCTTTGACGGAAAGCGGTTCCCCACCGGCGATTGCCACCATCTGCGGTCGCATTTCGATAATCGCGTCCGCTACCTTGACCTGCTCCTCGTGCCGCAATTGCCGAGTGGGCCTTCTACCCGATTCGGAGTAGCAGTGAATACACCGCAACGGGCACGCGTAGGTAACGTCCCAGATAACATTCGTAGGACTGGAAAGAACCTCCATGCAATCCCTCCCGGGCATTACCTGGTTTGATTCCCCGTAATACGATTCACGGTATCGGTGCCACTTGCCAACCTGCAACATACTTTCAGGCAGACAGACGGGCAGGTATCGCCGGTCCGTTCGGCCGATAATTCGACGGAGACCGAAACCCGCCCGCCGATTCGGACAGCAAAACGCCCCGGCACCGCGACGCGGCACCGGGGCGATGCGGTCGTACTAGTGCACGCCCTTCATCAGCCTGCGGATGAACGGCGTACCGAAGAACAGCAGCACACCGATGACGATCGCCGTGCCGCCGATGATGCTGAAGTACGGCACCTCGTCGTTCGAGTCGTAGTACTTCGCGAGCTTCCCGGACAACGCTGTCCCGAGCGAGATCGACAGGAAGTTCAACGCCACCATCTGCGTGCGGAACGCGTCGGGCGCGAGCTTGGTCGACAGCGAAAGTCCCACCGGGGAAAGGAAAAGCTCGCCCATGGTGAAGACGAAGAGAATGCCGATCAGCGCGAGCAGCGGGCTGCCGTTCGCCCCGGTCCCGACCATCGGCAGGAACAGCAGGAACGCGATGCCCATCAGCACCGTGCCCCAGACGAACTTCATCGGCGAGGAGGGCTGCCGCGAGGAGAGCTTCGTCCAGACCGCGGCGAAGACGGGCGCGAACACGATGACGAACACCGGGACGACCGAGTTGACCCACGAAACCGGCATCTCCCAGCCGAACAGGTCCCGGTCGAGCCGCTTGTCGCTGTAGGTCGCCACGACGGTGAACTGCTGCTGGTACAGCGCGAAGAACGCGGCGCTGGCGATGAACATCGGGATGAACGAGTACACCCTGCTGCGCTCGTCGGAGGTGATCTTGCTGCTGCGGAGGATGACCCCGAAGTAGATCACCGAAGCGACGATCACGACGCCGACCGCGATGTCGGCGAGGTTGTCCGCCCGGATGACGCCGGTCAGCACGAGCACGACGATCAGGACGACACCGACGATCGCGACCGCGAGCATCTGCATCCGCCGCGACGCGGCCAGCGGGTTGGGCACCTCCCTGGCCTTGCCGCCGAGGTTCTTGCGGCCGATCGAGTACTGGATCAGCCCCAGCGCCATCCCGATGGCGGCGAGCCCGAAGCCGTAGTGGAAGCCCAGTTCCTTCTGCGCCAGCCCGGTCAGCATCTGGCCGACGAAGGCACCGAGGTTGATGCCCATGTAGAACAGCGTGAACCCGCCGTCACGCCGCTCGTCGCCCTCGGCGTAGAGCGTGCCGACGATGGCCGTCGCGTTGGATTTCAGCCCGCCGCTGCCGATCGCGACCAGGACCAGGCCGACGCCGATGCCCGCGAACCCGGGCAGCAGCGCCAGCGCGATGTGGCCGAGCATGACCAGGATCGCGCTGTAGAACAGGGTGCGTTCGGGGCCGAGCAGCCGGTCGGCCACCCAGGCGCCGATGACCGCCGACAGGTAGACCATGCCGCCGTACGCGCCGACGATGCCCAGTGCGGTCTCCTGCGGGATACCGAGGCCGCCCTTGGTGGTCTCGTGATACAGGTAGATCGCGAGGATCGATTGCATGCCGTAGAAGGAGAAGCGTTCCCACATCTCCACGCCGAACAGGTTCGCGAGCCCTCGTGGGTGCCCGAAGAACCTGGTGTCCTGCTGGACCTCGGTAGAGGTACTCACCACTCTCGTCCTTGTCCTAGACATCGTTGTCAATTGGCATGGTAGAAGCCGATCACGTGAGGTCACCACCGACCTAAGAATGCCGCTCCCGGAGACGCCCGTCCGGACCATCGGCCCCCGGTCCGGACGCGCGGCGCGGGGCCGCAACACCCCCGGAGACCTGCGAATTCCCGATGTGGTGACGGTCATGAACGCACTGTCACCCACCCTTCCGAGCGTTAAAATCTCGTCAAGGTGCGCCGGGAAGTCTGGTCGGCAACAGTTCGAGCCGTTGCCGAAAGACCCGGAGGACACCCGTGGCCGCTTCCCGACTGCGCCGCCCGGCGCAGGCCGTGAGTGAGTTCGCCCGCTACCTGCGCACCGAGACCACCGGCGGGATCATCCTGCTCGTGGCCACCGCGATCGCCCTGCTCTGGGCGAACTCGCCGCTCAAGGACAGCTACCACGCGCTCCGCGACTTCGAGATCGGCCCGGAGTTCCTCCACCTCAGCCTGAGCATCGGCGACTGGGCGAAGGACGGCCTGCTCGCGCTGTTCTTCTTCGTCGCCGGGCTCGAACTCAAACGCGAACTCGTCATCGGCGAGCTGTCGCGGTTCAAGCAGGCGGTGCTGCCCGTGGTGGCCGCGATCGGCGGCATGGTCGTGCCCGCACTGATCGCGCTCGGCGTCGGCTGGGGCAGCCCGGGGATGGACAAGGCATGGGCGATCCCGGTCGCCACCGACATCGCGTTCGCGCTGGGTGTGCTCGCGCTCACCGCGTCGAACCTGCCCAGCTCCGCGCGGGTCTTCCTGCTCTCGCTCGCGGTGGTCGACGACCTCGGCGCGATCATCGTCATCGCCGTCCTGTTCACCACCGGCTTCGACCTCGCCGCCGCCGGCGTCGCCGTCGCCGCACTCGCGCTGTACGCGTGGTTGCAGCACAAGCGGGTCCGCACGGCGTGGCTGTACGTGCCGCTGGCGGTGATCGTCTGGGTGGCCGTGCACACGACCGGGATCCACGCGACCATCGCCGGGGTCGCGCTCGGCCTGCTCACCCGCGTCCGCCCGGACGAGGGCGAGGCGGAGGCCCCCGCGCTGCGGCTCGAACACCGCCTCCAGCCGTGGTCGGCGGCCGTCGCCGTCCCGGTGTTCGCGCTGTTCGCGGCGGGGATCACGGTCAACGCCGACGCGCTGAGCGCGGTGTTCACCACGGCACTGCCGCTGGCGGTGCTGGCCGGGCTGCTGGTCGGGAAGGTCGTCGGCATCCTCGGCGCGAGCGCGATCGCCGTCCGGACCGGGCTCGCGGAGAAACCGCGGGGCATGGGCTGGCGCGATCTCGGCGCGTTGTCGCTGCTCGGCGGCGTCGGATTCACCGTGAGCCTGCTGATCGCCGAACTCGCGCTGCCCGAGGAGACGAGCGAACTCGCCAAGGCGGCGGTGCTGATCGCGTCCGCGATCGCGTCGCTCTCGGCCGCCGCACTGCTCCTGCGCCGCAACCGCGCGCACGCCGGGGCGGAGTCCGATGACGACACTCCCGCTGGTCCATCGCGCCCTGCCTAGTGGCACGTGGCACGATGACCACCGTGAGCAGCCCCAAACACGAACGCACCGGCCCCGACGGCGTGGGGGCCGTGCCCTACCTCCCCCTGTCCAACGCGGACGAGGTCGACGGCGAACAGTCCATCGGCAAGCTCGTCGGCGATGCCACCCAGCACCTTTCGACCCTGGTCAGGGCCGAGGTCGAGCTGGCGAAGTCGGAGATCGCCCGCGAAGCGAAGAAGGGCCTCAAGGGCGCCGTCTTCTTCCTCGTCGCGCTGACCGTCGCGCTGTACAGCTCGTTCTTCTTCTTTTTCTTCCTCGGTGAGCTGCTCTCCGAGTGGCTGAAACGCTGGGCCGCGTACGGCATCGTGTTCCTGCTCATGCTGGCCGCCGCCGGCGTCGCCGGGTTCCTCGGCTACCGCAAGGTGAAGCAGATCAAGGGACCCGAGCGGACGATCACCAGCGTCAAGGACACGGCGGCGGCGTTCAAGCCGAGCCAGGAGCCCGAGACCGCGGACGACCTGCCGACCGCGCCCCGGCCCTGAGCACCCCCGTCCCCGAAGACGACACGGTGCAGGCGACGCCCGATCCTTCGATCGTCCGGCTCGACGGACCGTGGGTCCATCGTGACGTCTCCGCGAACGGCATCCTGCTGCACGTCGCCGAGCTCGGCGAGGGCCCGCTCGTGGTGCTGCTGCACGGGTTCGCCGAGTTCTGGTGGACCTGGCACCACCAGCTGACCGCGCTCGCCGACGCCGGGTTCCGCGCGGTGGCGGTCGACCTGCGCGGATACGGCGACTCCGACAAGCCGCCACGCGGCTACGACGCCTGGACACTGGCCGGGGACGTCGGCGGCCTGATCAAGGCGCTGGGCGCCCGCAGGGCCCATCTCGCCGGGCACGCCTGGGGCGGCATGCTCGCCTGGACGGTGGCCGCGCTGCACCCCCGGCTGGTGTCCTCGGTGACGGCGATCGGCGCCGCGCACCCGCTCGCGCTGCGCTCGGCGGTGCGCCGCCTCGCGGTGCTGCGCCGCGGGAGTCAGACCCGCGCGCTGGGGCACCTCTTCCGCTTCCAGGTCCCGATGGCACCGGAACGCCGGCTCGTCGAGGACAACGCCGTCGCCGTCGAAGACCTGTTCCGCGCGTGGTCGGGCCCCGCCTGGCGCGAAACGGCGGACTTCCGCGCCAGCGCGAGGAAGTTCCGGCAGGCGATGCTCGTGCCGGGTGTCGCGCACAGCGCGCTGGAGTACTACCGCTGGGCCTTCCGCGCGCAGTTCCGCGGTGAGGGCAGGCGGTTCACCGACGCCGTCGGCTCGCGGGTCAGCGCGCCCGTGCTGCAACTGCACGGCGAGGCCGACACCTGCGTCCTCCCGGACACCGCGCGTGCCTCGGCGCGCTGGGCCGGGCCGCACAGCCAGCCACGGATCTGGCCGGACGTCGGGCACTTCCCGCACCTCGAAGCGCCCGAGCGCACCACCGACGCGCTCGTGGACTTCCTCAAGTCGCGGGGCCCTCAGGCCAGTTCGAAGTAGTCGCACCCGCCGGTCAGCAGGGCGATCAGCGATTTCTCCAGCAGCGACATGACATCCGAGCGCAGCAGGTTCCGCGCCTCGTCGAGCGTGACGAACGCGGTGTCCTCGACACTGTCGCCGACCGGGCGCACCTGCTCGGCCCGCCCGGCGGCCAGCCCGCCGCCGTCGAAGACGAACATCAGCTGACCGGCCCAGCTCTCGTGCGGGCCGACCCATTCCAGCACCAGCAGCCGCCCCGGGTCGACGGCGAGGCCCAGTTCCTCGCCGATCCGTCCCCGCGCGGCGGCACGCGGGGACTCCGCGGGCCCGACCACCCCGCCCGGCAGGTCCCAGAACGCCTTCAGCGCCGGTTTGACCAGTAGGAGCCTGCCGTCCTCGTCCCGGATCAGGGCGTCGGCGGACACGGGTTTGCGCACCTGTTCCGTGCAGGGCTCGGCGGTCTTCTCCCGGTGCCGGGGCTCATCACTGCGACGGGGCACGCGTCTCCTTCGGGCTGGGGACCCCATTGTGCCCGCGCCGAGCCCTCCCGCGCTGTACCAGTTTCGTGCGTTATCAGTACGGAATCGGGATGGTTCCGACGAATTCGGACCCCCGAGCCGCTCAGCCGATCCAATACCGCCGCTTGGCGGGCCTGCCAGGCGCGGTCGGCACCACGTCCTCCAGCCCGCCCCCGTTGGCCTCGATGACCGCGGCCGACCCGGCGTTGTCCTCGTCGCAGGTGACGAGCACCCGGCCCACCCCGACGGACCTGGCGATCACGAGGCTCTGCCGGAGGATCTCCGTCGCGTACCCCCGCCGCCGGTACGGCGCGAGCACGCCGTAGCCGATGTGCCCCTCGAAGCGTTCGAGGTAGTCGTTGAGGACGTGCCGGATCGACGTCCTGCCCACGAGCCGCCCGTCCACCTCGGCGACCAGGAAGGTCCCCGGGACGATGCCCGGCGGCAGGTTCCGGCCGATCCGCTGGTCGTCGAGCATCGCGAGGTACGCGTCCCACGGCGTCTCTTCCGTGAGCTTCCAGCCGAACTCGAACCCGTCGGACAGCATCGCCCGGTGGGCGGCGCGGAACGCGGTCTCGTCCTCGGCCAGTAGCGGCCGCAACCGCAGGCCGGTGCTGGTGATCATCGGCTCAGCGTAGGGAACGCGGCACGCCGGGCCACGCGAATTTCCGCCCGGGGTCAGGAGGCGCAGGGGCCGGTGCCGACGCCGACCGACTGCCCTGGCGCGGCGTCCACCTCGGCCCTGACCTGGTCCGCGGTCAGCGTGAACCCGGTTTCCGGGTCGTCCACCGCGGCACCGAACACCACCCCGATGACCTGGCCGCCGGGGGTGATCATCGGGCCGCCGGAGTTCCCGCTGCGCACCGGCGCCCGGACGGTGAACACGTCCCGCTGCACGGTGTTGGCCTGGTAGATGTCCGGTCCGCGCAGGTTGATCCGGCCGCGGATCCGCGCCGGTGTCGCCTTGTACGGCCCGTCGAGCGGATAGCCGAGGACGATCGCGTTGTCACCCGCCTTCGCCGTCTGCGGCGCGAACTCCAGCGCGGGCGCCCGCAGCCGCGGCACCGCCAGCACCGCGATGTCGATCTCCGGGTTGAAGTACACGACCTGCGCCCGGAAGTCGCCCGACGTGCTCTCGATCGCCACCTGGTCGGTCCCGGCCACGACGTGCGCGTTGGTCATGACGCGCTGCGGGGAGATCACGAACCCGCTGCCCTCCAGCGATCGCGAGCACGAGGGCGCGTTGCCACGGATCTTCACGACGCTGCCGTGCACGTCCGTCACGACGCGGCTGGCCTGCAACGCCGTGTCGGGCGGGCCGGTGTCGGCGGCGGGCGCCTTCTGGAACGGCTCCATCGCGGCGGGGAAGCCGGACGCGTCGAGCAGCTTGCGCAGCTCGCTCGGGAGCCCCTGCGCGGCGTCCGGGATGGCGTCGTTGACCCGGCCGAGCACCGCGGAACCGTTGATGGCCTTGGCCAGTCCCGGGATCGGCACGCTCGTCAGCGGGGTCGCGATCAGCCAGGCGACCACGAACACCACGGCGGCCTGCACGATGGCGCCGAGCGTCTTGTCCACTCCTGACATCCGCTCCGGGTTGACCTTCTGCCGGATCTTCCGGCCGACCCACACCCCGAGCCCTTCGCCCAGCGCGATCAGGAAAACCACCGTGGCGAACGCGAAGGCCACCTTCGCGACCGGATTGTCGAAGAGGCCGACGACGACCGGGGCGAGCTTGAGCCCGGCGATCGCGCCGAGCACCACGCCGATCAGCGAGGGCACCGCGATGATCACGCCTTGGAACGCGCCGGAGACCCCCGCCAGCAGTGCCAGCACGAGCACCAGCACATCGACCCAGTTCACGGCTTACTCCTCGCCCGTCCCGCCTCGACCGTTCCCCGCGGCGACGCGCGCCCGGTATTCGGCCAACGCTACGTCAAGGTCCCGGACGTCGCCGGGATCCCACTCCCGCTCCCAGCCACCGAGGCCGAGCAGCACGGACAGCAGGCCGGCGGTGAATCCCCAGACGAACAATCCGTCGACCTCGAACGCCGGTCCCTTCCAGGAAGCGCCCGGTTTGCGCACCATGAACCGGTTCGCCGGATCGGCGAGATCGGCCAGCGCGACCCTGGCCACCGACGCCGTCTCCCCGGGATCGACCGCGTGGACCGGCGAAGGTGTTTCCCAGTGCGCGAGCACCGGCGTCACGGCGAAGCGCGACACCGGGACGTACAGCTCGGGAAGCACCGCGATGGGACGGACCCCGGACGGCACGACGCCGGTCTCCTCCTCCGCCTCGCGCAGGGCCGTCCCGACCGGGCCGCCGTCGCTCTCTTCGGCGCCACCGCCGGGAAAGGCGACCTGGCCCGCGTGCGAACCCAGCGTGTCGGCCCGGCGCAGCAGGAGCACGTCCGGGCCCTCGGCCCGTTCCCCGAACAGGATCAGCACGGCCGCCGACCGGGTGTAGCGGTCGTCGGGCGGGCTGAACCGGGTGAACGTCCGCGAGTCGACCTCGCCGCTCACCTTGACCAGGGGGCGAAGCCATTCGGGGACCGACTCGGGCACCACGAGCGGGCCGATCATGGGGCCCCTGCGGTGGTGGCTTCGATGGCTGCGCGCACCTCGTCAGTGTCCCGGAACGTGCGTGGGTTCGCGATGAACCGGACCTGACCACTCGCGGTCACCAGATACGACGCGGGCAGTGACGGGGGCGTCTTGAGCGCCTCGCGGACCGGCCCGGTCCGCCCCGGCCCGTCGTAGACCGACGGCAGGTGGACGCCGAGTTCGGCGAGCAGTCCGAGGCCGTCCTCGGCGGGACTCGCGACCTGGACGCCGAGCACCTTCGCCGCACCGGGCTGACGCGCGTAGTCCTGGAGCACCGGCAGCTCGGTCCGGCACGGCTGGCACCACGACGCCCAGACGTTGACCAGCACCGGACCGCCGGAAAGCGCTTGCCCGAGGTCGACCTTGGCGCCGTCCCCGAGGCAGTCGGCCGAAACTCCGCGCAGCGCCTCGACTTCGCCACCCGGGGGACTCGGACACGGCGTGAGCGCGGCCTTCGCGCGAGCGTCGGCGAGCCCCGGTGAGGGCGGCGTCCGCGCCGGGTCACCACCCCTGGGCAGGAAGGCGACCAGCAACGCGACGGCCAGCACCGCCACCACGAGCGCCCACCTGGTGACCTTCGTCACCGGGACGCCGCGAGCGCCAGGATGTGCTCGCGTTCCGCACCCTTGACGAGTTTGGCGGCCTCTTCGAAGCCCGTGGGCCCGGTGCCGTACGAGGGGCAGTCCTTGGCCAGCGGGCAGGCGCCGCACGCCGGTTTGCGGGCGTGGCAGACGCGGCGACCGTGGAAGATCACCCGGTGCGAGAGCATCGTCCACTCCTTGCGGGGGATCAGCTCGCCGACCGCGTGCTCGACCTTGACCGGGTCCTCCTCGGTGGTCCAGCCCCAGCGGCGGACGAGCCTGCCGAAGTGGGTGTCGACGGTGATGCCCGGGACGTCGAAGGCGTTGCCCAGCACCACGTTCGCGGTCTTGCGGCCGACCCCGGGCAGCGTGACGAGGTCCTTGAGCTTGCCGGGCACTTCGCCGTCGAACCGTTCCACCAGTGCCGCGCCCAGCCCCATCACGGAGTTCGCCTTGGCGCGGTAGAAACCGGTCGAGCGGAGGTACTCCTCCAGCTCGGCGCGATCGGCACCGGCGTAGTCGGCCGCGGTGCGGTAGCGCTTGAACAGCGCGGGGGTGACCAGGTTCACCCGGACATCGGTGGTCTGTGCGGAAAGCACGACGGCGACCAGCAGTTCCAGCGGCGTGGTGAAGTCCAGCTCGCAGTGCGCGTCCGGATACACCTCGTCGAGGCAACGCTTCATACGCCGTGCGCGTCTCACCAAGGCGAGCCGGCTCTCGCTGGCGTCTCCCTTGCGGGGTGCGTTAGTGGCGGCAGGTGGCACCCCGATAGCCTACGGGCGTCGTCGGACGAGCCGATGGAGCACCCAACCGGTGGACGGCCGACACGCCAGAACACCCACCTCGGCGCAGTTCAGGCCGCCATGAGCGAGGATCTGGAGTCAATGCCTAGCTTTGCCAGCGAGTCACATCTGATCACCGAGCGTAGTGGACGTCTGTCATGACCGTCTGGTTCGTCATCCTGGTCCCCCTGGTGATCATGTTCTTCGCGCTGTTCATGGAGCGCGTGGAGAGCAGGCTCAAGCACGTCGCGGTGCAGGAAAACGAAGTCGAGGAGTTCCTCGAGCAGGCGCAGCCCAACGAGGTCAGGGCCCTGTACGGGCACGGGATCGGCCGCGCGCTGGAGCTGTTCCGGCTGCGGCGGCTCGGCGGGAGGGCGGCCAGGCTACGCGCGCGACGCGTGCGGAGTTAGGCTCCTGTGTCGAGCGAGATCGTTTCCGGCTGCCGCGCGCCACGCGGCGCGCCCGAGAGGCGATCTCGCGAGCACGCCCTAGACTGACGCGAAAGTGATTGGCGACACGTTTCCCGGCCGCCGGGAAGCGGGTCGTTCTCGATGAGGAGGCACCCGAGGTGGACGAAACCCTGGCCCGTGCGGGCATTTTCCAGGGGGTGGAGCCGGCGGCCGCGGAGGCACTGGCCCAGACCCTGGAATCCGTGGAGTTCCCCCGTGGCCACGTCATCTTCAACGAGGGTGAGCCCGGCGACAAGCTGTACATCATCCAGTCCGGCAAGGTGAAGATCGGCCGCAAGTCGCCGGACGGGCGCGAGAACCTGCTCGGGATCTTCGGCCCCTCGGACATGTTCGGCGAACTGTCCATTTTCGACCCCGGCCCGCGTACCTCCAGCGCGACGACGGTGACCGAGGTGCGCGCGGTGACGATGGACCGCCCGGCGCTGCGCCAGTGGATCTCGACCCGGCCGGAGATCGCCGAACAGCTGCTGCGCGTGGTCGCGCGTCGGCTGCGCCGGACCAACAACATGGTCGCCGAGCTGATCTTCACCGACGTCCCCGGCCGCGTGGCGCGGGCGCTGCTGCAGCTGGCGCAGCGCTTCGGCAGCCAGGAGGCCGGTCTGCTGCGGGTCACCCACGACCTGACGCAGGAGGAGATCGCCCAGTACGTCGGCGCCTCGCGCGAGACCGTCAACAAGGCCCTCGCCGACTTCGCGCACCGCGGCTGGCTGCGTCTGGAAGGCAAGAGCGTCCTGATCCTGGACCCGGAGCGCCTCGCCCGCCGCGCCCGCTGAGACGGCGTTCGTGGGAGAGCCCTGTTTGCGGAAAGCGCAAACAGGGCTCTCTTCGTCGTGTCCCTTGGGGGTCGAACCCCCAAACCCCCGCCAGGCGGGCTCCGCCCCCTGGACCCCCGGGCCGTGGTCGCCTTGTTCGAGCAAGGCGTCTACTACTCCGTTCAGCCCACGTTGGTCACCTGTTCACCACGTCAGGGCTACCCCGCAGGGGTGAAGGCCGCCAAACTGGCCGGGCCGCGGCCCGACGGACGTGGCGAAACAACAAAGAGCCGGGCGCCACCCCCGACGTGGCGCACCGGCTCTTTGCTTGCGCGGACCATCCCCCGACGATTCGCGCTCCCCGCCCTCCGGATCAGGCCCCGACCCATATGCCGGAGGGAGCTGGGTGATTTTGTGTTGTACAACCATCGCTGGCCCATACCCACGAATTCAAGGCCATTCACTCTCAAGGACGCCGACCCACCGGTTTCGTTGCGCGGGTTCACGGAAAATCCACATAGCGTTACCGGATCGAGACCTGATCGAGGCGCCCGAGGGTTCCTGCCTCAAGCTTGGCAGTGACCAAGGTGACCGTCAAACAACTGGTACCCGCGTACCAGTTTGGGTCATACTGGTACTCGTGTCCCAGTCTGTGCCCGCTCCCGAGGCAGCGCCCTCCCACAAAGAAGCCCACACCTCCCTCGCCGACTACCGCACCGCGCTGACCACGCCCGGCTCCCGCGCCGCCGCCGCGGCGTCCGTGCTCGCGCGACTGCCGATCGCGATGATCGGCATCTCCGCCATGCTCTACGTCCAGCGCGAGACCGGTTCGTTCGCGGACGCGGGAATCGTGTCGGCCAGCCTGCTCGTGGGTGTCTCGCTGGGCGCGGTGGGCCAGGGCAGGCTCATCGACCGCTTCGGCCCGACCCGGCCGCTGCTGCTGACGACGCTGCTGTTCGCGATCGCCGTCACCGGGCTGGTCATCGCCATCGAGGCGCACGCGCCGATCGCGACCCTGATCGCGCTGGGCGCTACGAGCGGCCTCACCCAGCCGACCGTGGGCTCGGCGTCGCGAGCGCTGTGGACCCGGCTGCTGCCGCCCGGCGGCGCCCGCAACGCCGCGTTCTCGTACGAGGCCATCAGCATGGAGGTCTTCTTCATCCTCGGCCCCGGTTTCGCCGGGCTGCTGATCGCCGCGCCGTGGCCGGGCACGGGCATCGTGACCGGGACGGTCGCCATGATCGTCGGCGCGACGGCGTTCGCACTGACCCCGACCGTGCGGGCCTGGGGCGCGTCGGCGAGCCCGGCCGGGCGGCTGCTTGGCGCGCTGGAGAGCCCGGGGATGCGCACCCTCGCGCTGGCCGCGCTGGGTTTCGGCGCGGTGATCGGCTTCGTCGAGGTGGCGGTGCCCGCGGCGGCGACCGAGGCGGGGCACGCCTCGATCGGCGGTGTGCTGCTGTCGGCCTGGTCGCTGAGTTCGGTCGCGTTCGGCGTCGTCTACAGCCTCCGGCCGTGGCCGCGACAGCTGGGCCTGCGGCTGCCGGTGCTGCTCGGCGGGTTCGGCGCACTGGTCGCGTTGCTCGCGCTGCCCTCCTCGCTGTGGGGACTGGCGGTGGCGATGCTGCTCGCCGGCGCGCTGATCACCCCGCAGTCGACCACCCACTCCGCGACGATCGAACTCGTCGCGCCCCAGGGCACCGCGGCCGAGGCGTTCGGCTGGGTGCTCACCTCGGTCACACTGGGACTCGCGGCGGGCCAGTCGATCAGCGGTTCCCTGGTCGAGCACGTCGGCACATGGGCGGCGTTCGTGGCGGCGGCGATCGCCGGTGTCGCGATCGCGGCGCTGCTGTGGCTACTGCGTGGCACGGTCCGCCCGCCGAGCGCGCGTTCGGCGAAGATCGAGACCACCGAACTTGTCGGTGCCGCCCGCTGACCGCGCCCGGCGCCGAAACGAGAGCAAAGGTCCCTTGCTCCCTCCGGCACTGATATCCGGGGGACGAGCGCCCCAATGTGGCATTGGGTGCGTTGGACGCAGCGAATGTGGCGTTCGGTGCGTTGGACGCACCGAACGCCACATTGGGGCGCGGGAAAGCTCAGGCGGCGGATTCGGCGCGGCGGACCGCGGTCTTGATCTCGGCGAAGCTCGGGTTGACCAGCGCGGTCGAGCCGATGATCACGGTGGGCACGACCTCGTTCCCGTTCGCCACCGCGCGCACCCTGGCGGCCGCGTCCGGGTCCTCCCAGATGTTGAACTCCCGGATGTTCAGGTCACTGGACTCCAGGGGCCCGCTCAGCGCCATGCAAAAGGGGCAACCCGGCCGCCAGTAGTACTCGACCTCGACCTCACTCATGCGATCGCCTCGCTCCGCGAGTCAGTGTTCAATTCCTTTTGGCGCATGACATCCATGATTCGCTCGCAAGCATCGCTCATTCGCCAACCTCCGAACGCAGATAGTCCAGCTGGGCCCGCACGCTCAGCTCGGCGGGTGCCCACAGCGCGCGGTCGACGTCGGCGTAGACGACCTCGACCACCTGACGCGGCGTCGCGTCCGCACCGAGCACCCGCAGAGCGGAACGCACCTGCTCCAGCCGCTGTTCCCGATGGGCAAGGTACTCGCGCGCGGTCGAGGCCAGATCGGGAAGCTCGGGGCCGTGTCCCGGCAGGCCGAGGGTGGCCTCGGGCAGGGTGACCAGTTTGCGCAGGGAGCGCAGGTAGTCGCCGAGGTCGTGCAGCACGGTCGTGCCCCGGCCGAGAATGGTGTCCCCGGTCAGGATCTGCCCTTCGGTGCGCAGCGACACGGAATCGCCGGTGTGCCCCGGTGTGTGCACGACGCCGATTTCGAGCCCGCCCGCCGCGACGATCTCACCGTCCACAAGGGACTCCGCGCCGAGGCACAGCGCGGGGTCGAAGGCCCGCACCGGGGCACCGACCCGCTCGGCGAACCACGGCGCGCCCTCGGCGTGGTCGGGGTGGTGGTGGGTGAGCAGCACCAGTTCGACGGCACCGACGTCCGCGAGCAGTTCGAGGTGCTCCAGGTCCCGGTAGCCGGGGTCGACGACGACCGCGGCCGACGCGCCGGGGGCACGCAGCACCCAGCTGTTGGTGCCCTCCAGCGTCATCGACGACGGGTTGTTCTCCAGCAGCACCGACGCCGACGCGGACACCCGGCGCAGCACGCCGTAGGCGGGGGCGGTCACAGTTCCTCCAACACGACGCGGACCTTGTCGCCCTCGCGGACCAGGGTCGGGGCGATCCGGACGATGGTGCGCTCGGCGGCAAGCGCTTCCTCGGCGGTTTCGAACGTGGTCAGCTCGTTGAGCGTGATCCAGGTCGGTGGCATCAGGGTGCGTTTGCCCGCCCGCGCGTCTTCGAGCGCTTCGGCGGGACGCTGCCAGCCCGAACTCGACGCCTCCGACGTCGCCCCGTCCGCCTCCTGCCCGTCGGGCAGCTTGGCGAGGAAGAACCGGGTGTCGTAGCGACGCGGTTCGGCCGCGGGCGTCACCCAGTGCGCCCACGGCCGGAACAGATCGGCACGCAGGGTCAGCCCGGCGCCCGAAAGGAACTCTGCGAGCGAAACCTTGCGGGCGAGCAGGTCCTGCCGGGCTTCGGCGAACGCTGTGACATCAGTCACCGTGGTCTCTTCGGTGCCCGCGAGAAGGACGCCGCACTCCTCGAACGTCTCCCGCACCGCGGCACACACCAGCGCGCGGGCGCCGTCCTCGGCACAGCCGAACAGCGAGCCCCACCACGCCGCGTCGGGGCCCGTCCAGCGCACGGAAGCGTCGGCGTCGCGAGGATCGACCCCGCCGCCGGGGAACACGGTCATGCCCCCGGCGAAGGCCATGCCACGCACCCGGTGCTGGAGGAAGACCTCGAGGCCGGCCGTCCCGTCACGCAGCAGGATCACCGTGGCGGAGTCCTTCGGCGTGACGGGCGGACCGTCCGCGTTGGCCCGGGTACCGACCCCGGCGCCGACCGGGATGTCGAAGATCAGCTCTTCAGGAGAATCAGGCACCCCGGCAACATACCTCCGGATTTCCCCGGTGACTCAAGCGTTCCAGCGATCTCCGCCACTCCGCGACGCGCCGTTGAGGCGGATCTTCGCCGCCTCGGCGCGCTCCCGTTCGGCGAGTTCGGCGTGCAGCTCCCGCAGCAGCGCCCGGTCCCGCTCGCTCAGGCTCGGATCGTCGAGATCCAGCGCGGGCAGCTCGACGACCTCGTGCATGCTCGGCTTGCCCGCGGCGATCTCGCGGCCCTTCTCCGGATCCTCGGCCAGCGCCCGGCGCAGCTGCGCCACCTCGGCCGAGGTCAGGTCCGAGGTCCGCTCGGCCCGCGTCTCCGACCGCGACTTGCGGGCCGGCTGTTCGGCGGGCACCGCGGGCGGGGCCGTCGGCTGCGGCGGAGGGGACGCCTGCACGATCGGCACCACCGGTGCCGGGGCGGACTCGGCCGCCGGGGTACGGATGCCGTGCCTGCTCGGCGCAGCCTCCGCCACCGGCTCGGGAGCCGGTACCGGCGCGGGCGGGGGCGTCGGCGCGACCGGCTCCGGCCGGTAGCTCGGCGCCTGCGTGCTGCCGGCCACCCACACCGGGGACGCCGCGGCGCCCGCCGACTGGTGGTACGTCGAGCGCGCGACGCCGGGCCCGCTGACCTCGACGACCGAACGCAGGCCCGCGCGGCGGAGCGCGGAGTCGACGCGGAAGGCCACCGCGGGCGGGTTGCCCTCCGGCCCCAGTTCCACGAGCACCACGCGCTGCGGCAACGCGCCCGGCACGCTGCCCGCCGGGGTGATCCGCCACACCGCGTGCACGGAGCGGACGTCCGGGAGCACCTGCAGGGTCCGGTCGAGCGCCTCGGCGAGCCCGAACTCCGGCTGGTTCTCCCCGCTGAACCGGTGGCTGTGCACCAGTTCGGCTTCGTCGACGAGCAGATCGTTCGCGAGGGTCGCGTCCGAACGGCTCATCTCCAGCACGAGCGCCAGCTCGCGCTGTTCGGCCGAACTCACCGTGATCTTCCCGGCGATCAGGGTGCCGGTGGTGAGCTCGACGGCTTCGTCGATGTGGGCATGGGCGATCAGTTCACGCGCTTCGGTCAGCGCGCTGTCGTCGATCCGGCCGGCCAGTGCCAGCAGCAGATTGTGCAGACGCAGCGGTACCGAAAACCCGTCCATCGGCGGGGCGTCGTGGACCTCCACCATTGCTTGCTCCCTCCCAGCTCGCTGGCGGAGCGAGCGCTATGCGGCTACCAGACGATTCCCGGTGCCCACGGCACCGAGACACACCAGCTCGGAATTCGCGAGCGCCGCCCGGTGATACCCGGGCAGGTCGAAGCGCGGCGGGATGACCTCGACGCTGGGCTCCTCGTCGCCCAGCACGCGCAGCACCCGCTGCAGCTCGCCGGTCAGCCTCGGCAGGCCGGACAGCGCCGTGACCAGCAGCACGCGCTTGGTCCCGGTCTCTCCGACCACATCGAGGTGACGCCAGCTCTGCCGCACTTCTCCCACATCCGGGCGACCACGCAACGTTGCGTGCATCAACACGGACACGGAATCGACAGAGTTCACCCATTCGGGCGCACTCTGCGTGAATGTGTACCGGGTCTCGGTGACGTCGTCTACCCCCAGGGTGGAACTGACCTGGTGCCAGTCGGCGCCGTGCGGGATGAGCCCCGCGACGAGCAGGCGGTACTCGGTTTGATCAAGGTCAATCCTGTGCTTTAGCAAAGACCTCGGGAGTGTCCTGGCGAGCGTGCCCATCGCGCCCTCGCCGAGCCAGTCCCGGAACCGCCAAAGCAGCTGGTCGGGCAGCCGCCCGGCCAGCCGGAGCAGCAGTTCGTGGGTGGCCTGTTCGATGTCGGGGTCCATCTACCGCACCTCCACGATCAGTTCGATCTCGACCGGCGAGCCGATCGGCAGCTCCGCGACACCGACCGCCGAGCGGGCGTGGATACCCGCCTCGCCGAACACCTCACCCAGCAGCTCGGAAGCGCCGTTGACCACCGCGGGCTGGCCGGTGAAGCCCTCCGCGGAGGCGACGAAGCCGACCACCTTGACGATCCGGACGATCTCGTCGACGCCGACGAGCGCGTGCACCGCGGCGAGCGCGTTGAGCGCCGAGGTGCGGGCGTGCTGTTTCGCCTCTTCGGGGCTGACCTCCGCGCCGACCTTGCCGGTCGCGGCGAGCGCGCCGTCGACGAAGGGCAGCTGACCGGAGGTGTAGACGTGTGAACCGCTGCGCACGGCGGGCACGTAGGCCGCCAGCGGCGCCGCGACCCCTGGTAGTTCGATACCGAGCTCGGCGAGCCGATCGCTCCAGGCCATCGAAGGTTCCCCTCGGTTACTTGGCTCGTTTGAGGTACGCGACGTGCTGTTCGCCCGTCGGGTTGGGCAGCACGGTGACCAGTTCCCAGCCGTCCTCGCCCCACTGGTCGAGGATCTGCTTCGTCGCGTGGATCAGGAGCGGGACGGTCGCGTACTCCCATTTGCTGGCGCTCATAGCCGGGGAGCGTAGCCAAGTGGGCAACCCCCGCGGGGGCGTGTCCGGAAAACCGCCGTGAGTGACCAGGTCACGACTCGCCGAAACCGGCCCGAGTGTGGTTCACTTCACACCT
This sequence comes from Amycolatopsis samaneae, assembly GCF_039541975.1. Lineage (NCBI taxonomy): Bacteria > Bacillati > Actinomycetota > Actinomycetes > Pseudonocardiales > Pseudonocardiaceae > Amycolatopsis > Amycolatopsis samaneae. The sequence continues at coordinate 157,930 of NZ_BAABHG010000020.1, forward strand.
ACTCGCGAGTAGATAGGACCTGAGCATGCGGACACCGAAGTCCATCGCCGCCGCCTTCCTGGCCGCGGTCCTCACGCTGATCGCCGCCCCCGCCGCCAGTGCGTCGAGTGACCTTCCCGTCCCGTGGACCGCGGCCGACGCCGTCGCGGCCCAGCTGCGGAACCCGGACGGATCACCGCCCGGCGCCAACGACTTCTCCTGCAGGCCGAGCGCCGCGCACCCCCGGCCCGTCGTCATGCTCCACGGGCTTTCGGCCAACCAGACCGTCAACTGGAACACCTACAGCCCGCTGCTGAAGAACAACGGGTACTGCGTGTTTTCCCTGACCTACGGCAAGAACGGCCTCGGGCTGCCGATCTACCAGCCGGGCGGGCTCAAGCCGATGCCGGAATCCGCCCAGCAGGTCGCGGCGTTCGTCGACAAGGTGCTCGCCGCCACCGGCGCGTCCAAAGTAGACATTCTCGGGCACTCCGAGGGCACGCTGATGCCTTCCTACTACGTGAAGTTCCTCGGCGGCGCGTCCAAAGTGGACAAGTACGTGAGCCTCACCCCGTTGTGGGAAGGCACGACGCTGCTCGGGCTTTCCCAGCTCTACCAGGCCGGGAAGGTAATCGGCCTGAGCCAGCTCATCGACGGCGTGCTCAGCCCCGCGTGCGGGTCGTGCACGCAGTTCCTGTCCGGTTCGGACTTCCTCAAGGAACTGCACAGCGGCAACGGAATCTTCCAGCCCGGCGTCAGCTACACGAACATCCTCACGCGCTACGACGAACTCGTCATTCCCTACACGAACGGTCTCGGCAAGGGCCCGAACGTGCGGAACATCGTCCTGCAGGACACCTGCGCGCTCGACGTCGCGGAGCACCTCGGGCTGGCCTTCGACCGCAACGCGGCCGGGCACATCCTCAACGCCCTCGACCCCGCGCACGCGAAACCCGTCCCCTGCCGCCCGGCGAGCATCCTCGGCAGCTGACGTTCCGTGGGGGCCTCCCCGAGGGACCTGGAGTCCCTCGGGGAGGCCCCCACGGACCGCTAACGTTGACCTGTGGAGACTTGGCGGATCGTCGCGACCGTGCTGCTGGCCGCGGCGGGGCTGCCGCTCGTGCTGGTCGTGATGGCGAAGGCGCGAGACCGGACGAAGAGCTCCGGCCAGGTCGCGCTGGCGGGCGTCGTCACGCTGACCGTGCTCGCGATCCTGGCTGTGGTGATGCTCACGGTCCTGCCCGGCGTGGCGACCTGGATCATCGTCGCCGTCGTGGCGACAGCGGTCAGCGTCATGATGCTCGCCAGTTAACGGCTGATTTAGGGTGATCCGGTGACAACTCCCTCCACCGGCTGGTCCGACGAGCTTGCCCGTGCCCGGCTGCATTTCGTCACCGGCAAGGGCGGGACGGGCAAGACCACGCTCGCCGCCGCGCTGGGTCTCGCGCTGGCCCGCGAGGGCAGGCGTGCCCTGCTCATCGAGGTCGAAGGCCGCCAGGGCATCGCGCAGCTCTTCGACACCGAGCCGCTGCCCTACGCCGAGCAGCGCATCGCCGCGGTCCCCGGCGGGGGTGAGCTGCGCGCGCTGCACATCGACGTCGAGGCGGCGCTGCTCGAATACTTCGAGATGTTCTACAACCTGGGTTTCGCCGGGCGGACGCTGCGCCGGATGGGCGCGATCGAGTTCGCGACCACGCTCGCGCCCGGCCTGCGCGACGTGCTGCTCACCGGCAAGATCAAGGAGTGCGTCGGCCGCACCGAGTCCGACGGGCGGCACACCTACGACGCCGTCGTGGTCGACTCGCCGCCGACCGGCCGGGTCGTCAAGTTCCTCGACGTCACCAAGGCGCTGACCGACCTCGCCAAGACCGGCCCGATCCGCGGCCAGGCCGACGGCGTCGTCCGGCTGCTGCACTCCGGCGAGACCGCCGTGCACCTGGTCACCCTCCTGGAGGAGATGCCGGTCCGGGAAACCGTCGAAGCCGTCGCCGAACTCGACGGGGCCGATCTGCGCCCCGGCGCCGTGCTGGTGAACCGGGTCCGCCCGCCCCGGCTGCCCGCGCGCTCGGTCACCGCCGCCGCGGACGGACGCGTCGACGCCTCCCGCGTCCGGTCCGGGCTCGCCTCGGCCGGGCTCAAGCTGCCCGCCGAGACGCTGGACGCGCTGGTCGAGGAGACCGTCGAACACGCCGTGCGTGTGGCCGCCGAGCAACGCGCGCGCGAGCAGCTCACCGAGGCCGACCTGCCGACGCTGGAGCTGCCGGAGATCAACGAGGGCATCGACGTCGCGGCGCTGTACGACCTGGCCGAGGCGCTGATCGACCAGGGGGTGCGCTGATGACCGCGATCGACATCGACGCCTTGCTCGACGACCCGAACAGCCGGGTGATCGTCTGCTGTGGCTCGGGCGGCGTCGGCAAGACGACCACCGCGGCCGCCCTCGCCCTGCGCGCGGCCGAACGCGGCAGGCAGACCGTGGTGCTCACGATCGACCCGGCGCGACGGCTCGCGCAGGCGCTCGGCCTGCGGGAGCTCGGCAACCATCCGCGTCAGGTACAGGTCGCGGGCTTCGAGCCGAAGGGCGAGCTGTGGGCGATGATGCTCGACATGCGCCGCACCTTTGACGACATGGTGCGCAAGCACGCCGGCCCGGAACGTGCCGAGCAGCTGCTGAAGAACCCCTTCTACCAGACGATTTCCACGTCGTTCTCCGGCACGCAGGAGTACATGGCGATGGAGAAGCTCGGCCAGCTCGCGGCCACCGACGAGTGGGACCTGATCGTCGTCGACACCCCGCCGAGCCGGTCCGCGCTGGACTTCCTCGACGCGCCGACCCGGCTTTCGAGCGCGCTCGACGGGCGGATGATCCGCCTGCTCACCGGGCCGGCGAAGGCGGGCGGCTGGGGCCTGCGCAAGGTGGTCAACGCCGGGTTCTCGATGTTCGCCAAGGCGGTGTCGACGATCATCGGCGGCCAGCTGCTCACCGACGCGTCGGCGTTCATGCAGGCCTTCGACACCATGTTCGGCGGTTTCCGCGAACGGGCCCGCAAGACCGCCGAGCTGCTGCGGTCGGCCGGGACCTCGTTCCTGGTGGTGGCCGCGCCGGAGCCGGACGCGCTGCGCGAGGCCTCCTACTTCGTGGAGCGGCTCTCCGAGGAGTCGATGCCGCTGGCCGGGCTGGTCGCGAACCGGACGCATCCGGTGCTCGCGCCGCTGTCCGGCACGGAGGCGCTGGCCGCGGCGGAGTCCCTGCAGGAGGGCAACACGAACGCGCCGCTCGCCGAGGCGGTGCTGCGGCTGCACGCCGACCGCGTCGCGCTCGCCGACCGGGAGACCCGGCTGCTCGCGCGCTTCACCAAGGCCCATCCGGAGGTGCCGCTCGCACGGGTGCCCGCGCTGGCGGGCGACGTGCACGACATCGACGGCCTGCGTGACATCGGCGTCAAACTCGCCACCTCGTAGACCGGCGGGATGTAACGCCACCGCCACCCCGGACCGATGCCCTGAACGACGCGTTCCGGACGACAAACCTCCACAACAGCCGACGAGGGCAGCACGAAGTCGCCGATCCGCGCGCTCCCGGCGCCGAGGGGCACCGAGAGCGCGGCGAAACGGCGGTGGCCGGAGTCGCGCGCCTAGCTCACGGCGACCTTGACCTCGGCGTCCCGCTTGGCGGCCTCCAGCAGGTCCGACCAGCTGGCGACCTCCGGGCGGCGGCGCAGCAGGGCGCGCCGCTCCCGTTCGGTCATCCCGCCCCAGACCCCGAAGTTGATCCGGCCGTCGAGCGCCTCGGCGAGGCACTCGGTACGGACCGGGCAGCCCATGCACACGGCCTTCGCCCGGTTCTGCTCGGCTCCCCGGACGAACAGGCCGTCCGGATCGGCGTCACGGCACGACGCGTTGATTCGCCAGCTCGACTGGCTGGTGCTGTCCATACGACCCCCAGCTCCTCCCCTGGTGATCGACACCCACCACGGGCACGAAGCTCTCGCTCCACCCCATGAGCGTGTCTCCCTCTGCTCACGTCGACCTCCGGCACCTCCCCGGCGCCGGGCCTCCGTTCGGACGAGCGACCTCTCCTCGCGCTCGGCCATCCGTCGGCAGTCTTCGTGAGTTGTTGACGGACTGTAGGGGCCCTCGGTTCCCCCCGCCAAGACCTAGCTTGCCTTCCGTTACCAGAAGTCACCTCAGCGGGTCTGTTTTGTCACCGACGTCACACCGTGACGGGTGTGAGGTCACAGCGTCACCACAAGCTCCGCGTACCCTGGCCCCGTGCGCAAACCAGACGGTCTCTTCAAGCTCCTCGGCCTCTGTCTGCTCGCGGGGGTGCTCGTCGCCGGGATCCTGTTCCCGGTCGTCGGCGCCGCCGGTGTCGTGTCCAACCAGGCCAGCGAAACGGTCGACAAGACCTCGTCCGACCTCGCCGACGTCCCCCCGCCGCTGGTCACCACGGTCACCGATTCGGCGGGCGACCCGATCGCGACGCTGTACAGCCAGTACCGGCTCCCGGTGAAGACGGACCAGATCAACGACGCGATGAAGTGGGCGCTGATCTCGGTCGAGGACAAGCGCTTCTACGAGCACCACGGTGTCGACTGGAAGGGCACCCTGCGCGCCGCGGTCAGCAACGGCGCGGGCGGGGACACCCAGGGCGCCTCGACGCTGACCCAGCAGTACGTCAAGAACTACCTGATCAACGTGGTCAACCGGAACGACAAGATCGCGCAGGAGAAGGCGCAGGAGCAGTCGATCGCGCGCAAGCTCAAGGAAGCCCGGATCGCGATCCAGCTGGAGACGAAGCTCTCGAAGGAGCAGATCGTCGCGGGCTACCTGAACATCGTCGAGTTCTCCCGGCAGATCTACGGGGTCGGCGCCGCCGCGCAGTCCTACTTCGGCGTCCCGCCGGAGAAGCTGACCGTGCCGCAGGCCGCGCTGCTGGCCGGCATGGTGAACAACCCCATCGCCAACGACCCGTGGAACCACCCCGCCGCCGCGACCACGCGCCGCAACCTCGTGCTCGATCGCATGGTGGACAACCAGAAGCTCGCCAAGGCCGACGCCGACCGCTTCAAGACCGAGCCGCTCGGCGTCACCCCGGACGGACCGCAGAAGCCCGCCGCCAACTGCATCGGCGCCGGGCCCGAGAACGGGTTCTTCTGCCAGTACGTCGAGGAATACCTGCGTCAGCAGACCGGGATGTCCAAGGACGAGCTGTACTCCGGCGGCTACACGATCAAGTCGACGCTGGACAAACGGGCCAACCACGAAGCCAAGATCTCCGCGGAAACCCAGGTCAAGAAGACCCAGAACAACGTGGCGAACACGTTGTCACTGGTGAGACCGGGCAAGGAACGCCACGAGGTGGTCGCGCTGGCCGCCAACCGTGACTACGGAACCGACCAGGCACAGGGACAGACGACCTACGGGCTGCCCTACGACGTCGCCAACGTCACCGGCGCGGGATCGAGCTACAAGATCTTCACCGCCGCGGCGGCACTGGACAAGAACGCGGCGGGGATCTACAGCACCATCCCGACGCCGCAGACCTACATCTCAAAGGTCTTCACCAGTGGGCCGGGCGGCTGCGGCCCGCTGGTTGCCCAGGCAACCTGGGCGTACTGCCTCAGCAACTACGGTGAAGGCAACTACGGCCCGCAGATGTCGCTTCAGCAAGCGTTGGCCACCTCGCCGAACACCGGATTCGTCGCGCTTGAGGAAAAGGTCGGCCTCGGGCCGGTCCTCGACATGGCAAGCAAGCTCGGGATGCGCAACACGATGGCGTCCAACCCCGCCACCGGCGGCACGGTCAATCCGAAATCCCAGGAGCCCCAGGAACGAGAGTCGCAGGCCTCGTTCTACGGTCCGAAGGGAAACTCGCCGGGCATCGGTGCGTTCACCCTCGGCTTCAGCCCGACCAGCGGCCTCGAACTCGCCAACGTCGCCGCGACGATCGTGAGCGGCGGAAAATGGTGCCCGCCCACCCCGATCGCCCAGATCCTCGACCGCAACGGCAATCCGAAGCCCATCAAGGAAGCCCCCTGCGAGCAGGTCGTTCCCGAAGCGCTGGCGAACACACTCGCCGTCGGCATGAGCAAGGACAGCCAGTCGGGCACGTCCTCCCGGGCGGCACGGGAAGCCCACTGGGACCGGCCCACCATGGGCAAGACCGGAACCACCAACACCAGCGGTTCCGGCACCTACGTCGGGGCCACCCCGCAGCTGGCCGGTGCCGCCATGGTGTTCCGTCACCCAGGTAACCCCAACGGCGGCCTCCGCTACAACGGGCCCGGCAACGTGGTTGCGGTCCAGGGCGACGGCAATATGTTCGGCGGCATGACCCCGGCCCAGACCTGGTTCGGCGCCATGGGCAACATCCTGAAGGACCAACCCGCCTTGCCGCTCCCCGCACCCGATCCGAAATACACCGGCGGCGCGGGCTGAGCCACCGCGCGAGCAGGCCCCGGCCGGTCGGCCGGGGCCTGCTTTGTCTTTGCGGGGTAACGAATCCGGCTCGACATCGTAATAAGTGACCGGATTCGCGCCTCCTCCCGTTCGGCCGTTCGGCGGAACGGGGAGACGCGGGAGAACGGAAAAGATCAGCGGACCGCGAGCACACCGCCGGGCGCCGCGAAACCGTTTCGGGAACAACCACGAACGCCACGGAAACGACTACCCGAAGTAACCGAATCACCGGCGGAGATCCTTCAACGAATTTCCCGGAACCGGTCAACACCTTCCACCCATGAGCACGTATCCTGGACAATGTGAACACGCTCAGTAATGCACGTACTTCTTCCGGGGCGACGTTCCGCCGTCTCGCCGTGGGGACCCTCGCACTCGGCACCGCGACCCTCGGCTACGCGATCGGCATCGAACGCCGTCACTGGACGCTGCGCACCGCCGAGCTGCCCGTTCTCGCCCCGGGCGCCCGGCCGTTCACCATCCTCCACGTCTCCGACCTGCACATGCTCCCCGGCCAGCACAGCAAACAACGCTGGGTCGCCGCACTCGACGAACTCGAACCCGACCTCGTCGTCAACACCGGGGACAACCTCTCGCACCGCACCGCCGTACCGTCGGTCGTCCGCGCGCTCGGGCCACTGCTCGACCGGCCCGGCCTCTTCGTCTTCGGCAGCAACGACTACTACGCGCCCAAGCCGAAGAACCCCGCCCGCTACCTCATGCCCAAGGGCAAGAAGAAGCGCATCCACGGCGTCCACCTGCCCTGGCGCGACCTCCGCGCCGCCTTCGTCGAACACGGCTGGACCGACCTCACCCACGTCCGCCGCACCGTCGACGTCGCGGGCCAGTCCGTCTTCGCCGCCGGCGTCGACGACCCCCACCTCCGCCGCGACCGCTACGCCGACATCTCCGGCCCCGCCGACCGCCGCGCCGCCGTCCGGCTCGGCGTCACTCACTCACCCGAACCCCGCGTCCTCGACACCTTCGCCACCGACGGTTACGACCTCGTCCTCGCCGGGCACACCCACGGCGGCCAGCTCCGCATCCCCGGATACGGCGCCCTCGTCACCAACTGTGAACTCGACCGCACCCGCGCCCGCGGCGCCTCCCGCTGGGGCGCCCACATGTGGCTGCACGTCTCCGCCGGACTCGGCACGTCACCGTACGCACCCGCCCGCTTCGCCTGCCCGCCGGAAGCCAGCCTGTTGACGCTGGTCCCGCGCGGATCCGAGCCACGAAACCCCCGGAAGCAAGCCCCACGCAAGGCCCGAAACAGCGTCCGCTAGACTTCTTCTCGACCCACTGAGCAGTACAGCGGTAATCGGGGTGTGGCGCAGCTTGGTAGCGTGCCTCGTTCGGGTCGAGGAGGTCGTGGGTTCAAATCCCGCCACCCCGACGAGTAAGTCTGTAGGGCCCTGTGTTCGCGGAAAGCGCGAACACAGGGCCCTATGAGCTTCCCCCGGTTGTCCGGACACCTCACCTGAGGTGACCGCCGGTCACCAGGGAGGATGTTCTGGTGCCTGCACCACACCCGCCTGAGTTTCGTCAGCGTGCCGTCGAGCTGGCCCGTCTGGGC